>DATHIB010000070.1:0-2750 GCA_035490055.1 Candidatus Limnocylindria bacterium | reverse complement strand
TTGGACGCACCAAGAGTGCCATCCAGCCGGCAAGGACGCGGTCCCACGCGGATAGATTCGGCGATCGTTGCCGAGAACGATTCACGATTAGGAACTGGTGCTTGAAGAGAAGGGACTCCGCAACTAGGGAACGGACGCCGCCAGGTCCGAGCAACCGGGCTAGGGTGGCGATGAAGTGGATGAAAAGAACAACAAGATTGCGCATCGCAGAATCGTAACAGGACGGGGAATCCTGAGGAATCATCGGCGAAATAACAATTCGCCAGCCACAGCTCCGCCGAGAGCGTGAATGCGCGTGAACGCTTGCCGAGCACCTTGGAATCCCGTACAGTAGCCATATGAGCGCTCTCCGAGCACGTGTCGAGAAGGGGCGGCTCGTTCTCGACGAGCCGGCAACCTTGCCCGAGGGTACGGTTGTCGATCTGGTTGCCGACGACGAAGGCGATGACCTCACCAGCGAGGAGCGGCGCGCCTTGCACGAAGCGCTGTTGGCATCCTGGACATCCACCGAGGCCAGTCGTCTCCGGCCGACGGCGGAAATTCTAGACGAGCTCCGCCGACGGCGGTGAGGATACCGGTCCGAAGTACACCCGAAGCGGATGCCCAGATCCGCGAGATCGACAGTTGGTGCGCAGAAACCGTCCTGCTTCACCAAACCTGTTCGCTGACGAACTCGCGGCAGCGTTCGACATCGTCGGCCACGCACCACACATCGGACGCCTGTATCAACAATCTCCCGTGCCGGATACGCGTCGTGCCCTACTCAAGGGAACTCGCTATCACGTCTACTATGTCCGGCGCGCTGACGAGGTAAGAGTGCTTGCGGTGTGGCATGCGCAGCGTGGCGTGGGACCGCCGCTTCGCGCGTCCAAAGCTAGCTTGTCGATCATTCCGATCCCCTGGTTAGCCTGCTTCAATTTCATCTTCTTGAAAATCACTGATTTTACAGGTATTCGCACCGGATAGCATTTTCGGTAGGGACAGGGCAGAGAGCAAGGCGGGTATTTCGCGAGGAACTACTTCGGTTCGATGACGCTTAGTCCCCTTATCTGACCAAAGTGTCGCTTGTTGAAGGTGGCCACGTCGCTCCCGCGCTCCAGTGCCGTTGCCCCGACGATCAGGTCATAGAAGCCAATCATTTTTCCGGAGGCCTCCAATTCGGCCCAGATTCGAGCGTGTTCGTACGCAGTCTGCTCGGTGTAGGGAATGATCGGCAGAGACTCTAGAACGGCGTCCAGGTAACGCCGCCGCGTGACCTTATGTGTCCCGGTCGCTCGTTCCACTCCATGCCATAGCTCGGCAACCGTGATTGCAGCAACCTCAAATCGATCATTCGGACGGGAGGTCACCCAGCTTTTCAGGTCAAAAGTACCCTTCTCGCCCCGAATGACGACGTCCGCGTCCAGGATTATCGCCATTTGTCGGCCGGCGCCTTGAGGCTCTTGCGGGCAGCTTCTAGCTCACGATGCCACACTCTGGCTTCGTTCTCCGGCAAGTCGGTTTTAGCCAGAGCCTCGGCCAAATCGCGGCCAACACAAACTTTTTCGTTGTCGGGTATAAGACGCGCAACCGGCTCACCGTTCTTCAGAAGCACAAATGTAACGTTCTGATAGTGCGCACGGTTAACGCAGTCGGCAAAATTGCGCGAAGCTTCCGTGACGGTTATGCTCGTTTTCTTCATGAATCTGATTATCAGAGTATCCGCTTTTCCTGACTGTGTCAACAGACGGGCGGACCCCGGCTGGCGATGTTCAGCCGATTCTGGCCCTCGTCTAAACCTGTCTCTGGCGAAATAGCAATTCGCCAGAGACAGGTTTCCAACGAGGACCTGTGCAGCTTCGTCGGCACGTGCGCGTGTGTTGTAGAGGAACAGGAGGAGAATGTGATCGCGCTGCCCCTGCGCAGTCTTGAGGTTGGGGGCCGCGAGGAGGGCATCGATTTCAACCTTTTCCAAATAATCGCCGGGTGTCTGCGTGCATTTCTTGAAAGGTATGAGGCAGATTTCCTCACACCAAGCGATGTGTTCGGGGCTGTGCAGGGCCACGAAGCGGGCCAGCGAGTGGAGGGCTGCCAGGCGCTGGTTCCGTCTCGAAATGGCGCAGCCCCGGCTCTCCTCCAGATGAAGAAGGAACACCCTCACCAAGTCGGCAGATACGTGGATCACCTCCATGGCATCGACGCTCCTGCGGACCTTCCGGGCGACGAAAGGAATCAGTAGAGTTAAGGTGTCCCGATAGCTTTGTCGCGTGCCTCGGGACAGATTCCGCTCCTTGATCAGGTGTTCGAGAAGGAAGCGACGGACCCAGGGACCGAGTCGGCTGCTGTCAGCCATGGCTCACCTCCCCGAAAACATATTGGGCGAAGCGTTGGCTGGCCTCGTGTAACAGCTCGGGAGTCATCGTGAGGTAGAGTTGGGTGCTGGGGATGTCAACGTGACCCAAATAGGTTGACAACAACGGCAACAATCTCTGGACATCCTTGCCTTCGCGGTACCACGCCTCACGATCAGCACATGTATTAAGGATGCCCGGAATCTCCTCTGGCAAAAGGCCTCCCGGGCCTGATTTATCATCAATGTTCGCTGAGCAATGATTTCCGGCTCAGAGCACGGACGAGTTTTTTGACCAAAGTGTGCTGCAGGAAGCACACGGATAAGGAGTTCGATCATGAACTAACAAACCGTGTGGATAAGCTGCGCGATAGATGAGGGGAGGCCCCTCGGAATCGGCTTTCAGGAGCAGATCTCAAGC
>DATHIB010000069.1:0-11793 GCA_035490055.1 Candidatus Limnocylindria bacterium | reverse complement strand
GTTCGACTTGATAATCCGCGAGAGCATCGATCAGATACTCCTCCCGCAGGTATTTGAAGAAATTCTCCTGACGCCAGCGCTCGAACATGCGATGAGCAACAACAATGGCGCGTAGCTCCCAGCGACTTGTCACAATCGGCGTCTGATGACCGGTCTCTGTCAGGCGGGTCACCTGACGGAGTCGCAGCTTTCCTTTGAGAAAGCGAACGGGCTGGTCATTGAGCAGGTATTCGACCGGCCGACCATCCAACTTGGCCTTGTGTCGAGTGAATCTCTCTTCGGCGATGTGGCGGATGCGCCCCTTACGATAGGTCAAGATGTCAAAGCCCATGGCCAGCAGATCCCGAAACAGTTTGGGACTCCAGCCACCGCGATCAAAAACAACGGTGGAGTGCCGGCGCGGTCCCAGAAGTTCGCGCACTTCGCGTAGCACAGGTGTAAGCATTCGAGTCATGGCGGCGTTCGCATCGGCGGTGACAACAAACAAGGGATCGCCGCGTTGATCGTTGACCCAATAGTCAGTGGTTGCGGGCGCCGCGAGATGCATGCGCGTCACATAGGCCTTCGGGACCGTGTGTTTGCCGTGGTAAGCCCGAACGTGGCCGTCAATATAGAGGAACCCGAGCACCTTCCCACGTTCGGCGATGCGCTGCCGAGCGACCTCACGGCCGAGTCGATGACTGCCTTTTAGAGAAGCGAGACGAGAGAGTTTGCGGCGCAGCGTCTTCACTTCCGGCATGCGATCCAGACCGACAATACGACCCAGTTCCCTGGGCGGATACTCTTTGATCGTCTCCGGCCGGGGAATCCTCAGAAGCGTCAAGAGAACATAGGCAACCAGAGTCGTTCGCAGTCCGTAGAAAGCAGGGCCGAGGCTGCCGTAAATTTTCTCGGCCGTGGAGAGCAGGCCACTGGCAACGAGCGAAGGAATGGCCAACAAAACACCTGCTCTTGGCAAACTTCTTGTGGGAGCAAACACCGGAAGGGCATCGTCGAGAAGCCCCATGGCCGCAAGAAGACGATCCATGGACCGATCGAGAGGGTTGGCGTCGAGACTTTCTGCAGCCGCAGCGCTTGGCAGTTGCGGCATCTTATCTGGAGGCTGTTCCGTAACGGAGATTGGGATTTCGAGCAACGTGCTTGCGGAAACCACGGCCAACTGCACTTGCGAACTGGCTTCCGGCAGGAAGGAGAGGCTTGCTTCAGGACCAGATTTCCAGCCGAGCCGACGGAGACTCTTGCGCACGGCTTTTTCGCTAAGCCCAAGCCGGCCGGCAATCCAACGATTGCTCATTTCCTTGGCTTTGAGACGGAGAATGGTGCGGTCTCGCTCGTGAAGTTTCTTGTCCACGGGAGAACGGGCGGCAGGCCGTCCCCGCGGGCGCGCGAGTGCGCTGAGTCCACCGGCTTTGAAACGCTCTTGATAACGGCGAAGCGTTCGGGCCGAGTAGCCGAAGCAACGTGCGATATCGTTCTGATCCGCGTATCCCGACTCGAAAAGCTGAACCATGGCGTAGGCTTCGGCCGAACGATCTTGAATTGAGTAATGGGAGAAGACGATGCCATGGACGAAGAGCACTCGTTGGCCTTGCTCGGTCTCAACGCAAACGCGATCGTTTACGAAGACGGTACCGGGGGTAGGGGCAGGGTGGGCAAAAAGCTCCTTTTGAGGTGCCGCCGGGCTCATGGTTTCTTAGCATGTTCTAACTCCACGGATTCGAAAAGCGGACAGTTTAAGGTCCGCACCCAGGAAAGCAAAAAACTATGCCGGTGGCACTCCCGGAGGGATCAGCAGAAGAAAAAGATGGGCACTTGTTCGTTCGGATCCCGTAGAATCGGAAACGCTCAAATCTACGATCCCAGACTCAAAAGCGGACAGTTTAAGGTCCGCACCCCACTTTCGAAAAACCCCAATTCTGGACGCTTTTTAGGGGTATGTCAGGAGCTCTGAACTTACGGAGAGGTTGTGTAACATGTTACATAGATGAGTAGGTTCTGTCCCGATTCCTGTAGAAAAGCGTAAAGGCGTATTCTCCTGAGAAGTCATTTAAAGGAGAAGCCCGGAATCTCTTAAATGGAGGTTCAGGGCACAGGAGGAATACGCCATGACGAAGACTAGCATTGCGAGGGAAGTGGGCCAAGTGGGTTCCCTGCGGGAAGGGTTGGAGATGGCGATTCGGGAGCGGGTGCGGGAGATCATCGAGATGGTTTTGCAGGAGGAAGTGGAAGGGGCGCTGGGTGCGCCGCGCAGCCAGCGCGTGGCGGAGCGGGCGGGCTACCGGCACGGGTCGAAGCGTCGGAAGCTGACGTTGCGCACGGGCACGATCCAACTGGAAGTGCCGCGGGCGCGTCTGGCGGAGGGCGATGGCGGGGAGCGCGAATGGCAGAGCCAGTTGGTGCCGCGCTACCGGCGGAGCAGCCGGGAGGTCGAGGAAAGCGTGCTGGGCGTGTATCTGTCGGGGGCGAACACGCGGCGGATTCGCGGGGCGCTGGAGCCGCTGCTGAGCGGCGCGGCGCTGAGCAAGAGCGCGGTGTCGCGGTTGGTGCTGCGGCTGGAAGAAAGTTATCGCACCTGGCAGCGGCGCGATCTCGGGGAAGAGAAGATCGTGTATTTGTACCTGGATGCGATTTATCCGAAGGTGCGCAGCGGCGGGAAAGTGGTTTCGCTGGCAGTACTGGTGGCGCTGGGGGTGCGGGAGAACGGCGAGAAAATGTTGCTGAGCCTGATGAATGCGGGAGCGGAAAGTACCGACGGCTGGCAGTTGCTGCTGGAAGATCTGGTGGCCAGGAAACTGGGCCGGCCTCGGCTGGTGATCAGCGACGGCAACGCGGGATTGGCGGCGGCGCTGGAGCGACTGTGGCCTGGCGTGGCGCATCAGCGCTGCACCGTGCACAAGCTGCGCAACCTGCTGGCGAAAGCACCGAAGCACACGCACGAAGCGGTGCGCGAAGACTATCACCGCATGGTGTACGCCGAGACCCTGGCCGCCGCGGAGAAAGCGCGGGAAGCGTTTCTGCTGAAATGGAAGAAGCAGTGTCCGGGAGTAGCGGCTTCTCTGGAGGAGGCGGGGGAGAACCTGCTGACGTTCTACCGGTAGCAGGACGGGGAATCCCGAGGAATCATGGGCGAATTGACAATTCGCCAGCCACACATCCGAAGTCGTTACTCGCCGGGTCCAAACGTGCCATTCTTGCGTGAATTTTGAGGAACGATTGATGCTGTTCGGCAGTCAACTGGCGCTCCTGCGGCACGGCTGTCTACTGGTGCTCCGGCAGCGCGACTTTCCTTCGCTTGAATGATGTACAGATTTGTCCCGTTTAGTAGATCAGCCAAATTAGGAAAATTTGAAATTCTAGCGAAGTGATCTCGATCATATCGCCGATGATGGTAACGACGAAGGAGGCGGATACAATCCTGGCATCCAGCGCGGCGCGAGCGCAGCCGGGAAAACGAGATGCAGCGGCGCTCTGGGACCGTCAGAGGCGAGAACACCTTTATCGATTAGTGCTGAGACGATGCGCTGCGCACTACGCTCCGACGTTCCAGTGGCGATGTCTACTTCACCACGGGGCATCTCTTCACCGCGATAGAGGAGGGCTTCGAGCACGCGCCCTGAATTTGGTGGTAGATTTTTGAGTTTGATTTCCTCGTCTGCCCACGAGAGAATCCGTCCGCGCAATTCTTGTGGCTGCATCAACTTCTCCATAAAGTTGACCTGATCGATGCAGACCTTCAAAAAGAATTCCGTAAACGCCGCGAGTGCTTCTTCGCTCAGATTCCCGCGACCGTCAAGATCATTGCGCCGGGGCCCATCACTGGCAGCAAGATGTTCTTTGTAGTTGCCAACCTCGTTCCGCGCTAGGCCACGTGCCACGGACCAAATAGCACCAGTATCCAGCGCCTCTAGAAATGTCGCGTGCGACATAAGACGCGCTACACGCCCGTTGCCATCCAAAAACGGGTGAATCCACGTGAGGCGGTGATGCGCCGGGGCGGCAGCCAGAATCGAATCCGTCTTACCCAAACGCTCGCAAACTTCCGAGAAACGCTTTAGGAATCGAGGCACAGCGCCGGGGCTGATGGGAACATGGTGGCCAACTCTAACATCCCGCATACGTAATTCGCCGGGGACAACGCGCACGCGTTCCTTTGTTTCTGGGTTTTCAATCCAAAGCAAGTCCTCAGGCAGCAGCTCACAGAATCGGCGATGGATCTCACAAATCCCCTCTGCTGTGGTGGCACGCCCGTTTAGGCCGCCTTCATCGATCCATTTTTGGACCTCGATGTGCGCTTTCGCTTCGAATTGCAAATTGCGCTTGCCGACGTCCTTGCTGTAGTCGCTTTTCTGTGCTCGCTCTATATCAATAGGGTGCGTGTAGTGCCCTTCGATGAGGTTGCTGTAATAGCAGTTCATCGCCCGCACAAGGTCGGCAAGCGAGGTCAGCAAGCTCTCGGGCAGACTACCGCGAAACCTCGCTGACTTCTGCACGAGTTCGACGGCGAGGTCCGTCATAGGACCACGAAACCGGCTGGTTTCACCAATCAGCAGAGGCTCCATCTCGGCAATCGATTCCCCGCGATCCTCTGCCCGCGAAATGACCGGCATTTTGGCAGCCTTTATGGCGGGATATTTGGCGGATTCTTTGTTCATTTCAAGTCGTTTTATATCATCGTTTTATGTGGCTTGCAACAGTAAAATGGCGGCATGTTTGGCGGCTTCTTTGGCGGGATTAGCTATCCGCCAACCAAGACAGAGAAAGTATCACAGCGGCACGCCAGCCTTGGCGGATACGGTCCTGGGTAATATCTCTCACAGGATGGCCACTCCCGCGGCGCGTCTCTGGCGAATTGATACGTTGGCCGATTTCACCGACAATCGCGCTGCGAAAATGGGCTGGGTCTAACTCTCGGAGCGCACGCAGTGGCCGTGAAACGATCGGATCCGCGAAGCACGCTGCAACCGAGAATGCAAACACCAGATGATTTAATTGGAAGTCTTCCCAAGGTTTACCGGAGACCGCAGCGATCGAGAGTCTTTGGAAAATCACGCAGCCACTGGTGTCTGATACAGGTTACGACAGTGAGGTTGCCATCGAAACGAGTCGAGATTGGCTACTGGTCGTGACACGGGCGTATCCGGCGTTCGTCCCTCTAGTGCGGTATGCGTGCGATGGTTGTTGAAGTAGGTTTTGAAATCGAGCAGCTTGTTTTCAAGGTCTGCCGTCGTCCAGAACAACATGTGATCCAAATACTCGCGTCGAAGGGTGCCGATCAGCTTTTCCACGAACGGATGGGACAGGGGAACGTAGGGGATGGACTTGATTTCCGTCACCTCCAGTACCCGCAGATTGGCTCGCCATCGGTGGAACCGATAAAGCGGATCGTTGTCGGAACTGAGGTACTGCGGCATCCAGCGTTGCCCTCGAATGGCGCGGTTCAAGATGCTACAGAGTGCGACACCATTGAGCGTTCCCGCATGGACGCCGAAACCAATGATCCGGCGCGTGTATTGATCCATGACGACCAGGACCCAGTAGGACCGCAACGTGGCCGACTCGCACCTGAATAGATCAATACTCCAAAGACTGTCTTTCATGTGGCCCAGGAATGTCAGCCAGGATGGGCCACTGGAGTCCTGTCCCGGCACGTAGTGATGGGCGAGAATCCTGCGAACCACGTCTTTATCGATTTGCATCTTGAACGCCAAGGCCATTTGTTGGGCGATTCGCGGACAGCCCCAGGTGGGATTACGCTGCTTCATTTCAAAGACCACCTGGATGAGTTCTGCGCTCGGTCCTTTCGGGCCGGGCTTCCGACGACGTTTTGAGGAGAACAGCATCCGATACTTTCGCGTGCTCATAGCTTTGTGAAGGGCTAGCAGTGTCGAAGGCTTCAGTACAATTGCGGAACGGAGCAGACGAGTTGGACGAACCAAGAGCGCCAGCAAGCCGGCGAGGATGCGGTCCGACGAGGGCAGACTGGGCGATCGTTGCCGGGAGCGATTCAGGATCAGGAGTTGGTGCTTGAGGAGAAGCGACTCCGCAATGAGGGAACGGACGCCGCCAGGACCGAGCAACCGGGCCAGGGTGGCGATGAAATGGATGAAAAGAACGACCAGATTGCGCATCGAAGAATCGTAGCAGGACGGGGAATCCCGAGGAATCATGCGCGAATTGACAATTCGCCAGCCACAGGCTGCACAGAATTTTCGGAAGGGACACATGGCGGATCGATTTGACCAATGGCTCGTCATTCCACGGCCATGCCCGGCGTCGGCAGATTTTCGAAGAGTTAAGGTTTCAGCGCGTCTCCGTGGCCTGTTTCACGATCAGCGCGGGAATTTCCTGCTGCTTGACCAAGTCGTCGTAGGACTTCACGTCCGTGGCCACAATGGCTTTCCACCTCGCCAACTGCTCATCAACAGCCTTGCTGAGCATATCAAACACTTCGTAGGACTGCCTTGTTGGCGCGGTATCGGCGCTGGAGACCACGCCGCCCAGCGCCGCCAGGTGGTTGTTCAAGCGAACCGGGAAATTCAAAACGTCCTGTCCGCTCTTGGCCTTCGTTTGGATCAGAGCTTCCTCCACCTCGGTCATTTTCTTATCCACGGATTTGCCGGCGTCAGCAATCGACTTCCCGCGCGGGTCGCTCTTCAGTCGCTTGTTGATGGCGTTCATTTGCTCCCGCAAATCGCGGATCTGGTTGATCGCGTCATCGGTTTCAGTAACCTTGTCTCGGATTTTAATCAGCAGCGCGAACTGTTTTTCCAGATCGCCTTGCGTGACGGCCAGGCGCGGATCGGGTCTGATCTCCAGCGGTGCTGTGTAGCTCGTACCGAGCACCGTGAGCTTTACTTGATAGTTGCCTGGCAGCGCCCGCGGCCCGCTGGTGCTGCCACCCCACAGAGGCGCGTGTGGCACCTTGCTGGCGCCTTCATAATCGAGATCCCATACGAAGCGGTTCAGTCCGGCGTCGACGGGAAGGATGCCGGCATTGCGATCAGGCGCGCCGAAGCCTTCGTCTTGCTCGCCTTCCTCTTCCTTCTTGGGGAAGTGGCGAATCACTTTGCCAGACGCATCGAGGATGTCGAGCGTAATCTTGGGTGCTTCGCTATCGGATGTCTTTGAATCGCTGTCCTTTTTTTCAGATTCTCTCTTGTCGTCCGCCTTCTTCAAAGAAGTCTTCAGCCAGTAGTCGATCACCGCCCCAGCCGGGGGATTCTTGCCAGTATTGCCGCCGCCGCGGAAGAAAGAGCCGCGGAACACCGTGTGATTTGCATGGGCAGGCGTGAACAAATGAGCGGCCTCCTGCGCCACGGCGTCACCGTATTGTTCGAGCGGCGTGATGTCGTCGAGCACCCAGAAGCTGCGGCCGTGCGTGGCCACAATCAAGTCGTTGTTCTTCACCACGAGGTCGTTCACCGGCGAGAGCGGCAGATTCAACTGCACCGGCTGCCATTGCTCGCCATCGTTGAAGGAAACGAAAACGCCGGACTCAGTGCCCGCGAAGAGCAAGCCGGCACGCCTGGGATCGACACGCACGGCGTGGACATAGGCATTCGCGGGAAGGCCATTCCCAAGCTTGGTCCAAGTTTTACCGAAGTCCGTGGTTTTGAAAATGTATGGCGCGAAGTCGTCCAATTTATGCCGTTCGACAGCCACGTATGCGGTGCCCGCATCCTTTGACGAAGCTTCGATCATGCTGACGGTGCCCCATTCCGGCATCCCTTTGGGCGTGATATTCTCCCAGCGCTGGCCGCCGTCGCGAGTGAGTTGCATCAGACCATCATCAGTTCCCACCCAGATCAAGTCTTTCTGGACCGGCGATTCCAAAACGGAAAAAATCGTGTCGTACACTTCGACACCGGTGTTGTCTTTCGTGATCGGGCCGCCGGAGGCTTGCTGCTTTTGCTTGTCGTTGCGAGTCAGGTCCGGGCTGATGATGCTCCAGCTCATGCCCGCGTCGGTGGTCTTGAACAGCACTTCGCCGGCGAAGTAAAGAGTCTTGGGGTCGTGCGGCGAAAACACAATCGGCTCGGTCCACTGAAAGCGGTGCTTCACATCGGCGGCGGCCCAACCTATTGGATTCACGGGCCAAGGGTTGACGGATTGAGTTTCTCCAGTGCGGTGATCGTAGCGCGTGATTTCTCCGCCATAAGAGCCTGCGTACACGATTTCAGGATCTGTGGGGTCAGGTGCAATATACCCGCTCTCGCCGCCCCCGACGTCGTACCAATCCGGTCGGTCGATTGCACCATCGGTGCTGGCGCTGGCGATGCCCACAGTAGAGTTGTCCTGCTGCGCGCCGTAAATGTAGTAAGGAAAGCGATTGTCAGTGGTCACGTGATAAAACTGCGCGGTCGGCTGGTTGTAAACGCTGGTCCAGCTCTGCGCGCCATCGGTAGAGATAGTGGCGCCGCCGTCGTTGCAGTTGATGAGGCGCTTCGGGTTTGTGGGATCGATCCACAGGCCGTGATTGTCGCCGTGCGGCACGCGCAAAGGATTGAAAGTCTTGCCGCCATCGTTCGAACGGTACACGCCGGTGTTAAGAATGTAGACGGTGTCAGCGGACTTGGGATCGGCGAAGATGTGCGAGTAGTACCAGGCGCGCTGGCGGAAGCGGTGATCGTCGGTGAGAAGCTGCCAGTTCTCGCCGCCGTCATCGGAGCGGTAAATGCCGCCCTTCTCCGCTTCCACGACCGCCCAAACGCGGTTCGGGTTTGCTCCGGAAACCGTTACGCCGATGCGCCCCAAAACCGTTTCGGGCAGGCCGTGCGCTTTGACCTCTTTCCAGGTCGCACCGCCATCCGCGGAGCGGTACAGGCCGCTCCCAGGACCGCCGCTGTCCATGCTCCAGGGAGTACGCCGGGCCTGCCAAAGAGCTGCGAACAAAATATTGGAATTACTGGGGTCGAAAGTAATGTCGATCGCGCCGGTCTTCGCATCCTTATACAGGACCTTTTCCCAGGTCTTTCCGCCGTCGCGAGTGCGGAAGACGCCGCGCTCTTCGTTGTCGCCAAAAGGATGCCCCAGAGCAGCGACGAGCGCGATGTCCGGATTTTTCGGGTTCACGATCAAGCGGCCGATGGCATGCGTGTCGCCCAGCCCAATAAACTTCCAGGTCTTACCGGCGTCGATGGACTTGTACACTCCGTTTCCGCCGACGATGTTGCCGCGGATGCAAGCTTCCCCGGTGCCGACATAAATAATGTTGGGATCGGATTCAGAAACCGCCAGCGCACCGATGGAAGGCGAAGCGTCCTTCTGTTTGTCAAAGATAGGCTTCCAATTTAGGCCGCCATCCGTGGTTTTCCAGACGCCGCCTGCCACGCCGCCAAAATAATAGGTGTTGTCCTGGCCGACGACCCCGGAAACGGCGAGAACGCGTCCGCCGCGAAATGGCCCGACGAGGCGATAATTGAGCGCCTTCCACGGGCCTTTATCCTCTTCATCGTCCTTCTGGGCAGTTGCGGGCGCAGCAGGCGCCGCCTGTGAACTCTCCTGCTTTTTTTCAGATGCGCTTTCAGCGGATTTCTTCGGCTTTTGTTTCTGCGCAAATGCAGGAGCGACCATCAAGGTGAGAAGAGCTAAGAGCGCAATCGTTCGCAATGTTTCCTCCACAGGGATTAAATTGAATTGGCATCCTAATCCCTCGAGGCAAACAAGCAAAGCGAAAATATCGTCAAGACTGTGATTCTCGATCGCCAAATCGTCGATCACGGCAGCGCTTCGAGTTCAAGAAAAGTCCGCGCTCGAGCCGCGCCTCGGGGCTTTTGATCGTGGCTTTTGATCGTTGACTACTTGTTTTGCCCGTAATATGCTGTGCCTCGCTAAGACTAGGAGCGCCTGTGAAATGAATGATATACGAGGAGGTCGCGTAACAAGTTACATGGACGACTTTCGATATTCAGCCGTAGCGGAGTTCAGAGGAGGACAGGTCCCTGGATCGAATAAACTTGGTCAACGCCCTAAAGGCGCGAGCTGGGAGATCATCACGCGCAGCCACTCGCATTTCACTTGAACGGAGCGTCCACAACCTTGCTACCAACCGCTTCAGTCCAACATCGGCCCAACTCAAGAGCGAGATAAATGGCGCGTTCCTCTGTAAGCGACACCAGCAGCGGCACTTAGAGTTTTGTACTGCGTAGCTACGAACCAGAAGGTCGGGAGTTCGAGTCCCCCCGGGCGCGCCACCACTTTTTTCTTGTCCGTTCAGGCGCTTGCGGCAGGGGCGTTCCGGCGTTTCGAACCATTTCGAGGTCGCCAGTGCCAATCAGTATGCCAGTTCCGGGCCTACCGCAGCCCTCCGCTCGTGGCCATCGCGGTAAACGGCCTCCACGACTTTGCCACTAAGACAGACTGGCGGTCGAGACAATTGCCTCAGAACGCGTCCCAAGCTCGATTATGAAATCGACTCCAACTACGGCTCACGGCGCACCATAAATTCCAAGTGATCGCGCGATGGCAGCGAGCCGCCGGTCGGTGCTCCAGAGCAGTACGCTTTCCAATGCCGCCGACGCCAGCAGATGTACATCGACCCAGCCAACACCCCGACCCATGAGGCGATGCCGCTCGACGAACGTCATCACTTCCTCATTCTCCACGATCGGCACGGATGGCAGTCTCCGGAGCAATTGCAGGATCTCAGAGCGGTGGCTTATGGATCCACATGCCAATTCGCCGATAATAAAAGGATGGCACTGAACTTCGGCGCGATGAAGAAGCGAGATGAGCTCGAGCTGGCCGTGGCGCAAATGCTCCACCCAGATCGAGGTATCCACAAGCATCAGCCGCTGGCCAGAAGGGCCCGAGGACGGCGGCGTCGAATTTTCCGCAGACGCGGCTCGCTGCCGCCCATTGCCGCCAGCCTCTTAGCACTCTCACGGGCCACAAGGGCTTCCAGTCCGGCGTGAACCACGGCAGTCTTCTCCGTGATACCGCTGAGCCGTGCCGCTTGCTTGAGGAGGTCATCGTTAATGTTCAGAGTCGTCCGCATATGTATCAGTATGCATGATTCATGCATACGATTTCAAGAGGTAAGAATAAGGGTAGGCCTGTGCCTCGCCAAAACGTCGTATACCTGCAAAATGAATGACTTGGCGAAGAGCTGAATTCGGATAGTTCCGATAAGATTCTTGCTATGATCGTGTCGCTCCGACATTTCCTCGGCTGGATGTTCAGCGCTTGCCGTTCGCGCGAGGACCTCGTCCTCGAAAACCTGGCTCTTCGTCGGCAACTGCTGGCTCTGCACGCGCAACGACCTCGCCATCGATGGACTACCCTGCACAAGCTGTTCTGGATTGCGTTGAGAACGTTCTGGTCTGGGTGGACCAGGCCTCTCGTCTTGGTCACTCCTAGAACCGTCGTGAACTGGCATCGAGCGGGGTTTTCGTTTGTATTGGGCATGGGTCTCCAGATTCAGACGAGTGGGAGGACGGAAGCGTGTCTCTGACGAATTGATACGGTGGCAAGTTTCAACGCAATGTAACATTGTCAATGGCCTTACTCGTTGAGGTCTCAGTTTCCTGTTCTTGAATGTCGTTGATTTCAAAGGCGTTCGCGCCGTATAAGGTTTTCGGTAGGGACAGGGTGGGGAATCATGGGCGAAATAACAATTCGGCAGCCACAACTCCGCCGAGCGCGTGAATGCGCGGGGTGTGCGACAAATTTGTAGGTGGATGTTGTGTTTTTCTTTTTTTGGGCTGATAATCTGAATGAGTATAGACATTCAGATAGGAGGCTCCGTGAACCAATCGCTGCACGATCTGGAGTTGCGCCGGAAAGACCTGTTCC
>DATHIB010000068.1:0-13685 GCA_035490055.1 Candidatus Limnocylindria bacterium | reverse complement strand
TAATAAGATTAGGTCATACACAAACTGGCTACGTGAGCTGAAGCGAGTTGGCCTGCGAACCGCTCCAAATGGGGCGCGGAAGCACTTAGCCCTGTTGCGGGAATTACATCAAATCAGGCGAGCGCGGTAAACTCGGGCTAGGAATGAAATCCTAATGCACCGTATGGAGCATCCGGCCCCATCGCGTTCGAGACGGCAGATGAACCAGCGTTTGAAGAATGCCGGTCAATCGTGACCAAAACGTGGTATCACCGCTATAGTCGCTGCTTTTCGCTTCCACCGACCAGTAAATCAAGAAGGGCCGCCCCATGATGGCATCACGATCAACAAATCCCCAGTAGCGGCTGTCCTGACTGTGATCGCGGTTGTCACCCATGGCGAAATACCTCCCCGGAGGAACGACAATCTCGTCACCCTGAACATACTTGCGGATCTCAGGGCGCCATTCAGGAATGGCATTGAGCGAAATCATCTGGCCTCTAATGGAAGGGAAGGAATAGTTGAACGGATCGTACGATGCCGACGAATCATGAACCGCATACGGTTCATACAAGCGCTTCCCGTTAATGTACACATCCCCGTCGACCAGTTTCAAGCGATCTCCAGGCAAGCCGATGACGCGCTTCACGAAATGCTGGTGATCCGCGTAGGGGTACTTGAAAACGATAATGTCGCCGCGTTCCAGTTGCCGGTACGGGAGCAGTTTTTCGTACCAGGCGCCGGTGCCGCCGAAAATAAACTTATTCACCAGCAAGTGGTCGCCGATCAGCAGCGTGCCCTCCATCGATGCCGACGGAATCTTGAAGGCCTGTACGATGAAACTTGTGCCGAAGAGCGCCAGAATCACCGTCACCAGCAGTGACTCCAGATATTCGGAAATCGTGGTCTGCTCCGCGCGGTGCTCCTGTTTTTTTTCCGGCGCCTGTTCTTCGATTTCTGTCACTGTCTGTTCCGGCATTCCGCCTCAGCCTTTCGCTTCCGGACGCTCGAGTTGTTCCAAAGCGCTCCGGGCCGCACGTTGCTCCGCCTCTTTTTTCGTGCTGCCTTCGCCTGTTGCCATGCACTCCCCCTCAATCCAAACTTCGACTTGGAAAACCTTTTGGTGGTCGGGACCGCTTTCTCCGGCCACGCGATATTCCGCCGTTGCTTGCCCCCGACCCTGCAAGAGTTCCTGCAAGGCGGATTTGCGATCGGACTCCGAGATGCGCTCACCGCGCTCCTCGAGCGCCTGCTCGAACAGCACCTTTCGCAACACCTCGCGCACGGCACCCAGTCCGCCATCGAGGTAAACAGCAGCCACCACTGCTTCGAAGGCATCAGCCAGCAGCGTCTGCTTGTCCCGCCCGCCGGTTTTCTCCTCCCCGCGCCCTACCCGCAAGTGCTCCCCAAGGCGGAGCCGGCGCGCAGCGCCCTCCAGGGAGCCTGCATTTACGATTCGCGCGCGGCTTTTGGAAAGCTGCCCTTCGCTCCACTCCGGAAAAGTCACCAGGAGATATTCGCTCGCAAGCAGCTCGAGGACGGCATCTCCGAGGAACTCCAGCCTCTCATTGTCCCGGGGAAGCAAGGCAGAGACAGGCTCTTCGGCGCCTGCTGAGCGCAATTCGGGGACTGCTGAACTGTGGGTCAGCGCCCTCTCGAGGAGTTCTCTTGTTGAAAACTTGTATCCCAAACTCTCCTCAAACGCTCCGTCTGCGATCCGGATATCTTCTTGCATAAATTCCGCCTTGCCGGCGGTCTGGCTCACTTCGGCGCGCTCAATTGCGTCGCGCCAAGCTTTTTCGCATCTTCGGCCTGAGTCTTGCATGTCCCCTGCATGGGCCCCGTCATGGCTGCGCATTTGTTAAAGGCCGCCACCGCATCATCGAAGTGCGAAGTGATCTTGTTCGCCATACCTAACAAATAGTAATTCACGGGGTCCGGATTCGGATCGATCTTCACGGCTTGCTCGAGCTCGGGAATCGCTTCTGCATGCTTCCCTCGCCGCACGTACACCAATCCCAAACCGCTATGGGCCATCGCCAGCGTCTGATTCTTCGCGGACGCAAAGGCTTCATCGGTCATATTCTCGGGCTTGGGGAGCGTTGGTGTAATCTCGATGGCTTGCTTGGAATATTGTTCCGCTTTGGCCAGCACCTGCACGGCAGCGGGATCGGATGCGCTCCCATGCAAGCCCCGAGGCAGTGTCTGCCCCAGTAGCGCGAGCGTAGAGACGTCGTTGGGCGCCAACGCGATTTCCTTTTCTCCGTATTCCTGCATCTTTTGCGTATTCCCCGCCTGCAAGTACGCGTAAGTCAGCGCCCCGTAGATGGGAGATTTGTAACGGCTCTCGGGATATTTCAGGAGAAATGCTTCACCGGTCTCAATCTTCTTCGCAGCATCATTCGGATTCACGGCTTGAAAAGCCTTGTATGCGGCATCTTCTTCCGCATTCACCGGCGCCGGCGCATCCAGCGTCAGAGGTGTAACCTCCGGGGTCTTCGGTTTGTCGCTCTGCTGGGCCGGAGGCTGGCTCTGGCTTCCCTGCCCCGCTGCAACTCCACTCGCGCATACCAGCAATCCCGCGACGGTTGCCACTCCCAACCAGATATTCCACGTCTTTCTCATCCTTCTTCTCCTCGTTCCTTCTTCCTTCACTGGATCTTGTTAAAGGGAGCCACCTCGGCTCATCAGCCAACTCCGCCGGGCAAGAATCGACCTTTGTTCACGGTCGCGCTATGGGCTTATCTCCGGCAAACACCGCGAGCCCCTTTTGCGCCGCTTGCTTGGCCTGCTCCGGTCCGCCTTCCACGCTCAGCACAGACTGATACTCCATCTTCGCTACTTCCGGATTCCCTTCATCATCGTAAATCCGGGCCAGGTAGACGTGGGACCACGCCAGCACCATGGGATCTTGAGTCGCCGCATGTTCACCGGCGGTCAGGCGCCCGAATACCTGCTTGGCTCTTGCCGCATCGTGATCCAGGAGCGCCACCAATCCAATTCCGTACCACGCCCGCGCTTGATCCGGATATTTCGTCAGAACTTTTTGAAACGATGTCTCCGCCGCGCGCGGATTTTTTTCCGCGATGCGCCGCTCCCCCTCCGTCAGCGCCGTAATGACCTCTGCATCATTCGGCACCGTCGTCGGCGCCGCGCTTCTCCGGCGCGCCACCTCTTCACCCGCTGTTTTGTCCAACAGCTTGGTCGTCTCGGACGGCGCAAATTTCACCGCCGCCAGCCGCTTCGTTTCACCTCCTACATCAATGGCCCTCACCAAATCCGGGAAAAAGAGCTTCATCGACGGTTCGGAGTCTTCGAATTTGGGCAGCGCCACGAAGAGCGGTTTCACCAGAACGTACCCGTCTTCATCGTCCCGGCTCATCGCCGCCTCCCGTTCGCCGGGGGACATGCGCTTCAGTTTCAGTTCCACGGCGCGCACCATGCATTCCGCAAAGTACGACGCATAGTCGTCCTTTAACTCCGGCGCCAGACGCGGCGCGGCAGCGGCCTTCTCGAATAACGGACGCTTTACTGCCGTCACGTGGGGATACATCATCGGCAGCGGGTCCAGGAGGAAGTGCAGAAACGCGTGACGGACGACGTCCGCCGGAATCTCTTCTCCGCCGCTCAGCACTAGCGCATAGCGATCCCCAAAATTTCTTACGTTGGTGATGCGCCCCACCAGCGGCTCGACGACGACTGCAAATGTCCGCGGCCCGGACGGCTCGAGGATTTCACGCAGATATCCCGACGCGACGAACACAATTTGCGACACCGGATCGTGCAGCCGCTCGACTTCGCGGTTATAAATCGGCTGCACTTGCCGCCACAGTTGCCCGATTTTCTGTTCTCGATAATAGTTCGAAAGGATCTCGCTGAAACCCTCGAGCGCAATGATTTCCGGCGGCAGCTCATCGCGCCTCAAAACCGGCTGAAACGCGGGCGCGGGCCCAGACACCAAGCCAAACCACAAATACCTTGAAAGCGTGGCCCCGGGATCCCGCAGCTCATGCTGCCGGTAAAACTCCCGCACCGCTTCCACCGCGGGACCTTGTTGCTGCCGCAAGCGCTCCCGCATCTGCGCCCGGAACGCCGTCCAATTATCGGAGCTGACGTTCGATTCGAAACCCGCTGTCAGCAGCGCGCAAATCGTTGTAAACATCGCCTCGCTGCCGTCCACACTTACTGTGCCCTGCGGAGCACTCCTCGTGCGCGGTCGTGGCCCAGGCGTCTGCACCGCGGGCCACGTTTGTGTTTGCACCTGCGCTGGTACTGGCGCGGGCGCCTGAGCCTGCCCAGCCGCCGGTAGCGCCATCACCGCGCACAGTCCAATCAACAGCATCTGTCGTTGAAGTTTTTTCATGCCTTTTGCCGCAGTCCTCATTCGGGGCCAGTCGACGTTTCTATCTCCGCCTGTCGCGGTTCTCTGCACGGAAGGGCATATCTGGACGCGGTCTATGTCCTCTTGCTACGGCATCTTGCCAATCTACAAGCCCCCAACGCACTCCGTCAAGGAATCCCGCTTCTTCTCTGCGAACCCTCCGCGGCCTCTGCGTCTCCGCGTTATCCTCTGTTCTTCGCCATGCGAGTCGATTGCTCGATCGGGACAACGCTTGCGCCTGCCCCGAGCATCTATAATAGTAGAGATGCTCCCTGGATCTGCGCGGGATGGCCCGCTCCCATGATTCGACCTCTCATGGCAAAAACGCAATTGATTCTCGGACTGTCCCTCGTCGCCGCCGTTTGCCCACACGCTCTTGGCGCACAACTCGTCCGCGAGAAAACGGCGCCGCCACAGCAGAAAGTCTTGCCCAAGCTGGACCCGCAGAATTCCTCTTCCGCGCAAACGCCCCCGGGGAAAAAGCGCCTCTCCCAGGAAGTCCAATTGACCGGTGAAGAATCCTGGATCGATACCACCATCGACATTCAAGCTGGCGAGCGACTGCTCATCACCGCCACCGGCACGCTCCGTTACGCCGACGCGAAGGAAGACAACGGCCCAGACGGCCTTCCGCGCGGCTTCAAAGACCTTCTCCGCGCTCTGCCGCTTAATGAGGCGGGGCGCGGCGCGCTCATCGGCCGCATCGGCGATAAAGAGACCGCTCAGCCGTTTGTCATCGGCGCACGCCGCGATGCTATTGCCCCTGTCTCGGGCCGCCTATCCGTCGGCATCAATCAGACCGCGGACGACACTGGCGACGGCAACTATGCCGTGCGCATTGAAGTTTACTCGCCCGAAGCCGGCACCGCGCGCGTGGTTGCCAGGCAAGTCAGCTCACTTCCCGGCATCGATAATAATCTGTTCTCGAAAATCCCGCGGCGCGTCAGCGACAAAGAGGGTAATGCCGGCGACATGGTCAACTTTCTCGTTCTCGGCTCCGAAGCCGCTATGCAGCGTCTCTTCACCTCCGCTGGCTGGGTGAAGGTCGATGCTGACGTCAGGGACACCGTTCTCCACGGCATCATTGGTAGTCTTTCGAAAGAATCCTACTTGACCATGCCTATGAGCCAGCTCTACCTCTTTGGCCGCCCGCAAGATTACGGCTGGGCGCACGCTGAGCCCATCAGCGTCGTCCGATCGCGCAATCACCTGCGCATCTGGAAAGCGCCGTTCCAGGTCAACGGCGAAACCCTGTGGGTCGGCGCCGCCACCCACGACATCGGATTCGAACGCGACGAGCGCAACAACGGCATTACCCACAAGATCGATCCCGATATCGATCTCGAGCGCGACTACGTCGAAAAAACTCTCGCCTCCACGGGCCTCGTCACCGAGATCTATCACTTCCTTCCCGACAATCCCATGAAAGAAGCCAAGACGGCCACTGGCGGGACCTTCCACTCGAACGGTCAGGTCCCCATCCTCAAGCTCGACGAATCCTTCCCTAATCCCTGAATTGAGCCGCGATCCGCCAAGTCATTCGGAGGCTCAACTGCTGTTCTTCCCGCTAGTCGGGGGATTCCTTTATCTCCTCTTGCCTCAGCTCCGAAAATGACTATAATGTCTATGATGACTATTTGCAGCGTGAGGTTTCCCTATGCCCAAGAGCCAATGGACTGTAGCCGAAGCCAAAGCTAAATTCAGCGAAGTCCTCGACCGTGCCCGATCCCGCGGCCCGCAAACCATTACCCGTAACGGCCAACTCACCGCCGTTATCGTCTCGGCTGAAGAATGGGAGCGCAAGACCCGCCGCGTTGGAAACCTTGCGGAATTTTTTGCCGCCTCGCCTCTGCGCGATTCCAATTTGCAACTTGAGCGAGTCCAAGACTCTCCCCGCGAGCTGGACCTGTGAGTTTTTTGCTGGACACAACCGTTGTCTCGGAATGGATGAAGCCTCTGCCGGACCCAAGCGTCATTCGTTGGTTGGCTGAAGTGGACGAAGATCGTGTCTATCTCTCGGCAATGACCCTGGCGGAACTGCGGTATGGCACCGAGCGGCTGCCCGCGGGCGCCCGCAGATCACGGCTCGAAACATGGCTCCGCGAAGAACTACCTCTGCGCTTCGAGGGCCGCCTCCTCATCATTGAAGCCATGATCGCCGACGCTTGGGGAAGCGTCATGAGCCGATGTTCCGCCGTCGGCAGGCCCATCGGTGTGATGGATGCCTTCTTCGCGGCGACTGCTCAAGTCCATGCCCTGACTCTGGTTACGAGAAACGTCTCCGATTTCTCGGCCTCCGATATTTTTCTCTTCAATCCGTGGAGCTGAAAACGAATTCTTCCTCGATGACTAGCACAACCGCAAGAAGCACAAAATAGCGCTAGGCATACGGCTTTTTACTTCGCAGCTTCCAGTTCAAGAACAATCACGCGATCCACTTCTTCCGGTTTCGGCTCCTGCAGTTTCAGCACCAGTCCTCCATTGACGGCGCTGAATTCGACACTGCTCCCATCGCGCAGCAGCCTCGCCGTACGAACCGGCCGCGGCATCGCCGGCAGCGCCAGCACCGGACCATTCCAATCCAGGACGTGAACGTAAACCGTCGAGCCCCGTTGCGTCGTCACGCCCCACGGCCCCCCCGTCACTGGCCCTCCTCGCGTTCCGTAAACCGAATCTCCATACTGCTTCATCCATCGTCCCACTTCCCTCAAGCGCTGTACGAATTCGGGCTGGATCTCGCCGCTCGGCATCGGCCCCACATTCAAAAGAAAATTCGCGTTCGATCCCGCCGCACGCACAAGGTATCGAATCAATTCAGCGGGGCTTTTGTAATGTTCATCCGTCAGATTGAATCCCCAGGAGTTATTCATGGTTTCCGCGGTTTCGAGTGGCAGCGCACTGACCGATTGTTCGGGGTTGAAACCTGTCGTGTGCTGGCCCGGCAAATCCTTCTCAAACATCTGGAAGTCCTCTCCGGGAAAAGGATTCTTATGATGATTGCTGCCGACCATGGCCTGCGGCTGCAGTTGATGAATCAGCGCGTACGTGCGGGCAAGATGCCAATCCGCGTCGGGCTTGTCCCACATTCCGTCGAACCAGATGCCCCCGATCTCTCCGTAGTTCGTCAACAATTCCCGCAACTGTCCGTCCATGAAATTCAGGTAGGCATCCCAATTCCCGGAATCCGGACGGTCCGCGTGATGTCCCGTGCGCCCGCGCGGAAAATAATCCGGTGAATGCCAATCCAGTTGTGAGTGGTACAAGAAGAGCTTGATGCCCTGCTTGTGACATTCCGCGGCGAGCATCCCGATCACGTCTTTGCCGTACGGCGTCCGCGCCACGACATTCCAATCCGTCAGGCGCGAATCGAACATCGCAAATCCGTCATGATGCTTCGAAGTGACGGTGATGTATTTCATGCCAGCGGCCTTCGCCAGCGCCACCCACGCCGCGGGATCAAACTTTATCGGATTGAAAAACGCCGGCACCTTCGCGTAATCCGTTCTATTGATCGGCCGCGTCTCCATGATCCATTCCCCATCGCCCAGCACGCTGTACACACCCCAGTGAATGAACATTCCAAACTTGGCATCCTGGAACCAGATGCGTGCCTCCAGGTTCGCCGGCGTGGGCGTGTATTTCTCTTGCGCGGTTGCTCTTGGTCCCGCCGCAATTGCACTTGCGAATAGAGCAGTTGCAATTCCGATAGATCGCGCACGCGCAGCAATCCTCATGTCCATCTCCATTGGAAAACCATAACTCGCCCCGGATCAAACGGGTGGATTCTAGCGAATACGTGCAGGAAGTCGAGCAATATTGCAATCGAGATTGCCGCCATTCGAGCAGCTCACCTCCAGAGAGTTGCCGCAACCAGCGGCCTTTGCACCGGTCACTCGGGCATGGACTCGCTTGGCGCGCCATATTCTCCGTTTTGGAGTATGATCCCTCCCCGGCCAGGATCCAACCCAGGCCAAGGGATCGTGCAGGAGGTGGCTCATGGTCATCGCCAAGCCCGTCAACGAAGAGGGCAGAATTGCCGCCTTGGAGAAGTACGCCATCCTCGATACCGACCCGGAACAGTCTTTCGACGACCTCACCCTGCTGGCCTCGTTTGTTTGCAAAACGCCCACCGCCCTGATTTCTCTTATCGACGAAGACCGCCAATGGTTCAAGTCACGCGTGGGCATGGATGCTTCAGAGACGTCACGCGACATCGCCTTTTGTTCCACCGCGATTTTGCAATCCGATGTCTTCGTCGTCCCCGATGCGCTCCTGGATGAGCGCTTTCGCGACAATCCCCTTGTCGTTTCCGACCCACACATCCGTTTCTACGCCGGCGCTCCTCTTATCAACGAAGACGGTTATGCCCTGGGCACACTCTGCGTCGTCGACCAGTCGCCGCGCGAATTGGCGCCCGAGCAAAGGGAGGCCCTGAAAGCGTTAAGCCGCCTGGTTCTCGCTCAGCTCGAATTCCGTCGCAACTTGATTCTGTTGAAAGAAGCTCTCACCGACCGCACCATGGAAGAACACGAACGTCAGCGCGAACTGGTCCACGTCCAGGAAACCCTCATGCGCGTGATGGGGCTGCGCCAACTCCCCGCGTCCGCAAGACCACGGTGACCCCTGCGGTTTCTGCGGGGTTGCATAGAATTACTCTCAATGAAACGAAGGGAGAGAAGGATAGCCCGAGCTGCGCCACGTAACACGGTAATGCCTTCTTCGCTGCGCGCTGCATTTGGAAATAGAAGAGTAAATGCAACGACCCCTCTCTTTATCTGCGTCTCGCCTTGCTTTGCAGGAGTGCTATCCTCTTTCCTCGTGCTGCCATGAAAAAGAAACGCACTGCGAAAATCCTCGCGATTTGCACATTAATTCTGGTTCCGTCTTTGATCGTCACCACGGCCGGGTCGATCGCCCGCGCGGCAAACACACCGACACACAACAATGAACCCGGCCAGGAACATCGAGACTGGCCGGCCTACGGCGGCGCGCCGGAGAACAATCATTATTCCAAGCTAGCGCAAATCAATCGCAGCAACGTCAAGCGCCTCGCCGTTGCATGGAGCTTTGATACGCAGGAGGAAGGTGGTCTTCAGACGAGCCCCATCATCGTCGAGGGCGTGCTCTACGGAATCACTCCAACGCAAAAAGTTTTCGCCTTGGATGCCTTGACAGGCAGGCTCTTGTGGAAGTTCGACTCTGGAATTCGTGGAACGCAACCGGATCGCGGGCTCGCCTACTGGGCTAATCGCAAAGACAAGCGCATTCTGGTCGGCGTGATGAACTTCGTTTACGCCCTGGATGCCGCCACGGGCAAACCGATTCCATCTTTTGGAAACGGCGGCCGAATCGATCTCCGCGAAAACCTGGGCCGCGAACCTGCCAGCTCTCAGTCTGTTGATCTGACCAGCCCAGGCATCGTTTACAAGGACCTCATAATATTCGGCGGCCGTAACCCCGAGACTCTCCCTGCGCCTCCCGGCGACATTCGCGCCTACGACGCTCGAACCGGTGGGCTGCGCTGGTCGTTCCACACCATCCCGCATCCCGGTGAATTTGGCTATGACACTTGGCCGAAGAATGCGTGGAAGACCAGCGGGGCCGCGAACAATTGGGCCGGAATGGCGCTCGATTCCCGGCGCGGCATTGTCTATGTCCCAACAGGCTCCGCCGCGTTTGATTTCTACGGCGCCGATCGCCTCGGCGACGATCTCTTCGCTAATTGTCTGATTGCCTTGAATGCACGGACGGGCAGGAGAATCTGGCATTTTCAGGGAGTTCGCCACGATCTCTGGGACCGGGACTTCCCTTCACCGCCCGCGCTCCTCACCGTGATGCGCGATGGAAAACAGATTGATGCGGTAGCGCAAACAACAAAACAAGGTTTCGTCTATCTCTTCGACCGCGCCAAAGGAAAGCCTCTTTTTTCCATCGAGTCCCGAAAGTATCCTCCGAGCACTATGCCCGGCGAAGTTGCTGCTTCTGAACAGCCGCTTCCCGCCCGCCCCGCGCCCTTTGCACGCCAGCTTCTCACCGAGGATCTTCTGACCGTGCGCACGCCGGAAGCCCATCAGTGGGCGCTGGAAAAATTCAATCAATTCCGCAGTGAAGGGCAGTTCATTCCGTTCGGCGTCGGAAAAGATACGGTGATTTTTCCGGGCTTCGACGGTGGCGGCGAGTGGGGCGGCCCCGCGGTGGATGCAGAGGCCGGAATCATCTACATCAATTCGAATGAGATGGCATGGACCGGCGCTCTCTCCCCGAACATCGGCGAAAATAGCCCGCGCGCCATCTATATGAGCCAGTGCAGTATCTGCCACAGTGAAAACATGACGGGCTCGCCTCCCGCCATGCCTTCCCTGATCGGAGTGGGCGAGCGGCTGACTCCCGTGCAGATTGCCACGGCCGTGAAGAACGGAAAAGGACGAATGCCAGGCTTTCCGAATCTGACCGAGGATCAAATCTCCGCGCTGGTCAGCTTTTTGCTGAGTGGCGAAAGCAAAGAGCTCGCAAGCTCGGCACAGCCTCCAGCGTCCATGCCTTATCGCTTCACCGGCTACCACAAATTTCTCGACCCGGAAGGATATCCCGGCGTTGCTCCACCGTGGGGCACTCTGAACGCTATCAATCTGAACACCGGCGAGTATGTCTGGAAAATTCCGCTGGGTGAATACCCGGAACTGGCGTCGAAGGGACAAAAAAACACGGGCACGGAAAATTACGGCGGCCCAATCATTACCGCAGGCGGGCTGGTATTCATCGGGGCAACCAACTTCGACAAGAAGTTCCGCGCCTTCGATAAATCCACAGGTGAGCTGCTTTGGGAAGCGACTCTCCCTTTCTCCGGCAACGCCACTCCCGCCACCTACGAAGTGAACGGCCGCCAATTCGTTGTTATCGCCGCAGGCGGCGGCAAAGATCCCAAGTCGCACTCGGGCGGCGTCTACGTGGCCTTTGCTCTGCCTCAGGAATCACCGAACACAACTCCCATCCCAGAGCAGAAGCATTAGTTCCACTAATCAGATTCAGGACGGCCACGCTTGGCGGACTTTTCCGATTCCTCTCCGCCGCTGGCAACGCGTCTGCGTTTCCAGAGCCTTTGACTGCCCGATAAGTGGCCTACTTGTTTTTCAGCAGCGCACTTAGCAGATTGGCGAGCTGTGACTCCTGGCGCCGAACTGTCTCCTGATCTGCCTCAGCGCTGTCCCTTTCGGTCAGCCGCGCGAGCTGCGCGGCCAGATTGCGCACGGCCACATCGTTTGGCACATACGCTCGATCCTCCGGGGTGATCGCCTCCCAGCCCGATTTTGTGCGGCGAAGCTCCCAACGAACTTTTTCGCGTCGCCGTTTATAGTCCGTTTCTCCACCCGCTATGGTCGCTCGAGAATCAATCTGCAGATGCGCCCATCCGTGCTCCCGTTTGATTTCCAAGCGCTCCACGTGAAGCCGCTCGAAAATGACCACCGGCAGCGCCAATTTTGTGGGGTCATCCGCGCGCAAGACATTTCCCGAGGCGTTGCTCAATTCAGAGATGCCTTCAGCAACTTGGCTGCTCGTTGGCGGCTTGATTCCCCCGGCGATGATTATGCTCTGCGGAACTTCAAACGTAGTGGGTGCAACGGCTGGTTCACGCAGGGCCGGCAGACCATACACGACCTTTGTCCGTTCCGAAGCTGCCTTCGGCGGCCTATTGGAAGCGGAAGCCGCGACAGGGGATCGCTCTTCGCTCGCCGGCGCAGTTTCGCGCGGCTTCTTGGACTTTGAGGCTCGAGCGGACGCCAGCGCCTTAACTACAGTCGGCATCTCCGCGTTTTCAACTTTGTACCGATAGAAGCGCGGTCTTCCACGGGACTTCCAGTATGACCCTTCGTAATCCTGCGCCTCTAGGCCTGTACTCACCAAGCTGTAAAAACTGTGCTGTAGCGGATCCACGACAATACCGGCATGGCCCGGCCACACAATCAAGTCCCCCGGCTGCGCCTTTCTCACCCGCTCAAAATTCTCGTTCCCCGCGTAAAGTTCGAACGAGCTCGCGTACGGGTACTCAAAACCCGCATTGAGATACGTTTGATGAACAAGGTGAGAACAGTCTTGAGCGCCGCGCACCGGCTGGTCCTCATCCCGAGCGGCATCCACGATCGCCCGCCCTTCGTTCGCACTCAACAATCGGGAATTCGAGCCCGATCCCTGTGATGCAGATGCAGCCTGTGCCTGTGCTTGCGAGCCCGCAGCCATGCAACCGCCTGCCAGGCATGCCGCGAGCGCAAAACTGCGCGCCACTCTCCAGTTGAACTCAGTATTCGACTTGCCCATCGCTCATTCGTCCTTGGCAGTTGCACGGGGATAGTTTCCCTTTCTCTTAGGATCCATTTAGGACTGGGGAGTGGCAATGGAACTTGCTCTGAGCGTAATTGGCCTTATGGCCAGTCGAGGCTAGCAGTCGAAGACAGATGGTTTTTTCTGACTGAATTCCAGAAATGGGTTAGGTGCTCGAAGTTCCTTTTAGTTCACCGTAACTAGGACCGTTGTGGAGTGGCTGAGGGTGCCCGACGTTCCCGTGATTGTAAGCGTGTAAGTTCCAGCGGGGGTGCCTGGAGGCGCTACGGTGAGTGAAGCTGTTTTGGTCGTGCCGGTGTAGGACGCGGAAATGGTGACTGGAGTGGACGTGGTGACGGCGCTGGTGCTCACCGTGAATGTCGCGCTGCTGGCTCCCGCAGCGACAGTCACGCTCGCCGGGACCGTTGCCGTAGATGTGCTGCTGCTGGAGAGGGAGACTGTCGCGCCGCCAGCGGGAGCTGGCCCGCTTAGCGTCACCGTGCCGGTTGAAGGAGATCCGCCGGTCACACTCGTGGGATTCAGCGTTAGCGAAGAGAGAGTTGGAAGGGCTTGAGGCAGCACGGTGAGTGAGGCCGTTTTGGTCACGCCAGCATACGATGCGGAGATCGTGACCGGAGTGGACGCGGTAACAGCGCTGGTGCTCACCGTGAACGTCGCGCTGCTGGCTCCCGCAACGACAGTCACGCTCGCCGGGACCGTTGCCGTGGATGTGCTGCTGCTGGAGAGGGAGACTGTCGCGCCGCCAGCGGGAGCTGACCCGCTCAGCGTCACCGTGCCGGTTGAAGGAGATCCGCCGGTCACACTCGTGGGATTCAGCGTTAGCGAAGAGAGAGTTGGAAGGGCCTGCGGCAGCACGGTGAGTGAGGCCGTTTTGGTCACGCCAGCATACGATGCGGAGATCGTGACCGGAGTGGACGCGGTGACCGCGCTGGTGCTCACCGTGAACGTCGCGCTGCTGGCTCCCGCAGCGACAATCACGCTGGCCGGG
>DATHIB010000067.1:0-4886 GCA_035490055.1 Candidatus Limnocylindria bacterium | reverse complement strand
GGGCGCGTGGGAGCCCCGCTTCCTCTGCGCCTTCTTCTTATACCCTCTCTCCCTTTCGAATGCGATGGCCGCCGTACCCTTTTTCTCTTCGCGATTATTTCTTTGCACCTCTCTGTTAGACCTTTCCGCACCTCTTCCTAGCTCGCCTTGCTTTCGGGCTTCTGGTTTGAAACATGTCCAATTTTGAACAGACGGAACCTGGTTTGGTGTTATAGTTTCTTCCTGAAAAGTGAAAGTTGGAAATAGGCCCGCGATGGCCGCCATTGGAATGCCTCCGAGGATGTCATCGCGGGCTTCTTGTTCAACGGGGCAGGGAACCGGCAACACATCTCGCTCTTTTCTCTCCCGCTGTCATCCCCTCGATTCGCTTAAATCGAATCCCTGTCGTCCTGCCGCTTTCCTGCCCATCATTCAAAAGCTCTGCTAGAATCGCTGCCATGAAAAGACGCACATTGCTTCAATCGCTTCCCGCAGTAGCGTTCTTCCCAATAGCGGCCTGGCTGACCTCGGATCAAGAGAAGGCGGGCTCCGGACAATCCGCAACGCCTGTTTACGAACTCCGGGTCTATCACACTTACGAAGGCAAGCTGGACGACCTGCTCCGGCGCTTTCGCGAGCACACCACGAAGCTCTTCGAGAAGCACGGAATGAAAAACGTGGCTTACTGGACGCCCACCGAAGAACCCCTCAAAGGCAAAACACTCGTCTACATCCTCGCGCATCCTAGCCGCGATGCCGCTACCGCCAACTGGAAGGCCTTTGGCGATGATCCCGAATGGCGCAGTGTCCGCGATAAGTCCGAAGCCAATGGGAAGATCGTTGAGAAGGTTGATTCCACGTTTCTCGTTCTGACGGACTTCTCACCGCCGCTATCTTAAGTGGGGCCGTTGGCCCTCCGTAAATGCGCCAATACGGTTGGCGGTTACCGCGACCGGGTCGGGACGGGAAGCGAGCAGGGAACGAAGATAGCTTCCATGATGATTGGAGGGGGTTCCCAGCGGCAACCGCTTTTCAGTACGTCAGCGACCAGCCGACCACCGTCATCGTCAGCACCAGCAACAGCATCCCCGTGCTGACAAGGCTCAACGTTCTCCCGTGGCCCAGCAGATGGTCGCGCGATTCGGGATCGATGCAGAGAAGAACGGTAACAAACAGCACGACGCTCCATGCCAGCATGACGGGAACGCCGGGGTGCCGGCCGATCATATCGAAGAATTGCGACGGAGGCTGGCCCGCCGGAATCCACCAGGGCAGCAGCGGCGCTACGCCCGCCGCCAGCGAGAACGTCAGCAGCTTGCGCGTGAACCAGCCCTTGACCTTCGGCCGGGCTTCTTTCCACACGAAATAGTCCCAGACCAGCAACCCGATGGCCAGGGGTACCCAGCCATACATGGCCGCATGCTGGTTGAACCAGTACCATCCCCGAAACAAAACGCGCCCGTGGTTCGACATCGCCAGCCTGGGCAACAAGAACAAGCCCAGAACCGTGTTGCAAAGCACGGCCACAAAAATCGTCACCAAACTCATGAATTGGAACCAGTACCGCGTCGGCACTCTTTTGCATCGAGTGCACACGGACTGTTTGGGCAGGAAGTTCAGTCCACAGCGGTCGCAATACACGGGTGCTCTCCCACAGTCAGGGATTCAAACCAGCGATCGCCGTCAGCTTACTGCGTTTGCCGTTCCAAAAACTACTGGTCCGAGGGGCAGTTTTGGTATCGGTCTCTTTTCTTGCACAAAAGTTTAATACGTTCGCGCGAGCAAAGTTGTGCGTTTCGCTACGTCTCAGCGTGATCGGCTCGCGCAGCTCGCACTCACCGGAACCAAGAAGCCGGCGCTCCCGCTTTGCGACCCTCGTCTTGCAGCTCGTCCAGCTGTTTTTGCAGATCCGCTTTGCGCTTCTCCAAATCTTTCAACTGGCCATTCCTGTCATTGATGTACGCGATGTTGTCCTTCATCCCGGTTGTCACGTCAAAACCGCCGCTTCCGTGCTTCTTGATATCGTCCTTCATGCTCGCCATCGCCTTGTCCACGGCGGCGATTTGGCTCAGAATCTCCAGCGCGCGCCCGCGCCAGTACTCTTCACTGTTCTCTCCCCCATCTCCATCCGGACCCGTTGGCCGCGCGCGCCGCGCGCCCTTCTTCGGCGCCTCGCCAACCACGGATACGCCCGGGCCTTTCAGTCCCGACAGATCCTCTTCGGTATACACCTTGCCCTTCGCCACAACTGGCTTTTTTGCTTTGGCTTTGCGCGCCGCCTCCGCCAGCGAATCTTCTTTTTGCGCCGGCTGGCCGGGGGTTGCGGGCTGAACCTGGGCTGGCGGTTGAGCCTGGGTCGACGATGATTGCGCGAAAGCTGTGGCGAGCGGCCAAGTCATCCTAAGCAAGCCGCAAAACATCTTCTGATAGCGCCTCATGTTGCGGTAGCGCGCTGTTAACACGATGAATTGTTTGCACGCGCGGAACAGTCTCTCCGGCTCGTCGAGTTTGAGGGGAAAGTTCATGGGTGGCTCCGGTATTCCGCGGGGGATAAGAAGACGCTACGCCCGGTCTTGATCGGGGTCAAGGCGATTGCGCGGCAGCGAGGCCCGGGAGTCACCGGCGCGGTATTTGCATCGGGTCTTCGAAGAGGGCGATCGAGCGCAGTTGCTCCCGCCCGACAGCGTTTGGTACAGTGCCAATTCACATAAACGAACGCTCGAATCTCGGACGGAGAGACGAATGAAACTGCCGAAATATGCTCTCGACATTCTGGTTTGTCCTGTTTGCAGGACGCGGGTGGAACTGCTGAGTGACGGCTCGGGATTGAAGTGCGGCTCCTGCCGCCGGGTTTATCCGGTGCGCGATGAAATTCCCGTCATGATGCCGGAAGAAGCGAAAATCGCCGAGGAGTAGCCGATCGAGGAACAGAAAAATCAAAGCGCCCGCATGGTCACCAACATTGCCGATGCCGTTCCCCGGTTGAAACGATTGATCCCGCGCCTGCGCGGCAAGCGCATCGGAATGCTCGGCGACCTGATGCTGGACCGCTACCTTTGGGGCACGGCCTCGCGGCTCTCGCCGGAAGCGGCCGTTCCCGTGGTCGATTTCGTCGAGCAGAGCGAATGCCTGGGCGGCGCGGGCAACGTCGCCGCAAACATCGCTATGCTCGGCGCGCACGTGGAAGTCTTCGGAGTCATCGGAAACGACGAGCCCGGGCGCGCCTTGCAAAAATGTCTTCGCGACGCGAGTATTGCGGACAAAGGCATCATCGCCGATTCGAAACGCGTCACTACGGTGAAAACGCGGATCATCGCGCGGCACCAGCAAGTGGTTCGCGTCGATCGCGAGCGCCGCGAGCCGCTCCGCTCCGAAACCCAGGAAAGACTTTTGCGGCTGCTTTTTACCGCGCTCAAGAAACTTGACGCGCTGGTGCTTTCCGACTACGACAAAGGCCTGATCACCGACGATTTCGCCGATCGTGTTCTGAGCGCCGCACATCAATTGCACGTTCCCGTTTTCGTGAAGCCGAAGACCTCGAGGTTATACGCGTATCGCGGCGCGCGAGCCATCGTCTGCAACGACAAGGAAGCGTGGTTTATCCGCGTGTTGGGCAATGAAAAATCCCTAGAAGAGGCCGGCCGCGCGCTCCTCGCACATTTCGGCTGTAGCGCCGTCCTGATCACCCAGGGTGAAAAGGGAATGAGCCTCTTCGAGGAGACCCCAGCGCGTCACTTTCACGTTCCTGCGACGAGTTTTGAAGTGACTTACGCGCGCGTGGGCCAGCCAGGTATCGAACGCGGGGCAACCGGCCGGCAGGTCTTCGACGTCACCGGGGCAGGCGACACCGTTCTCAGCGTCCTGGCCCTTGCTGCTGCGGCTGGGGCGCCGCTCGCCGACGCTGCCATGCTCGCCAACACTGCCGCCGGCGTCGTCGTGGGCAAACTCGGCACCGCCAGCGTCAGCCCGGAAGAACTTGTGCACGCGCTCGACGACATTCGCCGGTAGCCGGGGTGTATGTATTCTTAAAAGAGACGGCTAGGAACCGGGAACCGGGAAGCTGAACGATTTGTCCGCGGCCAAGACCCAAATTTCGACGACTCTGGTCTTACGGCTCTTTTCCACGTCGGAAATATCCGGAATCGGCGAGTACGGGCTTATCTCCACCGAAACAGAAATGGCATTCGAGCCTCCCGGTGCTTTGGCATGGATAATCTTGTAGCTCTTCACCGGGCCGTAGTAACCCTGGGGTCCCCAATCGGCGAGAAAATCTTTCATCGTATAGCTCTGGCCAGGTTTCCAGAGTTGATAGGCCAAGTCCGTATTGCCGGCAACTAACGCATCAAAGAAACGCTCGGCCGCTTTCTTTTCCGGGTAGTAGCGAAACGTATACCACAGCGCCACAATCGCGACCAGCACAAGCGCCGCGATGGTGAAGGCCATAGCCCGGGATCTATCTGGCTTATCGGCAGGTGGATCGATGAGTGACATTCGGTAGTCTCCTGCCCCGCGAGCGTCTGAAAAGTAGTGGCAATTGCTGCGGTGTCATCCCTGCACCGTGCAGCAACAATGAGAATCCTAGCAAAAACCGTACCTCCGAGTAAAAGGCGGCGCAGTGTGAGTACCGGTGAGTACCGGATCGGTTCCTGAATCGGAGGATACACATCCACCTGAACGCGCGCGGGGCATCGTAAGGCCATGCTGGAGCCAACCGGATTCCTTTTTCCTCCAGGCTGATTCCGTCAAAATTTACCGCTGACACGATTGAAACGGGTGTGCGACAAATTTGTAGGTGGATGTTGTGTTTTTCTTTTTTTGGGCTGATAATCTGAATGAGTATAGACATTCAGATAGGAGGCTCCGTGAACCAATCGCTGCACGATCTGGAGTTGCGCCGGAAAGACCTG
>DATHIB010000066.1:0-4722 GCA_035490055.1 Candidatus Limnocylindria bacterium | reverse complement strand
CACTCTCAACAGTTTACGGTAAATTCTTCTTCGATTTCAACCTCGAGTTTTAGCTCATTCTGAGCACTTGTGAGAAATCGCAGGGTGCGTTATCTATTTCATACGAAACAACTTAAATAAATTGACTTCATGAATGAGCGTCTGGCGGTCTGTCAGACGTTCGACTCGCGGGGAGCAACCGGACGAGCGTCCGGCACATCACCGACATCGGCATTGGCTTCTCTGGCCGTTATTTCCTAAGTTCATTCAGCTTAACCCAGTCACCTGGTGCGCGCTCGTATCTGCAGAAATACCAGCCGTCACAAGCACGCCTACAGGCAGCAATTCCAGCCGCAGATGGTGAGTTAAATAATTTGCCTCTAAACCTAATCAACCCATCCTTACGAACACGGGCTTTGAACTTTCTCCTCTTCAAAGATGCACGAAGCACTAAGGGTTTCTTGACATAAGGAGCCAAGATTGGCTGGCGTCCACTTCTTGCCTTCCCCGAGATCTTGACGAGATCCGTTTTGAAATCCTGGCCAATCAAATCCAGCAATTCTTTGCGTTGATAGTTCTTAACATCCCTCTTGAGTGTGCGTTTTAGATTTTCTGAATCTTTGAACTTTCCTTTGTTCTTATTCCCACGCGGTTTCCCGGTGATATGGAGGATAAGAGTTTCAAGTTCTTTAAGATGCTTGTCGCCGATAGTGAAGTACACGCTAAAACGATCCCACGAGGAACGTGATCGTTCAAATGTTGGTAGAGACGCCATTTAAGATTACTGGCGAGACCGACGTAGTAGAGTTTGTCCCGCCTGTAAAGGGCGTAAACGCCCTGGCGATGACTCACATATTGCTGGAAAAGATCTTGATACTTCTCAACCGCATCCCGGCTTATTCTTTCAATGTACTGGCTAACGAGAGGCGCTTGCCTAGGCATAGTATCGACCTCGTCTACACACGGCGGATGATCTCATGTCTTGCGGGTCAAGAAGACGCAACCGCTGAAACGATAACGAAAGAGTTACAGCAGGTAATGTCTCGGCGTTAGCGCAAGAGACATTTCATTAGTTTAGCCAATCGGTGAGATCTCGGCGAGGATTGCGAGCGTGCCCGGCTTTTGCAGACATTATTTCGGTCAAGGTCAAACATCCGCCGAACCCTTCCCCGGGTCGCAGGAAGTCTGCTCCGGGCCTGCGGTCATAGATCATTCTAGGCAAGGCCTAGAGCAAAATAGTATAGGAAGAACGGGCCGTTAAGAGCAATTTTTGAGCGACAGGGCTGGCACTACGGTTGACGCTGGGATCCCAACTGACTGCAAGGTGGCTGGCTAAGAGCCTCTGGGCTTACTTATTCAATTGGAAGAAGACAGCAATTTCTGTGTCCACCTCGACGGGCTTTCCTTCGAGCAGCGTCGGCTCGTAGACCCACTGTCGGACGGCGTCGAGCGCCGACTGCGTGAGCAGAGGGTGCCCCGAAACGACTTCCATGTGCGCTATGGTGCCATCTTTGGCGATAATCACGCGCAATTTCACGACGCCCTCAATGCGTGCCTGCCGGGCGGCCTCGGGATAAACTGGCGGAACTTTATTGCGCACTCTCGCGGCTTGGACATTTCCGCCGACGCGGATGCGCCCCACGTCTCCAGCCACCGAAGGTGTGGTCACGGCCATGTCGTCTGTCGGCACCGTCTGCGAGGAGATCATTTGCAACCGACAATCAGGAGAAGAGCGGGTGCAAGCGAGCCTTCCCCGGCGCAACAGTTTCAATTCCGTAGCCTCTGGAAAGGTATTCGGATAGGAAATGCTTTCCAAGTCTTTCGCGAACGGAGCAAGCTCGTCGTCACCGCTAATGAACTTTAAACCGCGCACTGTGGGGCCGGGGGAAAGGAGAATCCAGAACTCAGCGAAACCCTCCGCTTGATGAGAATTATTCACCGTAATGGTTCTGGCATCCTTCAACAGGCCGCGACCTTCTTCGATCATGGTGTCGATGTTAGCGCCTGCCCCAGCCAAGCTGGCCAGCCGCTCCCGCGTCTCGGTGTTCGAAGAATCGGCGGCCAGGGCCATTTGATACATCCGAATCGCATCCGCCTTGCGCCCCTGCTTTTCGTAAATCTGGCCGAGGTGGTCGGCATCGATGCTGAAAGAGTGAATCATCCACGCAGATCTCACGTATTTTTCCGCTTCGGGCAGAAGCCCTTCCTGGAAGCGGATCCAGCCCCAGGTGTCCCAGTAAGAAGCGATGCGCGAGGCCATGAAGGAGTCTTCCCTAGTTGAGTGTTCAAGAGAAGTGTCGCGCATCTGCAGGACGGCGGCGGCAATGGCTAACTGCGCGAATTTTTCTGCTTGCGGTAAATCCAATTTATCCACAGCTAGTTCATAGGCAACCGAATTCCAGCGAAGAGGGACCGGTTGCAGTTGTGCTGATTTCTCGAGAGCTTCAACGGCTTTTTGCGGCTCGTTCGATTTGAAGTAGGCGCGGCCGAGATTGAACTGAGTGCTGGCATCCTGGGGAGAAATAGCGGCGGCGCTCTGAAGAATGGCAATCGCTTTGTCGTACTGTTTGGTCAGCAAATAAACGCGGCCCAGGTTTGCCGAGGCCCACTGGTCTCTGGGGTTGAGCTCGATTTGTTTCACAAACTGGGGAATGGCTTCGTCGTACTTCTTTTGATAAACGAGCGCCTGTCCGAGATTGTTGTAGGCTCTTGGATCGCTGGGATTGACGAGGATGGCCTTTCGCAGTGCGGCTTCGGCTTTCCCGTATTGCCCGAGCGCGTTATACGTCCATCCAAGATAGTTCCAGGCATTTTTGTAATTCGGATCAATGGCAACCACTTGCTCCAGTAATTGAGCGCAAGTCGAGTAGTCGCGATTCTGGACTGCTAGGTCGGCAGACCGAATCAGGCCCGGGATGGGGGTTTCTGGAGCAGGAGCGGTTGCTACCGAGGAGGTCTGGTTTGTGGAAGCGGCAGCGGATTGCGCGTTACTGGGGGGACGCGCATTCTCCTGGGCGAAAAGGGAGATGGAGAAGACCCACAAAGTAACAAACAGCCGAGGAGTTATCTTTGCCAAACCGGAGACGGCCACGAGCGCCACCCTCCTTGGGATTCCTGTTCGGTGACTACCAGCAGATGGAAATAGTATACACGTCATTTTCTTGGTGGTATGGCCATAGAGGCGAGGAGCCCCGGAAGGTAAGAAACTATTTGGGCGAGCAGGTATCTAATTGTTGCGAGGAGACGGTGATGGCACTGAATCGATATATCGAAAACCGAAAGCACGCACCGCCGCCTCCAGTGCCAAGTGAACTCTATATCTTCAATTCTTAATCGCTCACCAAGAGCGTTGAGATACCGCCGGAAAATCCTCAACCGCAGAGATAGGTGGTAGCATGTATTTTCAAAGGCAAGCGCTGTGAACGCTGCTGGCCCGGTTGGCCGAGAAGCTGCTCTCGGGTGGCGGTGAAATGGGAAAGCTCCCTACGCCCGCTCGTTGTTTCTGATTGTACTCAGGAATCGATTTTCCGTACAGCGGTTTAGCAAATGGCCCGATCCCACCGCCTTGGTGTTCGGACTCAATGAGTTACGATCGAGTGAGAGACCCTTATTCGGGCCAAAACGCCCCTGTTCGGCAGCAACTGACAACTATTGTGCAACCACTTGTGCGACGGTTTTCCGCACGGCCCCAGTTTAGAGTTAAGACCTTCCCCCCAGAACCTCGTGTTTCGCTTCCCACAGCGCCTTTCTGGCCCTGAAGCGCGCAAGCCGATCGTCCGCAATCGCGACTTCACAGCCCACAACTGCATTAATATCATTACCGAAACACGGCACCGCTCGCCGGTAGCTTAGCCATCGCCCAAGCAGCGGCGTCCACGCAGCCCAGCAAAGCCCAACGAAAATATTGCATTTCCTACGGACTGCCAAATCGTTGGCCGGTGTGCTTCCGCACCGTATCAAGATTGAGGGAAATACCGAGTCCCGGCCCATTCGGAACCACGAGCATACCGCTGTCATCCAATTCCCGTTTGTTCTCCGCAATGTCGTCGACAAAAGGATAACCGGTGAGGTATTCCACCATGTCTGTGTTTCGGCTTGCAGACGCGAGATGAAGATCAGCAGCCAGTCCTACGGCAGTATTCCATCCGTGCGGAATGCAGCGAATACCATTATCCTCAGCCATCCAAGCAATCCTGCGCTCTTCGCTAATGGCACCGACCTTTGTCACATCTGGCTGCACAATATCAAAAGCACCGCCCTGGAGCCATGGGTGTGGGTCATCATCGCGGATCAAAATCAAGCGGTTGGAGCGGTACCATTCTACCTGTTACTTGCGGGGCGCCCTTCAACTAAGATCGAACCATGGTTACCCTTGCCTGTGCAGTGGTGGCTTACCTGCGCTCCCTTTTTCTGCCACGTCACAAACTCGCCCTGGAAGCCGTCGCTCTTCGCCAGCAACTCGCCGTCTTCAAGCGGAAGCAGCCCCGGCCCAAATTGGATCGCCTCGATCGGCTGTTCTGGATTGCCCTCCGCCGGCTGTGGGAGGGCTGGTCCGAAGCCCTGATCATCGTCAAGCCGGAGACCGTGGGTTCCTGGCATCGTGCCGGATTCCGGCGGTTTTGGCGGTGGCGGTCTCAGCGGCGTCGACCGGGGCGACCACAGGTGAATGCGCAGATCCGCCGGTTGATTCGACGCATGAAGGCGGAGAATCCCACATGGGGTGCGCCTCGCATTCACGGCGAA
>DATHIB010000065.1:0-50426 GCA_035490055.1 Candidatus Limnocylindria bacterium | reverse complement strand
GCACGAAGGACGGAAGCAAACCGAGCGACGCGACGATGTGTGCGTGTCGATTGGGAAGGCCCCGTCTGACATACCGACCTTGAAGCCGTACTGGGGAAAACTCACCGTACGGAATTTTAGGGAGGGCGATGGAAACGTCGGGTGCAGCGATGCTAGTTGGCATGCTAGCGGGTGAAAGTCCCGTCCGTGGAACTTACCCAGTTGCCACGGTAGTCATATCCGGCGACGGAGCGGGTGACCAATCCGTCGAAAGCCCGGAAGTAAAAGTCCTCGTCGGCTGGGGGAAACCCCGGTCAGCTCCGACAGGAGGGCAAGCAAATCGACAGGTTGTAGCGAATGCAAACCTTAGGTAAACCTCGAAAACCATCGCCCCACGAGAATCGGAGGGTGGGGAGTTTCGGAAGTGCCGAGATGTCCGACGTAGTCGAAGGCCAGCGTTGTCGGTGAAGGAACTGGGTGCAAGCAGCCGACGAACTTCCCGTGGTCGCAGAGACGACATGTCGATAGAGGATGCCAATGAAAGCACGGAACCACTCAAGGGTCGCCTAGGCGCACCTGCACAGCGAAGGCATCGCCTATAAACCGCAGTGCGGCGAAATGGCGATGTGCCCATGAGTGGGGCGCATGAGGCCGATTAAGTGATGATGGACTGGGACAATATAACCCAGACCGGAGCGAGGGCCTCTGGGGTAGAGGAGACAACTCCTCGCATGGCAGTGCACCACCGAGCACACTGTTCCGACACAGAGCGGAACGTCAGGTGACGCTACGGAGTGTACGAAGGGCAGACGCAAAGCTGGCGTGACGCTGAGGATGCCGGGTGTAGGCTTAACCAGCGAGACGTGAGTGAAGGCGCTGTCTGATAGGCCAACCTTCCAGCCGTACTGGGGAAAACCCGCTGTACGGTTGATAGGGGAGGTGGTGGAAACGGCGGCATCATTCGAAGCCCGCTCCGCGCCACCACCTTACCCGACCATCATTCGAAGCCCGCTACGCGCCATCGCTCTACCCGACCGCAGGCCCTAAGCGACACTTATGAAAAACATAGGGGAGTGGCTCTGTTATGGTTAACTAGAAATCCCAACAACGATCCCCAAGTGACCACCGGCAGCCGACCGAAATCCTCGGCCTTGTGGAAAAGGAACCCTCGTACGCCAGTCACCAACCACGAGTCACCAGTCACCGTTCGTGCTTCTCGTTACCTCGCTGCTTCAGTACGTCGCTGCTTCCGCATCTCATTCAAAAAACTCTTCCCGTGGGGAATCGTGCCGCCAAAATTCTCCGCGATTGTCTGGCCCATATCCGCCAGCGTGTCCCGCACTCCCAGGTTCACGCCCGCCCCGCCTGCGGACGAATACGCTAAAATCGGCACGTACTCTCGCGAATGGTCCGTCGTCGCCCAGCGCGGATCGGGGTCGCATCCATGGTCCGCGGTGATCATTAACAAGTCGGACAGACTCAGCAGCGGCAAGAACTCCGCAAGCAGGCGGTCAAATTCTTCCAGCGATCTTGCGAATCCCTCAACATCTTTCCGGTGGCCGTACAGCATGTCGAAATCCACCAGGTTGCAAAAAATAAGCCCGCTCTTGCGCTCGCTGATTGCTACCGTCAATTTTTCCATGCCGTCGGCGTTGCCCTTCGTCGTCACGTATTCTTCGACTCCGCGGCCGTTGTAAATGTCATGAATCTTGCCGATACCAAACACGCGAACTTTACGCTCCGCGAGAACATCCAGTAGCATCGGCTCCGGCGGATCCACCGCATAATCATGCCGCCGCGTCGTCCGAACATAGTGTCCGGGCATCCCCGTGAATGGCCGCGCGATCACGCGTCCCACGCGGTGCGGCCCATCCAGCAATTTCCGTGCGACCTCACACATATGGTAGAGCTCGGCAACTGGAATCACCTCTTCATGCGCGGCGATTTGAAACACGCTGTCGCCCGACGTGTACACAATCGGCTTACCCGTCCGCACATGTTCTTGGCCCAGTTCCTTGATGATCTCCGTGCCGGAAGCCGGCTTGTTTCCGATCGTTTTCCTTCCGATCTGTTTCTCAAAGTCCTCGATCAACTCCCACGGGAATCCGTTTTTGTAGACCGGAAACGCCTGGTCCAGCCACACCCCGGCCATTTCCCAATGTCCTGTCGTCGTATCTTTCCCCGGCGAACGCGTCGCGCCCTTTCCATAAGCCCCAATCGGAGCAGCGGCCGGCGTCTGATGCTTCAGCGGCGCGATGTTCACGAGTCCGAGGCGGACCAGATTAGGGATTTCAAGCGGCCGCGATTCCGCGATATGTCCGAGCGTGTTTCTGCCCACGTCGCCGTAATCCTCCGCATCCGGGAGCTCGCCAATCCCCACGCTATCCAGCACGATCCAGAAAATTCTCTCAAATTCCCGCATAACCCGGCTCCTCAAGCGCCGTTCGCCCGCACTGTGCCACACTGCCTGCCCAGGCAATCCTCCGCGACAATTACAGTCTTATGTAAAGCCCGGGCTTCAAGCCCTGCTTCGCGGCGCCGGCTTCCAGCCGGCACTCCGAGTTCTTGCCGGCATCATTGTTGTTATACAGTGGTACCAGCCGCTCGCTGAACTATTTACCTTTCGCGTGCGTAGTACAAGATAGCGGAGGTGTGCCATGGCCCAGGACGGCAATCCCAGGAGAGTTTCCCTCGTCCTCCCGATCATCCTCATTGCGGTCGGCGCCCTTTTTCTCTTCCGCAATTGGCATCCCGGTTTCGATCCCGTGCCTATTCTCTGGGCCTACTGGCCGCTCATTCTCGTCTTTATTGGCGTCGGAAAGATATGGGATAACGTGCAAAGAAGCCGCAATCCCAACGCACCTCCGGGAGTTTCCATTGGCGCCACCATTGGCACGATCGCGTTTGTCGTCGTGCTGGTCGTTCTTCTGTGGCACGGACGCGGCTATTCCCGCAGCCATGGCTTCTATTCAGGGTCAAAGCACGATACGCAAACTGTGGATCTGCAGGGAGCAAAGTCGGCACACGCCAGGCTGGAGATGGGTGCGGGGCAGCTCATTATCAACGGCGGTGCGAGCCATATTCTCGACGCAGATTTTACCTACAGCGATTCCTACGACCAGCCTCGCGTCGATTACCACGTGGACGGCGGCGTCGGTCAACTCAACATTTCTCAAGAATCGCGCTCCGTCCATTTCGGCCGTTCTCAAAACGATTGGAACCTGCACTTCAGCAAGGACATCCCGCTGGAGTTGAAAGTGGATATGGGGGCGGGGCAGGGAAATCTACATTTTCGCGACGTTCCTCTCACCCGGTTGGATCTGAATCTCGGAGCGGGACAAATGGAGGTCGATTTCACCGGCGACCGCAAGATCGATTTGACGGCCGACATTGAAGGGGGAGTGGGACAAGTCAACATTCGTCTTCCGAAAAACGTCGGCGTCATTGCCCATGCCTCCGGCGGCATCGGCTCCATCGACGTGCATGGCCTGAAGCACGACGGGGACTCCTACACCAACGATGCCTATGGAAAATCCTCCGCGACGATTCACCTGAAAGTGCAAGGCGGTATCGGCCAGATCACCCTTACCAGGGAGCCGTGAATTCGCCGGGCAAATTCGCAACCGCCTCCGGCCACGCCGTTTCGCCGTTTGCCCCGCTTTGACAGCAGACGTATAATTTGAAGTTTAGGCAGGGCGCTCAAAACGAGCTGTCTAGGCTTCCCCTTGGCGACCAAAGAGATTACCCACGCAACTACGGATGTCCGGCCGGAGCAGGAGTCCATCTGCGTCCGCGGCGCCCGCGTCCACAATCTCAAAAATATCAGCGTCGAAATTCCGCACAACGCCATTACCGTCGTTACTGGCGTAAGCGGCTCGGGAAAATCCTCGCTCGCCTTCGACACCATTTACGCGGAGGGCCAGCGTCGCTACGTCGAATCGCTGTCCGCGTACGCCCGCCAATTTCTCGAGCGCATGGAGAAACCAGACGTGGATGAAATTTCGGGGATCGCGCCGGCGGTGGCGATTCGACAGAAAAATTCAACGCGGAATCCGCGCTCGAACGTGGCGACGGCGACGGAAATTTACGATTATCTGCGGCTGCTTTTTGCGCGCTGCGGGCAGACTCTTTGCATTAAGTGCGGGGCGGAAGTTCGCCGGGACAATCCGGACGAAATTGCGACGCGGATTTTGTCGCTTGCAGCGGGGCGGCGATTTTGCGTTTTGCACCAGTTTCGAATTGCGACGTCGGCGGGGGCGGCGGTTTCGAAACGAGGCGCCAAGAAAACAGTGAGCGCTCCGTCTCCGGATATCCTTCGTCAAGCGCTGCTCGATCTTCAGAAGCGCGGTTTCAACCGGCTTTACCAGGAGGGCCGAATCCACGAATTCTCGTCGCCGGAAACGCTGCTCGATGTGAATTTTTCGAAACCCGTTTACGTGCTCGTGGATCGTCTCGCAGTCAATCCGGAATCGCGCGCGCGTCTGGTTGATTCCATCGAAATTTGTTACCGCGAAGGGCAGGGCGAAGCCATTCTCGAATTCGTCCCGGACGATGAGGGAAATCCGGCCGAGCGGCTCACGTTCAACGAACGATTCGAATGCAAGAATGACGGCACGCTTTACCAGGAACCTGAGCCCCGGCTTTTTTCCTTCAACAATCCGTACGGAGCGTGTTCGCGCTGCCAGGGTTTCGGAAATACGATCGATTTCGATCTAAATCTCGTCGTGCCCGATCAGAGCAAGTCGCTCGACGACGGCGCCATCGAGCCGTGGACGAAACCCCGCTACCGCGTACTTTTCCAGGAAGCAAAAAAGTGGGCGCGCGGTCGCGGGATCCCGACGAACGTGCCGTGGCGACAACTGACTGCCGAACAGCGCCGCTTGATTCTGGAGGGCGACCCCGAGAACGAGTACGAAGGGGTCAAGGGTTTTTTCAACTTACTGGAGCGCAAGAAATACAAGCTGCATGTCCGGGTTTTTCTGAGCCGCTTCCGCGGTTATGCGAGGTGTCCAGAATGCGACGGGACACGTTTGCGTGCTGAGGCCCGCGCCGTTCGCGTGGCGGGAAAAGCCATCACGGAGGTTTGCAAGCTCACCGTCAAAGAAGCGCGCGCTTTCTTTTCCACACTGCAGCTCTCCGAAGGGCACCTGAAAATCGCGGACAGGATTCTGGAAGAGATTCGAACGCGCTTACAGTTTCTGGATGAAGTCGGGCTCGATTACCTCACACTCGACCGGCTGACCTCCACGCTCTCCGGCGGAGAATCACAGCGGATTCAGCTCGCGACGTCGCTCGGTGCGCATCTGGTTGGCGCACTCTACGTGCTGGACGAACCTTCCATCGGGCTCCATCCGCGCGACACGCAGCGGCTGATCGATATTCTCAAGTCGCTCCGCGATCTGGGAAACACGGTACTTGTTGTCGAGCACGATCCGGACACCATCCAGGCGGCGGATTGCATCATCGATCTCGGTCCCGGCGCGGGCGAACTTGGCGGCAAGCTTCTGTTTGCCGGTTCTTATGCGGCCATGCTCGAGGAGCACAAATCCCTAACCGGCCGGTACCTCAGCGGGGAACTGCGGATTCCCGTGCCCAACGTGCGGCACAAACCCGCGGGCAGATTCCTCCGCCTCTACGGCGCCAGTTTGCACAACCTCCAGGGTCTGGATTTGATGATTCCGCTCGGGATGCTAACGGTGGTCACTGGAGTCAGCGGCTCCGGGAAGTCCACGCTGGTCCACGACGTGTTGTACAAAGCGCTGGCCGCGAAGCGCGTGGGCGGCAGCGTCAAGGAATTTTGCGAGCGGCTGGAAGGCGATTCGAATGTACGGGAAGTCGTGATTGTGGATCAATCGCCGATCGGGCGCACACCACGTTCGAATCCCGCCACGTATCTCAAAGCGTTCGACGCGATTCGAGAGGTTTTTGCGGATACGCCCGATTCGAAACGGCGCGGCTACGGGCCCGGTCATTTTTCCTTTAACGTGCCCGGAGGCCGCTGCGAAACCTGCCAGGGCGACGGCACGGTCACCGTGGAGATGCAGTTTCTAGCGGACGTCGAACTTATTTGCGAAGAGTGCAGGGGCACGCGCTTCAAGAGCGGGGTTCTGGAAGTCCGGTATCACGGGAAGAATGTTCACGAGGTATTGCAGTTGACGGTGCGCGAAGCTATGGCGTTCTTCGTCAACGTTCCCAAGATTGTTTCCAAACTCAGGATCCTGAATGAAATTGGACTCGGCTACTTGCGCCTCGGGCAGTCGGCGACAACGCTTTCCGGCGGAGAAGCGCAGCGCCTGAAGCTGGCCGCGCATCTCAGCCAGACGGACAACGAAGGCATTCTCTATATCCTTGACGAACCGACGACGGGTTTGCATTTCGATGACATCGCGAAGCTGCTCAGCGCGTTCCGCAAGCTGCTGGAGGGCGGTGCTTCGCTGCTGGTCATCGAGCATAATCTTGACGTCATTAAGTCGGCGGACTGGCTGATCGATATGGGCCCCGAGGGAGGCGACCAGGGCGGTAAGATCATTGCGACGGGAACTCCCGAGCAGGTGGCGCGCAATACGCAATCGCACACGGGCCACTTTCTGGCGCGGGCGCTGAACGGAAATGGCCAGGCAAAGAGAACAGCGAACGGCGCATCCAAAGCAGCAGGCCCTTCGGCTACAATTTTCAACGGAGCCAAGAATCCTCCGCCCTAACCATGAAGCTCGCTGATTTCCGTTCGATTGCTATACGGACTCTTCTGTGCGGCTTATGCATTGCTGGGGCGCAGCATGCTGCGGTCCTACCCGGAAACCAACTAACGGCTCGAGCGCAGTCGCCTTCCAAACCCAAACCTGCCGTGCAGTCGAAAAGTCAAAGAGTCGCGAATCCTCTCAACGACTTGCTGGAGGAAGCGCAGCGCGATATTGACAAGAGCAATTTTGAGGTGGCGATCGCTCCGCTGCAAAAGGTTATCGCGGACCAGCCGGAATTTGCTTATGCGCACTTTCAACTGGCTTATGTCTACACTGCGTTGAAGAGAACGGACGAAGCTCGCGCCGAATACGCACGCACTCTCGCCATCGACCCAAAAATGTCCGAAGCATATCTGAATCTCGGAATGCTGCTTCTCGACAAGGAGGAAGACGCGGCCGCAGTAGCGCCGCTTCGCAAAGCGGTTGAACTGCTTCCGGCACAAAGCCGACCCAGATATCTACTGGCAGTCGCGCTTGACCGTTCGGGAAATCATGCCGGCGCTGCCGAATCCTTCGAGGCGTTAATCCATCTGGATCCCAACGACATCACGGCCCTTGATTACCTGGGGGGGGCGGCGCTTCGAGAGGGCAAGTCTGAAGAAGCCGAAGCTCGATTCCGGCGCGCTCTGGAAGTTCAACCGAAAGGGCCTGAAGCGCTCAAAGGACTGGCGCACAGCCTTGACGCCCAGAAAAAGCCCGAAGCCGCAGGCGCGTACCGCGATTATCTCGAACTCATGCCCAATGATTCCGAGTCTCGCGCCCGACTGATCCATCTTCTCGTCGAACTGCAGCAGAACGACGCGGCCCTCGCGGAACTCGACCGCCGGGATGCCGGCAAGCACCCCACGCTTGAGTCGCTCAAGCTTCGCGCGGACGTACAGATTGCCGGGAAGAAATGGGATGATTCGATCAGCACGGTTCAGCAGGCGCTCGTCTTGGCACCGAACGACGCGCAACTGCACGGGGGTTTGGGGCGCATCTTGCTCCAGAAACGCGACTTTGCCGCAGCGGAGAAGGAGCTGCGTATCGCCCTGCGTCTGGATGGCAAAAATCTCAGCTATCTCAAAGATCTCAGTTCGACGTTTTTTCTGGGTGGAAATTATCCGGTGGCGCTGGCGACGCTCGACGAGATAGCCAAAGTGGAACAACCGGGCGCGGGCGTCTGGTTTATCCGCGCGATTTGCTACGATAAGCTGAACCAGCCGAAGCTTGCTTTGGAGTCTTACCGGAAGTTTCTCGAGCTCGATCAGGACAAAAATCCCGATCAGGTCTGGCAGGCCAAAGAGCGGAGCAAGGTGCTACAACGCATGCTGGAACGGAAAAGGTAAGCGGATGAGGGCCGGCAGGACGCCCCTGGGTGCAGTGTGCGGTCTGCTTGTTTTTCTTGCGGTCCTGCCTCCGGGCGGCACAGAGAGCCTGGCCGACCTTCAGGCGCGCTTCGATCGCGAAACGAACGGGGTTCGCAAGGCAAAATTAATTGAAAAACTGGGAGACGCACAACTTGAAGAAGCGCGCCGGGCCGGAAAGGCCGGCGACTATAACGCGGTGGGCATGACGCTCGAAAAATACCGGGACAATGTTCGCGCCGCGATCGAGGCGTTGAAGAAGCAACACCCGGATGCCGAAAAGCAATCCAACGGTTACCGGCAACTGCAGATGCACGTGCGGAAGGGGATTCGCGAGGTTGATGAAACACTGCTGGTATCCCCCGAAGACTACAAGCCGCCGCTGCAGATCGTCCGGCAGGATTTGATTGCCATGGAGGAAGAGCTGCTGAAAATGCTATTTCCCCACCGACCTGCGGAGCACGCGGCTACGCCTCCAGCGGAGAAACAACCATGAAATTCCAAATACATCTTTTTCTCCTGGCTTTCTGCATGCTGGCCGCGCCGCCGCTCGTTCGCGCGGGGACCCTGCAGCGGAAGGACTATCTTTCGGCGCTGGAAGCGGACAAGATTCGCGATGCGGAGACGGTCAACGAACGCATAAAACTGTTTCTGACGTTTGCCGACGATCGCTTGAAGAAGTTTCAATATGAGTTGGACCATCCATCCACGAACCGCCACGGCGACATGCTGAATTCGCTCCTGAATGCCTACGCTGGCTGCGTGGACGACGCGGCGGACCTTATCCAACTAGGGATCGAAAAACAGGAGAATATCCGGCAGGGAATCGACATGATGAGTGCGCGCACGAAGGAATTTCTCGTCGTGCTGGAGAAACTGTCCAGCGAAGGGGCGGAACGGGAACTCTATAAAGACAATCTCGACGACGCGATCGAGGGCACTCGCGACGCCATGAATGACGCGGAAAAGGCGAAAAAGAAAGTCGCGCCTCCGCCGGTGCGTAGGAAGAACTGATGGTTGTCAGTTTTAAGTTTTCAGTAAGAGAAGAAGGATGGTTTGTTTATTTCCGGGTTTCTCGATGCTGAACGGTGCCAGCTGCTGGATTTGGGTTCTTAGCCGGAGAAAAGAGATGGTTTAATCATTGGCAGGTTCGTCGAGGGCGCATGTTGCCGGTTGTTAGTTTTGAGTTCCTAGTCGGAGATGGGATTGGTTCATTCATTGTAGAATTACTCGATGCGTAATATTGCCAGTTATGGATTCTGAGTTCTTAGTCAGAGAAGAGGGTTGGCTTTATTGTTTTTTGGGTGGAACGAGGGCGGTAGTTGTCAACAGGGATAGAGAAGTAGAAGGAAGAGGTTGGGAAGATAGAGGGCTCGCAATCAATTGGAACTCTCCAGGAATTCAATGAGCGTATGAGATCGAAGAGAGATAGAAATGGTCTTGTTCCGGGAGGGAGCTCCCTGTTTCAGCGGGTGTACACGCGACTGGGTTGCGATGGCCGGCCGCCGCGCTTCCGAGTGGAGTTTTATCCCTATGCCAGTCTGGTGCTGACGATTCGGCGCCGGGAGGAAGTCGTTTACGTTCGATTCTCCGACCTCTTGCGGCGAGCGCCGCCGGCCGTTCTGGAAGGCGCGGCCGCACTGCTACTTGCGCGCGTGTATCGGCGCAAAGCCTCCGGGGCGCTCACCGAGGCTTATCTGGAGTACGCGCGCTCCGATCGCACGCGCAGCCGCATGAACCAAATGCGCCGCGGGCGCGTTCGCTTGGCCGCGACGAACCCGCGCGGAGACCATTTCGATCTGGACAGGCTTTTCGATGAGCTGAATGGAAAATACTTTGAGGGGCAGTTGCAGCGCCCGCATATCGGATGGAGCACGCGGAGCTGGCGGCGGCAATTCGGCTGTTACGATCCCGGACCAAAACAGATTCTGCTGAATCGCCGTATGGATCGTCCGGGGGTTCCGACGTGCGCGGTGGAATATGTATTGTTTCACGAGATGCTGCACGTGAAGCACCCGACTCGCCGCTCGGGCTGCAGCAGGGTGTCTCATTCGCGGGAATTTCGAGAGGAAGAGAAGCGTTTTGCGGAATTCGAAGGCGCGCGTCGCATCCTGGACCGGCTGGCGCGCTGATTTTTGGTAGAGAGGCAGACGTCCGAAGGGAATCCGCGGGGTGTTGCGGTGGCGCTACTTTTTCTCCCTTTGGATGTCCTTGTAAAGTTTGTCGATTTTTTTCCGCATTTTGTCGCCGTCTTCGGCGTGGGGATACAGATCTAGATAGCGCTGGTAAGATTTGATGGCTTGTTTCTTCAGGCCTTTTTTTTCCTGGGCTTCGGCGAGGTATCGAAAAGGGATGGCGGAACCGGGTTTCGCTGCGGTGGCGTCCTGGAAACGATCGATGGCCGCATCTAAATCGCCCTTCTTCATGTAGTACTGACCGACTTCGAGATCTTTCTCCGCACGCAGCGGATCCCAGGCGGGCTGGTCCGGGGCGTTTTGCGTGGCGGTGTCTTTCTTCTGCTTGGCGCGGGACTTTGGTGGCGCAGGACTGGGCGCCTCGGCTGGTTTTGAGGAGGACTCCGGTTGCGGATCCTGCGCGTGCGCCTGCGATGCGGCAAACGGCAAGAAAACTGCCGCGAAAATCGGAATCGCGCTGGTGAGTCTCATGCCCTTCACGGAGGTCTCCCCGTACTCCGATTCGGTCTAGTATGATGGAAGTTGTCTGGCGATTGTAAAGTTGTATTTTGAGCCTCCATGGAACCCCGCGAAAAAGCCGCGCAGCTCCCGGAAAGTCCCGGCGTCTATCTTTTCAAGGATGCCGGTGGGACGGTCCTTTACGTGGGCAAGGCTCGCAACCTGCGCAACCGCGTGCGTTCTTACTTCCTGGAATCGCGGTGGATCGACGCCAAGACCGGGTCGCTGGCGCGAGAGATCGCCGATCTGGAAACCATTGTCGTGGGCAACGAGCGCGAAGCGCTGGCGCTCGAGCACAATCTGATCAAGCAGTATCGGCCGAAATTCAACGTCGTGCTTCGCGACGACAAGACCTATCCGTATATCAAATTCACCGCGGCGGAAAAATATCCTCGCGTGTACTTCACGCGGCACATCAAGAAAGACGGGTCACTCTATTTCGGGCCCTATTTTCCTTCAAGCCTGGCGCGCCGCATTCTGCATTTCGTTCACAAGCGGTTCCTCGTTCCTTCGTGCACCGTCGATCTGACTCGCAGCCACCCGCGGCCTTGCCTGCAGTATTACATCAAGAGGTGTCTTGGGCCTTGCGTGGCAGGGCTCACGACGGACGAACGCTATGCGGAAGCCGCGCGCGATGTGCGGTTGTTTCTCGAAGGGCGCCGGCACGATTTGATCAAGAGTCTCGAAGAGCGGATGGCGGTAGCGGCGGAGAAGGAGCTATTCGAACAGGCGGCCGCTTACCGCGACTTGTTGCGGACGCTGGAAGACATCGAAGAACGGCAGCGCATCGCTGCGGCACAGGGAGATGACACCGACGTTCTTGCTTATTACGCCGAACCACCGCTGGTCGCTGCGGACCTTTTCCACTTGCGCGGCGGGCGTGTGGTGGATCGCCGCGAATTTTATTGGGAAGAACTGGAAGAGTTTGATGCGCAGGAGTTCGTGCCTTCTCTTCTGAAGCAGCTCTATCTGGAAACGGAATATCTGCCGAAAGCGATTCACGTCTCGGCGGATTTTGAAGACCGCGAATTGCTGGAGGCGGCCCTGACGGAGCGCGCGGGACACAAAGTGGAAATCTTCACGCCGCAGCGCGGGACCAAGCGGGCTTTCCTCGACCTGGTGGAGAGCAACGCGAAGCATTCCTTCGAACAGCGATTCCGTGTCTTGAAGCCAACGTCGAAAGCGATTGGCGAGGCGCTGCAGAATGCGCTCAATCTGGCGGAAGAGCCGCGGCGCATCGAGAGCTTCGACATTTCGCATATACAAGGAACCGACACGGTCGCCTCCATGGTGGTTTGGGAAAAAGGGCGCATGAAGAAATCGGATTACCGCAAATTCATCATCCGTGGAGAGGAAGGGAGCGGCGAGGAGGGAGCCAACGGAAATGTTCCGGGGCAGAACGACGACTTTGCCAGCATGCGCGAGGCCGTCACCCGCCGGTATCGCCGGTTGCGGGAAGAGAAGAAAGAATTGCCCGGGCTGATCTTGATTGATGGCGGTATCGGGCAGCTTCACGTCGCGGCGCAGGCGCTCGAATCGCTGCAGATCATCAATCAGCCGGTCGCGAGTATAGCGAAAAAGGAGGAGATTCTTTACGTTCTGGGTCAGGAAGACGAGCCGATCGTGTTGGAGCGGCATTCGCCGGTGTTGCACCTGATTCAGCAGATTCGCGATGAGACCCATCGTTTTGCAGTCACGTTTCACCGGCAGCGGCGCGGGAAACGGCAAACGCAAACGGCGCTTAGCGAAATCCCTGGTGTGGGGGTAAAGACGGCGCAGAAACTATTAAGGGAATTTGGGAGCGTTGCCAATATTCAGCGGGCGGGGCTGGAAAAGTTAAGCAGCGTTATTTCACGGAAGAGTGCGGAGAAAATACTGAGTCAGCTCGGCACTGCGAACACCCCGTAACCAGTTGCCGGTGGATATAGCGGTTAGGGTGTGTTGCGTGCTTACAACTGCTATGCTACGGTTTCTGTGGAGGATGCTATGGCGGACAATGTGGGTTCCAAGGTGACTTATTTCCTGGTAGGGCTGGGAGTTGGAGCGCTCGTCGGAATTTTGTTTGCGCCGAAATCCGGTGAAGAGACACGCGATTTTCTGTCGAAGAAGGCGGATGAAGGCAAAGATTACGCGCAGAAGAAGGCCCGCGAACTGCGTGAGCGCGCAGATGAGTTGGTCGAGCGTGGCAAGGAAGTTGCGGTGCGCAAAAAAGATTCCATCTCGGCGGCAGTGGAAGCCGGACGCGAAGCGTATCTGCGCGAATCGAAGTCCTAAAGGCGCGGTAAATCGGTGGCACGAGGTTCCGTCTCTTATTGGGGCGGTGGGGCAGGTATGCAATTCTGGCTCGAGTTATTCAGCATCGTCGCGGCGATTGCCCTTGTTGTGCAAGTGGTGATCCTGACGGCGTTGTTTTTTCAGCTTCGCCGCACGACGGAAAATGTGAATCGTCTGGTGGGCGATTTGCATTCGCGAGTCGGCCCCATTCTGACACGCGTGCAGATTCTTCTCGACGACACACAGCCGAAAATCTCCAGCATGGTGAATGATGCTTCGCACATCGTGTATTTGGCGCGGGGGCAGGCGCAAAAGATAGACCGCGTGTTCACGGATGCCGCGGATCGGCTTCGCGGACAGTTGGTGCAGGCGGATCGCATCCTGACCGGGACGCTCGAGGCGGTGGAAGATGCGGGCGCGAAGATCAAGCACAGTTTCTGGCGGCCGGTGCAGAAGGCCTCGGCGCTGGTACAGGGAATTAAGGTCGGGCTCGATATTCTGCGGTCGCGCCGCAGGCGCCGACAGGGTGACGAACCGCGCGAACAGCAGGAAGAAGAACTTTTCATTTAGCGGTTTCTTAGTTATGAGTTTTTAGTAGCAAAAGAATTTTTTGGAATCATATTTTTGATCGTTCCGGAACCTTCCTTCCTGCCACATTCACTCGCTAAATGCGCCGATGTTGGAGGGTAATTCGGTCACTGGACCATCGCGCTAGTTCCCGCTGTTTCTCAAAGACTTTTTCGGCCTTTTCCGAAAAGAAATCACTGGGAAATCGCCGTTCAGCGGAGCCAGCCGCCGCCGACGACGATGTTACCGTCGTAGAACACGGCGGCTTGGCCGGGGGTGATGGCGCGTTGCGGGGTGTCGAAGGTGAGGCGCACAATGCCGGCGGCCAGCGGCTCGATTGTGGCGGGCGCAGGCTCGTGCTTGTGGCGGATTTTGGCGAAGGCACGAAGCGGGGCGGAGGGCTTTTCGCAGGAAATCCAATGAACGCCCTCGACCTCGCACACTGTCTTTCGGAGGACGTCGGCTTCGCCGACGACGACGCGGTTCTTCTCCGGATCAAGCGAGAGAACGTAAAGTGGCTTGCCGGCGGCGAAGCCGAGGCCCTTGCGCTGGCCGATGGTAAAATTGTGAACGCCATTGTGGTGGCCGATCACGTTGCCAGTTTCGTTGACGATTTCGCCCTCTCCATTCTGCAGGGGGGTTCCACTCTCGCGTGAATACGCTTGGATGAATTGCACATAGTTGCCGGCGGGCACGAAGCATAGCTCCATGCTTTCCGGCTTTTCGGCGACGGGCAGATTCGCGCGGCGGGCTAAGGCGCGGACTTCTTCCTTGGTGAGTTCGCCGAGAGGGAAGTCGCTGCGCGAAAGCTGTTCCTGCGAGAGGCCCCAGAGGAAATAGGACTGGTCTTTCGTTCCGTCGCGGGCGCGGAGCAATTCCCAGCGGCCGGTATCGCCGTTCTTGCGGATGCGGGCGTAGTGGCCGGTGGCAAGACGCTCGGCGCCGATCTGGCGCGCCATGCGGAGGAGCGGCGCAAACTTCACATCGGTGTTGCAATTGGTGCAGGCGATGGGCGTGCGGCCGGCGAGATACTGGCCCACAAAAGGACGCACGACGCGAGCCTCGAATTGCTCCTCGAAATTCACAACGTAGTGCAGGAAATTCAGGTGCTGCGCTACGGCCTTGGCGTCATACACGTCATCGAGCGAGCAGCAGCGGTGCTGTGCGGGGCCGTCGCCCTGAAGGTCGGGGAGGCGGCGCTGGTTCCAAAGCTGCATGGTTAGGCCGACGACGGTGCGACCCTGCTGCTGCAAGAGAGCGGCAACGGCGGAAGAGTCGACACCGCCGGACATGGCGACGGCGACGAGGCCGCGCTGGGTTTCGGCGCGCTCGGGGAGGGTGTCGAATTGGGTGGCTGCGTTCATGGTGACAATCTTATTGTAGTTGATTCAGCGGTTGTGCATTTGACGGCGGGGTTCTTAACACAGAGTTCAGGAGAGAGCACAGAGTCAGAATGGAGAGGAGCAGGACAAGAAAATATTAAATGTCTTGTTGCCCTACTCATGGGCCACAGCCTTCTGATATGTGGGGGAAAGCTCGCGGAGCTGGGCGACGGCGGCGGGGACCACGTTCAAGGCGAACTCAATGTCCGCGGAGGTTGTGTGTCTGCCGAGGCTGAAGCGCAGGCTGGCGCGGGCTTCTTCCGGCGGCAAACCAATGGCGGTGAGCACGTGTGATGGCTCGACAGCGCCCGAGGAACAGGCGGCTCCGGTCGAACAAGCAAGGCCTTTCAAATCCAGCGCAATGAGGAGGGCTTCGCCTTCGACGCCGGGAAAGACAAGATTTGTGGTATTCGGAGTGCGCGGAGCCCCGCCGCCGTTTACGCGCGACTGGGGAACGCGGTGCATCAGACCTTGCTGTAATTTGTCGCGAAGGGCAGACACGCGCTGGGCGTCTTCTGCGAGAGAGTTGCGGGCGATTTCCGCGGCCTTGCCGAGTCCCACGATGCCTGCGACGTTTTCTGTACCCGGGCGGAAGCCGCGCTGGTGATGTCCGCCGTAGAGAAGTTGCCGCAAACGAGTGCCGCCGCGAACGTACAGGGCGCCGATTCCCTTTGAGGCATACAATTTGTGCCCGGAAATGGAGAGGAGATCAACTCCCAAGGCATTGACATCGATCGGGATCTTTCCTGCGGATTGTACGCCGTCGGTGTGGAAGTGGACGTCAGCTTCGGCGGCGATGCGGCCGATTTCTTCGAGTGGCTGGACGGTGCCGAGCTCGTTGTTGGCGTGCATGATGGTGATAAGAACGGTTTCGGGCCGGATGGCGCGGCGCAGCTCCTCGACGTCAATCTGTCCTTCCTGATCGGTCGGCAGATAGGTGATGCGCACGCCTTCTTTTTCGAGAGCTTGGCAGGCGTTGAGGACGGCTTCGTGTTCGATGGCGGTGGTGATCACGTGCTTGGGGGTTTCGCCAGAACCTACAGCCAGGAGTGGCTGTGCCACAACTCCAAAGATGGCGTGGTTGTCGGATTCGGTGCCACCGCTGGTAAAGACGATTTCCTGGGGGCGGGCGCCGATCAGAGCGGCGACTTGCTCGCGGGCCGTTTCGACCGCGCCGCGGGCACGCTGGCCTGGCGTGTGGATGGAAGCAGCGTTGGCAAATTCGCCAGAGAAATACGGCATCATGGCATCGAGCGCTTCCGGCTCGACCGGCGTCGTGGCGTTGTAATCAAGGTAGACGCGGTTCATGGGGATGCCTTCAGGATAGCAGGGCGGGGATAAAGTGGCGAGCGAACCTAAGGGCTAGAAATTGATGGACGTCCGGGAGTGCAGGGCAAAGCGGAGGTCGTGCGACGAGAGACCTAGGATTCGGACTGGATGTTTTTCGTCTCGCGAGAAGGCTGCGTTCTGATCCGCCAGTTGACGAGGTTGCTGGTGTAGAGAGCGATGCAGAGGAGATTAGCGGGGACGAAGCCGAATTGAGCAGTGCGGATGCCGATGACGCAGACGACGGCGCTGTTGATTCCTGCGACGACCCAGCCTTGCCAGAGTTTCTTGCCAATGAGCACGGTGGCGAGAACTGTCAAAACGCAAGATAGATAGTCGAGGCGAATCATGTGGAGCATCTTCAGCATGTCGCGTAAATGAGCCGAAGCAGAAACTGGTGGAACGTCTAGCCAGTCTGCGCTTGGTCTTATGACTCTCTTTCTCTAGCTGGCCAGGCCGATTGCCCCGACGATTGCAACGTTCGCGGGAGTTTTCGTGTGACGCGCACATTCCTACGCGTGAACGATCACTTCCGTGCCGTCAAGTTATCTGCAATTGTGCGGCCAATCGCATAGCTGCATTGGAAAGGAATCTTGTTTCCAAGACGAAGGTAAGTCTTTGCGGGTGAAGCGTTTAGGGCAGCAGTAAAGAGCGGTCGAAGGACATGGGCAGAATGCTGAATCAAGTATTGCTCACACTGAGACAGGCTGTGTCACGTTGACACGCCTCCCAGCGGGGATGCGATGAGGGGCCAGGGTCCGCAGAATTACATGGTCAAGACAACGCGGAATTCTGCCTTGCCGCTGGTCATGCGGGCGTAGGCTCCGACGACAACCATTTTACCATTGGGGCCGAGGCTATCGATGAGGGCGGTCATGGCCTTGGCGCTCGGAGCGGTGGCGAGGATGACTTGTGCGCCGCCGAGCTTTTGGAGCTCGGCGGCGGCGTTGAAGGCCGCGGAACAGAGCGTTCGTGCTACAGTTTCCGGCTCGGGGCGCCAGACTTCGAAAGATTGGGGACGTAAAGAGGCCGCTATAGCTTCGACCTAATGGCGTTGATGAATCTTTAACGGAGGATGTGTGGCGTATCAGGATTTGCGGGAGTTTGTGCGGAAGCTGGAGAAGGAAGGGGAGCTGAGGCGGATTCGCGCGGAAGTTGATCCTGTGCTGGAGATCGCGGAGGTTACGCAGCGCGTTGCGCGTGACGCCAAACGAGCGCCGAATTCAGTGGGACCGGCACTCCTTTTCGAGAAGCCGAAGGGGTCGCGGCATCCGTTGCTGATCAATGCGTTTGGTAGCGTTCGGAGGATGGAACTCGCTTTTGAGGTGAATGGTCTCGGTGAAATCGCGGAGCGCATCCAGGGATTTTTGAAAATGGAAACTCCGCAGGGCCTCTTTGACAAGATCAAGATGCTGCCGAAGCTCGCGGAGCTGGGCTCGTTTTTCCCGAAGAGCGTGAAGTCCGGCGCCTGCAAGGAAGTCATCCAGAAGGGAAGTGACGTCAACCTCTTTGATTTTCCCATTCTAAAGTGCTGGCCGCAGGACGGGGGACGGTTCATAACATTTCCTCTGGTTTTTACGAGGAATCCGGAGACTGGAAAAAGGAATGTCGGGATGTACCGCATGCAGGTTTACGACGAACGGACGACGGGAATGCACTGGCAGACGCAGAAGCATGGGGCGGAGCATTTTCGGCGAGCGAAGGCGAAGGATCCCGAAGGCAGAATTCCCGTGAGCGTGGTGATTGGCGCCGATCCGGCGACGGCGCTGGCGGGGATGCTGCCGATTCCACCGGACCTCGACGAGATGATGTTTGCCGGGTTCTTGCGGCGCGAGCCCGTGGAAATGGCACCCTGTGAGACCAATGACCTGGAAGTGCCTGCGAACGCCGAGATTGTGCTGGAGGGCTACGTCAGTTTGAATGAGATGCGCGCGGAGGGGCCCTTTGGCGACCACACGGGATTTTACTCGCTGGAAGGGGAGTACCCCGTATTTCACGTGGAATGCGTGACGCGCCGCAAAGAACCGATCTACTTGACGACGGTGGTGGGCCCGCCCCCGCAGGAAGATTTCTATTTGGGATACGCGGTGGAGCGCGTGTTCCTGCCAGTGATGAAGATGCAGTATCCGGAGATTGTGGATGTGACGATGCCTGCCGAGGGAATTTTTCACAACCTGATGATCGTGGCCATTCGAAAGTCCTATCCGGGGCATGCACGGAAGGTGATGAATGCGATTTGGTCGCTGGGGCAGGCGATGTTTACCAAGGTGATCGTGGTGGTGGACCACGACGTAAATATCCACAACTACAACGAGGTGGTTTGGAAAACGCTCTGTACGCTGGATCCGGAGCGGGATGTGCAGTTTGTGCTGGGTCCCATGGACACCTTGGATCACGCGGCACGGATGCAGGACTTCGGATCGAAGATGGGGATCGATGCAACGCGCAAGTGGACATCGGAAGGTTTTATGCGGCCGTGGCCGGATGAGATTTTGATGGACGAAGCCACGAAGAAACGGGTCGATGCCCTCTGGAAATCGCTGTCGCTGGATAAAACGTGATAAAAAATTTGAGGTGGAGTTGCATCGCTTGCATTGGTTATGCGGTAGGAAGCCTCTGGTCGGCCCAAGGGGAGCAGCACAAAGCAGATCTGCCAGCTGAAATAACAAGGAGTACTTGTCCGTGTGATGAGACTGATTTCAAAGGATAACCGTCCCTGCGTACAGGGGCGGAGGATGCAAAACCGCAAGTAATTGTGGTATCCCAACAAATCAGCGCTATATGAGTGGGTACTACCGGACAATACCCCCCAAACTGCCTAGAACTACCCGTATTGTTAGGACAACAGCCCTATAGATTCCCTTGACGCTCGGAATGGTAAAATGTCATAAAGTTCCCACGGGCTGCGTCCCCCGAGAGTCCGCAGCGCAGACGGGGAGCAGCGAGCGGTCGTGATATCAAGTGTATCCGGATGCCGGGGTGGCGTTCCTCGTGAGCGAATCGCGTGAAGTGATGAATGTGCGGCAGGCGTCGCAATATCTGGGCATCTCCCCGGATACCCTGTACCGTTACATCACTGAAGGCGAAATTCCCGCGTTTAAGCTCGGCAACCGTTGGAAACTTCGTAAAACGATCCTGGACCGCTGGATGGAACGTAAGATGAGCCAGGCGACCGCGAGGCGCCGGTAGTCTGGCGCGGGGAACAGGGAAAGAGGCCGCGAAATGTTTGGACTAGGAAAAAAGAGCCGGCAGCTCGTGGGACTGGACATCGGGTCCAGTTCGATCAAGGCCGTGGAACTGAAATCGACGAAAGCGGGCTATGAGCTTGTGAGCTTCGGGATGGAAGCGCTGGCGCCGGACACAGTGGTGGACGGAGCCATCATGGACGCGCCGCAGGTGGCCAATGCCATCAGCAAGATTTTCGACGCGCAGCGTGTGAAGACGAAAAACGTGGCTACTTCGGTTTCGGGGCACTCGGTGATCGTCAAGCGCGTGCCGCTCCCGTTGATGACCGAAGACGAACTTTACGACCGGATTCCTTCCGAGGCCAGCCAGCACATTCCTTTCGATATCGCGGACGTGAACCTGAGCTATCAACTGCTGGAGTCGATGGACTCGCAGATGGACGTTCTGCTGGTGGCGGTAAAGAAGGACAAGATTTTGAATCATACCAACGTCTTGGCGCAGGCGGGCAAGACGCCAGTGGTGGTGGATATCGATGCCTTCGGTTTGCAGAACTGCTTTGAAATCAATTACGAGCCGGATGCGGGGCAGACGGTGGCGCTGTTGAACATCGGCGCGAGCGTCATGAACATTAATATCGTGCGCGGGGGCGTGCCGCTGTTCACGCGCGACGTCAGCGTCGGAGGCAACCAGTACACCGACGCGCTGCAGAAGGAGCTGGATCTCAGCTTTGAAGATGCAGAGCGATTGAAGAGGGGTGATTCGCTGCCTAGTGTCACCGACGAACAGAAGCAGCAGATTCTGCGCAGCGTTTCCGACATCCTCACCCTGGAAATTCAAAAAACGTTTGACTTCTTCCGGGCAACGGCCAGCGGCGAGAATATTCAACGAATCGTAGTGGCGGGCGGCACGGCGCGAGTTCCGGGCCTAGTGGACTTGCTGAGGGAAGAATTTGCCATGCCGGTGGAAGAATTGAATCCGTTCCGCAAGGTGCTGATCGATCCCGGCAAGCACAGTGATGAGCAGATCCGCGAAATGGCGCCGCGGCTAGCCATTGCCGTAGGTCTGGCGCTGAGGAGCTTCGACTAGCCATGATCCGCATAAACCTTCTTGGACAAATTCGACCGAAGGCCGCACGGCGTCCGGTAGATACGGGAGCAGCGCTGCCGGTGGTATTCATAGGCGCGGGACTGGTTCTCGGCGCGGTGGTCCTCGGGTTTTTCTATTACACCTGGCAAAATCAGCTCAACAAAGAAAACGCGGAAATCAAAAGACTGACCGAGCAAAAGAGAGATCTGGAGCAAACCAAGCTGCAAGTCGAGGCGTTCGAAAAGCAAAAGGTGGTCTTGCAACAGCGCGTTTCGACGATCGAGCAGTTGCAACGCGACCGCACCGGCGGGCAGGAACTGCTCGACATGGTTGCCAACACGGTCTCGCGGACCGAAAACTTGTGGCTCACCGAGATGGTCCGCAAAGGCAACACGCTTTCGCTGGAAGGCTCATCCGCATCGATCAACGCGGTTGCGAACTTTATCACCGCGCTGAAGCGCTCCGGCTATTTCCAGAAAGTCGAAATCAAGGAATCGAAACAGGACGAGAAGAACACGGCAGTGCAATCCTTCCTGTTCCAGATTTCAGCTGAAATCACTCCGCCCCCCGCAGTGCAGACCCGGCCGGCCAACGCGCCGGCTCCCGCTGCGGCTGCCAAGGCGCCGGCGAAGAAAGGATAAGGAGGCGCCATGGCCAATCCATTTCGAGACATGTCCGTGATCATGCAGGCCCTGGTGGCTGCGGCGGTTGCTGTTGTGCTGGTTCTGGTGGGCGTTTACGTGCCGGGTTCTCCGATTGCTCGAGAGCGGGACGAGGTGGACAGCGCCGTTCAGAAGCGCACCAAGCTCAATCAGGAAGTCACCCAACTCCAGGTCTACAAGCAGCGCTACGGAGAATTGAAGCAGCAGATGGACGCGCTGTCGAAGCAACTGGACACGCTGAAAACCATCGTGCCGGAAGAAAAAGAGACCGACGAGTTTATCCGGCTTTTGCAGGGAGCAGCCAGCACATCCAGCGTGCAGATTCGGCGTTTGACGGCGCAGGCCATCGTTCCCAAGGAGTACCACTACGAAATGCCGTTCGAGGTGCAGGCCGACGGCCCGTACTTCAATATCCTGGATTTCTTCGGAAGGCTGGGCCGTTTGTCCCGAATCATCAATGTGGGCGACCTTACATTTGACGATCCGGACAAGCCGAAGGGCACGAGGTATCCGACGCGTCCCGGAACAACTGTTTCTGGAATTTTTACGGCAACAACATTCTTTACCAAGCCCGCCGATACGGGTGCAGCTCCCGCAGCCGGAGCCAAGCCTCAAGCCGGCGCGGCTGGGAAACCCTGAGCGGGAATGAGCGAACTATGCGTTCAGCGATAACTCTCGGACTAGCGATTTTGATCGCAGCAGCGACGCCCGGATTGCGGGCGCAGGTGAACCCGTCAACGCCCAACAGTGTGAAGTCCGCACTGGGGGATGCGGGCAAGCCCGCCCAGCAATCGGCCAAGCCTGCAGTACCAGTCGCGACCAAACCCGCATCACAAGCTGTCAAACCGACCGGGAAACCCGCAGTCAAGCCTTCGGGAAAGCCTCGGGCGAGAAGGGCGACGAAGCCGGCTGCGAGACCGACTGTAAGAGCGGTGGAAAGGCCTGCTACTCCAGGCGCGGCACCGGCGGCCGCGGAAAGCGAACTGAAACAGGCTCGGCGTGATCCTTTTGAATCCTTGATCGGCCGGCAGACTAAGACTAATGCGATTCTTCCCCCGGGCAAACTCGGTTTGCAGGTCAGCACGCTGCGGCTTGACGGTATCGTGCGTGCGCCAAACGGGATGATCGCGGTCGTTTCGAACCCGCAAGCGCGCACCTACTTCCTGCGTGAAGGCGACCGTCTCTATGACGGCAGCGTGGAAAAGATTTCGATGGATGGCGTTTCCTTCCATGAAGAAGGAAAAGATGCCTTCGGGAAGCCCGTCGAGCACCAGGTAAATAAACGAATTTACTCCAGTCCAGGAGAACAGCAATGAAGACGAATTGGCCGGCCCTTCGGCATAGTTACCTGATACTTGCAAGCCTGGTGCTGGCGAGCAGCCCTGTGCACGCGCAGTCGCAGGTGCCCGCTGGCGTAACGGCGACCGTAGCGGTCATCTCCAACGTTGCCATTACCCAAGCGCCGCAACGCGCGGCGGTTCGCGTGGAAGGCGAGGGACTTCTCGATGTGCACGCCGGCCGCATGCAAAACCCGGATCGTCTCGTGCTGGATTTTGCTGGAGCGCGGGTGGCGGTCGAGAAGACGGTCATCCCAGGAATATCCGCTCCCGTGCGCGGAGTGCGCATCGGACAATACCGGCCGGATGTGGCGCGCGTGGTTGTCGATCTCACGACGGCGAGTCGTTACCAGATTTCACGCGATGGCGATGCGGTAGTCATCTACTTCGCGACTCCATCAACGACTCCTGTGGAGCCTGTGTCAAGCGTGACAACGACTTTGCGGCAGAGTGAGAAGACGCGTCCGGAATTCCGTTACAGCGCGGCATCGCCCCGCCTGGTTGCGGGCTCGTCCAGGGATTGGACGATTTCTGCTCCTCGCTTCGCCTTGCCAGGCGAACTGACCCAGCCCTCAGTCACACTGGCATCGTTCGGCGGAAAGAAGGAACCTGTTCGGCCGGATTCCACGACGCAACAAGCGGCGGCTCAGCAAGCAGTGCAGCAAGCAAACACGGCGGCCACGACGATGGCGGCATCGTCGGCAACGCAGGCCCCGGCGGGAGCGGCTCCCGCTCCGGCAGCGGGAAAATATACCGGTGAGCCGATTTCCGTAAACTTGAAGGACGTGGACCTCAAAGACTTCTTCCGGCTGATTCACGAAATCAGCGGACTGAACGTGGTGCTGGATCCTGCGGTCAAGGGGAGCCTCACCATCGTTCTGGATGAGGTGCCATGGGATCAGGCGCTCGACATCGTGATGCAGAACAACAGCCTGGACAAACAGCTAAACGGCAACGTTCTGCGCATCGCGACGCGCTCCACTCTTAAGAATGAAGCCGAAACGCAGCGTGATCTGGAAAAGGCGCAAGCCGAAGCAATCGCTCCGGTGACCGTCACCCGCGTACTCAGCTATGCCAAGGCGGCTTCGATGGCGCCGACGCTGAAGAAGTTTCTTAGCTCGCGCGGCGATATCTTGTTTGATGACCGTTCGAACCAGATCATTATTCGCGATATTCCCTCGGTCATTCCGGTCATTGATAACCTGATCCGCCAGCTGGACCGCAAGTCGCAGCAAGTAGAAATCGAAGCGCGCGTGGTTTCCGCGTCGCGTTCCTTCGCGCGGGATATCGGGACGCAGCTAGCATTTTCTGGTACGGGGCTAGGCGGTCGTAACATAATCGGCGGCGACTCTGACGTTGGTAAGAGCACCTTCGGTACCACGAATCCTGCGCCTCCGGTCAGCATCACGAACTCCACGCCGCCGGTAATGCCCTTTGTAAGCAACCTTGCGGCGGGGGCACCAACCAGCGGTTTGCTACTTGCGCACCGCTCGACAAACTTTGCTGTCGACTTTTTTATTACTGCCGCGGAAGCTAAGGGCGTCGGCAAGCTTCTTTCGAAGCCCAAGGTCATTACGCAGAACAACGAGAAGGCGACAGTCAAGCAGGGTACTAAGATTCCGATTCAGACGACGATCAACAACACGATCTCGGTGCAGTTCATTGACGCTGTGCTGAAACTAGAAGTGACGCCGCAAATCACCGCCGAAGGCACGGTGTTCATGGACGTGCTCGTTGAGAACACGCAGATCGACAACGGTATCCCCCGCGTGTCGGGAATTCCGGCGCTGAACACCCAGTCAGCGGAAACCAAGGTGACGGTGGCCGATGGCGGTACCGTCGTAATTGGCGGCGTGATTATCTCGTCGCAACGCACGGACATCCAGCAGGTTCCGCTCGTGGGCAGCTTGCCGCTGATCGGGCATCTCTTCAAGCGGACCAGCGTTACGACCACCTCGCAGGAACTGATGTTCTTCCTGACTCCGCGGATTATCCCGGGGTAATTCAGGGAATACTCTTTCGACCGAGGCCGGGAACGGGGAGACTGTGGTCTCCTCGTTCCATTTTATGAAGACTCCATTGCAGCGCCTTCCCAACCTGATCTCAATGCTTGCTGAAGCGAAAATCGATACGCTGCTGATCACCTGCCTGGCCAACTGGTATTACCTGACCGGCTTCACGGGGGAGTCCGGCGCTCTGATGGTGTCGAGGAAGGGCACCAGCCTGATTACGGACGGCCGATTCATGGTGCAGAGCCGATCGGAGGCGTCTGGAGTCCGCATCCTCCAACAGAAAGGCTCCCTGTTTGAATCGGTCGGCCAATTCTTGAAGGATTCGCATTCCAACCGGGTGGGATTCGATCCCTCCCAGGTTACGGTGGGACAACTGCAGAGCCTCCGCAAAGCGGCTGGTGCGCGAGTGCGCTGGATTCCGGCTCTGGGCAAGGTCGAGAGCCTCCGGATGCGCAAGGATGCGGCAGAGCTCGCGCAAATGCGACGGGCGGCCATCCTGGCGGGTGAGGTGGTGCAACAGGCAATCGGTCTGCTAAAACCGGGGATTCGAGAATTTGAGGTGGGAGCCGAGATCGAATATCAAATGAGAAAGAAAGGCGCGTCGGGACCGGCGTTTGAAACAATAGTCGCATTTGGAGAGAGAGCCGCCCTGCCGCATGCGCGCCCCACGGCCAAACGACTGAGGAAAAATGAGTTGGTCGTGCTAGACCTGGGTGTTATACTCGGCCACTATTGCAGCGACATTACCCGCACAGTGTACTTGGGGCGGGCCCCAAAACGCATTCGGACTTGGTATCAGGCTGTTTTGGAGGCCCAGACAGCGGCGATCGCGGCTGCAAAGAGCGGCGCGGCCTGTGGGGAGGTCGATAGGGCGGCGAGGCAAGTCCTAGCCGGGTATCGCCTAGACCACCTCTTTGTTCACAGCACGGGCCATGGGCTTGGACTCGAAGTGCACGAGGATCCCAGGGTGGCGCGAGGGCAGAAGAAGCGCCTGGAGCCGGGAAACGTAATCACAATTGAACCTGGTGTATATTCGGCAGGCATTGGGGGGATTCGCATTGAAGACGATGTCGCCGTTCACGCCGACCATACGGAAGTACTGACCCGCGCACCGCGGGATCTCATCGAGATTTAGAGCAGGCATGAAACGCAAAAAGCCTACAAAGTCCACTCCGTCGTTCGCCCATCCGGAAATTCAGCAGATTGAACAGCTCCTTCAGTTTATGACGGAGCACAGTCTAGAAGAGTTTGAATATTCGAGGGGTGATTTGCGGATCCGGCTGCGCAAGACCTCGGCCGGGGTGGTGGTTGCCGCTCCGCGGGTAATGGCCGCGCCGGAGATTATCGTTCCCGGTTCGGTGGAAGCTCCGCACGCATCGGCAGGCGGCGTTCCGGCTCCGACTGAGGGGCGTTCCACCGAAGATCTACACCTGGTCAAGTCCCCCATCGTGGGGACGTTTTATGAGTCGCCCAGCCCCGGGACGGAGGCTTTTGTGAAGGTAGGCACGTTCGTGGAGACGGGAAAAACTCTTTGCATCGTGGAAGCGATGAAGCTGATGAACGAGATCGAATCCGACGCCACCGGCGAAGTCATTCGGATCTTCGTCGAAAACGGACAGCCGGTTGAATACGGGCAGCCTCTCTTTGGCATCCGTCCGAGCCGGAAGAAGTAGCCGGAACGCCATATCATGTTCCAGAAAATCCTAGTTGCCAATCGCGGGGAGATCGCCCTGCGGGTCATTTGCGCCTGCAAAGAATTGGGAATATCCACGGTTGCGGTGTATTCCGAGGCGGACCGTAACTCGCTCCATGTCCGGTTTGCCGATGAGGCAGTTTGCATCGGACCGGCCCGGAGCAGTGAGAGTTATCTGAACATCCCTCAGGTGATCAGCGCGGCCGAAATCACAAACGTTGATGCCATCCATCCGGGGTACGGGTTCCTCTCCGAAAACGCCAACTTCGCCAAGGTCTGCGAAGCATCGGAAATCACGTTCATCGGGCCGAAGCCGGAAATCATCGAAATGATGGGTGAAAAAGACCGCGCGCGGCGGGAAGTGAAGACCGCCGGTTTGCCCACTATTCCGGGGAGCGAAGGCATCGTTGAAGGGGAAGAACAGCTCGCCAAAGAGGCGGCGCACATCGGGTATCCGCTCATTCTCAAAGCATCCGCGGGCGGAGGTGGCCGCGGCATGCGCGTGGTGCGTAAGCAGGACGAACTTCTGTCCGCTTACCAGACAGCGCGTAGCGAGGCGCAGCAAGCCTTCGGCACGCCGGACGTTTACGCGGAAAAATTCCTCGAGCATCCTCGCCACATCGAGTTTCAGGTGCTGGGCGACCAGCATGGTAAAGTGATCCATCTCGGAGAACGCGAATGCAGCATCCAGCGGCGGCACCAGAAATTAGTGGAGGAATCGCCTTCGCCGGTGTTGGACGCGAAACGGCGGAAGGATCTTGGCACGAAAGTGGTGAAGGCACTGGAAAAGATCGGCTACACCAACGCGGGGACCGTCGAGTTCCTGATGGATGAAGACGGCTCAATGTACTTCATTGAGATGAATACGCGCATTCAGGTCGAGCATCCCGTGACGGAACTCGTTACGGGAGTGGATTTGATCAAGGCGCAGATCCGGATTGCCGCCGGGGAACGGATGGAGGATGCCACGGGGGAGATTCACCCCTCCGGGCATGCCATTGAATGCCGGATCAATGCCGAGGATCCGGTGACGTTTGTGCCCTCTGCCGGACGCATTACGACCTTTCAAGCGCCAGGAGGGACGGGCGTGCGCGTGGATTCGGCGGCCTATGCCGATGCCGTCATTCCTCCGTACTACGATTCGATGATCGCAAAGCTGATCGTCAAGGGGCGCGACCGCACCGAAGCGATCGGCCGCATGAAGCGCGCTCTCGAGATGTTTGTCATCGAAGGCATCAAGACGTCCATCCCGTTGCACCGCCGGATTCTCGCCGATCCGGATTTTGCTGCGGGGAATTTCGATACCCACTTCATCGAAAGATTGCTCGGAACGAACGGAAAATAAAAGTTGAAGCGCCTTGTTCTACCGCGGCTATATGTGATATTAGACGCAGCATTGCTTACCGTTCCCGAAACAGAGTGCGCCCAAAAGCTTGCCGCTGCCGGTGTCCGGTTGCTCCAGTACCGGAACAAGCGGGCGTCGGCGCGAGAACTATGCGAATCCTCGAAGGGGCTTTCTTCCTTGTTGACTCCGCAGGATGTGATATTTGTGTTGAATGACCGTGCTGATGTCGCGTCGGCCGCGGGAGCCAGCGGCATTCACGTTGGACAAGAGGATTTGCGAGCGGAAGCAGCGCGTTCAGTGATTGGGACAGGGAAACTGCTGGGCGTGTCCACGCACAACTTGGACCAGTTCAGGGACGCAGCTGCTACATCCGCTGATTATGTTGCCGTCGGACCGGTGTTTTCCACCTCCACCAAAGCCAACCCGGATCCAGTGATTGGAATCGAATTCATTCGCAGGGTTCGGGCACTTACGGACAAGCCGATCGTAGCCATCGGCGGGATCAGGCTCGAGCGGGCCGTTGAAGTCATTCAAGCGGGGGCTGATTCCGTTGCAGTCATCAGTGATATCCTCCTCGCGCGCGATCCGGGGCAGCGGGCGAGGCAATATATCGAACTTTTGGGAGCCGCGAAGGATACGGCTGCCGTCTGAGGCGCCTCCGAATGGCCGACACGACGCACGCCATCCCACAAAGTAACGCGAAGAACGAACCGGGCTTTGTGCGCGCCATTGGATTGTTCGATGGCACGATGATTGTCGTGGGATCGATGATCGGATCCGGCATCTTTATTGTCGCTGCGGATATTTCTCGGCAAACGGGTTCTGCCGGTGGCCTGCTTCTCACCTGGATTCTCACCGGACTGTTGACGATCTCTGCCGCGCTTTCTTACGGCGAGCTAGCCGCTCTGTTTCCACACGCGGGCGGCCAATACGTATATTTGCGCGAAGCTTATTCGCCGCTATGGGGATTTCTTTACGGCTGGACGCTTTTCCTGGTGATTCAGACGGGGACGATCGCAGCGGTTGCCGTGGGTTTCGCGCGCTATCTTGGCGTTTTGCTGCCATCGATTTCTCCGAGTGTATGGCTCGTTCACCCCATCGCCCTCGGTTCGAAGTACGCGATCAGTCTCTCCGTTCAGCAGTCGGTTGGCGTGCTGATGATCGTATTCCTGACGTTTATCAATACGCTGGGCGTGCGGCTCGGAAAGTTGATCCAAAACGTCTTCACCAGCGCGAAGACGCTGTCTCTTCTGGGATTGATTTTCCTGGGTATTTTTGTGGGGAGAAATGCCGGGGCCGTAACCGAGAATTTCAGCCACTTCTGGACGATTCGCAACCCGCAGTCCATCGAGCCTGGCGCGCATTTCCTGAGAAGCCTTGTGCCGACCGTCACTGCTGCAAGCGGCGCGTTTGGCTTGTTCGTGGCCTTTGGAGTGGCGCAAGTCGGTTCGCTGTTTTCTGCGGACGCTTGGAACAATATCGGCTTCACTGCGGCAGAAGTGAAAAACCCGAAACGCGACGTCGCGCTCTCGATGGCTTTCGGCACCATTATCGTGATCACGCTGTATTGCCTTGCGAATCTGGCTTACCTTTGCACGCTGCCGCTGGTGCAGATTCAGACCGCTCCCGATGATCGCGTGGCCAGCGCGGCCTTGAACGCCATCTTCGGACCCCCTGGTGCCATGATCATGGCGGTGGCGATCATCATTTCTACGTTTGGGTGCAACAATGGGTTGATTCTTGCCGGTGCGCGAGTCTCTTACGCGATGGCAAAGGATGGACTCTTCTTCCGGTCGACGGGCAAGTTGAACAAGAAGGGCGTTCCTGGTACCGCGCTCGTGTATCAGGGGATTTGGATTGCCGTCTTGATCTTACTGCGCACGCGGCATGTGGACGCGGCTGGCATGGTCACGTATGGCAATCTCTACAGCGACCTGCTCGACTACGTGGTTTTTTCCGTCTTGATCTTCTACGTCCTTACGATTGCGGGAATTTTTGTGTTGCGCGCGAAACGGCCCGATGCCGAACGTCCGTACCGCGCGTTCGGGTATCCCATCATCCCTTTGCTCTATATCGTCTCGGCGCTGGCGATCATGTTTGTGCTGCTCCTCTATAAGACGCAGACGGCCTGGCCGGGTCTGGTGATCGTGCTCCTAGGCGTTCCGGTTTACCTGTTGTGGTCAAGGCGAGCAACGCAAGCCGCCCGGACGGAATAACTTAATTTTCTTGTAGGGGCGCGGCAAGCTGCGCCCCTACAATGTTTAGAGCCAAATTGGACGTACCCTGTAAAAAACGGTGAAACCGGAGAAATCTCCCAAAGGAGGAGTTGCATGGGCAACCCCTTGTTTGCAAGAAAACCGATGAGTATGTTGCTCGCGGAAGCAAAGGAAGCGGGCGAGCACAGCCTGAAACGCACGCTTGGTCCGGTCCAATTGACAGCGCTGGGCGTGGGGGCGGTCATCGGCGCGGGCATATTTGTGTTTTCGGGTCTGGGTGCGCACTATGCCGGGCCGGGCCTGATGCTCTCGTTCGTGCTCTCCGGACTAGGCTGCGCGTTTGCGGCACTGTGCTATGCGGAATTTGCCGCCATGATCCCGCTGGCGGGCAGCGCTTACACCTACGCCTACGCTACCCTTGGCGAACTATTCGCTTGGATCATTGGCTGGGACCTCACGCTCGAGTACGCCATGGGCGCCAGCACGGTCTCATCGGGCTGGTCCAACCACTTTATTGAATTGCTCAATATTTTCAAGATCAAGATGCCATTGTGGCTGGCCTACGACCACTGGACCGGGCTGGGCACCGCTACGAAGATCGTCGCGCGCCAGATGGCACAGGCCTCGGACACTACGTTGCAGCCAGGCACGCAGGCCTTCCTCGACAAGGTCGATACCATCGTCAAGGCGCAGTCGCCGGAATTGGTTCAGCAGGCGCACACGCTTCTCAATGCTCCGACGCTTTTCGGATCGGAAATCGGCTTCAATCTACCCGCATTTTTGATCGCTCTCGTCATCACCGCGGTCTTGGTCATCGGCATAAAAGAAAGCGCACGCTTCAATGCCGCCATCGTGACCATCAAGGTTGCCGTGGTGCTCTTCGTCATCGGCCTGGGAATCCAATACGTCGATTTTTCCAATTGGGGCCATGATTGGTCCACCTTCGCGCCCATGGGTTTTGCCGGGGTAGGAGCGGGAGCGGCGTATGTCTTTTTTGCCTACATTGGATTTGATGCGGTTTCCACGACCGCGCAGGAAGCCAAGAATCCGCAGCGGGACTTGCCCATCGGGATCATCGCTTCCCTGTTGATCTGCACAATTCTTTACATCTCGGTCGCCGGGGTGCTCACCGGCATGGTGCATTGGCAGGACGTGAACATCGAGGCGCCGATTGCGCGGGCGTTCCTGGACCGCGGATTGACGACGGCCTCACATATCGTCACGCTGGGGGCGTTGGCGGGACTGACGAGCGTGATGTTGGTCATGCTTCTTGGCCAAACGCGCGTGCTTTATTCGATGGCCAACGACGGCCTGCTGCCGAAGAAGTTCTTTGCGGCAATCCACCCGAAATTCCGCACACCGTATAAGAACACCATGCTTGTTGGTTTGCTGGCTGCCATCGTTGGCAGCGTGACGCCTATCGATGATATCGGGAAAATGGTGAACATCGGCACGCTGCTGGCCTTCGTCATTGTTTGTATCGCGGTGATGATTCTGCGAAAAACGAATCCCGACCAAGCGCGGCCTTTCCGTACCCCCTGGGTCCCGGTCGTCCCGATTCTCGGCATCCTCTTCAACGGCTACATGATGTACAAACTCGGCTGGGTCAACTGGGCCCGTTTGTTCATCTGGCTGGGGGTCGGCCTGGTGATTTATTTCACTTATAGCCGTTATCACAGCCGCGTCAGCAACCCGCAACAACAGTAAGACTTCCCTTTAGCAGGCCGGGCGGCAATGGCGCCCGGCCTGCTTTTCGATTCTCGAATGCTAACCCTGCATTCGCCGCACCGATTCAGGTAAAGTATTTGTTTCCACTGACGGAACGATGACACCCTTCCGCGCCAGCCTCAAAGAAATCTGGAGCCGCCTCACGTGGCCCGACCTGGTTTCCACCATGGTGGTAGCCGGTGGATTGCTGGCCTCCATCTTCGCATTCAACGGCGGTTTTTTCAGCTTCTTGAAATATCTTGCGGTTCTTGCCGGCCTAAATCTGATGTTCCGCCTCATCGGCTGGTGGCGAAACCGGCTGCTCTGGAGCCTGCGAAATCGCCTGATCGTTGCTTATCTCTTTATCGCGGCTGTTCCCATTTTGTCTATCGTGACGCTGGCTGTTCTTGCGGCACGCATTCTGTATTCGCAGTTGGGCGCCTATCTGTTGTACGAAGACATCCACCAGCGCATCGAAATGACCGCTGATATCGCCGAGCATATTGCCATCGCGCATCAAACCCTGCCGTCCACAGTCACGGACGCGGAATCGGAGCGCATTCTGGCGGCACAGTCCCACGCCGTTCACGATCGCGAACTCCCTGGCTTGAGCATTGCCTTTTCAAATGACCAGACTCTCTCGCAAAAATTGATTCCAGCGGGCAAGAGGTCTTTCGCAGGCATGTTGCAGGAGGGCGATAAACTTTTCATCGCGAGCCTGCGTGTCATTCCGGATCGCAAAGGAGAGCGTGTCGTCACGCTCCGAGTACCGGTTACGCCTGAGTTCTTGAGCACCGTCGCGCCGGATCTTGGGAGCATCCAGCTAAATCTCATGGAGCGCTACTTAGGAGGGGCGCAACCGGGCCTCAAATATAGGTCGGGTGACGCGGAGTACGTTGTGGCACGCCCCATCGTCGCGAGTAACCGAACGTTGCAAGCGGCGATGTTCTGGATTGACAGTCAAGTGGACGTGGTATCGAGGCTTGATTCGGTCTACGTTGGGCCCGATGGCCGAGTGGAGCTTGTTCGTCCGGTCTTTGCCGCTTCCAACGCGCGTCCATCACGATTGAACGGGCGGATATTCACGTCGCTGGGAGAATTGCGCGATTCCTATGTAAAGTTCTTCATTCTACTGGGAATTATCTTTGCGCTCGTCGAAGCGGCCGCGTCTGCCACCGGATTCGTGCTCGCGCGTAGAATTACCCGCGCGGTGGCCGATCTCTATCGCGGTACGCAATATGTGCAGGCCATGGACTTCTCTCATCGCGTGCAAATCGAACGCCGTGACCAACTCGGCGAATTGGGCGAATCATTCAATAGGATGACCGGCTCGATCAGTCAGCTCATCGAAGAAGAAAACAAGCGCCGTCGCCTGGAGAATGAGATTTCCATCGCTCGCGAAGTCCAGAATCAGCTTTTCCCGAGCACTTTGCCCTCAGTGCCAGGAGTCGAGATTGAAGCCATTTGCAAAGCCGCACGTTCCGTCAGCGGAGACTACTACGACTTCATTCAGCTCAGCCCGACGCATATCGCCATCGCCATCGCGGATATTTCGGGAAAGGGAATTTCAGCGGCACTGTTGATGGCCAGCCTGCAGGCGGCGCTGCGCAGCCAGCTTCTCGTCGAAGGAAGCGAACGCTTGAGTATGATCGAGCTGGTCTCCCGGCTGAACAAGCATTTGGTTCGCAACACCGGTGACGACCGCTTTGCGACGTTCTTCATCGCGGTCTACGACAGTGCCACGCGCACCTTGCGCTACACCAACGCCGGCCACCTGCCGGCATTTCTGATCTGCAGCAGCGCTTCGCAACAATTGGATAAAGGCGGCATGGTCCTGGGCGTTATGGAAGATTACGCCTATGAGGAAGGCTCGCTGACCGTTGCACCGAACTCGCTGCTAATCGGATACAGTGACGGCCTGATCGAACCGGAAAACGTTTATGGCGAGGAATTTGGCATTCGACGCCTGCAGGAAGCCGCGAATCGCGTGCAAGCAGCTGCGCCCCTGATGGTGGCCGAGTCGCTCATGGCGGCGGCGGAGGAGTGGGCCGGAACTCCCGAACAAGCCGATGACATGACGGTGATCGTTGCGCGACTTCGGTAGTACCTCCGTTGCGGCTAGGCTATACTGAAAATCCTTCCGAGAGATTTTACCGGGGAGAAGAATGTCGCTTCGCAATCGAGTGGCGCTGGTAACAGGTGGCACCAGAGGGATTGGCCGCGGGCTTGCTTTACGGCTGGCGCAGGATGGAGCGCGGATGGCCATTGCCTATCGCTCCAACAAAGTTGCCGCAGAGCAGACACTGCGTCAGTTGCAGGCAACTGGGGTGGATTGCGTGGCGGTCGAGACGGACATCACCGATGCTGGGCGCTGCGATCAGTTGATCAAGACGGTCGCGGACCGCTTCGGACGACTCGATATCATCGTCAACAATGTGGGAGATTTTCGCTGGGGGACGCTGGCGGAATCGTCGCTGCAGGACTGGCAAGGCATCTTCACTTCGAATCTGCTCACGGTTTTGTACATGTGCCGCGCCGCACTGCCGCATATGCGGAAAGCGCGCTGGGGCCGAATCATCAATTTGGGCGCCGTCGGCGCGGAGCGCGCATTCGGGCAGGCGAAAATATCAGCCTATGCCGCAGCCAAGGCCGCGGTCGTGGCGTTGTCCCGTTCTTTGGCACTTGAGGAAGCCAAGAACGGGATCACCGTGAACGTCGTGAACCCGTCCAGCATCGATGAAAATGAGCTGACGCTGGAAGAGGCCCGCAAGATTCACGACGCACGTTTTCCGATCGGGCGCCCGCCGACGGTCGAAGATGTTGCCGCGACGGTGGCCTTTTTCGCCTCCGAAGAAGCCGAGTATGTTACGGGTCAGGTCGTCAATGTCAGCGGCGGCTGGATGCTTTGATCGTGCCGTGAACCTCCTATGAAAGCTCTCACTGCCGCCGAAATGCGCGAGGTAGACCGCCTCACCACCGAGCGTTACGGTATTCCCAGCCTGCAATTGATGGAGGCTGCGGGTAAGAACGTCGCGAATGCGGTCTTGCGTGAGTTTTCTCCCGCATTGTCACAGCGCGTCACCATTCTCTGCGGAAAAGGAAATAATGGCGGCGATGGCTTAGTCGCCGCGAGACTCCTGAAAGCGGCGGGGATTGCTCCGCGCGTGTGCCTCTTCGCCGATCCGCGGGAGCTGCACGGCGATGCGGGCGCAAATCTCGCTCGCTATCTCGAAATGGGATCCAGAATCCTCGCCGTCGCAGATGAAGCTGCTTGGGAGAGCGCATGGCCTTCGGTTGCTGAATCGGAGGTTATTGTTGATGCGGTTTTGGGCACGGGCCTGCGCGGCGCGGCCACGGGACTGATTGCGGCGGCAATCGAAGACATCAACCGTCTGTCGGCTCATGCGACTGCGGCACGTCCAGCATTTATCCTTGCAGTGGATACTCCTTCCGGGCTTCCTTCTGACGGGCAACATGCCGAGGGTCCCGTTCTCCGTGCACACCGGACTGTTACCTTTACTGCGCCCAAGGTAAGCCAGCTGCTTTCTCAGGATGCAGATGCAGTCGGTGCTTTGGAGGTTTGCGCCATCGGCTCGCCTGCCGCGCTCGTCGAAGAAATCGGGCAGGGAACGCTCCGTTGGGCTGGGCCGGATGAATTTGATCAGTTGCCGCTGGTTCGCTCCGTCAAATCCCACAAGGGCACTTTCGGGCATGTTCTCCTCGTCGCAGGTTCTCTCGGGAAGAGCGGCGCCGCCATTCTCTCGGGCCGGGGCGCGTTGCGGACCGGCGCGGGTCTGGTCACCATAGCTACACCCGACATCGTGTTGCCCCACGTTGCGGCAGGCCAGCCGGAATACATGTCTGAAAGTCTGGAGTCGACTGACGAAGGCACGATTGCCTTCAGCAGCCTCGAGGGAAATGACTTCAAAGAAATCCTTAAAGGAAAGACCGTTCTCGGCATCGGTCCGGGTCTTGGCACGCACGCCGAAACGCAGAAATTCATTCGCACCGTTGTTCGCGAGACTCCCCTGCCTACGATTCTGGATGCGGATGGTTTGAACGCCTTTGCCGGCAGCGGCGACCTATTTCGCGGTCGCCAATCGAATTTTCTCGCTCTTACACCTCATCCTGGTGAAATGGGTCGGCTCCTCGGAATCGCAACCCAGACCATTCAGGCAGACCGCCTCGCAATGGCGCTTGATGCGGCACGTCGCTGGAACGCGCACTTTGTCCTCAAGGGCTACCACTCGATCGTTGCTTCGCCGGACGGGCAAACTTTCGTAAGTACGGCTGGGAATGCCGGTTTGGCGAAGGGCGGCACGGGAGACGTTCTTACCGGGATTCTCGCAGCGCTAATTGCGCAGTTTGGCGCGGACGACGGAGCGCGAGTTCTGAGCCTCGGCGTCTACCTTCACGGTCTGGCTGCGGAGTTGGCATCTCGCGGGACGGATCTGTCCGGCCTCCTCGCCGGCGAAGTTGCAGACGCTGTGCCCCGCGCGCGGCGGAAACTCCTTGAGGAGCTGCGCGAGCGTGCTTGAGGAAATCATCACCCATTCGGCCGAGGAAACCACGAGCTGGGGCAGGGAATTCTCGAAGCGCCTCAATGCCCCCGTGCTGGTGCTTCTCGCCGGTGACCTGGGAACGGGAAAGACCACTTTAACCAAAGGCATCGTTTCCGGACTCGGCGCCGCCAACGAAGACGACGTCACCAGCCCAACCTTCACCCTCGTTCACGTCTATGGGAAACCCGCCAAGGTCTACCACGCTGATTTATACCGGATTGAGAGTTTCAACGATTTTGAGACTCTGGGAATGGAAGATATGTTCACAGCTCCCTCCGTGGCTATTCTGGAGTGGTCGGAGCGCTTCCCATTAAAGTCTCCCTGGCCGCAGATCCGAATACGTCTTGAACACCTGGGAGGCGACGCCCGCCGCATTACCGTCCGCTAGGCTGGGCCCTCGCAAATCTACGGCCCCCAGCGCTCCCTTACTCTCTGGTTACGGACCCCTCTGGATTTCTTGCCCGGTTCCCGTGCGGCTGCTAACGTAAAAATAGCCCTTTTTGGCTAAGTAGATGCCCAACGAACTTCTAACACCCAGTGCCACCGAAGAGGCCCTGACGGAACTCAAGAGCTACAACGTCACGATTCCGATGGGTTCGCTGGCGATCGGGGTGGATAACATTCACCACGATGTATTCTTGAGCCCGAAGTTTGCTCAGGCGGCTCGCGACTATCTTTTCGACCTTATTCGCCAGAGCACCGCCAGCACCTATCTTCCGGGGATCGAGCTTCGCTCCTCACGAGGACCTGACGGTGCGGGCTTTCGCAAGCTGCTCTCCGAGCTTCTGCAAAGTTCGCTGACACAGGCCAAGTATCACAAAAATATAGAGATAGACGTGCTTTTCCGGTTGGGCTTGCTAAAATTTCTGACCTTCGAAATGGGCAATCAATTTGCCAACCTCATCCTTGAAGGGAAAGAATGGATTCGCAAGAGGGGCGAGCATTTCGAGCGCAGCCAGCAAGCCCACGTCATCAAAGCACGCTTGTCGGAACTGCAGTCCGCGCGAAAGGCCGTAGTCCGCCGCGTGGGACAGCAAGTGGCGCAGATTGTTGCCGACGTGGAAGACAACGTCATTGCAAAAGCCCGCCGCGCCCTGTTCGGCGAAGAATTCGCTTCTTATTACGAGCTTTGTAAGAACCGACTGATTTTCCTCGACGGCGGGAAGGACGACGTTTTCTTTTTGGAGCATTACATCCTCCTGGGCAATTATGCCCGTGACCCCGACCGCTTTGAGGCTATGGACGCGCTTTTCCAGGATTTCCTCCGCGAGGCCGGCATTACGCCCAGCCATGAACCAGCGCACACGGAAGCCATCCAGGCTCATACCGCGCTGCTGGAAGCAGTGCAGGCGATTCGTGCGGACATTGCAAACCTCGAGGAACAGCGCGAAAGCACCCGCAAGCGTCTTGACCGGGGTGATGGTTTCTTCACGAAGCTTCTAAATTCGGGTGATCCTGCTGATTTGAAGGCATCGCTAAATGACCTCGAACTCCGACTCAAGCATCAGGAATGCAAGCTGGAGGAGTTGGGACCGCAGATCGACGCGGCCAGGCAAAAGCTCGATTTCTTCGTCAAGGATCATGCCGGGAAGCTCGGTGAATATCTGAATGAGCCGGAAAACGCGAAGCGGCTATTCGACGCAAATTCCGCCTCGGAGACGGAGGCGCCGGCGCGCGCGCGCTTGCTCGCGCGGCTCCTCGACCGTCTCGAACAGCTCGAAATTCTCTATCACGTCCTGGCGAGCTATGAAATCCGGTCCATTGCCGCCGATTACTGCCCGCCTGTGCACTTGCAGCAACTCCGCAAGGCCCTTGTTTCCAAGGAAGAGCTGAAGCAAGTCGAGCAGGTCATTAAGCAGGTCCCCGCGAAGAAATTGTCGCTCAAGGCCATCGAGGAACTCTCCAAGAAGATACACCGCTATTCCCGCGAGGAGATGCAGGCATTCGTGCTGCGATTCGCCAACGACTTCCTTCGTCTGAGAAGGGATCTGCGTGACGCCGAACATCTGACCACCTGCATGGAGCGCATCAACCTGGTTACCACCGAAAAGGCGCGCGAATTGTCGCGTTTGAACAACCGGCTGTACGAGTGCGTGCTCCCGGAGGAAGCCCGGCCGGAGCAGGACCACGTCGTCTCGCACGTCATCATCAAGTCCGACGTGCGTGGCTCCACGCGCATGACGCAGGATTTGCTCTCGCGCGGACTAAACCCCGCTTCACACTTCAGTCTGAATTTGCACGAGCCCGTCAAGAAGCTTCTGGACCGCTATTCGGCGAAGAAGGTATTTATCGAAGGTGATGCGATCATTCTGGCCATTTTCGAAACGGAATCGACCGTGGCCTATGCCCGGCCGGTAGCGAAGGCCTGCATCCTTTCGCGCCAGATTCTTGCCGTTTGCAACTCTTACAACGAACGCGCGTCGGCCAGCAATCTTCCCGCGCTGGAACTTGGCCTGGGGATTGCTTTTCAGGGCTCTGCTCCTACCTACTGGACCGACGGAGATTCGCGCATCATGATTTCAAAGGCACTGAATCTCTCCGACCGTCTTTCGGGCTGCGCCAAGCTGGCGAAGCGCATGCTGGCTGGACAGAAAACGCATTTTTCGGTTTTTCAATTTCTGAATACCATGGAAGGAGCGTCGGCCGAAGAATTGGACGAATTCCTGGTTCGCTTCAACATGAACGGCATCGAGCTTAACGAGGAGGGTTTTCAAAAGCTTTCCGAGGAGATTTCGCTCGACTCCATCGAAACGAAGCTAGACAAACCATGGGGCAAGGAAAACGTGACTCTTTATTATGGAGAAGTGCCTCTTGGTGAATCCGTGGAACTCCTTGTATTGCGAAAAGGCATGGCACGCCAATTGCTCCCCGACGGGAAAATCGGTGCCCCTTCCACGCATGCCTACTATGAAGTCTGTACCAGTCCCGCGCTTTATGATCTCGTTGCTGCGTTGATCCGCACCCAACAAGCTGCCGCAATGGCGTCTCATCGCGCCTGATCTTGTCTTGAGAGACTGGGAAGCGCTCCACTATACTGCTCACGGAGGCGAAAAGAGTCCGGTGACTTTCCCGGCCTTCAAAGCCGGCGATTCGGTCCTTCGCGGGTCGAATGGTGGGTTCGACTCCCACACGCTTCCGCCATATCCTTTTGATGTGACGGATGTTACAAAAAAGCGAGGCAGCAAAAGGCAGCAATAAGGGATTTTGGGTCGGTTCTTGTGCCAATTCAAGCGGCGGCACGGACGGTACGGACGGTAGCCGATCTCCCGATCTCGATGCACGGATTTAAATATAAAGTGACCTTCATAGCTCATCTACTTAGGATGAACCGGAGTCACTTGCGCTAGCGTGATGGCCCAATCATCGCCTTGAGGAACAAGGACCACACTCATCCTGTGGATCCAGACCCGCTCTAGGCTAGCAAGGATTGCGTTTTTCCATAGGACAATGACAACCAGCATGGCGCTATTGTCCGCGAGGGTTTCTTCAATTATGTAAGTGGCATTTTTCTTGGCATAAGGGGCGAACAGGGTCCCAAATTCTTTATAGATTTCCTCGCGATTCCATCGTCTTCCATGGACGTCAATGAATTGCGCATTCTCAGCGAAAAAAGTCGACAGTTCCTCCGCTTTATGCCATTTACTGCCGCCAGCTATGCGCAGCGACTCATTCGGACGGGCGGCCCACGCTAACTCCCAAAACGAATCGGGTTACTGGCCGATGGTGCAGGCTAACATAGCGAGCAAGTTTGGGAACCAAGAACCAGGGGACAGACGGGACTTTTCCTGATTTTTTCTCACACAGAAACCATTCACCCGCCCTAATAACCGTTCAACCCTCAATTTCGACCGTTCGCGGTGGCCCGGATCTATGGAACCGTGATTGTCAAAGTTCCGAGACTGATGGTCGTGTTGCCTGAGGAGCCTTGTACGACAACATGAACAATTGCAGGATTGCCGCCGCCCCCTCCACCACCTCCCGTAGTGCTTCCACCGCCGCAAGCCACGATTCCGACTGCAACCAGTAGCAGGATGCTAACAGTCCATAAAGCGACTGGCCGAATTCCTAGTTCGTCCCAGATTCCACGCCACCACGTATTAATGACGAGAAACAGTGCGAGCGCAACGAGCAGCATCCAAGCCGTTAGAAGAATTCGGATATTGGGGGTGAAGATGCCCCGCGGTACCACTGTAAAAGGGGTAGTCGAAGCAGGTTTCGTCGTGACGCTTAGAGTGAGAGTTGACGTTGAAGCCACATTGGGGTTGACCGAGATTGGGTCAAGAGCGAATTGACAACTGATTCCGTTTGGCGGGCTAACACAAGAGAGAGAAACCTGTCCTTGAAAATTGCTTAGCGAGTTTAATTGGACATTGAAGTCGTGAGCGCCCCCGACTGAAATCGTGGCCGACACAGGAGAAATGGAACCGGAGAAGTTTCCAGAAGAAACTATGAGCTGTGCGGACGCGGTGTGAACCAGAGACCCGCTGGTGCCAGTAATTGTAAAGTTGTACGTTCCAGGTATCGCATTCTGCGTATGTATCTGGAAAGGGTTCTCCTGCGAACCTGGAAAGTAGGGGACATTACCGAATGGACACACGGTTCCAGACGGCAAGCCGCTGCAAGTCGGCTGAATTGCCTGTCCATAGCCATTGATGCTTTGCAAGTTCAGGGTGTATGCAGTGAAGTCGGTAGTCCCGATGGTCTGTGACGCGGGCGTGATCGACATGCTGAAGTCGCCGACGTTGAAGGCTGCGGAGAGCGTGCGCGTAACGACACCATCTGTGAGGTTGACTGTAAATGAGTATTGTCCGGGAGGAAGATTCGATGCCGTGCTGACCACCAGAGCGTCGGCCACAGTGCCACCTGGCGGGAGAACGATCGGATTCGCGCCGAATTGACAAGCGGCACCACTCGGCAATCCCTGGCATGTGGGCACAATCTGTGTCGAGTACCCACCAACGCTTCCTACCAAGAGACCGTAATCTGGTGTAGATTGTCCCGCCACAATCACCGGCGCAGACGTTTGCTGAAGTAGAGCCACGAATCCCGCCACTTGCGTGGTGGGCGCTTGGGTACCGTAAGCAGTATGGGATTCTGCGCCGAGTGTCGCCGTCAGGCTAAAAACGTGGTTTGAATTGAATCCGCTGCCAATCTGAAATGCTACGTCCTGGCTAACTGATCCCGCCAGAATTGTGACACTGGTGGGAATCACAATATTGGGATCGCTCGCCGAAAGTTGTAGCGTCGTTGCGCTGCTTGAGGCATAGGTGAGAATAATGCGCAATTTTCCTGTTGTGCCAATCACCGGATCGGAAACCAGCCCCACACTAAAGCTGGCGCCATTCGTTGCGGTCAAGGAAGTAAAAGACGATGTATAGGCATCCATCTCAATCAGGTCGGTACGCCCGTCACCATTGAGGTCGGCAGCGCCTTGTGGCACGAGCAGACCACCCAGCCCCTGACTGAGACTTGGAATGCTGAAAGTTCCATCGCCGTTTCCAGCCAGTACGAACACCTGGGTGCTCAGCGGCGCTCCGGCATATCCAATCGCATTGGAAACATTCGTCCCCGCCGTCGTGTAGACGGCGACATCCGGAATGCCGTCCCCGTTGAAATCGCCCACCATCGGCTGTAGGGCGCCGAGCGGTTGATCCGCAGGCCCGAAGAGATATTCCGCATAGTAGAAATCGGCGTATGGATTGGGAAAAGGCCCATAGGTTTGACCAGGAGTGAAACTGCCGTCGCCATTGCCAATGAAGACCTCATACACCCAGAGATGGCCAAAAACCGTCGCATTCATGCCCTGATCGACGGCGGCAACAATGTCTGGACGGCCGTCTTTGTTCAAATCCACCACAGCAAAAGGACCCAAATTATTGAAAAGCAGTTTGGGAGTTTGAAAAGTGCCGTTGCCATTTCCGAGCAACTCGTAAATGGCAAACTGCCCCGTAGATGACAGCAGTTGCGAGCCCAACATCAGGAGATCCGCTTTGCCGTCGCCATTCACGTCCGCAACGATTGCCCCTCTGATGTCCGGGCTCTGGGTGCCGGTGGTAGGGAAGTTCACCGTCGTGCCCTGAGAGAACGTTCCGTCACCATTGCCAAGGAAGGGTGTGAACCCACCGGAACCGACGATTAGGAAATCTTGCTTGCCGTCATTATTGAAGTCCCCGAGGACAAGGTGCACGGGCACATAAATTGTTAACGGCAGACTCTTCAACACTGGTTTTTGGAACGTGCCATCCCCGTTGCTGATTGCGAAACCATATGTGAGTTGCGTAGTAGCCCCAATGAACAGCAAATCCTTGCGGCCGGTGTTCCGAAAATCGGCGAAGATAAAGTCGTTTACCGGGTTTGTGACATCAGCGATGGGCGTGAGGATCGGAGCGCCGTATCCGCCCGTCCCGTTGTTCAGCAAAACAGTCATTTGTGTCGGAAGCGGGTACTGGCTTCCGATTTCCAACGTCGCCAAGTCAGGCCGGCCATCTCCATTCAAGTCTTTGACTGCGAAGTTCGAGAGGGGAGCATTTCCGACGGCGTGCATCTGGCTGCTCATCAGATATCCGACGTATCTTCCCTTGGGTGGGCCGAAAGCTCCAGTGCCGTCGTTCTGATACACGGTGATGGTGTCCGTTTGCTGGTTCACGGTAATGATTTCTGGTCGCCCATTCTTCTTCAAATCCGTCACCGCCAAGGAAACCATTTCGGGCTCTCCTCGGTAGAGTGTGGGACTACCGAAGTTCCCCGTCCCGTCTCCAAATTGCACACTGACGGAGCCGGCGGGTGCCGAACCGAAGAAATTATACTGAGTAAACGGACTGGCAGAGCTGATGAGATCCAGTCTCCCGTCACCGTTTACGTCAGCGAGCGCCGCCGCCTCCGCGACGATCCCCGAGCCGAAGATTCGCATTTTTGTAGTATCAAAGTTTCCGTCGCACAGGCCAGGGAAGAATGTGGCGGTGCCAAGACTGTCTAGCGTCACGGCATCAACACATCCATCGCCATTCACGTCCCCCAGAGCCACTGCCGTGACCGCCAGTCCTAACGGGGGACTCTGATCTAAGGTTTGATCATGGAAAAACTGTTGGGTCATCTTGAATATGCCGTTACCCTGGTTGACATAGGCACGGGCGCCCGCGCTTCCGAACTGGTCCGTGAGGAACAGGCCTTCAAAATCGATGGTGAAGTCGAGCGCCACTATGTCGGGCAATCCGTCGCCATTCAAATCCGCGGCGGAAATGGCAAAGGTCAAAAAGACCGCGCCATTGACCTGGCCGTAGTGAATGACGGGCATACCCAGTTTGCCAGTGCCGTCGCCAGGGAGAAATGCCAATTGGCCGGTATTGACAGTTCCGAGCAGGCCAACCACGACGTCCAATTTTCCGTCGCCGTTAAAGTCAGCAACCGCAAGGCTGATCGGTATGCTCGGTGTAGTGAACGTGAGTTCTGGTCCGAAAGTGCCATCTCCATTGCCGAGCAACACCGCCACAGCCAGACTATCTGCCTCGGCAACTACGAGATCCAGTTTTCCGTCTCCGTTCATGTCCGCCGTAGCAAGTGCGACGGGCGCATGCCCCTGTAGTTGGACAATTGTGGGCAATTTGGCTGTCCCGTCGCCATTTCCCAGATAAATCCAGATGCTGTTGTCGCCGCCATTGGCGACCGCCCAATCCAACTTTCCATCTCCGTTAAAGTCGCCGGTGATCACGGCGGTCGGAATAAACCCAGCAGGAAGCGTGGGCCGGAGATTGAAAGCTGCGGGCGCGGGAGGAATTGTGGCCGAGGCGGCCAAGTTGTGAGTGTCGCTCGCTCCGGCTCTAGTGTTTGCCACAGCGGGGGCGAGCCGGGCCAGTTCGCGTTGATATTTAGCAGTGTAAGCCTGTCCGAGAAATTGCGCCGCCTTCCAGCCTAGAAATCTCCCTGTCAAGAATTGGGCAGTAAGCTGCTGTTTCGTCGGGCTGGTCTGGTTGGTAGAAGTCGCAGATACAAGCGGCGCCTGAATCGTGGCAGGAGTAGTAGCAGGAGTGATCGTAAACGACACTGTATCGGTGAATGTGGTGGGGCCAACTTGAACCTGCACGGGTATGGTCCCTGCAGTCTGCACCATCGCGCCGGTGACTGCGAATGTCACTTGATTGCCGTTGACAACTGTCGTTTGGCCTCCGTTGCCATTGAAAAGCACATTGGTTGCGTACGGTATAAACCCGCTGCCGTTAACCGTGAGAATGAAGCCGAAGCTTCCCGCAGGTACGCTCGTCGGCGAAATCGAGGTGATCTGAGGGCTACTCTGTCCGACCACAATCACATAAACGGCAGGTGAGGTTCCACCGCCGGGAGTAGGATTTGTCACATTAATCTGAATCCCTGGGGTGCCGCTCGGATAAACAAGATCCACAGCTGGCAGCAAGACCTTCAATTGCGTGGCGCTGATGTATTCGGTGACAGCTAGAACGTAGGGATAGAAACTAGCCTGAGAACTTGGCACGAAGTTGGTGCCTGTCAGTGTCAACCAGGTGTCGCCACTCCCAGTAGGTATGCTGGCTGGCGAAACGGAAGTAACAGTTGGGGCTGGGTTCGGTGCGGGATTGGATGGTGCAAGCGTCCCCACCAGTGAAATTCCACTGTCAATACTGGTCTGGTCTGCTCCCCATTGGACTCCGAGGTTTTGCGTTACTTGGATACCGATGGTGGCAGCCTGTCCGAAGTTCTGACTGGAACACGCCCCTACGAACTGGGTGTTCGCGTAATTGAAATAGACACTACTGCCGCTCTCAGAAAAAACAACTTCAAACGTCACGTTGGCGGTGCTGTCGCCTCGACAGTCGAACGTCCTCACATTGCGCCACTCCACCACTAGTTGACGGTTCGGGGCTGCCCCGGTGACCGCCCAAAAAACGTTTTGATTTGTACCTTTCACAGGATACAGGTCTTGCCACAGGGGCGCGACCAGCGTAACGACCGGCCGCAACGGCACGGGTGGTGGACTATTCTGTGGATTCCCATTCAGGAACGTGTTCACTGGCAGGTCGAAATTCAGGAAATCATCAAATGCGTTCGTAAAGCTTATCGTCCCGTTGCTGCTCACATACAGTTGCGTAAACGAGCCTCCTCCGAATTGCACCGGGAAGGGAGCAGTCACTGTTGCCAATTCGTCGTCGGCTAGATTTAGATTCGTCCCCGCGATGGTCTGGTAGCTATAAGGCGTCCCTCCCAATACGTAATTATTCAGCACTGTAACTTGCACCGTCCCACCTGTGGAAAAGCTCAAAACGTAGTCACCCAAGGCAGACGGGGTCCAAGTCCCACTGTAAATTCCGTCACCAGCTGCCTGATCGAGCCCCGTGCCATTGTCTGTCAACGTGATTTGTTGGCTGCCAGGTGAAACCGTCACCATCACTTGCCCCGCAGGTTGAGCGCAGTTGATGTTGATAGCCGCCAGAGTAATCGGTTGGCCCACGCTTCCGGCCAGGGTGTCCAGCATTGGCTGCAAGCGTTTCGCCACGACTGAGTTCGAGCAGGTCATCGACCCATAAGCGTTTAGCCGTTTGCCAGTGATTGTACCCGTCAACGCGGGGACCGCGTCTCCACCCGCAACTATCAAATTCTTAATCGCTCGCCAATCCCGGCTGGGGTTTTGGGCGGCGAGTAGAGCGGTAACTCCCGTGACATGCGGCGTCGCCATAGATGTTCCACTAAGTACGCTGTATGTATTGTTGGGTGTGGTGCTGAGAATCTCTTGCCCAGGCGCGCCGAGATGGACGGTGTGCGCTCCGGTGTTTGAGAAATCCGCCAACCAGTCGAAGCGCGTGGTGGCTGCCACGCTGATCACATTCGGCAAGAAATAATCCGAAGGATAGGTAGGCACGAGGTCGTTGTCGCTTGAATCGTTGCCTGCGGCCGCTATAAACAAGATCCCGTCTTTTTGTTGCGCCTGTATGGCGTCACTCAAGGCCTGCGAGAAACCTCCCCCTCCCCAACTGTTGTTCGTCGCCACAATGTTGGCGCCACGATCCTTCATCGCTTTGACGAAGTCGAGACATGTAATCGCATCAGACAGAGTGCCTCCCCCTGAGGCATCCAGAAACTTACAGGCCAAGATTTGAACGCTCCAATTGACTCCCGCAACGCCGATCCCGTTGTTTCCAACCGCTCCGATTGTTCCGGAGACATGAGTTCCATGCCCGTTGTCGTCCAATGGGTCGCAGGTCGCCTTAACGGCATTGAAGCCATGAGTTCCTGCAGCGCAGTTGATGCTCACTCCGTCGATGGTTGCCGAATAGGACGTTGGGTTGGACCACACGTTTGCCCTCAGGTCTTCGTGGTTGTAATCAATGCCCGTATCGATCATTGCAACCACGACATTTGAACTACCAGTGCTGAGACTCCACGCTTGTGGTGCATGGATGTCGGCACCTGCAGTGCCCAGGTTCTGCCCCGTGTTCTGCAGTCCCCAAAGCTGAGAGAACTTTGGGTCGTTCGGAGTGGTCAGTGCATGATAAATATAATTTGGCTCGGCATAGAGTACGTTCCGGTTCTGCCGGTACGCTCTCACTGCATCTCTGATCGATGTTCCTGCCGCCAACCGCACAAGCTCAAGCCCTTCAACGCTGCTCCATGACCTGACGTGCTGGCCACCCAAGGCATGGTGAAGTGCTTCCACCGCCGCGCTCGATGTTCCGGAGCGAAAACGGACAAGTAATTCGTCCGGCCGATACTTGGGTTGGCCAGTCCAATCTGCTTGCTTTGCGACGTGCGAGACGACACCGGAAACCACTTGAGATGACGCTAGTCTTGGAAGAACGAAGAGAAGAGCCAAAACTGAACACAACGGAAGGCCAACGGCCGACCGCAGCGCTTTACTGCACATACAAAGGGTCCTTGTATTCTGGGGACAATTGAAACCCTGGTTCCGTCGGGCAATCAGGATGCCTAGCTTATCTGACTACCTCCCTTCTGTCGAATGAATCACTTGCTGGGAATTGACCACTATATTTCGACCATGGATTTCACCCAACCCCAACACGGCAGCGGGCTACGTTGTGGACAGGTCAGTTGAGGATGCAACGTTCGGCCCCCAATCGGAACCGCTGCCCGCTGTATCTGATGCTGGCACGCCCATACCGATAGGGCTCTGGTCCTGCCACAGCACCAGCTATCTGTTAACGAAGATGATGCCGCTATAGCTTCCGAGAACGTGGCGATGGCAGAGGCAGTGGAAGCAGTGCCCTCTGATGAACGTCCATTTCCTGAGCTGGTCGCCCAGCGGTGGGGGCCGGGCGTCAAACCGCGAGGGGGATGGGGGTCAGCCTGGATCTGCCGAAGGGCGGGGAAAAATCCCCCTCGACTTTCGCCCCTCCTGCCTGTTGATTACTGCGAGTGAGCTTACACCGCGGCAGAAACAGATGTTTTGTCACGGTATTGCGGGCTCGGGTATCATAACGCTCGTTGTGCATGATGAGCGGCAAGACTGCGCTTTGCCATGATCGACGTTTCCCCGCTATGGACATGACACCCAACTCGTCGGGTCCATTTCTGATCATGATTATGCTGTGCTTCACGGCTATCGCAAAGAGCACCCAATGCACCCAGGTTCCCACCGGAGCGTCGGGATCGTCGGCGATCAATACGAAACTCTGAGTGGCGGCAGGCGGGGCGTCCCAGCTGAGCGCGGGTGAAATATCCACACCTTCACAGGTGAATTGCTTCGCAATATTTCCATCGGCGGTGAAATCGGGACTCTTCAATTCCAACGACACGGCACACCTCGAAAAGGACGCGCCAAGATTCAGGCCGCGCCCGCAAGACAGAATAGCACCGTAAGTAATTCAGGAATGAAATGGCGTCGTAAGCTGAATTTTCATGACGATCCCCATGACAGTTTTTAACTGGCCTCCGCGCCGGTCCCGTGGAGGAAGCCGGCTTCCCGGAAATACCTGCACGCTCGCTACGCCGATTTTCTGCAAGGGGGGATCTCGTCAAGTGGAGGGTTGTAGAAGGTCTGACTCCAAAACGTACTAAAACGCACTGATTGGAAGGAGCGTGTGGTGTGCAACGCCGCATAAACACTGGCGATTTGAACGATCATCGCAAATTCGACTCCCACACGCTTCCGCCAAGCCCTTTCTTTACGCGGTCTTATACCGAACTTGACTCCAATTCGGGGTCTGACTCCAATTCAGTGATGTTCCGCCCGATGCGCTGGGAGAACTTCTCAGACGCAACGCGCTCGGCGTCTCCGACGATATGCGCATAGTGCTCCAGCGTCACGTTGGAGTCGGCGTGGCGCATGAGCCGGGTGACGACGTGGATCGGAGTGCCGGATTCGAGCAGCTCTGAAGTTACGCCATGCCGGAAGCAGTGAATCCCGACATGGACGCCTTTCGCAGTTTCAATCCCAAGTTTCGCAATGGCCCGATGAACGCCGTATTTCACAACGTTGTCGGAGAGGAAAGGCTTGCCCTTGGAGTTGGTGAAGAGATAGCCGTCTAGGTTCGGCTTGTAGCGTTTGTCGAGCCAGTCGCGCAGGTGTTTCGTAAGCAGCTCGGACATGCAGACCGGAGCTGCGCTGTTGTCACTCTTCGGGGTGCTTTCCTTCCGAGTGGCGTAGTCCAGGGCGCCGGTGATGTGAATGAGTCTCCGCCTGAAGTCGAGGCTACTGACTTTCAGGGCGGTGACTTCGCCGATCCGCAGGCCGCACACCGCGGCGATGAGGAGCATGAGTTTGTAGGGATACACCGCCGCATTGATGACTCGCGCGGCAGTGTCAGCGTCGAAGAAAAAGATCTGAGGTTGGGGTTTTTTGTCAGCGGGGAATACGATGTCCTTTTTTTCGACGTTCGGGATTGCGTAGCCCCACTTTCGGCCAAGGTTCAGGATCGAGCCCAGGGTGCCGTAGACATTCTCCGCGGTCTTTCGACGATCGACTCGCCGGCCGACTGCGGTTACGAACGATTGGTGCTGGCTGAGATTCATCTCACGCAAGGGAACGTCGCCAAGCTGCGGAAGAATGTATGCACGGATGTGTGAGAGGGCTGCACGCGCTCCTCCTGGCTTTCGGTTTGGAAGTATTTTGTCAGTCCACTCTTCGATGAGTGCTCTGACTGCTTTTCCGGCTCGGCGTGCTGAGGGTTTTGGATTCTGCTTTGGCCCTGGCGTTGTAGTCGTCCAGGTACGGATGAAGGGCAGCTTTGGCGGCACGCTTCGATGTAACAGTCGCGTCGAAGGTGATCGTCTTCCTCGCCCGCTTGCCGGTCTCGGGGTTGACTTCATACTCGCGGTACGATCCAACCCATCTGGTGCCTCTCAAATAGACGCGTCCAGACTGGAAGCGTCGCCGTGGCATGGTCGTTTTGCACTCCATCCTCGGCGACGATGACGTAGCTGGAGCGGAGTCTACCACGGCCCCGAGTTGGGGAACGATCGCCATTTACGCTCGCCGGCTCGAAATGAGCGGTTCTCTAGGTTTCGGAGTACCCAAGTACGAGAGCTGCCATTTTTGCGTCTGCAAGTTCTTTGGTTCTGATTGAATACGGACAGTTTTTTCCACGTTAGGATGCGACCGATAGATCTGTTGCTGTCGCGTCTTTGCGGCTCTACGTTCGCTGTGAGTTTTGTATTTGCGTGGGCGTCCTGGCTTGAGGGCCGCAGACCTATGGGCATCACCCCTACATTCACGAGAGCAGTAGACCTCTGGTTCGCCGTACCGCGTGAAACGAACCGCACCGAGCACGATTCCGCACTTGTCGCAAATCTCGCGCGCGAATACTCCGTGCTTTGCCAAGAGTCTCTCGCTTTGCTTCGTGGTTAGCAGCATGGCTATTCCCCTTCGCCGCGCGAATCACTTCTTAGCGAGCCTGTGGGCTGGAGCGACCCCACGAAGCCTTTGGGCGGCTGAAAGCCCCCAAAGGTGGGGTCGCTCCAGCCCACTCCGGTGTTTTGCCCGCGCCCAAATTGAATGTCGCGCCGCGCGCATCCTCAGTGCTCCTCAATACTTCCGTTCACCGCAGAGGTGAACGGAACGCCCGTCAAAAAGTGATCTGTGTATTTCATGCCACGTTCACCTTTCCGCGCCAGAAAAGCCGATTGAATCTCACTAGCCCAACTTTCGCAGTTGCGAGCGATTTTCGGTATTTTTGCCATCATTTTCGTAGTTAAGTCGTGTGTTTCCATCGTCGAGCCATGAAAAAACGGTAGAGTGGAGACCAAGTGTCTTCCCTTCGCCGCCGGACTTCTGGCAATCTGCAGTGGATATGTTTCTGCGCAGCAACAATCGCAAAAAAGACGGCAAAGATCATCGCTACTTCAGCATCGTAG
>DATHIB010000064.1:0-5351 GCA_035490055.1 Candidatus Limnocylindria bacterium | reverse complement strand
CACTCTCAACAGTTTACGGTAAATTCTTCTTCGATTTCAACCTCGAGTTTTAGCTCATTCTGAGCACTTGTGAGAAATCGCAGGGTGCGTTATCTATTTCATACGAAACAACTTAAATAAATTGACTTCATGAATGAGCGTTTGGCCGTCTACCAGACGCTCGACTCCCGGGGAGCAACCAGACAAGGGCGTTGAAGTGGATGAAAAGAACGACCAGATTGCGCTTCGCGGAATCGTAGCATGACGGGAAATCCTCAGGAATGATGAGCGAAATAACAATTCGCCAGAGACACGTCCGTTGGAAGAACCAACCGGCGGTCCAACGGTGATGCTGTCCAGCCCAGCGGTGGTCGATGAATCCGTCTTCTCTTAAACGATTTGCGAATATGAAGTCACCACGCTGCTGAGTTAGGCAGCGACCTTCGGTAGGCGACGCTGCTTGAGGACGCGATAGTGCAAATGCACCACACCGTCCGGAAATTTCTTGGTCGCAAGCAGTTTGAGCGGAATGGATCGTTGCTGCGGTTTAATCAAAGGTATGCCTTCGCCGATGAAGACCGGAATGACATGGATGCTGAATTCGTCGATCTCTCCTTCGTCCAGAAACGAAGTGATGATCTCGCCACCTCCCATCATCCAAATGTTCTTACCGGGCTGCGCCCGCAAGCGTTGCGCGAATGGCTTGATCGGCTCTTTTACCAGCTCGAATCCAGGCAACAGCGACCGTTGCGGTTGGCGGGAAAAGAGGTAGTTCTTGATCTTTGGGCCGAATCCTCCATCTTTCATGCCCATCTCAATTCCCTTGGTGTACGTCTTTCGCCCCCACAGGATGGTATCGATGCTCTTCATGAAAGCGCCCATTCCGTAGTGTCCCTTCCGCTGCGGACGGTCCAGCCATGAGACATCTCCATCCAGACGGGCTATATAGCCGTCCGCGCTGGTCGCGATCTCAACAATAACTTTCCTGCGCCTCTTCATCCTCCGCTGTCTCCACGGATCTCGCGAAATCATACCGTAGAAAGGCGGCTGAAGAAACAGACTCCGAGCGGCGATCACGTTGCGATTGTCTGGGGGCGCTCCTGAACGTTATGTTTTTCCCACCCTCAGCTTTGGACTCAATACTCTGACTTCCATGGAACGGAAGACATCGTCGGCTTCAGCATGTTTTATGGTTCCTAATTGAGCGCCGATTTTAAGTCGGCGATATTGAGGGTCCAACGGTGATGCTGTCCAGCCCGGGCGCATAGCCCCCAGGATTGGGATTGGTGATCACGATCTTGTTTGCTCCGGCATTCAGTTGTACAGAAATCAGGGCAGGCACCGGTGAATCGAAGGTGCTACCGTTTACGTTCAGGACGGTGGGCGGACCGTTATTGACGTAGATATAGAACGTGCGCAGGCCGCTGGTGGTGTAGTCGATCTCGAGTTGATATGTGCCTGCCTTTGCGACCGTAACCGCAGGAAACGTAACGGCGTTCTGGTTGCCGGCACCGTAGTTTCCTACGTAGGCTCCACCCGAGCAGAAACCGCAGCCGCCGACGCTGGCCGTGCCGCTGAGTTGTGCCGCCTCCGCCTCGTACGTGGTGAAATCCGGAGCGACCGCACTTCCGTCACTGGAGATCACGATGCGATCGAGATCCGGGGCGTAGGTTCCGGGATTGCCGAAGGTGATCGTATTATTACCCGCCAGCAGGGTGACCGGCACGGTGGTGGCTTGCGGCAGGTTAAAGCTGCCTCCCCCCATGTTCAGCGTCGCCGGGTGCGTTCCGTTCACGACGTACACTAGGGCCCGCGGTCCCTGGGTCATCGCGTCAACTTCCATGCGGTAGGTTCCAGCATTCTTTACATAGACATTAAAGGTCGCGGTGTTGGAGCTGGGCGACGCCCCAAGGTAGCTCAGCTTCGCTCCACCGGAACAGGCGGAGCAAGAAGAGACAAACGCGGCGCCACTGAGCGTTGCGGTCTCTGCTTCATAGACCTGGCCGACGGGCGCCGTAACCGCGCCCAAGGGAGTGACCTTCAACAAGCGTGAGCCGTGGCCAACGAGGGTCGTGGTAAATGCAGCCGCCGATGGACCAAGCTTGGTATGGTTCCACACATCGCGCACCGCCAAGGCGTGGCGGAAACCGAGATCGCTCCAGCGAACAGTAACTTTGCTGGACAGACCATTCAGATTGTAGACGGCAACGTAGATACTGCCGTCCGCTTGCTTCGACATCCAGACGGGCTGCGGGCCGCCAGTCACCTGGACGGCGGGGAGGCCGGACTGATCGACGACGATGAGTTCGTCATTCGTGAAGGCCGACTTGGCGAAATTATCGAGTTTGGTGAGATCTCCACCGAGATACATGGGGGAGTTCGCCATCGCCCAAATAGTGATCGCAGTCTGCTTCTCCACGTCAGAGAGACCATCGAGCGTGCCATCGCCGACATCGAGCGTGTCCATGTCATTCCATCCCAAGGTGGTGCTGGTTTCATGCTCCCAGCCCACGTCGTCGTACTCGCGTAACACGATGCGCGGCCAGTCGGTCAGGGTGGCACAGCGGCCTTCGCACTCGACATCGTCGTCAATGCGGCGCGCATTCGACCACTGTTGCCACACGGAGGCATAGTCCTGTGAGAGCTGCCAGGAGACTGTAAGCCAGATGAGGCGTCCCGTCTTGGCAATGGCGTTCGACCAGGCTTCAACGTCGGCCCGGTTGTCGATGGAGAGATCGTTTGAGTAAGAGCCCGGCGTAACAGCGTCGAGTTTGATGAAATCGAAACCCCAGGACGAGAAGAGCTCTACGATCGAGTCAATGTACTCCTGCGCTCCAGGCTTGGTGAAGTCGATTTTATCGTGGTAGGGATTGGGCGGGTTGGCGGCGAAGGCGTTGCCTCTGGCAAGCGGGATGACGACGATATCCTGCGTGTGGTACGGCGTGCCGAGGATGGGATAGTTGCCGTCGACAGCCGGCTGCTCGATGCCGGGAATCCAATAGATACCCGCCTTTTGCCCATTGGCGTGAATATGATCGACCATTACCTTGATGTCAGGGAATGTCGTGTTATTTGGAATGGGCCTGCCGTTCTGGTCGAAACTACCCTGCCAGCCGGAATCGAGATTGATATAGACGAAGCCGTGTTCCTGCAAACCCGAGGCTTTGAGTGCATCGGACTGCGTGATCAAGTTGGCTTGCGTCAGGAAGTCGCCTTGGATGGTTTGCTGGCTGAAGCTGCTCCAGCCGAGATAGGGTTCCTGGCCGGCGTTGTTGACCTGTGCGCTCGCGCAGGGCAAGAAAGCGACAACCACTGTAATCACGATGAGAAAGGAAAGATACATCGGTCTCATACGATCACGTCCTCGATAGCAAAGCGGTTACAGCCTTAGCAGACAGGGAGAAACTCGTCCACTAGAATGGTAACATGTACGTGCACGTGCACGCATCTTGCCATATCTAACGTGCACGTGCACGTCTTGTCAAGATATTTTTATGGTCGGTCTCATCCGTCAGACGAACCATGCAGCCTTATGTCGCGATGACGGGAGCCCTGATCTCTCTGACAAAAACGATGCCCTTGGATTACGCGGTGGATGGCATCCGGGTAAACGCAATCTGTCCAGCAGTTTGTAAGGACTCCCATGCTTCAGCGATGGGCCGCGGAGCAGGAGAACGAAGCTGACATCACCTCCTATCCTTGATCGCATACACCACTTAGACAACTCCCCGAAAGGCGATGTCATGGCCGATCCAGAAAGGACTCGCTTCTATGAGAACTAGCCGCAGAGAGTTTCTACAAACCTCGGCTCTGGCATCCCTAGCCGCGGCACATTCGACGAGCGCTTCTTCAGACAGCCGTACCAATGGGATCTCAACGGATGAGCATCTCAACGCGTCCGAGATTGCCCGAAAACACATGATCGTGCGTGACACACCGAGCTCCTCATTCTTCGAGGGGATGCTACTCGGCAACGGTGATGTTGGGGCATGTGTAGTCGTGCGACCGGACGCGCTTGGCATTCATATAGGCAAGAACGACTGCTGGGACATTCGAGTGAGCGAAGGCGAAGACATCGCAAGCCATGTACTCCCGTTTCGGGAACTACTTCAACTCTGGCAACGCGCCAGTGAGGAAGCCAAACGGATGGGAAAGCCAGACATGCTGTATGTGGAGACCAGGGTTGACTTTTTCCGCGAGTATTCCGAAAAGGTCGGGAGTTCCTACGACGGCAAAAAGTGGCCTCGCCCATGGCCGTGTGGCACCATCTGGATCAACTGGGATCCCACCTGGGTCGAGCCAGGCCAACACACTCTTGACCTTGCTACTGGCTTGTTCACCCTGACGTTACGATGCACGAATTTCGAAGATGAAAGCAGTCGCGTTCAGCTGTCTGTCTTCGTCGACTGGGAAACCGGACTCGTTTCCGCCTCCACTGACCAAGCCCTGCCACTCCGATCAATAGTGTATTCCCCAGAAGTCGATGGTTTTCATACTGGACCTTTCGAGTCAGATAAGCGCAAAGATACTTCCGAACTCCTCGCTTCTCCCGAAACTTCCGCCGGGATCTTTCCCGACTTTGCCGAGTTCTCTTCGTTTCAATACTTTCCTGCTTTAGGTCCAACTAGCGACCGCCCGTCGCCTCCATTTTCTGATAAAGACCGCAACTTTTCGTTACATGGTCGCATCGCTGGGCGCTGGTCGGTTGAAGCGGCAGACCCTGTTTCAGATGTGCACCTAAAACCCGGGGCACGGCAACTTCTCCGCATTGACGCTCTTGTGGCCACGCCTCGCGATTCCCTCCTGAAACGATTGCCTCAGCAACAGGCGACAACTCGCGGCGGCCAAGACTGGGTCTCCATTCCGCACAACCATGTTTATTCCGCGGAAGACCTCGATACTAAAACCTTTGCACGCCGCGGCGTCGGAGAACTCGCCAAATCGACATTGCGAGATATCCACCACAACTCTGAACTGAAGTGGAAGGACTTCTGGTCTCATTCTGCTGTCGAGTTCGCCGACCCCGAATTAGAACGCATATGGTACGAGAATCAATATTTCCTGGCTTGCTGCTTGCAGCCGAATAAAGTGGCGCCAGGCTTGTTCGCAAACTGGTCGGCAGGAGATATCGGAACCTCGTGGCACGGCGACTATCATGCGGACTACAACTGCGAACAGGTGTATTGGGGTGTATTTTCCAGCAACCACGTCGAGCAACACTTACCGTTCGTAGGGCTACGTGAGTTGGGAGCAATACCAGCAGATTCAACAAGCGATCGCGGAAAATGTTCGCGGAAGCGGGTCATCGGGCGCCGTGCAAGGCGGTGCCGCTTTGCTGGCCGGTCTGTTGCGTTGCCGGCGGTGTGGTCGTA
>DATHIB010000063.1:0-65731 GCA_035490055.1 Candidatus Limnocylindria bacterium | reverse complement strand
CATCCAATACAACAAGGGCGAGATCCACATCAACAATTCCCTCCTGCGTGTTGTCCTTCACGAGTAAGCACCAACTTTCGCGCTTATCAGAAGGCGGCATACTTCCAGATCACTGTTGGTAACAGGACTTCCGACCAACTAATGGACCCAGTGCCTTCGTGCCTTCGTTGAAACTGGACGCGCAGCGACGGTGCCGCTACACTAATGGTTTTTACCACTTTGAGTATGGGCTTCCGAGAGGGTGCAGAGAGTAATGCTCCGTTTTTACACCGCCGGTGAATCGCATGGACAGGCGCTGCTGGCGTTCATTTCCGGGCTGCCCGCGCAACTGCCCATTGACGTGAAGTATATCAATCACGAACTGCGCCGCCGGCAGCTTGGCTATGGACGCGGCGGCCGGCAGAAGATCGAAAAGGACACCGCGGAGATTTTCGCCGGAGTGCGCCACGGGAAGACGATCGGGGCGCCGATTGCCTTGCGGATCGAGAATCGCGATTGGGCCAATTGGGAAAAAATCCTGCCGGTGGAAGCCGCGGCAGAAGATCCGGGGGCGCGAAAGCTTGTGGCCCCGCGGCCGGGTCATGCGGATCTTGCGGGATCGCAGAAATTCAACTACCACGATGCGCGTTATATTCTGGAGCGAGCTTCGGCGCGCGAAACCGCGGCACGGGTGGCGGCAGGCGCTTTTGCAAAACTGCTTTTGCGGGAATTCGACACAGAAATCGCAAGTCATACGATTCAGGTGGGGCATGTGCGCTTGGAAAAACCTGCCACGTGGAAGAGAATTCAGGCGGTGAGTGCGGACCTGGATTCTCCTTTGCGGTGTATCGACGTTGCCGTACAGGAAAAAATGAAAGCGGAGGTTGACGCGGTGCTGAAAGCGGGTGACACCGTGGGCGGGATCTTTGAAATTGTGGCGCACAATGTTCCCGTGGGGCTGGGCAGCCATGCGCAGTGGGACGAGAAGCTGGATGGACGGCTGGCGCAGGCACTGATGAGCGTGCAAGCCGTGAAGGCGGTGGAGATCGGCGGAGGCGTGGCGGGGGCCGGCTCCTTCGGAAGCGAAGTGCAGGACGAGATTTTCTACGAAAAATCGGTGCGACGGTTCCGGCGCTCGACGAACCGCGCCGGAGGACTGGAAGGCGGGATCACGAACGGCGAAGACGTGATCGTGCGAGGATACTTGAAGCCCATTTCGACTTTGCGCCAGCCGCTACATACTGCGGACATGGTGACGAAAGAGCCGGTGAAGGCCGCCTACGAGCGGTCCGACTGGTGCGTGGTGCCCGCAGGCGCGGTGGCCGGTGAAGCCATGGTTGCTCTTGTGCTGGCGGATGCTTTTCTGCAAAAATTTGGAGGAGACTCGCTCGCTGAGATGCGACGGAATTTCGACAACTATGCGCGACAAATTGACGAGTTCTGAAATTGCCAATGCCGCGGGCGCCGAGACGCCGCAAGCGCCGTCTGCGGGACGCAAGATCTATCCGATCGTCAAGTACGGGGACGCCGTCCTGGAGAAGCCGGGCGCGCCCATTAAGATATTCGACGCGGAGCTGGAGCAACTAACGGAGGATATGTTCGCCTCGATGTACGCCGCGCAGGGCGTGGGACTGGCTGCGCCACAAATCGGATTGAGCCTGCGGATCGCGGTGGTGGACGTGACCGGGGGAAAGAATCCCGAAGCCAGGATCGTGCTGGCGAATCCCGTGGTCGTTCACGCGGAAGGCGAAGTTCGGGAGGAAGAAGGCTGCCTCTCAATACCGGGTTTTCGAGGGTACGTGCTACGGCCGCAGTTTGTGACCATCCAGGCGCAGAACGCGAAGGGCGAGACGTTTGAAATTCGCGGGGAAAACCTGCTTGCGCGGGCGTTCTGCCATGAGATCGATCACCTTAACGGAATCCTTTTTTTGCAGCACCTCAGCATGCTGAAGCGCGACCTGATCAAACGGAAAATCAAGAAGCTCAGGAAACAGGGCGAGTGGTAAGTGTCGGAGCGGATGCGAATCGTTTTCTGCGGGACGCCCTCCTTCGCGATTCCCACGCTCAAACATCTCCTCGCACAAACTAACTTTGAGATCGTTGGCGTGATTACGCAGCCGGACCGGCCGCGGGGTCGCGGGCAGGAAGTTTCCTTTTCGCCGATGAAGGAAGCGGCGCTGGCTGCGAATCTTCCGGTGCATCAGCCGGAAAACATTCGGGCGCCCGAAAACGAGACGCTGCTACACAAGCTGGCTCCCGACTGCGCGGTGATCATCGCGTACGGCCAAATTATCCCGGCAAGATTGCTGCCGATTCCGAAACTGGGCTGGATCAATCTGCATGCTTCCCTGCTCCCGAAGTACAGAGGCGCGGCGCCGATCAATTGGGCCATCGTGAATGGCGAGACGCGAACTGGCGTGACGACGATGCGGATCGACGCGGGGATGGACACTGGGGAGATGCTGTTGCAGCGCGAGATCGAAATCGGCGCAAGAGATACTGCACCCGAACTTGCCGCGCGCATGGCGGAGTCCGGCGCACCGCTCATGGCGGAGACCTTGCGCGGTCTGGCCGCTGGAACAATTGCTCCGAAAGCTCAGAACCATGAGGAAGCCAGCTACGCGCCGATGCTGAAAAAAGAAGACGGGCGTATCGATTGGAGGCGGCCGGCGATGGAGATTTACAACCGCATGCGCGGCTTCGCGCCGTGGCCGGGGGCTTACACTACGTTTCGCGGGCAGACTTGCCACGTCTGGGGCGGGCCAGTGTCTAAAGCAGGGGGCGCTGGCTTGCCGAGCGGCGCGGGCGGCAGCGTGCCCGGAACTTTGTTCGGCGAAAAGAATGAATTATACGTCTGGTGCAGCGACGCAACCGTTTTGTGCGCTGGACTCGTCAAACTCGAGGGGCACAAACCGGTCAAGGCAAGCGATTTTGCGAACGGCGCGCGATTGAAGAGCGGTGAACGCTTTGGCGACAGCTGATTGCGTGGCGCAGACCACTAGGGCATACTCGAAATTTGCCACTAGCATATGAACTTAAACACTCGTTGACTGACCGTGATAACGGGAGCTCACCTTACATGAAGATCTTTGAAACCTCTGCAAAACGCGGAAATGTTCATTTCCGCGGAAAGGAAGTCCTGCAGGCTGCGGCCTGCTGGATGCTCATCGCGCAACTTGCCGGAGTGCCCTATGCGCGGGCTGCGGGCGACAAGTCCGTCCTCCCGACGCCAGCGCCAGTGAGTACGGCGAACGATCCCGTCCTGAAAGCGATGCAAGATGAGATCAAGCGAGCGACGGCGGAGCTTGGCAAAGCTGAACAGCCGCCTTACTACCTGAGTTATACGGTTTACGACCAGGATTTTGTCGTTCTGGTGGGGGCCTACGGCAGTCTGCTGACCGACACCGTTGCACAAAGGCGCTTCGCGGATGTGAATATGCGCGTGGGCGTACCGGAGCTGGACAACACGCACGGACAGAGCCGACCCAGCGGAGTGAATTCCGGGAGCCTGCCGCTCGGAAACGACGCGGACGCGATCGCGCGGGTGTTGTGGGAACTGACGGATCGCGAGTACAAGCGCGCCGTGCCTTCACTGCTGAACGTGCGCACGAACACGGCGGTTCGCGCCGAAGAAGAAGACAAGTCGCCGGATTTCTCGAAGGAGAAGCCGCAGACGCACATCGGGGAAGCGGAGCCGGCTGCGTCGTTCGACCGCGCGGCCTGGGAAGGTGAGATCAAGAGACTCTCGGGCGCGTTCCGGAAATACCCGGAGGTGTACTTCGCGACGGTCATGATTCAAGTGCAGCGCTCGAATTCGAGGATGGTTTCGAGCGAGGGAAGCGCGATCGTGTCGCCCAGCACTTCTACTCGCCTGATCATGGAAGCGCAGACGCGCGCCGAGGACGGCATGGACTTGTTGCGAGTAGAAACATTTCAGGCCCCCGCGGCGAGCGGTTTGCCGAGCGAAACGGAACTGACGGGCAAGATCGAGAAAATGGCCGCGGACTTGAGCGCGCTGCGCAAGGCGCCCGTGGCGGAGCCGTATGATGGACCGGCGGTATTGAGCGGGCGCGCGGCTGCGGTTTTTTTTCATGAAGTGCTGGGTCACAGACTGGAAGGCCACCGACAGCGCGATGAAGAGGAAGGACAGACGTTCACGAAGAAGATCGGGCAGGAAGTGCTGCCGAAATTCCTGAGCGTGATGGACGACCCGACAACGCACGAGGTCGCGGGAGTGAAGCTGGCCGGCACGTATGAATTTGACAATGAGGGCGAACCGTCGCAACGGGTGGAAGTGATCAAAGACGGAGTGCTGAAAAATTTTCTGATGTCGCGAATGCCCATCAAGGATTTTGGCCAATCGAATGGACATGGGCGAAACCAACCCGGGCGGATGCCCACGGGGCGCCAAGGAAACTTGATCGTCACGTCGACACAAACGGTGCCGGAAGCGGAAATGCGGCAGAAGCTGATTGACGAAGTGAAGAAGCAGGGTAAGCCCTACGGCTTGTACTTCGACGACATTCAGGGAGGGTTTACGCTGACGACGCGGGCGTTGCCGCAGGCGTTCCAGGTGCTCCCGGTGCTTGTGTACAAAGTATACGCCGACGGGCGTCCCGACGAATTGGTCCGCGGGGTGGACATCGTGGGTACGCCACTCGCAGCGTTGACGCGGATTCTAACAACCGGAGATCAGCCGCGCGTATTCAACGGGGTGTGCGGGGCGGAGAGCGGGCAGGTACCCGTGGCCGCCGTGGCTCCGTCGATGCTCTTTTCCGAAATGGAGGTGCAGAAGCGCGCGCACGAGCACGAACGTCCGCCACTGCTGCCGCCACCGGGATTTGAAGATGCTGGCGCTGCCAAAGAGGCGCAAGCGAAAGCGGAGGTGAAGCCATGAAAATTTTACAGCGGTCGAGCCCTTTGCTTTCGCACACACAATTGGTGGGAATGGTGATAGCGGCTTTGCTGGGGCTGAACGCCACGTCAAGCAGGGCAGCAACCGAGGGATCAAAACCCGCGCCAGACGCCGCCATGGTCGCAGCACACGCGGCGGCAAAGGGCGACGGGTTGCTCGAGGCGCTGTTGACGGAATTGGACCGGTCCAAGGCGCAGCTCAAAATGGATCAGGTGCAGGCGCCGTATTACATCGAGTACCGCGTGAACGAAGTCGAGGACATCAGTGCTGAGGCCGCTTACGGGGCATTGCGCGAAAACCAGCACATTCACGTTCGCGTCCTGCGAGTGGTGGTACGAATCGGCGATTACCTGCAAGACAGCTATTTCGGCAGGGGCCAGGGCGAATCCAGCATTTTGCCGCTGGACAACGATCCGATTGCGCTGCGCCACCAGATCTGGCTGGCAACCGACGACGCCTATAAGGCCGCGGGGCAGGCACTGGCCGAGAAACAGGCAGCGATGAAGCAGTTCAGCGCAGACCCGAATCCCGTGGATGATTTTGCCAAGTCGCCGAAAATGATTGCCGTCGAGCCGACAGCGTCGCTGAAAATCGACGAAGCGGCATGGAAGAAAACGCTTGAAGATGTGACGAGTTTGTACAAGCAGTATCCGGACGTGCAATCGCTGACGGCGTCGGCGAGGTTTTCGGCGATCAACGAGTACCTGGTGAATTCCGAAGGCACGGTCACGCGGTGCGGAAAGACCACGTACAGCGTGCAATTGAACGGCTCGGCACAGGCGGCCGACGGGATGCGGCTGAGCCGGAGCCCGGCGTTTATGGTAGCGCGGCCGAAAGAATTGCCGACGCGCGACGCGCTGATGGGCGAAGCAAAGAAGATGCTGGAAACGGTGGTGGCGTTGCGGCAAGCGCCGATCGTCGAGGAGGAATACCGCGGGCCGGTGTTGTTCGCGGCGGATGCGGCGGACGACATCGTGTCTTCGTTGATCGGGCAGAACTTGCTGGGGCAAAAGCCGCAGCTTGGGAAACCAAACCGGACGACGGGAGCATTCGCGACGAGCTACAAGACGCGCGTGCTGCCGAACTTTCTTTCGGTGGTGGACGATCCGACAATGAAGGATTTTCAAGGAAAGAGCCTGGTGGGAAGTTACGCGGTGGACAGCGAAGGCGTGAAGGCTCAGGCTGTCAATACGATCGAGAACGGGATGCTGGCGAATTATCTGGTGGGCCGACAGCCTATTCGCGACTTTCCCGCCTCCAATGGCCACGGGCGCGCCGCGCCGGGATCTTTTCCCGGGCCTAGCCTCGGCGTGCTGTTGGTGAAAAGCTCCGACGCGCAAGCGCCTGATGAGTTGAAGAAAAAAGTCATACAGATGGTGAAGGAGCAGGGCAAGGAATACGGCTATCGAGTGGAGACGCTCGGGCCTGGCAATGCGCCGCGGTTGCTCTATCGCGTTTACGCGAAGGATGGGCATGAAGAGTTGGTGCGAGGCGCGGTGTTCAACGAACTGGACATTCGCGCGATCCGCAATGATTTGATCGCCGTGGGCGACGATCCGCTGGTGAGCAATCGGGCTGGCGCTGCGCCAACGACGATTATCAGCCCGTCGTTGCTGTTCGGTGAGCTGGAAGTAAAGCGGGCGGACACAAGTAAGGATAAGTTGCCGGATTATCCGGCGCCTCCGTTGAAGAAGTGAGGCGTAGCTCGTAACCCTGAGCCTGTACTCGGGGCGGACGCCGCCCTTGAGAGTGCCATGAGAGACTGGCTCTCAAGTCACAAGCTGCTTTCTTCTCTTGTACCTTCACATTCCGCTGGCACGTCCCAATAATAGAGATTGGAGGGACCGTGCGAAAAACCATGAGACATAGGATCGCGTGTGTAGCCCTGACATCCGGGACCTAAAGACGCAAGTGTTGTTGCGGACCTTTATCGAGCACGTGCAGAATGCACTGTTGAAGGGGAACCGCGATAAGAACTTTGATCAGGCAATGGCGGCCCTTGTGAACGACATAAGAAATGTGGCCGGCCAGCCCGCGGCAACAGGCGGCACTTCGAAGTAAGCCATCTCGCAGAAGAGTTGGCTTCAAACATACTGCTCGCTTTCCATGGCGTGCGCTGTATTTACACGCGCTGGCCACCTGAAGAACAGCGTCAGGAATGCCCCCGGTCTACTCTGTCTGGCATGTGCTCGGTCTGTACCCACCCCAGTCCAATAGCCCGCTAGTTTCTTGTAAGTGTCGCTAATAAAAGACTTAGTGTGGCTGTAAGCGGTTTAGAGTCAACAGTTGTGGGCGGCTGTGTAGGTGTTGATTCTAAAAGGGTTTGCCGTCTACGAGGAGGCGCCAGCCGTGGTAGAAGTGGAGAGCGCGGGGATCCCTATTTGGGGCAGGTCGCGGAGTGCTGTGGGGCGGTCTGCAGTGGGTTGTCGGGCTGAGGGGCTGGCGCTGCCGGCCGAGTGAATGGGGTTGTGGGGATGGGATGAGATCCTTCGCTGCGCTCAGGATGACAGGCGGGGTGAGAGGGTGCGATGTGGGCAGCGCGTGATTCTGGGGCGTGCGCTGAAGTTGGAGATGGGGCGGGAGGAGGAAAAAGCAGGCTCCTCGCTGCGCTCGGAATGACACCTTGCGGGTATTTCGGCGGGTTGCGGAGGCGCGACTTTCGCTGAAGGATGGCCTGCACGACAGTTTGGGCCAGGAGGCGACGGTGTGGGCGGTTTTGGGTTTTACATCGCCGAGGACAACGGTAGGGATGAGGCGTGCCAGGGCGGTGCTGAGATCGCAGGCGGAGAGGTAGTCCGTATGGGGCGTCGATCGTACTTCCGACCCCGCTATTGGCGTTGGTTTCGAGCGTGCAGAGGCGGGCAACACGGTGGTGATTCCGGCGCAAGAAACGGTTGACGAATTGACGGAGAGAATCGAGACTTTAGCGTATGACTCTTAGAGAGAGATTGGAATGGCTGGGACGGATGACGTTGCTGGTGTTTATTCTGGCGTCGGCGGCGTTTTTGAGCGCGATCACGGCGATGCGCATTGCAATTCACGGGCGCGAAGTGACGATGCCGAACCTGGTGGGCAAAAATGTTTCCGAGGCGAGCCAGATGCTGCAATCGCGCGGGCTGGTACTGCGCGTGGCGGACCGGATCTACAGCGACCAGCCCATTAACGTGGTGGTGCGCCAGACACCGACGTCTGGGCTGCTGATGAAAGTGTCGCAGCAGGCGCACGTGGTGCTGAGCCTGGGGCAGCGGCAATTGCAGATTCCGCTGCTGGAAGGCAATTCGCTGCGCGCTTCGCGAATCGAACTGCTACGCGCGGGATTGCAAGTGGGCGAAGTTTCTGCCATTACGATGCCTGACCAGCCGCTAGATGCCGTGGTCATTCAGAATCCCAAACCTGGCGCGGGATCCGCGACGCCGCGAGTGGACGTGCTGGTTTCGCAAGGTCCGCATGACACGGCCTACGTGATGCCGCACCTGACCGGGCTGAACGAGACGGACGCGCAGCACCGGCTGGACGTCGCGCAGATGCGCCGCAAGGTCAATTATGTGACAGCGCCGCAATGGCCGCGCGGCGCGGTGATCGACCAGTCGCCGATGAGCGGCACGCGAATTGCGGCGTCCTCGACGATCGAGCTTACCATCGCAAACTGAAGAATCCGCGTCGAACCGGCCGCCAGCGATGATCGTGGTTCCCCGCCCATTCATTTGATCGGGTCGCCCGGCCCGCAAGCGGCAGCGCGACCACCTTGCGAATTACTTGGCGGATTCCTTTTTGTGCAGGGTGGTGCACATCGTCAGCGCCGTGTTGGGATCGACGGCGCTGTCGCCCTCTTCGACAAATTGGATGATGCCCTGCTTGTCGATAATGATGTTGGCGCGTAGAGCCCACTCATAGGTCTCGTCCTGAACGTTGTAACCTTTCAGGATGCCGTAGGTCTTGAGCATCTTGCGGTTCATGTCGCTGAGGAGCGGGAAGGTAAGGCCAATCTGCTTGGCGAACGCGGCGTTGGCGGCGGGACTATCCAAACTAACTCCGAAAACTTCCGTATCCGAGGTATCTATCTTACCGGAGGCGATTCCAGCCTGGACCGCCTGAAGTTGCTTCGTTCAACCGCCGGTGAAGGCCAGGACGTAGACGGCTAGAAAGACATTTTTCTTGCCGCGATAGTCGCTGAGCTTTACGGTTTTCCACTGGTCGCTGAGAAGGGTGAAGTCAGGGGCCGTGTCGCCGACCTTGAGGGTCATCTTAGCGACTTGTGACTTCTCGGCTTGTGGCGCAACGGGAGCTGCCGCGAAGGCGACCGCAACCAGGAGCCCCAGAGTGAGCGTGTGTTTCATGGAGAATCTCCCATTCAAGCTGGGATGCAAGTGACTGCAGGAGCTTACAGCCCCCCCACGATTAATACCACTGGAATGCTGGGAATATTCCTTAATCTTTGCGGGATGGGAATCGGAGGAACTTAGGCGGGCTAAACCGCGTATCTCTAAAGTCGAGGGAGGTCTTGTGAGCAAACAAAGCGTAAGGAATCGGGACGTGATTAAATCTTGCCGCGGAGCCAGCGCCTTCAGGGAGCTTGCACTTCTTGGAGTGTTTTGCAGCGTGATTGGCGTGACGGCCCTGGCGCCAGCGGCTTCGGCAAGAGCGGGTAGCGTGAAAGTGCAACAGGATCAAAGCGGAGCGGGAGTCATGGTGAGCAAGCAGGCGACCGCCAAGGAAGTGGGGCTGCCAGTTTATCTCGGGGCCAAACCACACAAAGACGAGAAGGACGACTCCGGGGCCGTTCAAATGGGAATCTGGGGCAGCTCGTTTGGCTTCAAGCTGGCGGTGGTAAAGATGGAGTCGAATGACGCGCCGGAGAAGATTGCGGAGTTCTACAAAAAAGCGCTGGCGAAATATGGGACCGTTTTGAATTGCTCGGATCCATCGCAGAAGACAAATGCCAAGGACCAGACCGGATCCTCGAAGCGGCTTGAGTGCGGAGACGATAAGCCGGAAAAAGGCGGACTCTTGTTCAAAGCGGGGACGAAGGAAAAACAGCACATCGTAGGAATCCAACCCAATGGGCAGGGAACCATTTTCCAGTTGGTCTACGTGGAAGCGCGGGGCGACGATAAAGAGAAGAAGGCAGACTGATGTCCATTTTGAAAGGGTGCGGGTCCTGACCGCTAGCTTGCGGATGATGGCATTGTAATTGAAAGAACGGCAAGCGATTGTTACGGTGATTTGAAAAACTTCAGAGGTTGTGAGAGATACAAGGCAACCCTTCGTCCAGCGAGCTGGCATCACAGAGAGGGGGTAGTTTGGGCGGGAGATGGCCGAGGGGCAAAGTAGTTGTTCGGCCTGGCCTTTCGTTCAGGTTATACTTAAATGTTCCAAAGCTACTGGGAGTTCGGATGATCCCCCGGGCTCTTATGGACGGTGGCGCGGAACCCGAGACTCGAGAGAGAGGTGAAGTTTGCACCGTACTTCCTTCCTGGCGACCGCCAAGCGGTCGGCTCTAACTGTGATGACCGGACTGTTTCTGCTGAGCGCCACCCGCTGCGATGCTCAAGTCTTTCATAGGAAGAAGAAGGTCAATAAGTCAACCAGCGCGGAGAACACTGCGGAGCCCGACAAGATTCTGTATGACAAGGCGATGGATGACGTCAAGCACGGGCGGCATGAAGTCGGCCGGCTGAACCTGCAGACGCTTATCAACACCTATCCGGACAGCGAGTATCTTGCCAAGGCCAAGCTGACAATCGCCGATTCGTTTTACAAAGAAGGCGGAACGGCGAATCTGACACAGGCAGTCCAGGCGTACAAGGATTTCGACATCTTTTTCCCCATGTTGCCGGAAGCGGCATACGCGCAGTTACAGGTGGCGATGACGCACTACAAACAGATGGAGAAACCGGATCGCGACCGCACGCACGCACGCGCGGCTGAGGACGAGTTGCAAACGTTCCTGTCAAAATATCCGAACGATCCGCTGGCTCCAAAGGCGGAACAGCATTTGCGCGAAGTGCAGGAACTGCTGGCGGAAGGCGACTTCCGCATCGGTTACTACTACTACGTGAAGGAAGACAAGAAGGCCGCGGAATCCAGGCTTAGAGCGATCGTAAACCGGTACCCTCTATACAGCAAGTCCGACCAAGCTCTTTGGATGCTCGGGAACATATGGCAAGCCACCGAGAAAAAGGAGCTTGCGGCTCCGTATTACGCGCGGATCGTTCGCAATTATCCGCTGTCGCCTTTGGTTCCCAATGCGAAGAGCAGGCTGAAGACACTTGGAGCGCCGGTGCCGCAACCCGATCCCCAGGCCGTGGCGTGGATGACGGCGGAACAGAATGCGCCGCGGCCACGTGAAATGCTCATCAAGAAACCGCTGGCTCTGATCCGCACCGGCCCGGGGCAGGAGTTGCGGACGGCAGCCACAATCGGAAAGCCGACGATGACTCCGGAGTCGGAGAGCGAAGCAGGAATTGATGTTTTGACGGGGGGAGGGAAACCGCAAATCGGCGGTGGCGCGGGCACGGGAATTGTCGCGACCGTAAGCGTAGGAAGCAGCGGTGCAACAACTGACGGCGCGGAGAATGTGGCTCCAACCACAGGGAAGAGCGAAGCAAATCCTCCGGCGCAACCGAATTCAAACGCGCCAGCGGCGGCGAGTCCCGCGGGTGGTACGACGACGGCAGCGGGAGCCGCCGATACGGCGCCGAAGACCGATGCAGCGCCAACCGCCGCGGGTCAGGCTACCGATGCACCCAAGGCGGACGGCTCGACGACGCAAGACGGAACGCAAAATGGAGTCAATGGGAACAGCAAGAAAGAATCGACAAGCAAGAAGAAAAAGGGCCTGAGAAAAGTCCTCCCCTGGTGAAATTTTTCAGCAGGGCGAAGATCAGGAGAAACATGACGGGGTGTGGCCGAATGGGGCCGCACCCCGTGTGCTTTTTAGCTCTCTTGGGCGGTTGGCAGGGGCCAAAACCATAGTATTCATTTCCGACACACACCTGCCCTGTTGAGATTGACGCGCAATCTAGTGGGTGCTCCAATACAATTGATGTAGGTCATTCGGCAGGGCCGCGCGCTGAGTGTGGCACACGCGGGTAAAGTATGGTCGGAGGACTTTCGGTGGTCAAGATTCTGGTTGCGGACGACAACAGCAACATCCAGAAGATGGTAGGGCTCGCCCTGAAAGATCATGGCATCGACGTCGTTGCCGTTGGCAACGGCGAAGCGGCGGTGCGGAAGATCTCAGATATTCGCCCTGACCTAGTGCTCGCCGACGTATTCATGCCGGTCCGGAACGGGTATGAAGTTTGCCAGTACGTAAAGTCAGATCCCTCGCTAGCGCATATCCCGGTGATCCTGCTGGTGGGCGCGTTCGATCCACTGGATGAACAAGAGGCGCAGCGAGTCGGAGCAGATGGGGTGTTGAAGAAGCCGTTTGTTCCCCCGGATCCCTTGATTTCAATGGTCAAGTCCGCTTTGCTGCGCGCGGGAACGGCTCACGGGAACGCCAGCGCCGCGAAAACTCCGGAGCCGGAGGCTTTAAAGGCCTCGGACCTCCTCCGGCCAAGTGGCTTGGCAGTGCCGACGCTGGCAGGCATCCCTGTGCCGACGGGCCCCCCCGAACCGGCCATGGCAGAATTCGAACAGGAAAGTTTTGTGGATGAAGCGCCGGGGCGTCCGGAGCCTGTACGGATAGATAGCGGTTCGCAAACGGTAGCCTTCGGAAGCCTCCTGGAAACACCCGCGGATGAGAAGGAAGAAGATGTCGATTTTCTGCCGCCGGCGCTTCCAGAATTGGCGACAGAGCGCGATTGGCGCGATCCGGATCTTGAGGAGACGGACGAAGAAACGGAAGAAGAAAAACCGGCTGCGCCATGGCGGCCCGAGGCGTCTGGGAGTTATGCCGATGCCGGATCCACCAGCGGAGCAAAGGATTGGCGTTCCGGTAGTTTCGAGCAGATTCTAGCAAGGAAGGCTCAGGGAGTGTCGTGGGAACCGGCAGACGAAAAACCGGAACTCGTTGAGACGGCCCCTGCAGCAAGCAGCCTCGTAACGGAAGCGCCCCCCGTCCCAGCCAGCGTCCCGGAAGCAACAGCGCTCATGGGGCCGATTTCGACTACGCCACTTGCGGCCGATGCTTGGGCGGCGGTGAGTTCGCCTTCCTCGCCGGAGAAGAGTTCGACGGAGACTGCCTCGACAGTGGAAGAAGTAGCGCGCGTGAATAACCACGAACAATCCTCCACCGAAGCGGTAGTTGCCAGCGCACCTGAAGCGAGGCCAGTCGAGCCGGAAAAGAAAGCTCCCAAGGAGTCATGGTTCTCTGTTCCATCAAACCCGTGGAATACTGAGATGGAGAAGGCGAACCGGCTTGCTTCGGCGTGGGATGCTGCGGTGCCGGTGGCCGCTCTTCCGGCGTCGGGCAACGGAACGGAAAAAGCCACTGAGGCCGTCAGCGAGACGACTCAGAAAGTGATCGAGGAAGCTGACTTGCCAGCGGCCGCCGTTGAGGCCATCCGCGAGGAGGCCGTGCAAGTTACCGAAGGCGCGACGCTTACGGCGGAGGAACGAGCCTCTAGTGAAAGCTTCTACGCACGACACGAAGCCGCAGAGGCGGAGGCGGCCGCGTCCAAAAGCAGCATGGACGACCTGGTGGCCAAAGTGCTCGCGAGGATGAGTCCGGAGCTGCTGCAGGCGGTTACGCGAGAGATCCTGAAACCCGTCGTGGAAGCGATGGTCAAGGAGGAGATGAAATCGAAGAAGTCCTAATTCCCTGCCTCGTAGATTCGGAAATCCATCCACGCTCTGTACTCATTAAAATTGAATGTTGCTTCGCAGGGCCGGGCTCGGCGGAATTGACGCAGCCACTTTTCCCCTCGTATAGTCAAAGATTACTTTAGACAAGAAAAGGCGCATGTGGTGCAGTCGCGCCGGAACTCCTTCAAGGAGATACCCACGAGATGGCTCGTGAGATAGCAAAGGCGTACGAACCGCAGCAGATCGAACCGCGCTGGGCAGACTTCTGGGTAAAGGAAGGGCTGTTCAAAGCGGATGCGAATGCGCCCGGGCCGGTGTTTTCGATCGTCATTCCGCCTCCGAACGTGACGGGGTCGCTGCACATCGGTCACATGCTGGACCACACGGAGATTGACATCCTCACGCGCTGGCACCGGATGCGGGGATACAACACGCTCTATTTGCCGGGAACGGACCATGCGGGAATTTCGACGCAGCGGGTGGTGGTGAGGCAACTCGCGGAGCAAGGCATCAATTACCGGGAGCTGGGGCGCGAAGAATTTGAAAAGCGCGTCTGGAAATGGAAAGAAGAGAGCGGCGGAACGATTCAACGGCAGATGCAGCAGATTGGGGATAGCTGCGACTGGTCGCGCGAAAAATTCACGTTGTCGCCGGAACTGTCGCCCGTGGTGCGGGAAACCTTTGTGCGGCTTTACGAAGAAGGGCTGATTTACCGGGAGAACCGATTGTTGAACTGGTGTCCGGTGTGCCTGACGGTGCTGAGCGATTTGGAAGTGGTGCACGAGGAGCGGCAGGGGCACCTGTGGCACATCAAGTATCCAGTGGCAGGAACGAACGAGTTTCTCGTTGTGGCCACCACGCGGCCTGAAACAATGCTCGGCGACACGGCCGTGGCGGTAAATCCGGAAGACGAACGATACGAGCACCTGGTTGGCAAAAAAGCGCTGCTGCCGCTGATGAACCGGGAGATTCCGATTATCGCGGACGCATTGGTGGACCGCGAGTTTGGGACCGGCGCGGTGAAAATCACACCCGCGCACGATCCCAACGACTTCGAAGTGGGGCGGCGTCACAAATTGGCGGAAATCGACGTGATGACCGACGACGGCAAAATGAACGCGGCGGCGGGGGCCTACGCGGAGATGGACCGCTTCGAGGCCCGGAAAAAGATTGTTGAGGATTTGAAGGTGCGGGGTCTGCTCGAAAAGATTACCGAGCACACGAACGCGATCGGATTGTGCGAACGGAGCAAGACGATTGTCGAGCCGCGAGCATCGACGCAATGGTTCTGCAGGATGAAGCCGTTGGCGGAGCCGGCGATACGGGCGGTAGAAGAGTATCAGCCGGGAAAAGACGGCACGATCCGGATGGTGCCCGACAACCGGCGGGAAGAATACTTGAACTGGCTGAGGAACATCCGCGACTGGACACTATCGCGGCAACTCTGGTGGGGACACCGGATTCCGGCGTGGTATTGCAAAGAGAACAGGCACGTCACGGTGGCGCGAGAGGCGCCGGCGAAGTGCGCGACGTGCGGGTCGACGAATCTTGAGCAGGATTCCGACGTTTTGGACACGTGGTTCAGTTCGGGGCTTTGGCCCTTCTCGACCCTGGGGTGGCCGGAGAACACCGCGGATTTCAAGACCTACTATCCGACGAGCTTGCTGATCACCGGATACGACATCCTTTTTTTCTGGGTGGCGCGGATGATCATGATGGGAATTCACTTTACGGGAAAAGTGCCCTTCCACGCCGTTTATCTGCACTCGCTGGTACGTACGGGGAGCGGGGAGAAAATGTCCAAGTCGAAAGGGACGGGACTCGATCCGGTGGCACTGAATCAGCAGTACGGAACAGATGCGATGCGTTTCTGCCTGGCGTCGATGGCTGCGCCGGGGACGGATATCGTCCTGTCAGAGGACAAGCTGGCAAGCGCGCGGAATTTTGCGAACAAGATATGGAACGCGGCGCGGTTCTTGTTCGTGAATCTGGACAAGTTTGAAGAGAGTGGGACGAAATTGGAACAGATGGCGGCGCCGGAGGTGCGTGCAAAGGCGCCGCATGCTTATCGTGGCAGCATCCCGCTGGTTGATGCGTGGATGTTCGCCCGCCTCACGGCAACCGTCGAATTGGTGAATGAGGCGCTGGCGAATTACCGGTTCCACGAGGCTGCTCAAGGCCTGTACCAGTTTTTTTGGGGCGACTTCTGCGACTGGTACATCGAATGGGTGAAACCGGAACTGCAGAACGCAGACCGCGAGTGGGCGACCGTGGCGTGGAAGAATCTGTTTGCGGCGTTCGATGCGGCGTTGCGGCTGCTGCACCCTTTTATGCCGTTTTTGACGGAAGAACTCTGGCATAAGTTGCCGCAAAAGGGAGGGGCGAAATCGATCGCGCTGGACCAATTTCCAGAAGCGCATGACCATTGGAAAAACGCAAGAGCCCTGGAGGAAGTCGATGGGATCCAGGAAGTGGTCGCGGCTCTTCGCAACATTCGCGCGGAGTTAAAACTCGATCCGAAGAAGAGGGTAGCGGCGGACTTCTCCACGAGTGACCCCCGCGCGGGCGAAACGATCCGGACGAACCGTGGGGCGATTGAGCGGTTCGCAGTTTTGTCGGAACTTCGCATCGTTCCGCGCCAGCAGTTCGAGGTGAAAAGCGGCGCGGTGCGCTCGACGGCGCGATTCGATGTACGCATCGCATATTCCGACACTGTGGATGTGGCGGCGGAGAAGACGCGGTTGAAGAAAGAGATCGAGGGTTTGCAGAGAGCCATAGCGTCGAAGGAACGACAGCTCGGGGATGAGACGTTCCGGAGCCGCGCGCCGGAAAAAATCATTAAGGGGTTAGAAGCTACACTCGCCGAGCAGCGCATCGAACTTCGCAAGTTGCAAGATCGTCTGTCGCAGATCGAAAAAGATTCATAGTTCTTCGGAGTCTTATGGATTGGAATTCTCACTACATTGCTGACCTTTTACGGCGCGCGCTGGAAGAGGATATCGGTACGGGAGACGCTACGACAGCGGCGGTGGTACCACCGCGCGCGGCGGCGCGTGCTCGCATCCTCGCCAGGCAGACACTTGTTTGCGCGGGATTGCCGATAGCCGAAAAGGTCTTCCGCTCGCTGGATCCGGAGATCCAAGTTACCTGCCCGCACAACGATGGGTCGTTTGTCGAACCGGGCGCGGAAATCGTGCAGATCAACGGAAATGCCCGTGCAATCCTCGCCGGCGAGCGAACCACGCTGAATTTTCTGGCGCATCTTTGCGGAATCGCGACGCTGACGCGGCGTTTCGTGGAACAACTGGCAGGGACGAGAACGCGGATTCGGGATACCAGGAAAACGACACCTGGTTTGCGGGCACTCGAAAAATACGCGGTGAAGACGGGCGGCGGCTCCAACCACCGCTTCGGACTGTATGACGCGATACTTTTGAAAGAGAATCATATCGCGCTGGCCGGCGGAATCAAGGAAGCGATGGACAAGGCGCATACCTATGTTTCACCAAAGGCGCCACCACCGCGTGCGGCGAGCGCCTACGATGCGGCCGGCCTGGACCCGGAGGTCGTGGGCCCGGGACCGTTGCCGGTGCAGATCGAGGTTCGCGATCAGAATGAATTGGTTGAGGCACTCGGGGCCGGAGCGGAGGCCGTGCTGCTCGACAACATGACACCGGAACGCGCGGCGGATTGCGTGAAGATCGCGCGCGGGATTCGCGCCGACTGCGTGATCGAAATCTCCGGAGGAATCACGCTTGGCAATGCGCGCGCTTACGCGGAGACCGGCGCGGATTTTCTCTCTTCCGGGATGCTCACACATTCGGCGCCTCGCGCGAACCTCAGTCTGCTTGTGGACAGCATCGAGGGAACGTAAGCTTAGGCGGCGCGAAGAGGCACGACGAGATCCCGATGTCTCAGGAATCCTTACCGGGCACAACCGACCGGCGGCTGGCACGGTTGCTCACATTGCTGGCGGAAAATGCCACCATCGTGATCAGCGGCGCGCGGATCGCTAAAGAGGTTGGCGTCTCGCGGTCCATGGTGTGGCAGTGGGTGGAACGGCTGCGCGAATTGGGTGTGAAAGTAAAGAGCCAACAAGGCGCCGGATACTTCCTGGAGCAAATCCCCGATATCCTTACTCCGGATATGCTGAAGCAATGCCTGAAGGGCAGTCTTTTTGGAAAACGCATTTTTCATTTTTTCAAGACGGATTCAACGAATCGAGTAGCGCTGGAATTGGGACATGCCGGCGAGCCGGAAGGCGCGGTCGTCCTGGCGGAAGAGCAAACCGCGGGACGCGGCCGGGCGGGACGCGCGTGGCATTCCCAACGCGCGGCGGGCATTTACGTGACTTTGCTTCTTCGGCCAAAACTGGCGCCAGTACAGGCTCCGCTGCTGACCATGATGGCGGGGCTGTCCGCGCACTCCGCGGTGCAGGCGCTGACAGGGCTGGATGTGGACCTGAAGTGGCCGAACGACTTGCTCATTCAGGGGAAAAAGGCGGGCGGCATCCTGACGGAGATGCACGCTGAGCCCAATCAAGTGCGATTCGTGATTGTGGGGATCGGGCTGAACGTGAATCAAGAGAAGTTTCCCGGTGAGCTTGCCAACATAGCAACTTCCCTGCGCACGGAAACGGGCAAACCGCAATCGCGCATGGAGGTACTGGTCCGGTTGCTGCGCGAATTCGAGAGCGATTACAATCGTTTCCTGCGGGAAGGCGTGGCCAGCGTTGTGGCCCGCTTCGAATCGGTATCGAGTTATGCAAAAGGCAAGCGCGTGCGGGTAACAAACGGAACGGAAAGCTATGTCGGTACAACTGCGGGACTCGGGCCGGAGGGATTGCTGCAAGTGGAGCGAGAAGACGGACGAGTCACGGCGGTGATTTCTGGTGACGTCGCGGAGGCACGCTAGATGCTGCTGACCATTGACGTGGGGAACACCAACTCGGTGCTGGGCGTTTTTCGCGGCGAAGAGCTGATCGCGAATTGGCGTTTGACAACGGCCCGCGAGCAGACGATCGACGAATATGGCGTGCTGACGAGGAATTTGTTCACTCTGGCGGGATTAGATCGGGACGCGATCACAGGCGTGATCATCAGCTCGGTGGTGCCGCCGGTGAACCGGACACTAGCTGAAATGTCTCGCGTCTATTTTGGGAAGAAGGCGCTGTTCGTGGAACTGGGCGTGAAAACCGGGATGGCCGTGCTGGTGGACACCCCGTCAGAGGTAGGAGCGGACCGCATCGTGAATGGCGTAGCTGCGTTTCATCAGTACGGCGGGCCGTGTATCGTGGTGGATTTTGGGACTGCGATCACGTTCGACGCGATTTCCGCGAAGGGCGAATATCTCGGCGGGGTAATCGCGCCGGGACTGGGAATTTCGTCGGAGGCGTTGTTTGCGCGCGCCGCGCGGCTGCCGCGCGTGGAAATCAAGGACCCAGGAAAAGTAATCGGGACGAACACCGTCACGCACATGCAAGCAGGTTTGTATTACGGGGCCGTGGACATGGTGGACGGGATGATCGCGCGCATGAAGAAAGAACTTGGAGAAGATGCGAAGGTTGTCGCGACCGGTGGCCAGGCGAAGCTCGTCTCGAAAGGCTCGAAACATATCCAGCATACCGATGAATTCCTTACACTGACGGGCTTGCGATTGATCTGGGAGAAAAATCAACCGGCGGAGCACGGCAAGAGCGCAGCAGCGGCTCCGGCAAAGAAGGCGCAGAGCTAAGCCTCCGGCAGCGGAGACGCAGACGGAATCTTGCCCAGAGACCGGATATCCGGGGGCGCCCCAACTAACGAAATGGACGGCTGGAACTACTTCAATTACTTTACGGAAATCGAAGAATACTTCTGGAAGAAACGCGGGGCGCATCTGCTGGTGTCGCCGCTGGACTGGGCGATCATGGAGGCGTGGCGGAAAGCCGGAGTGCCGCTGGAAGCCGCTCTAAAGGGGATCGACAAAGCGTTTGAGAGTTATCAGAGGTCGCGCCGGGGAGCGGGCAAGCCGTTGAAAAATCTGGCGTATTGCACGGACGCGGTGCTGGAGGCAGCAGAAGAACAACAGGAGGCGGCTGCCGGGAGTGCGCCGAGAGTCGCGCGAGCAAAGGCTAGCGAAGCTTTTTCGCGAGATGAATTGAAAACGTATTTTGCGAAGAATGTGGCGCATTTGAAACGTGCGGCAGAAAAGAGTTTGGAGCAACAGCCGGAGGTCGCCGGCCGGTTAACGGACATTGCGGAATCGCTGGAGTCCAGCAGCCAGCTCCTCGATGCGCCGGGGGCGATGGATCTGGAAGATTTGGAGCGCCGGCTGACGATTCTGGATGAGAAGATACATGCGTTGCTGACGAGTCATGCGCCGGAAGACCTCATGCTCAAGATGCGGCGCGAAGTGGATGGGCAACTGACGATGTACAGGCGGAAGATGAAAGCGGAGCAACTGGCCATGGTCGAGAAGCAATTTATGCAGAAACGGCTGTTGGAAGAGTTTGGAATCCCGCGCCTGAGTCTTTTCTATTTGTCTTAACGTGAGCCAGCAGACTGGCTCGCCATCCGGAAACAAGACAGAGCGGTTCGAGTTCCGATCTACAAGAGCGATTTTTCTTAAACCAGGACAAATATATGGCTGATGAGTTAAGATTAGCGATTGAGAAACTCATTTACGGCGGTGACGGTTTGGCGCACGCCGATGGTAATACCGTTTTCGTGCCTTATGTTCTGCCCGGAGAAGAAGTGCGGGCGAACGCGAAATCGAAAAAGAAGAAATTGATCTGGGCCGAACTGCTGGAGGTCACCTCGCCCGCGAAAGAGCGCGAAAAAGCAAAGTGCGCTCATTTTCAGAAATGCGGCGGCTGCCACTATCAGCACATTCCGGCAACGGAGCAGTTGAGGCTCAAGAGAGACATTTTGCGCGAAACGCTTTCGCGGCTCGGCGGCATCACGTGGGATGGTGCGATTGTGGAACATTCAGCGGAACCGTATGGCTATCGAAACCGCGCGCAATGGGCGGTGCGAAGCGGGATGCCTCGGGCCCTGGGATACTTTCTGCCGGAGAGTTCGGTTATTGTGCCGATCGATGAGTGTCCCGTGCTCTCGCCGCGACTTGCCCACACCTTCGCGCAGCTTCAGGAAATGGCACGCTCAGCGAAGTTGCCGGAGGGTATCCAGGAGATCGAAGCCTTTGCGGCTTCGTCGGACGAAAAGATTGCGCTGAATGTGGCGTTTGAGAAATTCCCCAAACCTGCGGCGGAACTGGCATCTGCTTTTCGGGACGTCTTGCCGCAGATCGAAAGTTTGCTGCTTCTGGACCAAAAGAAGAGCCGGTTTGAATTGACGGGACCGGGTTATTTGACTCACGAGGCCGGCGGATACAAATACCGGGTCAGCCATCTTTCGTTCTTTCAAGTGAACCGCTTCTTGATCGAGGATTTGCTAAAGACCGTGACGGCGAATGCGCATGGCGCGCTGGCGCTGGATCTGTATTCGGGAGTTGGGTTCTTCACATTGCCGCTGGCGAAGACATTTCAGAAAGTTGTGAGCGTGGATGCCAATCTTGCCGCGACGCGGGACCTCTACGCCAATGCGGAGATTGCAGGCGTAACCATCCTATCGCACAACGAACATGCGGAAGAGTTTCTGAAGAAAACCGAAGAAAAACCAGACTTCGTACTCCTTGATCCGCCGAGAGCCGGATTGGGCGCGGAAGCTGCTGAGAAGCTCGCGGAGCTCGGCGCCAAAGAAATTGTATACCTCTCCTGCGATCCCTCCACGCTTGCGCGCGATTTGGCGGTGCTGACGGGCTCGCCCCGGAAACCGAAAGAAATCACTGGGCCAAGCATCCGCTATGAAATTACCGAAATGCATCTGTTCGATCTTTTCCCGCAGACATTTCACATCGAAACCCTGGTGAGGTTGCAAAGAATGCCATGAGGCTGCTGGCCGTAGCGATCGCCGCGGCATTTGCCTGCGGCATCGTGCTGGGACTCCATCCCACCGTTGCACGGAATGCGGCGTCTCTTCTTCTCCTCTCGTCCTCCTTCGTGACCATCGCTGTTCTCGTTCTGAGAGTGCCGGAATTAGTCGTAAGAAATCGCCTCGCAAACCCCAACCATCGGAACAGTTCTCGCGCGAGCACGGCGGCGATTGCGCGAAGAGATTGATGAGCTCTTTTCGAGCACTCCGCAGGCTGCTGGCGTGTCGCGGCAATGCTTCTCGATGACCGGAGTTTCGTGGATCAGGCCGAAGCGGCGGATTTTCAGAAGACAGGCGTCTTTCACGTGCTGGTTGTGGCAGGTTTACAAGTAGGGGCTCTCGCGTTCGCTCTCTACTGCAGGGGACGGAAGCTGCGGCTGTCACGAGTGTGGACGATGCTGTTCACGCTGACGATGCTCTCCGCGTACGTGGCCGTTGTCGAGCAGCGCGCCTGTGTTGCGCGCTGCAATGATGGCGGCGATTGTGGTGCTTGGCGGATTTTTCCTTCGTCGATTGGAGCTACTAAATTCTGCGGCGGTGGCAGCCCTGATTCTGCTCACAGCGAGACCGCTCTCACTGCGCGATTCCAGCTTTCAATTGACCTTCGTGGCCATCGGCTGCATTGCGGGTCTGGCGCTGCCGGGGCTGGAGAAGACGGTGCAGCCGTATGTGCGCGCGCGGCGAGGTTGGCGAGACGTGACTCGGGACGCCACCCACGAGTCGTGCGCAATCCAATTCAGAATCGATCTGCGTTCGCTGGCGCAGTGGCTTTCCACCTGGCTGCCCCAGCGGTTGGGAAAGCCAACGGGCGACGCTCTTGCTGGCGGATTGTCTCTGACGTTTCGCGTGTGGGAGTTATTGGTGCCCACAATGGCGTTGCAGACCGGAATGCTGCCGCTGATGGCCCGCGATTTTCATCGCATACCATTGTTGGCACCGCTTGTGAACCTGGCAGTCGTTCCGCTGACGGGTGTCGTCGTCCCCTTCGGTTTTCTGACCTTGGCAACCGGGCTGATCCTACCCACTGTGGGCAAGCTCCTCGCGGCTCCGCTCGCCTGGCTAACTGCGCTGCTCTTGCACGCTGTCCAGTGGTTCGCGCATTTTCCGCGCTGGGGTTACCGGATTCCCGGACCACCGTTCTGGTTGATTTTGTTGGTTTTTGCCGCTGCCATTCTGCTCGCCGCGGAGATGCGGTTGAGGCATCCGCTGCGGAGAATAATGGTCTGGGGATTTTGCGTGGTGTTCATCGCCTGCGGGCTGACGATCGCGATCTATCCCTTTGGAGAAAGGTGGACAAACGGCGGGCTGGAATTGACGATTCTTGATGTAGGCCAGGGCGATTTGCTGCTTGTCGTCTCTCCTGGCGGAAAGACTCTGTTGACAGATGGCGCGCGGCTGGCGATCACTTGCTTCGGCGCATGTCCAGGTGTGGCAAACGCGGCAGCATCAGCGCAGGCGGAGGCACCAGATCACCAGCAAGACCACAAGAAGAAATAAGAAACCGACGGCGGCCTGCCATTCGTGATTCTTCTTGTACTGGGAGAGAGAGAATGACCCGGCCGAGTCAGCCGATAATTTCGCGGCGGTCAAGCGCGGAATAAAAAGCGGGACGGCGCGTGCGTAATCTTCGAAAGACGCACCGTGGCGCAGCTGGAGCTCCTTCGCTTCTCGCTGCATCACGATGGAATAAAAAACCGCGAAGTAAACAATAAGGATTAAGGCAGAGATCCACGAGCGGGTTGCAATTCCAGCCCCAAGAGCCAGGATGGCGCTGCCGAGATAGAGCGGATTTCTGGTGTAAGCGTAGGGGCCCGCGATGGTGAGGACTTCCTGCTTGTGTAGATAGCCGGCTGCGTACGCACGTACTCCCAGACCAAGGATGCCCGTCAGCGCGCCCAGCAAGATGCTGGGAGGTGCGGGCCGGGAAAAATAGAGTACCACTACCCCTAGCGGATAACCCAGCCTTACGCGCCAGCGCACAAAAAAATTACCGGCCACGCTCATTGGCGAACCTCAACCTGCCGGCAAACAGCGTCGAAAACTGTGTCGACGTCAATTTCCAGGATGGATGGAGCAGCTTGGCCCCCTCGTTTGTAGGTGGTCACCGCATGCGGACTGCGAAGAACGATGTCGATGGGAGAAACGTTGGTAGAGCGGTCGCCCATGCGATAGGGACCGTTCCTCGCTGGGTCCGTCGGACCAAATATGGCAACGGCAGGTGTTCCAAGAGCGACGGCCAGATGCAGCGGCCCCGTATCACCACCCACGATGCAGACCGCGTTGCGCAAGAGAGCCATGAGTTGGCCGAGTGAACCATTGTATGCGATGGGGTCAGCTTCTCCACTGGCTGCTTTGACCGCAGAGATTAGGTCATCTTCACCGGGGCCATAATTCAGAACGCAACGCAGTCCGAGTTCGCAACGGATTTTCTGGCAGAGAGCGCCGTAGCGTTCCGGCGGCCAGCATTTCGAGCGCCAGCCGCCAGCGGGGCTCAATACGATATACCGTTCGATGGCCAAACCCCGCAGGAGTTGCAACACAAATACTTCCTGAATCGACGGCACCGAAAGAGCGACGGCCCTCACGCCGTTGCGAGCCCCTGCACGCACTGACAGTTCTCCATTCTGATCGGCGATGTGGGTCTGGGTGCAACGGACGCGATCGGTGTAGAGGATCGGGACGCCGAACTCGCGAATGGTTTGCGAGGAAAACCCGATCCTGCGCGAAACACCGCCAATGAACGGCAGCGCTGCAGACTTCCACAGTCCTTGATAATCGATCGCGGTCGTGAAGTGTTTTTTGCGGATTCGTCCGATGATTTCGCGCAAGGAGTAGTACGAGCGCGTTTCCGTCTCCCAAATATCCGTTGCCAATTCGCTGCTCTCGACCAGCGCTTTCCAGCGAGGATGGGTCAGCCAAACAATTTCAGCTTCCGGAAACGATTCGCGCAAGGCAGCAACGGCGGTTAAGGTGTGGACAATATCTCCGAGAGAACCGAGGCGCACGACCAGAAAGCACTGGTCAGACATGCGGCGCCTTGCGAATGGACGCGAGCAGCGCTCGCGTGGAGTGATCCTTGGGGTCACCCACGATGGCCACGCGGATGTCAAGCCGAGCGGCGACGGCATGCTCCGGCACGGTGTCCGCAGTGTAGTCAGTGCCTTTGGCGTGGACATCCGGGCGCAATTCTTCCAGTAGGGCTTCCACGTTAGGTTCGGCGAAGAGCACGACGTAATCCACCGAGCGAAGCGCGGCAACGAGCTGGGCACGCGCGTTTTCATCGAGGATGGGGCGTCCGGGCCCTTTGAGATTGCGGACGCTGGAATCGGCATTCACGCCGACAACGAGAACGTCGCCCTCGCGCCGCGCACCTTCGAGATAACGAATATGCCCGACGTGCAGCGTATCAAAACAGCCGTTGGCTAAGACGATGCGCCGGCCGCGGCGCTTGTGTTCCGCGAGTTTCTCTCGCAGAGCATCACGCCCGACGATTTTGGAAGAGGCTTCACGCATAGCTTAGGAGACGGCTCCAGATGCCTCTGCGCGGATGGCTTCGAGAAGTTCTTCGCGCGAAATGGTAGCAGTACCGCGCTTCATGACCACCAGGCCGCCCGCGATGTTGGCGATGTGCGCGGCTTCCAGAGGAGAAGCCCCGCAGGCGAGCGCCAGAGTGTATGCGGCTAGAACGGTGTCGCCTGCGCCGGTGACGTCTACGGCCTGATCGCTGCCATGAACGGGGATCTGCCTGAGTCTATCGCCTGGTTCGAAAAGAGCCGCGCCGTGCCGTCCACGGGTGACCAGGAGCGATTGCAATTTCATCTCGGAGAGTGTGGCGCGGCCTGCCCGCGCGAGCTCACCGGTATTTTGACCAATGGCCGTGTGATGCTCTGCCTCAAGCTCGGCCTCGTTTGGCGTGGCCGAAGTAATTCCCGCCTTCGCATAACGGCGCAGACGGTAACGCGCGTCGAGCGTGACGTGCAGCGCACTCTTGCGCTTTGCGGACGCCTGCTGCACAAGCTCCGGAGTGGCTATGCCAAACCCGTAGTCGGAAACAGCCAGCGCGTGAGCGTGGCGTAGATTTGCCGAAAGCCGCTGATAGAGCTTTTTTCGAACGGCGTCAGGGAGGGGCGATTTCGGTTCGTAGTCGACGCGCAGAACCTGTTGTCCCACGGTGTGCGCCCAGCCGGCGAGAAAGCGGCTCTTGGTGGGAGTAGTCCAGCCTTTCACGCGGAAAATGCCGGAAACATTGACTCGCTGGCGGCGGAAATGAGCGATCAGCGCCTCTCCCGCGGCATCATCGCCGACCGCGGTAACGGGCAGGACTCGGGCGCCGAGAGAGGCGAGGTTGTTGGCGGCGTTGGCTCCGCCGCCGGGAACAATCTGAGTCTCGCGATGTTTGAGGATCAAGACCGGCGCCTCGCGCGAAACGCGCGAGATTTCGCCATATTGGAATTCATCGGCGACGAAGTCGCCGATGAGAACGATCGTTTTCGTAGTGAACTGCTCGACGCACTCGCGGAGAGCGAGCAGATCGACGGACGTTGACGCCGTCTCTTGCTTGCGCGGACGCTTCATTTTTGCTGCCTCAGGATCCAGTCTGCCGCCTGCGTGAGATCTTCTGCAACGAAATCGGGCTGCTTGGGCCACCTCGCCGCGTGCCAGGTGAGTTCACCTTCACCGTAGCCTGTACGCACGAGGACGCTTCGGGCACCGGCGTTTCGCGCGAGTTCCATGTCGCCATAGCGATCGCCAACCACGAAGGAGCGCTGCAGATCGAGCGCGTGCTCCAGCGCTGCGCAGTCCAGCATGCCGGTTCTTGGCTTGCGGCAGCTACAGTTTTCGGCGGAGATGTGCGGACAATAATAGATCGCGTCGATCGCCGCGCCATTCTCTGCAAGTTGTTGCGTCATCAATTCGTTCACGGTGTGCACGAGCGATTCCGGGAAGTAACCGCGGCCGACGCCCGACTGATTGGTGACGACGATGACAGGCAAGCCCGCCTCGTTGAGCCGATGAATCGCAGCGGCAACAAAGGGAAACATACGAAAACGGCTGGCGTGATTCAAGTAGCCTACCTCCTCGGCGATCGTGCCGTCGCGATCGAGGAAAACGGCGGGGCGCAGTAGAGATTGCTCAGGCACGCTGCACCTGGGTCAAGGACAGCCAGGGTCCTGCCGCGGCCTCCACCATGTCGGCCGTGATTGCGGTCATGCACCGGTGATCGGTCGGACAGCGGCGGAGAAAACACGGACTGCAGTAAGGCTTTTGCTGAACGATACTGCAGCGGGGCGTGACCGGAGCAGTTCCCTCCGGATCGGTAGGACCAAACACCGCGACGACGGGCAGGCCAACGGCGGCAGCTACGTGCATCGCGCCCGAATCGTTGCCGATGAAGAGATGGCACTGCGAGAGCAGTGCGGGCAAATCGGCAATTGCGGTTTTTCCCGTGAGATTAATGGGAGGCCGGCGCATTTCGGCAGAGATGGCCGTCGAGACGGTCGCCTCGGCGGCAGTTCCAAAGAGGATGACCTCGGCATCCGCCTCCGATTGGAGCCGGTTTGCTACCTCGGCAAACCGTGAAGGCGGCCAACACTTTGCCGATCCGTACGACGCGCCGGCCCCGATGGCAATTCGCAACGCGCCTTGGCGCACGCCGACTTTTCGAAGAAACTCTTCGGCACTCCGTCGCTTCCCTTCTGGAACGCTCAGGCCAATGAAAGTTTCGCCCTGCACGGAATCCAACCAGCCCGCACGGCGCACGAGTTCAAGATAATAAAATTTTTCATGTGCAGGAATTTCCCGGTGCCGAGGGAGAGGCACCGCCTTGGTCAGAAGAAAGCTGCGGGCGTCGCGGGCATAGCCGATCCGTTCCGGAATATTTGCTCTCCAGGCCAGCCACGCGGCATCAAAGGCATTTTGCAGTAGCAAAGCCACGTCGAACTTCTGCACTCGAAGTTCGGCTGCAAGCCGCTCGCGGCCGGAAAACCCTGCGTGCAAGCCTTTCGAGTCGTACGGAATGAATTGATCGCACATCTCTTGATCGCGATAAATATCCGTAACATAGGGCCGTCCTACGATCGCGATTACCGCTTCGGGAAAACGCGTGCGCACGGCGCGCAGAGCCGGCAGCGCCATGATGGCATCCCCGACCCAGTTCGTCGCGCGCACGAGAATCTTCACGCCGCCGCTCCGCCGCCGGCTGCCAGCGTTTGATCCAGGACATTTCTGAAATCAAGCTCGGGAGTCACAACCAGATCGATCACCGCGACGTAGATCGGGGTTTCCTCGAACTCGAGACCACCCAGATTCTGCGCGTCCTTTTCGGTCGTCACAAACGCGTTCGCACCAGCCTGTTTTCCTGCCTGCCTGACCTCCAGGATGTCCCGCTGCGTATAGCGATGGTGATCTGGAAAGATTGCTTGGCCGCAAATGGCGAGCCCCCAATTTCCCAGATCGCGGAAGAACGCGTCTGGATTGCCGAGACCACAAAACGCAAAAAAAGGGCCGACGCCGATTTCATTGGCGGAGAGAGGAGTGATCTCTCCGCCGAAACGGTGGAACCCAAGCAGTCGAGTGGAGGCAGCGAAAACCGGATACTGATCGAGCTTCCCGATCGCCTCGAGCGTTCCAGACCCCGTTTCGGCGCGGGTAAAAATAATCAAATTTGCGCGACTCATGGCTGCAACGGGCTCCCGAAGCCGGCCGGCCGGCAGTAAGGACTCCCCCGCAAGCGGTCGAGACGCATCCATCAGGAGAATATTCAGGTCGCGGGCGAGCTGCAGATGCTGAAAACCATCATCCAGAAGAAAGACGTCAATGGGCTGTTGAGTTTCGAGCCGGTGTCCCTCAGCAAAGCGATTCTTGCCGACACCAAATAAGACGCGGCCTCGCAAACGGAATTTCATCAACTCGATTTCGTCGCTGGTGCTATTCGCGCCTCGATGCCCGCGGCTGAGTATGGCAACTCGCTTCCCGTCGGAGAGAAATTTTTCGGCGAGCCAAATCACCATGGGTGTTTTGCCGGTGCCGCCAACCGTCAGATTCCCAACGCTGATGACGGTTGCCTTCAGGCGTTTCTGCTTAAACCATTTGTTGGCATAGAGCCAAACACGCGCACGGACCCCGACACCATACAGAAGCGAGAGGGGCCACAGCAGGCTCTGCAATAGTGGCGGCACATTCATCGCCCGGCACCGTCCAGACGTTTCGCAATCTCCGCCACCGCTCGATCCGTCGCTCCGCGTGAGTCAGCCACCAAGTGGCGCGCCGTCTCGCTCATTTTCTTCATACGCTCCGGATCGCCAAACAATTCGATCCAGGCGACCCCGACGTCTTCCGGGCTCTCCACCTGAATTGCGGCCCCCGCGGAGACGAAGCGCGAGGCTATTTCGGCGAAGTTTTCCATCGAGGAGCCGAATACGGGAATTTTCCCAAAAGCGGCTGGCTCGAGAATATTGTGGCCACCGGAAGATACGAGCGAGCCTCCGACAAATGCACCGTCGGCTAGCCCATATAGCGATGCAAGCTCACCGATGCTGTCGAGCAGGAGGACGGTTACGTCATCGGGTATGGTGAAACTATCGGACGGCTGATTGGCGTGCGATTGTGCCGGCCCTGGAATCGGCAATCGAGACCGCCGGATGAACTTGCGGTGCGATTCATCTATGAACCCTGCGGCGTCATCAAAACACTCCGGCTTGCGGGGCGCAAGCACAAGCAGCGCCTTTGGATACTCGCCTTGCAAAGTTCCGAACGCGATGAGCGCGTGTGGCTCCTCCGTCGCAACGACGCTTCCTGCGACAATGATTGGCGATCGGCCGCTGCGCTTGATCTCGGTTGCGAGCCAATTCGACAGCGGTGTGGGCGCGGGAAGTTCCAGGTCGTATTTCAAATTTCCGCTGACCCGCACGCGATCCGCAGGTGCGCCCAGCGCCCGCACGCGATCCGCATCCTTCTCGTTCTGCATCAGGAAGGCGGTGGCATTGGAAAGTGCGTTTCTCAGGAAGGGACGCAGGAAAAAGCCAAAAACTCCGAGATAGCTCTGATAGCGTGCAAAAGAGCGATCCGATATGCGTCCGCTGACGAAAAGTACGGGAATCTTACGCCGCCCGGCTTCCCGCAGAAAATTCGGCCAGATCTCGGTTTCGAGCACCAGCACAACCGACGGCCGCGCGGCGTCGAGAGCCCGCCGGACGCAGAAGGCCCAATCCAGCGGAAAATAGATGACGGCATCGGCAAAGGGCAAGCGTTCGCGCGCCAGCGCCTGCCCCGTGTTTGTGGTCGTCGAGATAATGAGAGGCCGGTCGGGGTAAGCCTCTTTCAGCCGCCGCGCGAGAGTAATGCTGGAAAGGGCTTCGCCGACACTCACCGCATGAATCCAGATCGCACCCATGGAATGCCCGGGCAGCTTGGCGAGCGCCGGAAATGAGAATCCCAAGCGTTCCCCAAGGTTAGAGAGATACTTTCCGTGGCGCAGGCCCTGCACAAGCCAATAGGGCAACAGCAAAAGGGCCGCGAGGCCCATGAGAAGGCTATAAATGAAATACACTAAGCGTGGCTCCGGTCTGTCCGCGCTCCGCCAGCAGCAGCCGGCGCGCGGCGCAGGGCAACCCTGCACAGCCCCCAGGAATCGAAGGCCTCAAGATGAGAAAAGTCTATTATAACCCGATGCGAAAACTAACCCTCATCCTTCCCTTTCTTGCCGCCTCGCTGCTGGCTGCCCAACAGAGAGGCTCCCAGCAACCCTCTTCGCTCAAGGCCACATCATTGGAATCCCACGAAGGTATGACCATTACCGCGCGGCCGTGGAGCGATCCCGCACTCTACAAGGAGAAGTTTCCGAAGAAGTCGCCATTTGCGGCAGGAATTATCGCCGTGCAGGTCGTTTTTCGAAATGATTCCGACGACAGTATGAAAATCAACCTGGAGCGCATTCGATTAAACCTGGCTCTCTCCGAAGAAGATCATCAGGCGTTGTACCCGCTTTCTCCGGACGAAGCAGCCGACGTGATCACCCATCCCTCCACGAAAAACGTAACTAGCAAAAGACTGCCCATCCCCTTGGGCGGCCCGAAGACCGGACGGGACAAGAAATGGACGGAAGTGGAGCGGTCCATGCACGATGCGGGGGTGCAAGCGAGCGTCGTCGCACCGCATAGCACCGTGCAGGGCCTTCTCTATTTCGACCTTCGAAGCCAGTTCGAGCTTCTGAATACCGCTCACCTATATGTGCCTGAAATAGTGGCCATCGAAAAGAATCGCGGCCTCATGTACTTCGAAATTGACCTGAGCCGGTCCGCGGAACACTGAACAACTCGAAATGGCAGGCCCAATCGCACCGGTTTGCGCGCATCGCCGCCGTCGGCTAACATGACATGTGCAAACTTTCTCCAACCACCGCGGACAAATGCTCGCTCTTCTCGATAAACTGAATCCCGAACAACGGCTGGCCGTCGAGACCACCGAAGGCCCGGTGCTGATCCTCGCTGGCGCGGGCACCGGCAAGACCCGCGCGATCACGTATCGCATGGCAAATCTGATCGCCAACGGAGTGCCCGCCGAAGCCATCCTCGCCGTCACGTTCACCAACAAAGCCGCGGAAGAGATGCGCAATCGGATCTCGGATCTCCTGTTGCGCGCTGGAGTCCCTCCCGCGCAGCCTTGGCTTTCCACGTTTCATTCGCTCTGTGCGCGCCTTCTGCGGCGCGAAGCGGCTGCGGCCGGCCTGCCGCGGGATTTTGCCATTTACGACGACGACGACCAGATTTCGGCCGTCAAGCTGGCAATGACCAAGCTGCGGATCGAAGACGACAACCTGACGCCGAGGAATGTCCTCAGCCGGATCAGCTACGCGAAAAATCATGGCCAGACGGCGGAGCAGTTGCGCGCCGAAGCGTTCGATCAAGACGGCCGCCGCACCGCGGATATTTTCGGGGCGTACGAAAAACTCCTGCACGACAGCAAAGCTCTGGACTTCGATGATCTGCTCCTCAGGTCAGCGCGTTTGCTGCGCGAATCCACGGCCACGCGTCATAAATGGCAAGCACGCTTTCAATACATTCACGTGGACGAATATCAGGACACGAACCGCGTCCAATATGAGCTGATGGGACTGCTGATTGGGCCCAAGCAAAACGTGTGTGTTGTGGGTGACGAGGATCAATCGATCTATCGCTGGCGGGGCGCCGACGTTTCCATCCTCCTGAGTTTTTCCCGGGATTTTCCCGCCGCCCGAATCGTCAAATTGGAACGCAACTACCGTTCGACGCAGAATATTCTCGACGCCGCCGGCGCAGTGGTCGCGAACAATCCTGAGCGGTTGGGCAAATCGCTGAGCGCGGAGAAAGGCCCAGGATCGAATCTGAAGTATCTAGAGGCGCGGGATGCGCAGGCCGAAGCAGAATTTGTCGCCGGCGAGCTCGAGCGCATTCTCAATGACGATTCGGACCAGACGTGCGCGGTGGAGTATCGCGCTAATTCACAGTCCCGAGCCTTCGAAGAGGTTTTCCGCCGGCGCGGCCTGCGCTACAAACTTGTGGGTGGGTTCAGCTTCTACAATCGCGCCGAAGTGAAGGATGCGCTCGCCTACGTCCGCCTGGCAATGCATCCGGAGGATGACATTTCGCTGCTCCGCGTATTGAATGTCCCCCCGCGAGGCATCGGCAAGACAACGGTGGACGCGCTCCGCGAAGGCGCACGCGTTGACGGAATACCGTTGTGGTCGGCCATTGAAAGATTTGTTTCCGGTGCATCGGCGGGCCGGGCGGTAACTCCTTTGCGGGCTTTCCAAGAGCTCATCCGCAAATTACAGGATGCCCTTGCCACCCAGGAACCCCCGGGATTCCTTCATGCCGTTCTTGAGGAATCCGGCTATATGGCCATGCTTAAGGACCGCAACGCTCCGGAAGATGTCGCACGGCTGGAAAACCTCGAAGAGCTTGCGCGTGCCGTCGCCGAAGGCATGGAAGCCGGAGAGACCTTCACCGATTTCCTCGATGCCGCGGCGCTCGTAAGTGACGCGGATCAATTTGAAGGCAAGCCCGGCGTGACTCTCATCACCTTGCACAGCACCAAGGGTCTGGAATTCGACCACGTGTTCCTCACGGGCATGGAAGAAGGCATCTGTCCTCACAGCCGGGCCATCACCGAAGAAAAAGGAATCGAGGAGGAACGGCGTCTCGTTTACGTTGGGATGACCCGGGCGCGGCAGTCGCTCACGCTGACGCGCGCCGTGTACCGGCGCATCTTCGGCAATGAGCAGCAACTGCGTGCTTCCCTGCCGTCGCGCTTTCTTGCCGAAATTCCAAGCGAGCTGGTGGAGACGGTTCGCGGATCAATGGCGGATATTGGCGAGACTCGCCGGTACGAGCCCGACCCGGAATATTCATATTCGCCGGAAGAATTTCTGCGCCGTGTGCGCGGTGAACCGAAGCAAGCCCAGGCAACTCCGCGCCGTCCCCCGGCTCAAAGTTCCTTCGGGCGCCCCGCTCGGAAGCGCGGCGGCGATGCCAATCCTATGCTGGGGCGCAAAGTTCGCCATCCGAGATTCGGCGTCGGAACCATCGTTGGCGTCGAAGGCGACGACGAAGACCGCCGTGTGTCTGTGAGCTTCCCCGGACGCGGCACGAAAAAGTTTATCGAGCGGTACGCGCAGCTCGAACAGGCATAATGTGAGGGACCTGCACTTGAACGCGGGTGCGGCGGCGGGTTGCGTGTCGGGCCTTCTCGGGGTACATTGAGGCGCGTTCATTCCTCAACACCACATTATATAATTTCGGGCTTCCGGTTTGCCCGGATAGGATCGGAGAGCATGGGTGGGATCAGAACTCTTCCGCTGCAAGAGTATCGATCAACTGCTGTCGGATTCGGAAAATGCTGAAGTCCGGTTAAAAAAGTCTCTTGGATGGTTGAGCCTGACCTCACTAGGAATCGGTGCGGTCATCGGCTCCGGCATCTTTACCATCATCGGCACGGCCATTGCCGGACAAAAGTTTCAAGCTTCGTCCATCTTGAACGCCCCTCTTCTTGAATACCTGATCCATCATTCCGCTTCGTTTGGACGCCCCGGCGCCGGGCCGGCCATCGCTCTTTCCTTCATTTTGGTGGCAATCGTGTGCGGCTTCGCGTCGGTGTGCTACGCGGAGCTTGCCGCCATGATTCCCATTGCCGGCAGTGCGTACACCTACACCTACGCGACGATGGGGGAACTCATCGCCTGGATCATCGGCTGGGATCTCATTCTTGAATATGCAGTCAGCAATATGGCCGTAAGCGTCGGTTTTTCGGCGCACATGGTGGGCTTGCTCGATTGGTTCGGGTTGCACCCCGATCCTCGATGGATTTCTCCGGCCTATCTCCCCGGCGGATTGAGCGACCTGCAGGGAAACGCGCTCTACGCGCCGGGCTGGCATTTTGGGTTTAACTGGCCCGCCTTCATCATCGTGATGCTGCTGACGGTGATTCTGGTGCGCGGCATCAAAGAGTCGGCGCGAACGAACAACATCATGGTGCTTCTGAAAATAATTGCCATTCTGGTATTCGTGACTTTTGCATTCAAACACATCCATCCCGCGAACTATCATCCCTTCGCACCAAATGGCTGGCCCGGAATTCTGACGGGCGGCTCAATCGTCTTCTTCACCTACATTGGATTCGATTCGGTATCTACCGCCGCCGAGGAATGTAAAAACCCCCAACGCGACCTGCCCATCGGCATCATCGCAACGCTGGTGATTTGCACGCTTCTGTATATTGCCGTGGTAGTGGTGCTCACCGGGTTGATTCGCTGGGACACACTGGTGGACGACGCGGCCCCGGTTGTCAACACACTCAAGAAACTTCATTTCTCGGGCGTTCGCCTGGTGGTGCTAATCGGCGCGCTCATGGGCATGATCTCTTCCCTGCTGGTCTTCCAGCTCGGCCAAGCCCGTGTGTGGTTTGCCATGTCGCGTGACGGCCTGTTCCCGAGAATATTTGGGCGTGTGCATGCGCGATTTCAGACGCCGGATTTTTCGACATGGATGGCGGGATTCGTGGTCGGTATTCCAGCAGGCCTGCTCGACATCGGAACGCTTGCCGATCTTTCGAATATCGGCACCCTGTTCGCGTTTGCTCTGGTCGCGGCAGGGGTGCTCATTCTTCGCTATCGGGAGCCGGACCGGCCGCGGGCTTTCCGCGCCCCCGGCGGACCGCTGGCGCCCATCATCACGATTTTCACATGCCTCCTGCTTATGGCCGGCCTGCCGATCATGAACTGGATCCGGTTCTTTGGCTGGATGATCCTGGGCTTGGTGCTCTATTATTTTTACGGCCGGAAGCACAGTACTCTAAGAGCAGCGAATCGCGTGTAAGAGGAATCGCAGAATGCATGGATGGTCTTTTCAGCCTACAGGGCGACGCGCGGGAGTCGCGCTCGCGTGCCTCGCGCTATTCCTTTTCTCTCCCCAGAATTCGCGCGCGTGGGGAAGAAGTGGGCACAGGCTCGTCGTCAACAAAGCTGTCGACACCCTGCCGCAGGGTATCCGGGAGTTCTTCGACACAAACCGCAGCTTCCTGTTGCAGCACGTCACCGATCCGCTGGACGTAATCGCGAAAACTCCGGCCGAGCGGCACAATCACTTCATTGCTCTCGACAAGTACGGGCGATTTCCGTTCGAGACCCTGCCCCGCGACTACAAAGCCGCGGTGACGAAGTTTGGCAAAACTAAGCTGGAAGCGAACGGCCTGCTTCCCTGGCAGATTGGTGTGTACAGTAAAAAATTGACCGAAGCATTGAAGGACGGGAAGTGGGAAGAAGCAAAACTGGACGCAGCCATACTCGCGAATTACGTGGCGGAGGCGCATGACCCCTTCAACACAACCGATAATTTTGACGGTCACCTGAGCAGCCAGCTGGCAGTCAACGAGCGATTTGGAACCACGCTGATCGACCGCTATTCGTCTTTTTTCCCGATGCGGCCAAATGATGCGTTTTTCATCAGCGACCCTACGGATCGTGCTTTCGAGGCTTGCCTTGGTTCTCATAGCTGGCTGGAGACCATACTTCTCGCCGACCGCAACGCGCGCCGCGGGGAGAATTCCTTCACCGACGAGTATTACGACCGCTTCTACAACCAAGCCGCCGCAATTTTGATTCGGCAGCTCTCCGACGCGGCAACCGATGTGGGCTCTTTCTGGCTTACGGCGTGGGTAAACGCCGGCCGGCCGCAGCTGCCGCACTAATCTTTCGCGGATGACACCGCCCTTGCTCTCCAACCGGATTGCTTCCCTGCCCAAGGCCGAGCTGCACCTCCATCTCGAAGGCTCCATCCAGCCTGCCACCGTCTGCGCGCTCACGGCCCGTCAAGGTGTGGTCATGACCGAAGAGGAAGTTCGACTGCGCTACGCCTACCGCAACTTTCCCGAATTCATCGAAGCTTTTAAATGGGTCACTTCGTTCTTGCGCGACCCTCAGGACTATGCGCTCATCGCCAGCGACCTTGCCGAACATTTGCTCACGCAACGTGTGACCTATACGGAGGTAACCCTTTCTATCGGCGTGATGCTCCTTAGGAAGCAGCGGCCGGAGGCGAATTTCGAAGCCCTCCTCCGCGGCACCGAGCCATTTGAAAGACGCGGGCTCCGATTCCAGTGGGTGTTCGACGCGGCCCGCCAATTCGGCGCGGACTCAGCGATGGAAGTCGTCGAATGCGCAAAGCGCTGCGGTTCGAAAGCTATCGTGGCCTTCGGCATCGGCGGCGACGAGCTCAGTGTCCCGACAAAGGAATTCCGCCTCGTCTACGACCGCGCCGCTCAAATGGGTTTGCACCGCTTGATGCACGCAGGCGAGGTCGGCGGGCCGGAGAAAATTCGGGAAGCCATAGAATTGCTGGGAGCAGAACGCATCGGCCACGGAATCGCCGCGATCCACGATCCGGAGTTAATGGATTTGCTCGCAGAGCGCAAGCTCCCGCTTGAAATATGCCCGGGGAGCAATATGAAAACGGCCGCCCTCGCCCGGCAACTCGGTAGCCAGGATGCAAGAATCGAAGATCATCCGCTCCCCAAACTCCTCCGCCACGGGATACCCATTGTGCTCTCCACCGATGATCCGGCCATGTTTCACACCACTCTGCACGAAGAGTATGCAAACGCCGCGCGCATGGGTTTACAGGAAGACGAGCTGACGCGAATCGTCGAGATGGGCTTCGAACACGCCTTTCTGCCTGCCGGCGAAAGGCCTGGAGCATGAAGCAGTCAAAGGCAATGTTATACTGACGGCATGAAAGCACACGTCTGGGTAATGCCAAAACGCACCGTACTCGATCCCCAGGGACAAACGATCCAGCACGCCCTCTCCGGGCTCGGCTACTCCGCCGTGCGCGACGTCCGCCAGGGCAAATTCTTCGTTTTGAATCTCGATGGCTGGAGCCGCGATGAAGCACAGAAACAGCTCGAGCATATTTCAAAAGAAGTGCTCACCAACACGGTCATCGAAGAATACCGCTTCGAGATCGTGGACTGAGCGGCCTCCCTCGTGAAACACCTGCGCAATCCCTCAAGGAGCTCATTCCCATCCCTGGCCGGCCTCTTCCTGCTTGACGTTTTCGCGATGCTGGCGCTCCGAGGATGCAAGCCGAGCGGGCACACTCCCGATCCGCGTCTGCGGCCGATCGACGAGATGCTGGACTCCCAGATGCCCGCGGGCACTGCCAAATCGCGAGTAATGTTTTACCTTAGTTCTCAGAATTTTCCCGTAGAAAACACGGGTGATCCTCGTGCAATTGTGGCTGTCGTTCATCATGTGGATTCGGACACGCTCCAGCCTGCAACGGCGCGCGTTACGTTTCACTTTGATGCCAGCGACAATCTCAAGTCCTACGAGCTTGTGGGGGCGGCAGGCTCTGCCTCCCGGCCGTAATCTGATTCGGGATAGGTTTCGTGGTATTCATCTTGGTAAAACAGCCAGCGTGCTACGCTGCTAGAAACTCTTTGAGGAGACACCGCGGATGTGCGGAATAGTAGGCTATATCGGGCCCAAGAAAGTTGTGCCCGTCATCATTGAAGGTCTGCGTAAGCTCGAGTATCGCGGCTACGATTCCGCGGGCATCGCCGTCGTAACCCAGGCTGGCAAGCTGGACATTCGCCGCGCTCCAGGCAAACTTCGCAATCTCGAAGAGGTCATCGCCAGGTCCCCGCTGGAAGGCACCTACGGCATCGGTCACACGCGGTGGGCCACCCATGGCCGTCCCACCGAAGAGAACGCCCACCCGCATCGCGACTGCACTGGCCAAATCGTCGTCGTCCACAACGGAATCATCGAGAACTACCTCGAGCTAAAGGAAAAGCTGCAGAAAGGGGGACACAAGTTCGCCACGGAAACCGACACCGAGATCGTAGCGCACCTTGTGGAAAAGCACTCGCAGGGCGGGATGCCGCTCGAGGAAGCAGTGCGCCTGTCATTGAAAGAATTGCGCGGCATCTACGCGCTGGTGTTCCTTTCCGCGAAAGATCCCCGGAAGATTGTTGCCGCGCGCCTGGGCCCGCCATCGGTGATTGGACTCGGCGATGGAGAATATTTCGTCGCTAGCGACATCCCCGCCCTGCTCCAGCACACGCGCGAAATGTTTTTCCTCGCCGACGGCGACATCGCCGTGCTGACCACACAAGGCGTGCGCGTCATGGACCACGACGGCCGTCCCGTCGAACGTCCCGCGCACCACGTCGCCTGGGACCCCATCATGGCGGAAAAGGGCGGCTACAAGCACTTCATGCAGAAAGAAATTTTTGAGCAGCCGCGCGCCGTGCGCGATACCATGCTCGGCCGCATCTCACAGGACACCGGGAAAATTTTCCTGGATGAGATGGCGATTACGGAAAAGCAGTTCCGCGAGTTTCAGAACGTGCGCATCGTTGCCTGCGGCACGAGCTGGCACGCGGCTCTGGCTGCGAAATTCATGATCGAACGCCTGGCGCGAGTGCCTGTTGAAGTGGATTACGGCAGTGAGTTCCGCTATCGCGACCCCATTATCGATTCGAACACGCTGACGGTGTGCATCAGCCAATCCGGCGAAACGGCGGACACGCTGGCCGCCCAGCGCGAAGCAAAATCGAAGGGCTCGCCCTCGCTGGCGATCTGCAACGTGATCGGTTCCATGATCACGCGTGAAGCTAACGGTACGATTCCGACGCACGCCGGGCCGGAGATCGGCGTGGCTTCCACAAAAGCTTTCACTTCGCAATTGACCGCGCTGCTTCTGCTCGCTTCCTACCTCGGCCAGCTTCGCGGCAAGTTGACCGAAGACGCCGCCAAAATCCTGATGCAGGAATTCACGCGCATTCCCCACAAGATCGAAACAGTTCTGCAAGCGGATGAATCGGGATTCTACGAAAACCTGGCGCGGCAATTTTTCCGCTACACCGATTTTCTCTATCTCGGCAGAGGGATTCACTACCCGATTGCGCTCGAAGGTGCGCTGAAGCTCAAGGAGATTTCCTACATTCATGCGGAAGGTTATCCCGCGGGCGAAATGAAGCACGGCCCCAACGCGCTCATCGACGAAAACCTGCCGGTCGTGGTGTTAGCGACGCGTGACGAATCCGATCCCGACGCGATGACGCGGTACGAGAAGAGCGTTTCCAATATCAAGGAAGTCAAGGCGCGCGACGGTATCGTCATCTCCATTGTCACCAAGGGAGATCATCTCGCGCGCGAAGCCTCCGATCACATCATCGAACTTCCGCCCGCGCCGGAGTTGCTCGTGCCGTTGCTGGAAATCATCCCTCTCCAATTGCTCGCTTATCACATCGCGGTACGGCGCGGTTGCGACGTCGACCAGCCGCGCAACCTGGCCAAATCCGTCACCGTGGAGTAGTCAGGGCCGTTTCCGCTACTATAGAAACATGCTTCTCTATTTTCGCCCGTGTCTCGCAACTCTCTCGCTCTTCTTGTTACCGGCCGGGTTCCCAGCTTCTGCGCAAGCTCCGGACGACATGGCGCCATTGCGTGAAGTCCACGCCGACGGCGAAAAACTCCTCACCGAGGCTCAGGTCATCGCGATAACCGGCCTGATCGCCGGCGCCCAGATCGGCCGGAATGATTTGCAAACCGCTGCCGACAGGCTCGTGCAAACCGGGCTTTTCGCCAAAGTGAGCTACAACTTCCAGACGAAGATCGCCGGCATCCTAGTGACCTATCACGTGGAGGAATCGCCTCGAATCCCCGTCTACTTCGACAATATTCCCTGGTTCACGGATTTGGCGCTGGGCGATGCCATCCGCAACAAATTTCCTTTCTTTGACGGAACACTGCCCGAAGCCGGGGCCGCAGTGGAGCAGGCCGGTGAAGCAGTGAAGGATTTGCTCTCGGCACGCGGAGTGCAAGTGTCGCTCGAGCACACCGTGATCCCTAATCCAAATGGTGAAGGCAACGTGCAGGAAATCCGGGTCGCAGGCACCGCACTCCAAATCGCAAAGCTGGAATTGAGCGATCCCTCCCTTTTGGCCTCCAAAGCCGTACAGCAACACCTATCCGAGATACTGGGAAAGCCCTATTCCCGAATGACCATCGATCTTTTTCTCTCCGAAGCGATAAAGCCCATTTATCTGCAGCAAGGATTCCTGCGCGCGAAGCTCGGGCCGCCGGAGGTGCGGCTGACGGGCGATCCCAATCAGAAGCTGCCCTCGCAAATTCCAGTGTACGTGCCGGTAGCGCCAGGCGCGGTATATCGCTGGAAAGGAATCCATTGGACGGGAAACACACTCGTGTCGGAATTCACGCTGAGCGGCCTGCTTGGGATCAAGGACGGAGATACCGCCGATGGCATGCAAATCGAAGCAGCCTGGGACCGCGCTCGCGAAGAATACGCTCATCGCGGCTACCTCGAGGCAAAGCTTAATCCGCTTCCAGCGTATGACGATCAGGCACACACTGTTTCCTATTCGGTGAGCATTCAAGAAGGGCCGCAATTTCACTTCGGCAAAATGGTCCTCACTGGAATTTCCCCTGCTGCCGAGCGAAAGCTGCAAAATGCATGGCCCTTCGCTGCCGGTGCAATTTTCGACAAAGCAAAGTTCGAGGATCTTCTGGCAACGCTGCAAACGCACCAGGAGCAGGTCTTCGGAGAGTTGCCGGTGCACTACGAAAACGTTGGCCATTGGCTGCAAACGGATGCGGGCAAGAACACGGTTGATGTGCTTCTGGATTTCAAGTGATTTCTTCTGCGGCCCAATCTGCTCTGCAAGCGGCACTCTGAGATATACTCAGCACTGGGATGAAAGAGCTCATTCATATTCGCCCTGCAGAGGGCGCTGCTCTGTCCGCGGAAGAAAAACAACATCTTCTGCTCGCTCGCCTGGCCGAAATTCCTTCGCTCATCGTCGCGCTTTCCGGTGGCGCGGACTCCGCTTATCTGGCCTGGGCAGCTCACAAGGCGCTGGGTGACCAAGCCTTATCCGTCACTGCTCTCTCGCCGAGTTACTCTGCTCACGATCGCACCATAGTGGAAGAGTTTGTGAGCAAGTTGGGCGTGCGCCACGAATTTATCGAAACGCACGAAATGGATAATCCCGCCTACCGTGCGAACGCGGCCGACCGTTGCTACTTCTGCAAAGATGAGCTGTTTTCCGTGTTGGACGAATTAGCGCAGGCGCGCGGTTTTGCCGCCGTCGCCTACGGTGTGAACGCCGATGACACGCTCGATTTTCGCCCCGGCCATCGCGCCGCCAAGGAGCATCAGGTTCTCGCGCCTCTTCTCAATGTCGGCCTTGCCAAGGCGGAGATTCGTCTTCTCTCACAGCGTGCCGGTTTGCCCACCTGGGACCGTCCCGCCTCCGCTTGCCTCGCTTCGCGCTTGCCCTACGGCACGGAAGTGACATCAGAGCGTCTTGGACTTGTCGAGCGCGGAGAAGCGGCTTTGCGCGCGCTTGGTTTCCGCCAATTCCGCGTGCGGCTCCACGACAGGCTTGCACGCGTGGAAATATCGCCCGAAGAAATGCCTCGCGCACTCGCGCCCGAAATGGCCGCCGCCATGGCGGACCGGCTGAAAGCGGCCGGCTTCGTGTATGTTGCCCTGGACCTCGAGGGTTATCGCCAGGGCTCTCTCAACGAGACTCTTTCGCCCCTCGGCCGGCGCTCCGCCAAGGCTGCGCAGGGAACATAATTCTCTGCAATTGCGTAACTATATGTGGGGCAGCTCAGAGCAAGTCTCTCGACCGTTACGGAGGATGAATGGCGCGCCACCGCAGTCTTTTCTTGCCGCTCGAGCTATTTTCGGCCGTCGTTGTCCTGGCCGGCTGCAACAGCGGGCCTTCGGTTAGCGGCGCCTTCGATCGCAGCTATAACGTTAGCGGTCCACTCCGCCTGGAACTGACCAACGCCTCTGGTGACGTGGACATCACAGGCAGCGCTGACGGCAAAGTGCACGTGCGCGGTGAAGTGCGCGCATCGGGATTCGGCTTTGACAATCCGCAGAAGCGTTTGGACGATACTCTCGCGAATCCTCCCATCGAGCAAAGAGGCGACACCGTTCGCATCGGCAAGGAAATGTCTCGCATGCGCAACGTCAGCATCGCTTACACGATCCAGGTGCCGCGCGACACGGAAGTCAGCGCCACCGTCGCGTCCGGCGCGCAGACGATTCGCGGCGTGCGCGGCCCCGTAAAAGTGCGAGCCGCTTCGGGGGCCATCCGTGTCGAAAAAATCGAGCGCGACGTCCAACTTACCACCGCCAGCGGGTCGGTGTCGGCCTCTGATATAGGCAATGATGTCCGCGTATCATCCGCCTCGGGAAGTGTGACGGTCTCGAACACTCGGGGCGATGTGCGCGTGAACGCCCTTTCCGGCGTTATTCGCGTATCTAATCCGGGAGGGCGCGTCGAAGCGGATACCGCCAGCGGCGAAGTCGAGATTCAAGGCGCGGCAAAGGATGTGAAATCGCATGCCGCCTCGGGACGGGTTTCTGTGCAGGGAAACCCAGGCGCGGACAGCTACTGGGAGCTGAAAACGGTATCCGGTACCGTACAACTCAGCATCCCGGCTTCTGCGAATCTCCATCTCTCGGCGGAAGCGGTCTCCGGTGAGATTCGCACCGACATTCCGATCGTCATCGAGGAGCAGGGCAAGCATTCTCTTCGGGCCCACATGGGCAGCGGTGGCGGACGCGCGGACGTGCATACCGTCTCGGGCGAAATTCGCGTGAGCGCCACGAAATAGCCTCGTGCAAATTTAAGCTCTCGTTCTCGAAAAAACATCTAAGAGCTAGCGACAATTCTTTCCGATACCCTTAGAATTCAAATGTATGAATTCCCGGCTCTTCTCTGCGTGCGCGACTTCGATTCTTTTTCTTTGCGGGGCGGCTTCTCCACTCTGCGGTCAGACCCCTGCGCAAGACGAAAAGAGTCAGAACCCAATGCCACCATCGTCCAAAGTCGCCGCGTCGAATCCGGCCTCCTCCGCCAAGCAGCCATCGCCCGCAGAGGAATTGCAGCAAGCCATCAGCAAAGCCGGAAACGACCGCGCGGCGCTGGTCCGGAATCTGGAGGCCTTCTTGAAGGAATATCCGGATTCGCGCCAGCGTCCTCAGATTTACCGTGCCCTTGTGGAGGCTAGCCTGCAATTGCGGGATAACGCGCGCGCCGCTGGTTACGGGGAGCGAATCGTCGCTCTCAGCCCTGACGACATCTCCATGACCATCCTGACAATTCAGCTGCTCGAACAGAACGGCGACGAAGCCGCTCTCCACCGAGCCGCAAACTATGCCACCCACGTGTTGGACTTTGTCGAGCGCAGCTCTTCCGTGGAAAAATCGCCAAGGGTTTCCCAGGAAGAGTGGGCCACGGAGAAGAAACGCGACCGCATGTCTGTGCTGACGTTGCGCGGAAGACTCGAACTGAAATTGAAGGACACAGTAGCGGCGCAAAAGGATTTCGCGGCGAGTTACGCGATCCTCCCCAGCGCGACGGCCGCGGAACAGCTCGGTGAAATCGCCGAAATGAAAAAAGATTTGAATGGCGCGATCCAGCAATACGCCCGCGCCTTCGCCTGGGCCGACGCAACGAATGAAACCGCCGGCCGTCGCGCGATCCGGCAGAAATTGGGCAATGTCTGGCGGATTGCCCATGGCTCTGATGATGGTCTGGGCGAGTATTTGCTTCGTACTTACGATGAAGTCTCGCAAGCCTCCATCGCAGCCAAGCCAAAGAAAAATGCGGACGCCCGGGAACCCGCGGATTTCACGCTCAGGAAAGCCCCCGAAGGCACGGCCTTTTCGCTGAAAGACACGAAGGGAAAAGTTCTCGTTGTCAATTTCTGGGCGACTTGGTGCGGCCCTTGCCACGCGCTTGAACCTCTTTTCGCTCGCGTCGCCGCGGACTTCCAGGCGAATCCGGATGTGTATTTTCTGGCCGCCGACTGTGACGAAGATGAATCTCTCGTGGCGCCGTATCTGGAGGCAGACAAGCCTCGCACGCCGGTCGTATTCGCGGATGGCCTCGACCGGTTCTTCACCGTCAATTCCTTCCCGACCGTGATGGTGATCGATCGCATGGGCAAAATTGCCTTTCGTTCGGAGGGCTTCGAATCCGATGGCTTTGAGCCAAAACTGGCAGCCGCCGTTCGCCGCGCCCTGGCTCCTCCCTCGCCCTCGCTCGAAGCCACTGCTCCTCAGTGACAAAGTGAGGCCTTCGTCGACTGTGGCATGGCATTCAAAAACCAGCGCAAAATCTGGGAGAAAGAAGTCACTGAAGTGGCGGCATGCCCATCTTCTTCACGATGGCCCAATAGCGTGAATCGGCATGAAGGGAGTCAAGATCTGGATCGTGCTGCAAATGTATGAGCTGTGCATCCCGCTGCTGAAATGCCTGTTCCAGGTACTGGATTGCTTCTTCTCTTCGCCCTGCTCCCGAAGCAACCTCCGCCATGCGCAGTGGCGAGACATATTCCTTGATTGCTCTGTACTTCAGCTTCTTCAGGAATTCCAAGTTGACAGCTTGGAAGCCCCCATTGCGGTAGGCTTTGTCAACGGCGCTCGCGGTCGACTCATTTCCCTCGATCGCCAGTACCTTCTTCAATTCGCCCATCGCCCTTGCGTAATCTCCCTTATGGAAATAAACATTTGAAAGAAATGCGTGCAGCGCCCCGGCGTCCGGCCGCGCCTCGGATCGCTGACTCAACTCTTTCAATGCCTCATCAAACCGGCGTGCACGGATCAGCGCATATCCGTACGCCCACGGACGCGCGAAAGGATCCAACTCAACGGTGAGCTTGTCTTCCTGAAGGGCTTTTTCCGTGTGATTCCTTGTTTCCAGAATGTAGGCGTGCAAATGGTGCCCTTCCGCAAGACTCGGGTTTAGCTCAATCGCACGCTCGGACTCCTTTTCCGCGCCTTCCCAGTCCCAGCGATAGAAGAGTTTGACAGCTGCAAGCGAGTGATGGGCTTCGGGAAGTAAATCGTCCAGCTCCAACGCTTTCCTCGCAGCCGTTTCGGCCTTTGGCATCGTTTCGACCGAGCTGTTCTCTCCGGAAACCGTCGCGGCTGTGTAACTATCTGCCAAGCCGGCGTAGGCGGCGGCATAGGCAGGATCTAGTTTGATGGCTTCCTGAAAGAACTCGCGGCTCTTCTCATAACTATCCGAAAACCAATAGAATCTTCCCCGAAGATAAGCGTCTCGCGCCCCCGCGTTAGCCGGGGCGTGAGCGGGGTTTCCGCTGAATGCAGAAAGCGAGGAAGCGCCCTTTACGCGTTCCGCGATACTTTGGGCGAGCTCTTGCTGCAAAGACAGTACGTCTCCGACGGGACGATCGTAACTCTCTGCCCACAGATGCGTGTCAGTCGCCGCATAGACCAACTGTGCGCTTACCCTTACGCGCCCCTGCGACCGTGCGACTGCCCCCTCAACAATTCCGTCTACTCCTAACTCGCGGGCGATCTCGGGTAACGGCCGCCGCACTTTTTTGTACTGCATCACCGAAGTCCGGGATATGACTCGCAACGACCGGTACTTCGCAAGCATTGTGATTAGCTCATCCGTCATCCCGTCCGCGAAATACTCTTCTGCGGCATCACCGGAAATGTTATCCAGGGGCAATACCGCGATGGATCGGATCGCTACCGGCTGCGCTCCGTGGCGTTCGATGCGAGGCAACACGAACTTGTACGCTGGCCACCCGAGCAGAATGGCTGCCGCGATGCCACTCCAGACCAAACGGCGGCTTGCACGTCTCACGGGAACCGCCCCATCGTCGGCGCCCGCAGTACCGGGCTCCGATTGATTCATGCGGCTCGGTTCGCTGCCCCGGGAAGGGATGAACTCCTCACCCTTCGCGGCACCATCATTTTGGCTTTGTATTTCCCGGATATTGGTCACGTCGGCGATGAATCGGTACCCTTTCCGCTGCACGGTTTGCACGAACCGCGGGTGCCCTGGATCATCCCTGAGAACCTGGCGTATCTTGCGAATCGCCGTATTGATGCCGTGTTCCGTGTCTACGAAGACTCCCTTGCCCCAGAGCCTTTCTTCTATCTCCCCCCTGCTTACGAGTCGACCGTCCGCCGTCACCAGCAACAACAATAATTCCATCGGGATCTTTTCTAGCTTCTGCGCACGCCCCCTGTGGCGCAACTCATAGCGGGAACAATCCAACTCAAATTGTTCGAATTTGATCAGACCTGGAGGCAAAGTATTGGCCCTGTCTAGGCGCGCAGTATAGCACTCGACCTCTGAGCTCACAATAAACAGCTTTGTTTTCAATTCGTTACGGCTTCACCAAAGCTTTACCCTCACTACAGATTCCCTGCATTGCGCTCCCGCCCATCAAGAATGCTAAGTTCCCGCTGGCCGGCCATTGCCGACCGAAAGGGGAATTCCTATGAAAAAGATGATTCGAACGATGTCTGTGGTATTCGGCGTAGTCCTGGTGGCGACCTTCTTCGCGCTCAATACAAATGCACAGTGCGGGGCGTCTGATGGGCAAGTCACAACAGCTGCCGCAACCAGCTTGCTGGAGCGATCGGCGCCGCTGCTCAACGCGAGTCAGACTAGGGCTCAGCCTGCGGTCAGCCAACAGAGGAAAACCGAAGAGGTTTCCATCGTGGGGTTCTGGCATGTCAAGTTCGTCTCCGAGGGCACGACGGGCATCCCTGACGGAACGATCATAGACATGGGATTTTCCCAATGGCACAGCGATGGCACAGAAATCCTCAATTCTTCACGGCCCCCCGCCACCAGCAATTTCTGCCTCGGCGTGTGGGAGAAGACGGGAAACCACACCTATAAACTGAATCACTTTGCCCTGAGCTCCGACCTCAATGGGAATCTGATTGGCCCGGCAAACATTCGCGAAGACGTGACGTTGGATGCAAGCGGGAACAGCTATACAGGAAAATTCACTATCGATCAGTTCGATCTCAATGGAAACACTCTTGCCCACGTTGCGGGTAACATTTCCGCGACTCGTATCACCGTCGACACAACCATAGGTGACATTCTTTGAGGTGCGACCGGACGGTACGAACCACTCCGCTACGGCTCCGGAGCATACCCGTCCCGGGTAGGCGGCCGGTTGGATCCTGTGGGATCCGCCAATAGCGGTACAAAAAATCCAGATGCCTGCACTCCCCGGCAGCCATCTGGATCCTCACTATTCGACCGAATGTCCCGCACTACTGCCCTCATCGGCAATTTCCCTCGCCGCTGCGATCGTATTCACGTGAATCTGCACGGTGTCTTCGACCTGGCGCGCGTAGCCGCCAGCGAGTGTCGTCGCCACCGGAATTCTGCGGCGGCGCGCTTCCTCGAAAACCTGCCGGTCCCGTTGCTTCAATCCTTTTTTCGTTAGTGACAGTCCACCGAGCTGATCTTCGCAGTAGGGGTCAGCGCCACCAACGTAAAAAAGAATATCGGGCCGGAATTCATCGAGCGCCTTTTGCACCGCTGGAATCAACGCACCCAGATACTCATCGTCATCGGCGCGGTCGGCCATGTTGAGATCGATGCTCGATGGCGGCTTGTGCGCCGGATAATTGTTTTCCTGATGAATCGAAATCGTGAAGACCGTGGGGTCGTTTCGAAAGATAGCTGCGGTTCCGTTCCCGTGATGCACATCCGTGTCGACAACCATTGCTTTTTTCACGGCGCCATCCGCCTGCAGCTTTCGAATCGCCACCGCCACATCGTGAATCGCGCAGAAGCCTTCGCCATGTCCCGGATACGCGTGATGAAATCCCCCGCTGAGATTCGCACCGAATCCGTCGCGTAGCGCTAATTGCCCCGCGAGAATGCTTCCACCGGCGGCAAGCCACACCGCCTCGACCAGTTCCGGCGAATACGGCACTTCGAGAAGCATCACTTCGCTGGCGGTCAGCGTGCCGGTCTTTAGTTTGCGCACCCAGCCCGGCGTGTGGACGCGAAGAATGTCCCCGTCGGTCGCGGGATCGGGGCGAAGAAAATCCTGCGGCATGGCGATGCCTTCGCGGAGAAGCAATTCATAAATGAGGCGGAATTTCTGCGATGGAAAAACGTGCGGGCCAAGGTTCAGGTCGTAACTTTCGTGATACACGAGCTTAAATGGAAGCATGTGACAAGAAGCAGTCGGTTCTCGCGTCTAACATTCTTTTTGTAGGCACGCAGCATGCTGCGCCCCTATTCGGCAACTCTTACTAATTCTCTCGATCGAGAATGAAGTCCGGAAGCGTGGCAAGTGCGCGCGCATACTCGGAATCCGGGCGGCCGTTGAGGCAAGCCTTGGCGCGCTGCGCGTAGTCCTGAGCGAGATTGCGCGCCCGGTCGAGCGCGCCGGACTCGTGAACGAGTGTAACGATTGTTTCCGGACGAACAGAAATAAATTCCTTTTCTTCCAATACTCGCGCGACCAGCTCACGCGCGTCACGGTGGCCGTTTTCCATCGCGTAGATCAGCGGCAACGTGACCTTGCCTTCTTTCAAATCGCTGAGGACAGGTTTGCCGAGTTGCTCCGCTGAGGCCGTAAAATCCAGCAAATCGTCGACAAGTTGAAACGCCAGGCCCGCGTATCGCCCGTAATCGGCAAGCGCCTGCTCTTCTTTACCCTCGAGACCGCCCAGCACTGCGCCGAGCCGCGCGCAGCCGCTGAACAAGCATGCCGTCTTGTAGGTGGCCAGCCGCAGCGCATCTTCTTCGGTCACATCGATGCGGCCGATTTTTTCGAGTTGGATCAATTCGCCTTCGACCATTTTCTGAGTCAAGTCGATCAAAATGTCGAGAATGCGAAAATTGCGCTCTTCCAGGGCCATCTGGAAAGACTGCATGTACAGCCAATCGCCAGTGAGGACGCTGCGATGATTACCCCATTTTGAATTCGCGGAGGGACGGCCGCGGCGCGTGTCAGCACTGTCGATAACGTCGTCGTGAATCAACGTGGCGCTGTGCAAAAGTTCGACGACGGCGGCGAGGCGGATGGCGCTGCGATCTTTGCGGCCCGCGTAGCTTGCGGAAAGGAACAGGAGCGCGGGACGCATGCGCTTCCCTCCTCCGCCCAGCAAATACGCGGTGATTTCAGAGACGGGCGGAAAGGCGGCATCACTTTGTCGCGTGAGCTCTTCCTCGACCAAGACGAGATCGTCGCGGACGAGATCAAAAATCTCTTTAGCCGTGAGCAGCGCGATAGCAAATCTCCTGATCTAACCCTTGTCCTTGAAACCTGGGGCCGCGAGAGTTGCCGGCCGAGCGAGACCGAAGAAGCGCCGAAAATTATCGGAGGTGGCGGCGGCAACTTCGTCTGGCGACAAGTTTCTCACAGTCGCGAGCGTGCGCGCTACTTCGGCAACGTAGGCTGGCTCGTTGCGTTTGCCGCGGTAAGGCTGCGGCGCAAGATACGGAGCGTCCGTCTCAATCAAGATCTTTTCGAGCGGCAATTCCTTCGCAACGTCGCGAAGGTTCTGCGTTTTCGGATAGGTTGAATTCCCCGCAAAAGAAATCAGAAAACCCATTTCGATTCCGCGCCGCGCATCTTCGAGCGTGCTGGTGAAGCAGTGCAGGATGCCGCCTAGGCCAGTTGGCCGCCAGCGTTCTTCGATCATGCGCAGACAATCAGACCAGGCATCGCGGCAATGAATGATGATGGGAAGCTTTCCCTGCTGCGCAAGGGCCATCTGGTCGCAGAAGACGCGATGCTGCACGTCGCGCGGTGAATGATCGTAGTAGTAGTCGAGACCGATCTCGCCCCAAGCGATGACTTTGGGATGCTTCGCCAGCCGGGCTAGCTCAGCCAAATGTTGCTGCGTTACTTCCTTCGCTTCGTGGGGATGAATGCCAACAGTGGCATAAATCCAATCATGTTGTTCGGCAAATGGCAGGGCGGAATCGAGTTTCTCCGGACCTGGACCAGTGCCGATAGCGAGGAGCGCCGTCACGCCTGCCGCGCGCGCGCGATCGAGCATGGCTTCGCGGTCTTCGGCGAATTGCGGGAAGTCGATGTGCGCGTGTGAGTCGATGAGTTCCATTTCAAAGTGATCAGTGATCAGTTTTCAGCTCTCACTAAAGAAGAGGAAAAGGATAAGTCAGAGTTTCTCCTTGCATTAAGTTTCCCCGTCTTTGCATTCCGACTTCCATACTTACAACTGAAAACTGAGAACGCGGATTCATTTCAAGCGCGCGCCGATTTCGACTTCTTCGAGGAAGCCGGCGAGGACGGGTCGGCCTTCGGGGCCGACGGACGCGGCTACGATCATGCCGTTGGATTCGACGCCACGGAGCTTGCGCGGCGCGAGATTAACGACGACGGCGACTTTGCGGCCGATCAATTTTTCCGGCTCGTAGTATTGGGCGATGCCGGCGCAAATCTGGCGAATCTCCGTGCCGATGTCCACGGTGAGCTTCAACAGCTTGTCTGCACCGACGATGCGTTCGGCGGTCTTGATTTGCCCGACGCGCATCTCGACTTTGGCGAAGTCCTCAATGCCGATTTTCTCCGGCACTGCTTGCGGCGCAGCCACAGCAGCAGCGGCTCCGCCGGCAGCGGGCGTGGCCGTGCCCGCAGGCTCTGGCGTGATGACCGGCGACGGGGCGTTCTGTGCTTCTTTTTCCATGGATTCCATCCTCTCGATTGCTTCTGCTTTTTCGATGCGCGGGAAAAGCGTTTGCGACTTGCCCAGCGGCGTACCCGGCGCAAGCTGTCCCCATCTCAAATCGTCCAGCGCAATAGACCCAGGCTGCCCCGGCTGCCCGAGTAGAGACCACACTTTTTTTGTGCTCTCCGGCAAGACAGGATGCGTCAATGCCGTTACGATTCGCAGAACTTCCGCGGTGGTCCAGAGAATCGTGGCGCGGCGCTGCTGCTCGGCGTCACTCTCACCGAGCGACCAGGGATGCTCGGTCGTAAGGTATTTGTCCGTCATGGCGATCAGCGACCAGAGTTGCTCCAGCGCGCGAGAGAATGCAAGGTTGTCGCACAGCCCCAAAACTTCGCCGATCGCGGCTTGAGCTTGCGCGGCCAATGCGCTGTCCTGAGGTTGAAGCGCGGCAGGCTTGGGGATCTTGCCGCCGCTGTTCTTCTCCATCATCGCAGCGGTGCGGCTGGCGAGGTTGCCGAGGCCGTTGGCGAGGTCGCTGTTGTAGCGCTGGACGAGCGCGTCGTAACTGAAATTGCCGTCCTGCCCGAAAACGGTCTCGCGCAGAAGATAGTAGCGAAGCGCATCCATGCCGAGGACGTGCACGATCGGCCGCGGGCGAACGACGTTGCCGAGCGACTTGCTCATCTTGGCACTGTCCATGAGCAGCCAGCCGTGCGCCCAGATTTGTTTTGGCAACGGGAGGCCGGCGGCCATCAAGAAGGCGGGCCAGTACACGGCGTGGAAGCGAATGATTTCCTTGCCGACGAGGTGGAGATCGGCGGGCCAGTATCCAGATTTCTCGTAATTCGGGCCGCCGACTGCACTGAGATACGCGGTCAGAGCATCGAACCAGACGTAGAAGACGTGCGGCTCTTCTCCCGGCACGGGAATGCCCCAGCGAATTGTGCTGCGCGTGATGCTGAGATCGCGGAGGCCGCCTTCGACGAAACTGAGTACTTCATTGCGGCGGGCTTCCGGCTGGATAAAATCAGGGTGCTTGGCGTACCAATCAAGAAGCGTTTTTTGAAACGCAGAAAGTTTAAAGAAATAATTTGGCTCGGTGACAGTTTCCGTGGGCCGTCCGCAATCGGGACAGTTTTCCCCGGGCTTCACGTCCACGTAGGCATTGTCGTAGATGCAGTATTGCCCGGTGTAGTGGCCGGGGTAGACGAAACCGTTTTCGCGGCACAATTTGAAAAGCCACTGCACGGTGTGGGCGTGTTTCAAGTCCGTAGTGCGAATGAATTCGTCGCCTTGAACACCGAGTTCGTCCCAGAGGGCGCGCCACTCCGCGGCCATTTTTGCGACGAATTCTGATTCCGGCACGCCGGCTTTTTTGGCGGAGCGCTCGACGTTTACGCCGTGCTCGTCGGTGCCGGTGGTCATGACCACGTCGTAGCCGCGCATGCGTTTGTAGCGGCGAATGGTGTCGCACACGATGGTGGAATACGTATGGCCGATGTGCGGCAGGCCGTTCGTGTAGTAGATCGGCGTGGTCAGATAATACTTGGGTTTGTCGGGCATTTTCTAATGTTGTCAGTTTTCAGCTGTCAGTTATCAGTTCCGAGAAAAAGAAAATCGAAGAAGGCACCCGTCGCGGGGGGCGCCCCTAGCGAGCAATGCGTAATCACAAATGGGCCTCGTACGCGCGGAGGGCTTCACTGATGACGCGCTGCAGAGGCACGTTTTTTTCGACGGCCAGCTTGCGGCAGTCGTCGTATTCGGGTGCGACGTGCAGGATGCGGCCGTTCACGCGGGAAATCTTGATGCGCACGTCTCCGTAATTTGTTGCGACGCTCACAAATTCGCGCGGCAGCGTGCGGCGTTGCGCGCGGCAGGTGCGCGCGCCAAAGGTCGTTGTTTCCGCAAAGATCAGCGACAGCAGCGCATTTGTATCTTGCGGCTTGCACAAAACGGTGAGGAGGGTGCCGGGGCGGTTCTTTTTCATTTGCACCGGTGTGGTGTAGACGTCGAGCGCGCCGGCGGCCAATGCCTTTTCCAGGAAGTAACCGTAAATTTGCGGGTTCATGTCGTCGAGGTTTGCTTCGATAACGGCAATTTCTTCGTCGAAGCCGGGGACCGTTTTTTCCGCGGCTTCGCCGATCATGATGCGGACGACGTTGGGCTGGCCTTCCAGATCAGCCGTGCCCGCTCCATAGCCGATGGCGGTGACACTCATCGGCGGCTGCGGGCCGAACGAATCGCAAAGAGTGGCAACAATGGCCGCGCCCGTGGGGGTGACGAGTTCCTTTTGCACGCCGTTGGAGTAGGTGGGCTTTCCTTGCAGCAAGTTCGCCGTGGCGGGCGCGGGCACAGGCAAAATTCCGTGCGCCATTTTCGCGGTCCCGCCGCCGACGTTCAATGCGGAGCAGGTGAACTTTTCAATGCCGAGTGCGTGAAAGCCGATGCAAGCGCCGACGATGTCCACGATGGCGTCAACGGCGCCCACTTCGTGAAAATGAATTTTTTCGAGAGGCACGTCGTGGACGCGCGCTTCGGCTTCGCCAAGTTTTGTAAAGATCCCGGCGGCTTGTTCGCGCACCTGCGGCGCGAGCCGCGATCTCTGCAGAATCTCGTGAATCGCGCTGAGCGAGCGATGCTTTAGCTGGTCTTCGGTCTTGACCTTGACGTAGGTGGCGGCCATACCGTTCTTCCAGACTTTTTCGGCGGTGAGCTCCCAGCCGGGGACCTGGAGGCCGCGCAGTTCAGTGCGAACCTGTTCCACGTCGCAGCCGGCGTCAACCAAAGCGCCGAGCGTCATGTCCCCGCTAATGCCCGAAAAACAATCGAAATAGGCAAGTTTCATGGGAATCTGCCGCGGGAACTGCCCTGTTCAAGTCCCGCTGGAGATGAATTGATACTATCGGCGCGCACTCGAGGTGTCAAACCGCTGCCGCGCTCCTGCTGTCTTTGACCCCTGTTGGCGGCTTCTCCTATACTCATATGATTCCATTCACGTGTTTTGCGCTCACTGAGGAAATGTGTATCAAACACTTACAAACCGGTTGCGCGAGGCGCTGGCGGGGCACACTCGCGAGAAATATGGCGTGGAGTTGACGATAGTACTGGAGCGGCCGCCGAAGATTGAGATGGGGGAGGCGGCTTCGCCGGTGTGTTTTGAATTGGCGAAGCGGTTGAAGCGGGCACCGCGGCAGATCGCGCAGGAGATTGCGAATGGCTTGGGCAGGGTCGACGGGATCGCCAAAGTCGAAGTGGCGGGCGGCGGGTATTTGAATGCGTATTTCGATCGAGCGGAATTTTGGAGTGGCGCGCAGGCAGAAGCGAGTGGCACCGAGAAGCTCGGGGCAGGACGGCGCGGGGTCGCGGACCAGAAGACGGACAGCCAGGAATGGCTGTCCCACAAAATCATCGTGGAGCACACCAGCATCAACCCGAACAAGGCGGCGCACATCGGGCACGTGAGGAATGCGGTGCTTGGCGACACAATGGTGCGCATTTTGCGGCACACGAGGAACAGGGTGCAGATTCAGAATTACATTGATAACACGGGTGTGCAGGTGGCGGACGTGGTGATCGGCCTGCTGCAAATGGAGAGAGTGACTCCGCTTTGGGTAAAGAACCGGACAGCGGAACCACAGTTCGATTATTACTGCTGGGATCTTTATGCGAAAGCCACGAACTTTTTGGCCGAAGATAAGGCACGGGCAGCTAAGTTGCGCGGGGAGACGCTGAAGTCGATCGAGGAAGGGCGAGGAGAGGATGCCGAGGTGGCGCAAGTCGTGGCGGACGCGATTGTCGGATGCCACCTGCGCACGATGGCGCGGTTGGATATCGGCTACGAACTGCTGGCGCGAGAGAGCGAAATCCTGCACCTGAAGTTCTGGGATGCGGCGTTTGAAATGCTGAAGAAATCGGGGGCGATTCAACTGGCGACGAGCGGGAAGATGGCGGGTTGCTGGATCTTGCCGTGGAAGGAAGAAGAAAATTCGGGAATTAACACAAAGGGCGCAGAGAACGCAGAGGACACAGAGAAGACAGAAGAGGAAGAGAATTCGCAGGACAAGATTATTGTGCGCTCGAATGGGACGGTGACGTACGTCGGGAAGGATATTGCTTACCAACTGTGGAAATTCGGATTGCTGGGGAAGGATTTTCATTACCGGAAGTGGCCGAATGCCCCGCGGGGGCAAACGGTTTGGGCGACGACGAGCGGGGCAAATGATCCGGAGGCGCCGCACTTTGGCGAGCCGGCATCAAGCGTTTACAACGTGATTGATGCGCGCCAGGCGTATTTGCAAAAGGTGGTGGCGGCGGGACTGCGCGCGCTGGGGCATGAGAAAGAGGCGGAGCGATCGATTCACTTGTCGTATGAGATTGTGGCACTGACGCCGCGGTGTGCAGCGGAGATGGGCTACCAGCTTACGGCGGAAGAGGCGAAAAAACCGTATGTGGAAGTGAGCGGGCGCAAGGGTTTTGGCGTGAAGGCGGACGACCTGCTGGACAAACTGGAAGCGGCGACGCTGGCGGAAGTGCAGCAGCGGCATGCCGAGATGGAAGCAGAAGAACAAAAGTTTACCGCGCATGCGATCGCGGTGGGGGCACTTCGGTTTTTCCTGCTAAAGTTTACGCGCAATGCGATTATCGCGTTCGATTTCAAGGATGCGCTGAGTTTTGAGGGCGAAACGGGGCCGTATTGCCAATATGCGGTGGTGCGAATCCGGGGGATTCGGCGAAAGGCGGAAGCGGGCGCGACCAACGTCGAAGTAACGAAGGAATCCGTCAGCCGACTGCTTGAAGGGGCGGAGGGAAACTCACTTTGGGAGCTACTGGTCGCGGCCAGTTCGCTCGACTACGCAGTAGATGCGGCGATTGCGACGCAGGAGCCAGCGTTTGTGGCGAAGTACGCGTTTCAGTTGGCACAGGCGTTCAATAATTTTTATCACAAGTATCACATCCTGTCGGAAGCGGATGAGCAAAAGCGGGCGTTTCTATTGCGGCTGACGGAGTTGGTGGAGGCGCAGCTGGTGCGAGTGCTGGGATTGTTGGGGATTGAAGCGCCGGAGAAGATGTAGGGTGCTGAGCGGCTTGATGAAGTAACGAACCTATAGTACTCCCGGCAAGCGGCAGATAGAGACTCTTCGAAGCAGTGCAGGAAACGAGAGCAAATGATAGTTGGGCTACCTCCGGATCTCGACGACGTTCTTGAAGAAGCCTGGCAGAAAACGCGACGAGTTCCAGGTTATCTTGGGGAGCATGAGGCGCGGTTTCTCGGCATATTGGCAGCCTGCGCGCCGGCAGAGGGAGCGATTGTTGAGATTGGCAGCTTTAAGGGCAAATCCACTGTCATGCTGGCCTCCGTTGCTGCGCACTATGGGCTAGGACCAGTTGTGGCCATCGACCCCCACAACGCACCATGTGCGACAGACCCCAGGATTGCGGCCGGCTCGTCGACGTTCGAGGAATTTCTTGTATCGGTGCGGACTGCGGGATTGGCAGAGCACGTGGAGACTCACCGCGCCTTTTCGCGAGATGTGGCCAAAGGATGGAACCAGCCGATTCGTTTGCTGTGGATCGATGGGGATCATACATTCCGTGGTGCAAAAGAAGATTTCGATTTGTTCACAGCGCATCTGGTGAATGGCGGGGTAGTAGCGCTGCACGACGTGTTGAATTCTTTCGAGGGGCCGATTCGAGTATTCGTAGAGGAAATTCTCCGGTCCGACCGGTACGGCCCGGCGGGCGTGGTGCAGTCAACCGCTTGGGGGCAGTTCCGGCCGGAAGATGGGAAGGATTTTCAAAAATTGCGAAATCGAATCGAGCGCAGCGCGCGGCGGATGCTGCCGTTTGTGGCGAACGGCCGTCCCATCGAGGGTCTCGTGAAGATGGGGTATAAGCTGGCGCGATCGCGCGTGCCACGGGGGGCAATTACGCCGAGCGACTGGTTCGCACTGGTTTCGCAGGCAAGGGCCAATTGGAACGCCTCGCCGCATCAGTAGGACAGGACGAGGTGGACGAGGGTGCGGAGGGCAACGCCGGTGGGGCCTTTGGCGAGCCAGGGCTTGGCGTCGTCGTTCCAGGCGGTGCCGGCGATGTCCAAGTGAATCCACGGCGTGTCGCCGGTGAACTCCTTGATGAACATGGCGCCGGTGATGGCGCCGCCGCCTTTGCCGCTGCCGATGTTCTGGATGTCGGCGACGGTTCCCTTGATGAATTCGCGGTAGTCGTCGTCGATGGGCATCTGCCACATCTTTTCGCCGACGGCTTTCGAACTGGCGAGGAGTTTATCGGTAAACGGCTGGTCGGAGCCGAAGACGCCGACGTTGACGTTGGCGAGCGCGACGACGATGGCGCCGGTAAGGGTTGCAGCGTCGACAAGACGTGTGGCCCCGAGCTGCTTGGCGTAGTGAACGCCGTCGGCGAGGATGAGGCGGCCCTCGGCGTCGGTGTTGAGGACTTCGATGGTCTTGCCGGACATGGCGGTCTGGATGTCGCCGGGCTTTTGCGCTTTTCCGCCAGGCATGTTTTCGGTGGACGGAACGACGCAAATCACTTTGACGCTGGGTTTGAGAGCGGCGAGCGCGCGCATGACGCCAAGCATGGTGGCTCCGCCAGCCATGTCGTACTTCATTTTTTCCATGCCGTCGGCCGGCTTGATGGAGATGCCGCCAGTGTCGAAGGTGACGGCTTTGCCGACGAGACCGATCACTGGCGCGCCTGGTTTGGGACTCGCGGGCGTGTAAGTGATGACCATGACGCGGGGCGGCTCGGGACCACCCTGGGCCACGCTGAGGAGTGCGCCCATCTTGAGATCAGCGATTTTCTTTTCGTCCAGGATTTCTACGGAAAGGCCGGCTTCCTTGGCCATGGCTTCGGCCTTTTCTGCCAGGATGCGGGGCGTGAGTTTATTGGAAGGCTCGTTGACGAGGTCACGCGCAAAGTTTTGCGCGTCGGCGATGATGCGACCTTTCGAAAGGCCTTTTTCTCCTGCAGCCCGTTCGGCGTCGGAAAAGCCTGCGAGCAAGACAGTTTCGATGTTCTTGTCGTTCTTCTTGTCGGTCTTGTACTTGTCAGTTTCGAAATTCGCGGCGACCGCGCCTTCGGCGATGGCCTGGGCGGTTTCTTCGGTGGCGTGGCCCTCTCGAACGAAGAGAGCGAGGCTCTTGACGGAGCGAGCCTTCAGATACCGCAGTGCGGCGCCGGCGATCTTGCGAAGCGCCGCACTATTCCATTGCTCGCGCTTCCCTGCTCCGACGAGGAGCAAGCGTGCCGCCTTGAGGCCTGCGGGCGTGTGGACCAGGGTGAACTCCAGCATCTTGCCGGTTAACTCCCCGCTTTTTGCGAGTTTACGCAGCAGTCCGCCAGAGGCTTGATCGATTTCCGCGATGCGGCCCTGAACGGGGTCAGTTTCTTCGAATACGTACGAAACCAGGGCGTCGGTTTCGAGTGCAGCAAACGGCTTGGTTTCCAGCGTGATCAGCATGGTGCTCTATCGCCTCCGATTGTTATACATTGATTGTTCGACTTCCCTGCGAGCTTCCTTGGTGCGTTCGTCCTGACGGCGGTCCCATGATTTCTTGCCTTGCGCCAGAGCGATTTCAACCTTGGCGATGCCGTTGCGGAAGTAGATCCGTAAAGGAATGACGGTCAACCCCTTGGACTCGGTGCGGCCGGAGAGCTTGTCGATTTCCCGCTTGTGAAGAAGGAGCTTTCTCGATCCCAAAGGCTCGTGGTTCCACGGACCACCAGGTAAGTACTGTGCAATGTGTGCGTTAACGAGCCACGCGCCGCTGGCTTTGAAATCGACGTAGGCATCGCGAATGTTGGCTTTGCCTTCGCGGAGGGCCTTGACCTCCGTGCCGTGAAGGACTAGGCCGGCCTCATGTTTCTCAAGAATTAGGTAGTTATAGGAGGCGGCGCGGTTCTGTGCAACGATTTGTTCGCCGGACTTCGCGGACTTCTCTGTTTTTTTCGCAGGCTTGGCCACAACTTTCCATCATAACTGCTGTGTTAAGACTTGTCACGGGGGCTCCAGGCTGGTGCTCCAGGCTGGGCGAGTTCGAACTTAAACACTGTTATTTCATGCAAGACGGCCAACCTTAGCATCCTTGCCGCGCCTCTAAAGCGAATGTTAGACTGTTTGGGCTTCGTGTCGAGGCCTCGGAGAGTGCATGCGCCGCTGGGGAAGCCTATTCCTGTGTTTTGGTTTCGGACTGCTCGCCGCGGGCTGCCCGAAGGGCCAACCGGACTACAACCAAGGTAAGAAAGCGGAAACGATTCAAGATTACGACGCCGCGTTCGTCTACTATCAGAAAGCCGTCAAAGCAGACCCGTACAACGCAAATTACAAGATTAAGCTGAACCGGATACGTTTTGAAGCGAGCGAATTGCATGTTAAACGCGGTGTTGAACTACGGAGACAAGGCGACCTCCAAGGTGCCGCGGGCGAATTCCAAAGGGCCCAGGCGATGGATCCTTCAAGCCCGGTGGCGGACCAGGAGTTACACAAGACGGTCGAGATGATCGCGGAGAAAAACCGCGCGGCCGATGCAGCGGCTGAGCCGCTGGTTGACCCGAACGAGGCGCCGCTGGCGGCGTCGCCGCCAGAAATCAAGCCTCTCTCGCGCGCTCCCATTAATCTGAAGATGCCCAATCAGGAAGCGAAGATCATCTTCGACACCATCGGGAAACTCGCGGGGCTGACGGTGATTTATGATCCGGACTTCCCTGCCCGCCGGATCTCTGTGGAATTGAACAATGTGACGCTGGAGCAGGCGCTGGAAATCGTGCAGTTGGAGAGCAAGGCTTTCGTGAAGCCCGTGACGGAGAATATTATCTTCGTGATTCCGGATCAACCACAAAAACGCCGCGATTACGAAGAGCAAGTAGTCAAGACGATCTATCTTTCGAACACTTTCCAGCCTCAGGATATTACTGAAATTATGACCGGACTGCGCCAACTGCTGGACCTGAAGCGCATTCAGCAGCTGAACTCGCAAAATGCCATCATCGTCCGCGACACACCGGACAAGCTGCTGCTCGCAGAGAAGATCATTCACGACATCGACAAGGCCAAGCCTGAGGTGGTGGTGCAAGTCGAAGTGCTGGAGGCTCGCACCGATCGCCTGCGAGACCTGGGCATCCTCCCCGGGCAAACAGCCAGCATTGCGATCAACCCGAACAACAGCACCACGAGCAGCAGTTCCTCGACGACCACCGCCGCAACCACTCTAAACCAACTGCGCCACCTGACTGGAACCGATTACGCCGTTACCTTGCCGAGCCTGACGGCGAACGCCATCTTGAGCGATACGAACACGAGGATTATCCAGAACCCGGAAGTTCGCTCGGTGGACGGCCAGACCGCCAAACTGCGCATTGGCGACCGCATCCCTATTGCAACAGGCAGCTTTCAGGCGGGTGTAGGCGTCGGTTCAACCGGCGGCGCAGGCTTTGTAAACCCACTGGTGAATACGCAATTCACGTATCTAGATGTTGGCGTGAATATAGACCTTACACCTCGCGTGCATCCGAACCGCGACGTCAGCCTGAAATTGAAAGTGGAAGTCTCTTCGCATACTGGCGATCAGGCGATTGGCGGAATCACCCAGCCCATCATCAGCCAGCGGGTCATCGAGCATGACATCCGTCTCAAGGAAGGCGAGGTCAGTATTCTTGGAGGCTTGGTCCAGCGAACCGACAGCAGAACCTTAGAAGGCTGGCCGGGTCTCGCGAAGCTCCCCCTGCTGAGATATCTCTTCTCACATGACAAGACGGACCATCAAGAGGATGAAGTGCTGATCGTCCTGACGCCCCGGATCGTGCGCATTCCCGAATGGACGAAGGCGAATTTGCGGCCGCTGTATTCGGGCTCCGAGACGAACGTGCAAGTGAAGCGAGAGAGCGAAATCCGAGCACCTGTGCAGCCACCAGCAACATCGCCACCACCTCAGACGAATCAAAACATGGGGGCGGGAGTGCCGACGCCTGCGCCAGGCTCCGCCGCCGCGGCCAAGATTCGATTCGAACCGCAGAGCTTGTCGTTGAAGGCTGGGCAGACGGCCACGATCGGCGTTGTAGTTGAGAATGTGAGTGACCTCTTCTCGATCCCACTGCTGCTGCAGTTCAACCCCGCGGTAATCAGCGTGGAAGAAGTGCAGCACGGCGGATTCCTCTCGGGCGGAACGCAGGAAATCGCAATCGTGCAGCAGTTCTTTAAAGAAAAAGGGCAGGCGATTATTTCCGCGACGCGCCGGCCGAACACGCCAGGAGTGAGTGGGAGCGGTACGCTGATCGGAATCGTCGTCAAGGCGCTGGCGCCGGGCTCATCGAATCTGTCGATCGTTCAGGTGAACGCGAAAGATTCGCAGCAGAAGTTAATACCGTTGATAACCAGCGAGGCCGCGCTGCAAGTCCAGCCGTAGCCAAATTATGCGAGCGATGTTGCGCAACGTTTTGTACCACGGGCCAAGCCGCAGAAGAGTCCGCCGGAGGCCGTTTCTTTCCGAGGGCGGGATGACGCTGCTGGAGTTGATCATTGCGTGCGCAATACTGCTCATTCTGTCTTCCGCCGCACTGCCACTCGCCAAGTACACCGTCATTCGGCAGAAAGAAGCGGAGCTTCGCCACGACCTCCGGGAGATAAAGGATGCGATCGACCGCTACAAAGATGCGGCCGACCGGAATCAGATTCGCGTGGAAATCGGGAGCGAAGGCTATCCACCGGACCTGGAAACGCTGGTGAAGGGAGTCCAGCTCGGCGCAAGCAGCGACCGGAGGATTCGTTTTCTGCGAAAGATTCCAGTGGACCCCATGACCGGGCAGGCCGAATGGGGGTTGCGTGCCGTTCAGGACGATCCGGATTCTACGAGCTGGGGCGGCAAGAACGTGTTTGACGTATACTCGAAGTCGACGGCTACGGCGCTTGATGGGACGAAGTATTCGGATTGGTAGTTCGAACGGGGATTCGAAATGGAAATGTTGTCGCGAATTCGAACGGGCAGGCCATCGTTGAGGAAACGCCGCGGCGTGCTGTTCGAGGCGGGATTTACGATGATCGAGTTGATGATCGTCATTACGATCATTCTCATCCTGATTGGCATGGCGGCCCAGAATTACGGCAAAACCGTCCAGCACGCGCGCGAAACAACATTGCACCATGACCTGCAGGTCATGCGGCAGGCGATCGACAACTACACATTGGACAAACAGGCCGCGCCACAATCTTTGGAAGATTTGGTGCAGGCGGGGTACCTGCGCAAGGTCCCAGTGGACCCAATTACTGGGGCGGCGGACTGGGTGCCGCAATACGATAGTGTTGTGTTGAGCCCGGATCAATCGAGTACGGGGATGGTTGACGTTCATTCGAATTCGCCCCTGGTTTCGCCCTTCGAGAAGACGCCATACAACGAGTGGTAGCCGCTCCCAGTCTGGTTCACAAAATCATTGCGCCAGTTTGCCTGCACCTTGCCCTGATTTGACGGAAGCGCGCACGTCCGATATAGTAGGTGTGCGGGGTGGAGCAGCCTGGTAGCTCGTCGGGCTCATAACCCGCTAGAGCGGGATCGGTAGTTCAAATCCCGCTTCGGCAAAATGGGCGTCCGCACAGCAATGTGCGGGAAGATCACTCGTCAAAGTCGGTGGAACCTAAGGCCCGCGCTGCGGGCACGGCAATACCGAACCAAGCCTCGGAAGATCGAGGAAGGCGTAGAGACTGGATGGCGAGCATCCCGTTCACCGGGATGAAGGTACAGTCCGACTCTCAGCGAAAGCTGAGTCAGATCGCATAACCCGAAGGTCGTCAGTTCAAATCTGACCCCCGCAACCATTTCGTGATCTACAAGGCCGGAACCCAGTGTTCCGGCCTTTTTTTCTCCGTCGCTTCTTGAAACAAAATCGCGCGAATAAGGAAGCGGGTCGTCCTTTACTCGAAGCGTCACATGCCGATGCTAGTTTGATGAATCCTATCGCATCGCTCGACAATTCGCTAAACCACGAGTTCATCGTTTCGTTTCATGGCCGGCGACACTCCTTCCACTCGGTTCGCATAGAGAAAATGTCGGGTCTTCGGAGGTTCGAGAACGAGACTAAGCACGCGCTCTTCAAACTTCCGGTCCGCAACGGTAAATCGATCATGCTGCCGCGTGTGTTCCGCCCAAGACTCCACGACGAAATTCTCGAGATATACGCAGGGATTCTCCTCATCGTAATAAACGCCCCAGCGCATGGCGCCGTCGCGTCTTCGAATCCGCTGGTAGTCGTGCAGCGCATCGAGAAATTCCGGAACCTTCTGTGGATCGACGCGGTATTCAATGGCGACAAGCACCGGCCCTTCGTCGGGTTCTGGTTGCGTAACCATCGACAGTTTTCCCCAATGGTTCCACGCCTCCAGCGAACCCCTTGCCGCGGGCAATCGCGCAACAACGGGAAGCGCCAAGCAAGCGGCAATGCCAATGCCCGAAAACAGCAGCGCTGTGTTTGCGCTCGTATGTTCCGCAGCAACGCCCCACAGTGTGCTGCCCAGTGCTACGCTTCCCTGAAACACGAAAAGGTAAATCGCAAGCACGCGCGCCCTCACCCAGTCGGGCGCAAGATTCTGTACCAGCGTGTTGAACGTGGACATGAACACCGTCCACGCTGCGCCTCCAAACAAAATCAGAAAGCAGAGCAACGGCAACCGGTGCAAGGTCGCAAGCGCAAGAATTACACCCGCGAACACCACTGTCGCTCCAGAAACAACCCACTCGACCGATAATTTGCTGCACGCGCGCTGCAGCACTACCGCCCCAATTACCGCACCCACTCCGAAAAAGCCGAGCAGCAATCCGTAACCGAGCGAACTCTCCGTCAACCCTCTTGCCACTGCCGGGAGCAGCGCCCAAAACGCGCTCGAAAAAAAGATCACGCAGGCCGAGCGGAACAACAGCTTCTGAATGTCGGGTGAATAGCGCACGTAGCGCAGCGCTGCGATGGTCGCTCCACTGAGCGTCTCCGCGGGAAGCTGGCTTTTTCGCGCCGGCCGTTTCCAACGCGCGATTACGGCAATCACGCCCAGGAAAGAAAGCGCGTTCAGCACAAACGCCGTGGCTACGCCGGCTACGGCGATAATCAGTCCTGCCAGGCCGGGGCCGACTGCGCGAGCCAGGTTGAATTCAATTCCGTTCAACGCCAGCGCTGGCGACAGATCTTCTTTCGGCACAAGCTCCGGGAAAATAGCTCGCCACGCTGGAGCCTCAATCGCGTCACCCGCCGAAAGCCCAAAGGTCAGCAGAAGCAGCAACCACGGCGTCATTGTGTGGGTAATCGTGGTCGCTGCGAGCACGATGGCTATCCCCAGCATCCACAATTCGGTTCGCAGGATCAGTTTGCGGCGGTCGAAAATGTCCCCGATGGAACCGGCAGGTAACGCCAGAAGGAAAAACGGCAACGCACTCGCGGTTTGAATCAGCGCAATATACATCGGACTCGTCGTGAGCGAGGTCATCAGCCACGCCGCACCCACACTCTGCATGAACGTGCCGATGTCCGAAACCAGGTCCGCGATCAGAAGATTCCGGAAAAGAGGAATGCGAAGAGGACGCCAAGGACTTTGCGATTGTGTAGCGAAACTTTCCACCCAAAGATAATGGAGCAAATGGAGCACACTTACGAGCGGTTACGCGAGGTGGGATGAGCGCGAGCCAGTGGGTGACTCTGAAGCTCCCGTAGACGAGTCCGGAGAAATACTTCCATAACGTCCCCGTCGCAACGCCCCTGGTGATCTCGGCGGACGCTTCTCTCGGAAGTACCGATCACCTCAGTAACCTGCCGGCGAGCCAGTAATCGACACTGAACTTTCCCGGACCAGAGCAGATCAGCCAGATAAAGAAGAGCACGTACAGGACTTCCGGAAGGTAGAGGAAATCGTCGAGCCGGCTGAGAAACGAAAGTCCCTTAGGCAACGTGGAAACCGCGCTGGTCAGAGTGGCGACAATCATATCGATCAATAACGCGACGCAGGCCAGGCTCGAAAGAAACCCCACGGTCAGCAAGGATCCGCAAACGAACTCGACACCCGCCACGAAATAAGCCGTCTGGCGGGGAAACGGGACCTTGGCCGTAACGAGCGTGTCGTAAACAGGTTTCGTGCCGCCGGCGACAAACAATTTGTTTGCCCCGGAGATGGCGAAGAACAACCCGATCGAAACGCGTACCAGGAGGATGGCAGATTGTTCCAAATCACGGCCACCCGTCAGCGCAAACTGGACCAGCCCTTTCCAATCCATCTCTTGTCCCCCCATCGGAGGATGTGCTGCAACGATACCCAATATCTTGCGCTTCGACTTCTCTGCTAACCGCGTAAAGACGTAGCCGCCCGGCGGCGGACGCTTCGCGTGAGGCGAACGGAGCAGCGGTTGCTTGTTGGTTGAGATAAGTTTTTGGGTCACAAGGAGGTCCCTGTGACCCATCTTCGTAAACGGATGTTGGAAGAACTCCAACGTCTTAACTACTCTGAAGAAACTATACGTAGTTACATCCACGCCGTCGAAGATTTTTCTCGGCGGTTCAACTGTTCCCCGGACCGCTTGGGTCCTCGGCACATTCGTGAATATCAGGCCGAGCTGTTTCACATACGGAAGTTGTCATCGGGCACGGTGGCGATCCGTCTGGCGGCCCTGCGGTTCTTCTACACCAAGACGCTCAAGAAGGGCTGGAGCATCGCCGAGACTCCCTATCCGAAAAAGAATCATCGCCTGCCAACGATTCTCAGCCAGGAAGAAGTTGCGCAACTCATCGATGCGGCCTCCACTCTTTTCCATCGCACTGTGCTGATGACTCTCTACGCCACCGGTGCCAGGAACGCCGAGTTGACGCGACTAAAGTTCAGCGATGTCGACAGCAAGCGGATGGTGATTCACATCCAAGGTGGCAAGGGACGCAAAGATCGCTTATGCGCCGCGGCCCATAACCGGTCTGATGTGCCGAGAAAAGTTATGTGCCGAGAGTCGCGCTCCATCTCCAGAAGACACCGGCTGCTGCGGAGTGCGCTCGTGTCGCGCTGCGTAGTCGACTTCACATAACTATGGAGCCCTTCTTGGGTGAGATGTTGTCCT
>DATHIB010000062.1:0-28879 GCA_035490055.1 Candidatus Limnocylindria bacterium | reverse complement strand
GGGCCGGAGCACTCAGTCGTAATACTCAAGTCCCAAATGCGTTATCAAATCTTCACCGCGAAGGTGGCGCAAGGTGTTCTTCAGCTTCATCAGCTGAATAAACACATCGTGCTCCGGATAAAGGCCGGGAGCGGTCTGCGGCGACTTGAAATAGAAAGACAGCCACTCTTGAATACCTTTCATTCCTGTCCGCTGCGCGAGATCGAGAAAGAGCGCCAGGTCCAAAACGATCGGTGCCGCCAGGATAGAATCACGACAGAGGAAGTCGATCTTTATCTGCATCTTGTACCCGAGCCAGCCAAAGATATCGATGTTGTCCCAGCCTTCTTTGTTGTCGCCGCGCGGCGGATAGTAGTTGATGCGCACCTTGTGGCACATCTTGCCGTACAACTGCGGGTACAACTGCGGCTGGAGAATATATTCCAGCACGCTGAGCTTGGACTCTTCCTTGGTCTTGAATGAGCCAGGGTCCTCCAGAACTTCGCCGTCGCGGTTCCCGAGAATGTTTGTGGAGAACCAGCCTTCCAGCCCCAGCATGCGCGCCTTGAAGCCCGGTGCGAGGATGGTCTTCATCAGCGTCTGACCCGTCTTGAAATCTTTTCCGCAGATAGCCACGTTGTGGCCGTGCGCGAGCTTCTGAATCGCGGGGATATCTACGGTCAGGTTGGGCGCGCCGTTGGCAAACGGCACGCCACTGGTCACCGAGGCCCAGGCGTACAGCATGGAGGGCGCTATCGCCGGGTGATTGGACTTCATCGCCTCGATGAACTTTTCCGGAGTGGAGTGCACGTCTTCCGGCTTGACGAAGGATTCGGTTGAACCGCACCAGCAGGTCACCAGCCGCGAAGCGCGCGAAGTCTTGCGGAAGTTGGCGATGTCTTCCTTGATCTGCAGAGCCAGTTCGTACTTGTTCTTGCCTTTCTTGATGTTCGGTCCATCGATCAGCTTCACGAAATCGTGATCGAACGCGGCCTTCATGGGCTTGATGGTGGAGAGAAAGGGCTTCACCTTTTCCAGGTCCTGAGGATTCAGGACGCCCGCATTCGCCGCGGACTGGTAAGCGTTGTCCTTGAAAATGTCCCACCCGCCAAAGCTGAGGTCCTTCAGCTCGGCAAGAGGAACGAATTTCCTTATGAGCGGCGAGCGTGCGTCGGTGCGCTTGCCCAGCCGAATGGTGCCCATCTGCGTGAGCGATCCCACAGGCTGCGCCTTGCCTTTGCGGACGAGCTCGACTCCGGCCATGAAGGTCGTGCTGACAGCCCCCAGGCCCGGAAGCAGCACGCCGAGTTTTCCCTTGGCAGGCGCTATTTTGGAAGGCTTTTCCATGCCGCTCCTTTTATTGAACGATCACAATACGACCGACAGGAAAAATGAAGCTAGAAAAAGAATTGCCGCAGCGGAAGCGTGCCGCGTCCCCAAACAAACTAGTAATGATGAGGGAAGACCTCAGGATTTGCAAATCGGAGCGGGAAAATTTCAGTCCGCTACCGGCTTTGAAGCGGTGGCATGACTCGCAAGAAAGCCATCCGCCTGATGTAGACATTCAGGACAATCCCGCCTCGATTAGTTATTACCAGGTGCCGCCACCAGAGTTAAAGTTAGATAAGTGATGCACAGGGTTTGCGCCCTGGAGGAGCCTCGAATGAAGCTTGTGAATCGATGTGTTCTGTTCGTCATCGCCTTGGTCATCTTCGCTATTGGCGCCACTCTTTTTACTGCTGGAGTGGGCGCCCAGGAGGAAGGATGGAAGATCCTGCGCGCTGACTACGGTTTCAAGAATCAGCGGAGTGACGTCAGCGATATTCTAAAAGACCTCATCGAGCGCGGCGGCGTGAATGGCAGAGTAGCGGTGAATAATCAAACCATGGGCGGGGATCCTGCCGTCGGGAGAGACAAGTCGCTGCGTATCTTCGCCAGAAATCGCAGGAATGAGGAACGCGAATTCAACTACAAAGAGAGCGGCTTCGTTGAAGCCCGTATGTTCACTGTTCGCCGTGATGATCGGGACGATCACCCTGCGAACAATGTCGACCACGATCGGGATGCCCGCCCTGCGCATTACGGCGACCGAGATCGGGATGACTGGAATAGCCTCAAAATCATCGGCGGTTATTACGGCGTGCAGGGAAGGACCGTGAACGTGACGGATGTCCTTCGGAGCAGAATTCGTGAAGGCGTTCTGAGTTTCGTCGTCACCAATAGCGCCTTGGGTGGAGATCCAGCCATCGGCGCGGACAAGATTTTGATCGTTGTTTACCGCCATCAAGGCAAGGAGAGCGCCACGGCCGTGCGTGAAGGGTACAGCCTGACGATACCGTAGCATTAGGCCGCCAAGCCGAACTTCTCGCGCTGCATTCGCAATCAGTCATTTTCGAGTCGTCGTGGTGTCTTTGCGGCACACTCCGCACGTCCAGGGCTGACCGTCCAGCGCCTGAAAATCGTGCGGAGCCGTTAGGATCGCTTTGGAAAGCGGCGAAGCTCGCGGATCAGATAGGCAACCACGGCGAGATTGATCACTAGTGCGAGTCCTTTGCCAACGCTGGCGTTTTTGGCGAGCTCGTACACTTCGAGCGGCAGCAAGGAAGCAGTCGTGACGATCGTAAGATACTCGGCCCAGCGCTTGCCCAGTGCCAGGCCGACGCCTTCAGTCAGAAAAATGGCTGAATAAAAGAACGTGCCTACGCTGAGTTGTTTCAATCTCCGGTCATCCACCATCGACAACTTCGCGAGAAGCAGCTGAATGTAGTGACTGTGCGGATCAACCTGGAAAATGTTGATCCAGTGCTCGACCACGGCATCGACGTCCTTGTGAAGAAGTCTGAGCGCGCCGATGCCCAGTGCGAATAGCGCCAAGCCTTTTAAGAGTTTGAAGGCGGCGATGAGACGCAGGCCACGGTCAGGGTCTCTTCTCTCAGTCATTTTTCACGGTCACGATTGTATATCAAGAAGAAGGCATGCCCCCCGAAGCGGGCGGCCAAACGAGGACGTTTCTTTTCGGCCTGGCTGAAGGATCCGACTCGCCGGTCCGGCGGGTCGCGAAGGATTCCTAGCGCCATCTCTTCAATCGCAGCCAGATCCCGGCAAGGGAACCGAATTTTGCGCCACGGCAAATGAAGACGGGGATCTCGCGCTCTATCGCATAGGGGTTATCGGAGGACTTGCCCACGTATTCGACGTGCTCGAATTCGCGTTCCAGGACTTCCCTGGAATCGTCAAGAACGATCAGACAATTTCCCGAATAGCCGCGCGGGCCCCACAGAAAATAAGTTTGGTGGCCGCTGAGGGCGGGTGGCAGTCCATAGCGGCGGCCAAAGAAATCAATGGCGCCAGCCTGCCCGTAGTTCTGCGCGAAAATACCGCAGCCCGGCCGTTCTTCGGGAGAGAGCCGGTTGTAAGCCTGATTTACGGTGGCAATTATCTCACCCCATCCGAATTCATCGGCGAAATGTTGCGGGAGGATGGCGCGCATGTGGCTATGCTCGCTGCGAGGCACTTTGAAAGGCAGGTGATCCATGTAGGAAATGAATTTATCAATGGGGAGCACCGGCATGACAACCGGTGCAAGCCAGGCTCCTCCTGCGAGAATCAACACTACGAGCGCGGGCTTCAGCCAGACTTGACGCGATCGCGCGATGAAACCCTCGATCACCACCGCTCCGGCTGCCAGGAAGACTGGATAGATTGGCGCGAGATAGTAGTTTTTGCCTTTGAGAACGACGAATACGGTGAACGCGGCTAGATAACACCAGCCGAGGAACCGGTATGGCTTCAGACGGGCGGAGAAAAGAAAAGCGAGCACACCAGTGATCCAGATCGGCGCGAGGATCGGGTGAGCGATGAGAACCTGCTGGGCGAAGAACGCCGCAGGAGAAAGCACAACATCGCGGCCGTCGGCCTTGATGTTGTGCATGAGTTCCACAAAGGGCCAGTGATTCTGAACATTCCAAAGAAGATTCGGAAGAAAAACCAGAAAAGCGAGCGCGCCGCCGAACCAGATCCATTTCCTGGTAAAGACGTGGCGCCGCTCGGTCAGCAAGAGGCCCACAACGATGCTGAACCCAAGTACGGCAATCGAGTATTTCTCTTCAAGACCGATGCCCGCCACGGCCCCGAACCACAGCCAATAGCGGGGGTCGTCGCGCTTGATCGCCAGGATTGCGAAATAAACGCAGCCCATCCACAGCAATGGCTCGAGGCAGTTGGTGGTCATGACGCTGCCGTCGTTGAGATACATGGGCACAGCGATGAACGCCAACGCGGAAAGCACAACCGCGAAACGCCGGCCACCGAGATCTCGAGCGATCATGGCCGTCAAAATAACGGCAGCCGAGGTTGCCAGCGCCGGTATGATTCGAATGCTCCGAAGCGAGTCACCCAGAAGGAGCCGGGAGATCCTTATGAGGAACGGCACGAGGGGAGGTTGATCAACGTAGCCCCAGGCGAGATGGTCCCCGCAGGCCATGTAATCGAATTCATCGCGGAAGAAACCATACTGATTGTTGAAGTAGAGATGCAGCAGCAAATTCGCGATGGCGAGAAATAGGACGAGGAGCATGCCATCCGCGAGGAATGATTGCCTTTGATTGTTGAGAGCGGGCGCTTGCTCAGCGGTGATTTTCATTTGGGTATCTGTAGTTACGCAAGAGTGAGGAAAAGGTTTCGCTCGTTCGATTCCTCTAAGGAAGCGTGAAGGCGATTACGTAGTCGCCTTGCTTCGTGCCCAGTTTGCCGTGGCCGCCCGCGGCGACGACCAGGAACTGCTTGCCTTTGAGGGTGTAGGTCATGGGAGTGGCTTGGCCGCCAGCCGGAAGTTCAAACTTCCAGAGCTCCTTGCCGGTTTCGGAATCGAAGGCGCGGAGATAATTGTCCATGGCAGCGGCAGTGAACACGAGGCCGCCTGCGCTAACCATTGGTCCGCCGAGAGTGATGGTTCCCGTATTCATGCCCGGAATCCAGCTTCCCAGCGGGACGTCCCAGACTTTTTCCCCCGAGAAAAGATCGACGGCGGCGACGGTGCCCCAGGGCGGCGCGTTGCACGGAAGTCCACTCGGCGCGAGAAGCGGCGTTCGAAACATGCCGTACGGTGCGCCGGCCTGCCGCGCAGATTCCCCGTGGAGCCGGTCTGAATCGCTGGCGTTCTTGCGGGCGTCTTCGAACTCTGCGCGGGGAATTAGTTTCACGAAAATGGGAAGGCGGTTGGTGTCCATGAAAAGCAGATGGCTCTGAGGATCGTACGCGGCGCTGCCCCAGTTCACTCCGCCGACGTTGCTGGGGAAGGCCAGCGTGCCCTGCAGACTCGGCGGGGTGAAAATCTCTCCGGATCGCGCGGCCTTGATTTTGTCCGCGCACCATTGCTTCTCCTGCGCATCTTTCCCCCAGGCATCCTCGGGCGACAATCTCTCCGGAACCACGGAAATGGTTGGAGCGGGCTGCGTCGGCCAGGACTCCTCGCCGGCAATATCGCTCTTCGGGACTGGGCGCTCCTCGACGGGCAGGAGCGGCGCTCCCGTCAGCCGGTTCAGGACGAACACTCGCCCCATCTTCGTCGTGATGGCGATCGCCGGCGTCCCGTCTTTCCAAGCGAACAGCGCCGGTTGCGACGCTACGTCATAATCCCAGATGTCGTGATGCACCACCTGAAATCCCCACATGAATTCACCAGTGCTCGCGCGCAAGGCCACCACCGAATTCGCCCACTTGTTGTCGCCCTTTCGGAAGCCCCCGAAATAATCCGGGCTCGCGCTCCCCGTTGGAATGAAAACAATGTCGCGTTCGGCATCCACCGAAATCGTGGACCACGCATTGCCAGCGCCGGTCCGCGGCTCCGTTTTCAGCGTCCAGGGGATGGGATCCCATGTCCAACGGAGTTTCCCGCTTCGCGCGTCGAAAGCGCGAACGATGCCGCGCTCCAGCGTCACCGCCCGGTTGTCCCCGATCGAAGATCCGGTAATCACAAGGTCCTTGAAAATGGCAGGGGCGGACGTGACCTGATAGTCACCGGGGTCGCGCAGTTTGACGCCGCCCGTGAGGTCGAGCTCGCCGTCCGATCCAAAGTCGGAGCAGGGCTTTCCGGTAGCACCGTCCAAGGCGATCAAACGTGCGTCAAGTGTCCCGACGAAAATCCGCAGGGCGCACGGTTTACCAGCCTTGGCACGCGTTTCTCGCCAGGCAGATACCCCGCGCGAGGTGACTTCCGAAGAGCCGTAGGGCAGCTCAAGCTTGGGGTCAAATTCCCAAAGCTTCGCGCCAGTCTCCGAATTCAATGCGATCACGTGATCGTATGGAGTGCTCAGAAGGAGCTCTCCGTTAGCGAGGATGGGCGTAGCCTCAAACGCAGCTTTCTTGTCGAGTTCTTCATCATGCGGCAGTGCCCCGGTGCGATAGGTCCACGCGGCTTTGAGTTGCGTAACATTTGTGCGGTCGATCTGCGTTGCCGGGGAGTAGCGCGTACCACCGCCATCGTTGCCGTAGTTGGGCCAGCCGGAGTCAGGCTTGGTTTGCGCATGAGAATCGGAGGCCAGCCACAAGAAAAGCAAAACGGAGACAACGGTGAGAAAGATGCGGCGCAGACTTGTGTTCTTCATGGCAAGTAGTAATATCGCGAACCGGCTGCGACGCGCAATAGGTGAGGGATTGAGAGGGATAAATGGGTCAATACGGGGACTACTGCGCAGCTGCCCTACTCTTGAGACGCTTCGGCGGGAAGAGTTCTTACGGAATAACTGCCACTTGGGGGCTCTGATTCAAGCTGAAGGGAGAGAATCAGTGGCGGCGAGTGTTGGAGAAATCGATGGAACTGATAAACGTGACCGCTACCAGAACTACCAGCGCGGCGAGCAGGGCTAGGACTATCACAGCATTCTCCTGAAGAACCAGGAAGGGTAGTGCAAGTCAGACGCCAAAAGGGCACGTCATTTGTTTTCAATGGGTTGCAATGGAACGAGTGTGCAGAGAAGTTGCCAAATACGGACAGATGTACGCTCTCTTTGACAGCAACCGAGCACTGGGACTAGAGTGGACTAACTTGCTCTTGTTTCCCCGTTCGAGGAGCGACACGCCTTAGCTCTTGCTCAGCCGGATCGAGCCATCACCCGTATGGATGGTCAGCGGCTGGCCGCCACCGTTCATCTTGCCGTGCATTTCCGAATTTTTAAATGTTCCCTCTACGGTAACCGGGATACCCAGACTGATGTGGCCGTCGCCCGTGCTGGCATCGATATTCGTCTGAAAATCGGACGGGAGCACCAAGTCCACGCTGCCGTCGCCCGTTCGAATCGTCCAGCTCGAAACCATTTTGGAACCTGGCAGAACGCGCGTGTCCACGCTGCCATCGCCCGTCTTGACGTTGAGTGCATCGAAACGGCCGGCGATGCGGATATGGCCATCGCCCGAGTCGGCCTCCACCTTGCCATCGAGATCACGGGCCTCAATCGATCCATCCCCGGTGCGGAGGCGCATGTCGCCTTTGAGATTTTCAACGGTAATGCTGCCGTCGTTGGTGTGCAGGTCGATCGTGCCGTTCAGCGAGCTAGCCTTTACCGACCCATCGCCGGTATGAACATTCACTGTCCCATTGATGGATTCGGCTTGTACGGACCCGTCACCGGTTTCCACCTGAAGATTGGCCTCGCGAGGCATGCGGACTTCAATGTGAAGGTGCCGCGAATTATTACCGAAAGAGAAGCCCCAGTGGCCGGTGACGCGGGCCGTCAACCCGACCTTGTCGCCGTCCTGATGAGCGTCGACGCGCAGATTCTTTCCCAACTCGTAGCCCTGGTATTCGACGCGAAATTCCACCTGTTTCGAATCACCGGAGGTAACCCGCACGCTCCCGTCATTGGTTTCCACGCGCACGTTGGCGCGTCCAGACACGGCAAATGACTTAGTGACGTCTTCAGCACGGGCGGCGACCGCGGAAGCAGCCAAAAGGGCTATACCGGCAATTCCCAGCCGGATACCGGCCGAGCTGTAGGGAAGTGGCTTCATGTCTAATGACCTCCGTAAGATGGCCTTCTGACACTATATACGACGGTCCGGAACGAAAGGTTCCCCATAACCTAGTCGAACTACCTCCTCATCGTCGACTGGGGGCGCCGAACTTCCAAGTGCCAAAAAGGAGGTGGATCGCTAATAGGTTGGGGGGTGAGTATCCGTTCGGCAGAAGAGGCATCGCCGTGGATGACCAGCCCAATGCCAGGCGAACCTACGGTCACTGGAGCTGAGACAAAGCTTGCGTACGCGATGGGAAGACCGGAGCGGTTTGGGCTAGTCTCTACGTTCGCCAGCCCGTCGACTTGCGCAGTCACCAACAGGACAAAAACCCGGCCCGCTTGCAACGTGATGGGCGGAGTCATGGACGTCTTGGCAGTGCTGAACTTTTCGGAAGGGAAATACAGCATGCTGCCATCCGGCTGCGTTCCGAGCACGAAGAGTTGCACCCCATAGCTGGTCGGCGTCCCGCTGCTTGGCGGGGACCAACTCAAAGTGATTGCTGTGGAATTGATCGTCCTTGGCACGGAGAGGCTGACGCCGTTGATCGTCGGATTCCGCACTGCGGAAACCAATGGCGCCACAGGCCCTGTTGGCAGGGCGGTGCTCTCTCCGTCCACCAGGAGGAACGGAACGGTGGCACCGGAGTTGGGAATCGGGATCTGCAGTGAAGCTTTTTGGCAAAACGAAAAAATCCGCAACCAGGCAGAAGGAAACGGATCACCGTACAAAAGGGTGCCGAAACTCTGGTCGGTGAGGATCGGCGGCTGAGAAGCAACGGGCAACGTAAATAGCGTGTCGGAGGAATTGTCGCAACTGGTCACTGCTCCGCTCGGCGAACCAAAGCTGATGCCCTGCGACGCCGATGTGAACAAGGGCAAGTTTGGTCCCAAGAAAGAATTCATTCCGGAGGCTAATCGGCTGGTTGCAAAAGGTTGCGCGGAAACAGTCAAACGGACCCAATGGGGTTGGCAGTAGCGGGCCCGGCATTATTGAACAAAGGCGCCCACGATGATCCGTTAATGGAGAGTACAAAGGAAGACTCTGGGGAGGCATTGAGCGCTCCCGTAATGGAATTTGTTGCCCCATCCTGCACGGAAAGATTAGACAGCGTGAGCGCAGGTCCTAGCACGAGCCCGTTCATAGAACCCAGGGACACCGGCTCAAATTGCATCAGGAAGCCCGTGCCGGCCTGCAAGAAGTCGATATTCGAACTAACGATTGCCGACACGTCAACGGTCGTCGAGCCCACGGGGACATTCCGAGGGAATTCAATATCGAGCATCTGCTGGTCCGTTAGGAACCCGAACCAATCCTCCGTAAATAACGGATCGAGTCCTGAAGCACTGATATTGAAGATGGTGTTCTGGACGCCGCTCGTGGCACGCAGGGGAGAACCAATCACATCGTGGCCAAAATCAAACGTGCTGCTGCTCGTCCAGTAGGTCGCCAGCGGCGCCATGCGCAGCCAATAGAAGCCTCCGGGCACATTCGGGATGCTGAAGGTACCGTCAGCATTGCCGGACCCTTTCAGCACCAGAAGGGAGCCGTCTGCCTGCGGAACGAGTGCGGCCCCCTGAGCGGCTGATCCAACGTTCTGCGTCCAGTCGAACGGAACAGTAAGGGGACCGCTGGATTTCCAATAAGTGTCGATCCAGCTCAAATGAACGGTGCCACTGGGGGTAACGGCCCACGACTGGGTGCTGACGTCGCCCGCAGCAGCGGTTGCGGTAACGCGGAATTTGTTCGCGACCCGCGATTGGGCGGTCGTGGGCGTCCAGGTAATCGTGTTGCCGCTCAATGCCGCGCCCGCAGGAGCAGTGGTTAGCGCAAAGCTGACCGCGGTTCCTCCCGGGTCGGTCGCCGCAATCTGATATGTGTAAGCGACACCCTCGCTCGCCTGCGTTCCGGGTGTGGTCGTGAAAAGGGGACCGGGCGGCGTAACATGCGTAGCGCTGCCGCAGGCAGCCAACATAGGGATGACAAGAATAACGACCGCGAGGAAGGGTGTTCGCCGTTGCATGAGGGGCCTCTAATTCTTTTCAGCGGGACCGGGGAATTATACCGTTGCAGGCCGCGCAAGCAAACATCACTCCCCATAAACCATGCCGCGTAACCCACGCCCGGCGCGCGGGGCACATTTGTGCAGGATGGGCGAGCTCCACCGGTAGCGTGAACGCCACTTCCGTCTCAGCCGCGTCTTGCTGCGTGCCTCTTTCCCGCAATCCGCGTGGGAGAGCCTGATTTCGGGCGTAGCGCAGCCAGGAATTCAGTAGTCGGCAGGGTATTGATGACATCCTTTTTCTCGAGCCAGCCGCGGCGGGCCATGGTAACGCCATAGCGAATAAAAGAGAGGTTGGCGGTGTTGTGGGAGTCCGTCGAGATCACCACCTTGACGCCGCGCTCCTTGCACATGCGGAGATAGACGTCTTTCAGGTCGAGGCGGTCCGGATAGGAATTGCACTCCATGGCGGCGCCGTGTTTCGCGCACGCCTCCAGCACCTTTTCCATATCGTAATCGATGGGATCGCGCCGGAGCAGCAGTCGTCCAGTGGGATGCGCGATGATCTGCATGTAGGGGTTTTCGATGGCCGCGAGCATGCGCTCCGTCATGGCGGAGCGGTCGAGGTTGAAATAAGAGTGGATCGAGCAGACCACCACGTCGAGCTGCGCGAGAATTTCGTCGGAGTAGTCGAGCGATCCGTCCTTGAGGATGTCCACTTCCGCCCCTGCCAGAACGCGGATGCCCAGGTCTTTGTCGTTGGCAGCGTGAATTTTCTTGATGTGCGCGGCCATGCGCTTTTCGTCCAGGCCGTTGGCGACCGTGACGGCTTTCGAATGGTCGGTGATGGCAATGTACTGGTGGCCGAGTTCGCGCGCCGCTTCAGCCATTTCTTCAATCGAGTTCTTTCCGTCGCTCGCCGTGCTGTGCATCTGGAGGTCGCCCTTCATGTCCTTCAGGGTGATCAGATGCGGCAGCGTGTGGTTTTCGGCGGCGGCGATTTCGCCGGCGTTTTCGCGCAGTTCCGGAGGAATGAAGTCCAGCTTGAGTTTCGCGTAGATCTCTTCCTCGGTGCGCCCAGCCACCCGCTTTTCACCCTTCAATGTCGCCAACGCATATTCATTGAGGGTTAGTCCCATATCGTTGGCGCGGCCGCGAAGGGCCACGTTGTGCTCTTTTGACCCCGTAAAATAGAGCAGGGCAGCGCCGAAGTTTTCTTTTTCAAGGATTCGAACGTCGACCTGCAATCCGTTCTCCAGCGTGAAGCTGACCTTGTTTTCTCCGTGCGCCAGCGTTTGATCGATGCCGGGAAATGCCAGGATGTGCTTGGCGAGCGCGTCCACGTGCTTCTGCGAGGTGTGGCCATCCGCGAGGGTGACAAGAAGGTCGAGATCGCCCACGGTCTCTTTGCCTCGCCGCAGCGAGCCGGCGGGCGTGACGGATTCGACGGCCTTTCCTGCCTTTTCAATGTGTGCAACAACCGCGGCTGCCGCGGCTTCGGCGGTATTTACATGAAATCGTCCGCTGGATTTCTTGAAGACTGCCACCGCTTTGAGGATATTTTGTTCGCTCTTTTCGCCAAAGCCGGGGAGGTCGCGCAGTTTGCCCTCTTTCGCGATTCTCTCCACGTCGGCGACCGTGCCGGCTTTAAAATTGGACCACAGGAAGGCGACCTTCTTCGGCCCAAGAGACTGGAGTTGCAGCAGATCCAGAATCGTCGCCGGGTATTTTTTCAGCAGCTTCTTGCGCAGCGCATAGTCGCCGGTCTTTACGATTTCCTGTAGATGCTCGACCATGCGGTCGCCGATTCCCGGTAGTTCTTTGAGCTTTTCCGGCTCCTTCGCGAGTTGTTCGATGGATTCGGGCAGGCCGTCGATCAGTTCCGCGGCCTTTTCGTAGCTGCGATATCGGCCGATAATGGCGCCATCAATTTCCAGAAGTTGCGCAGTTTCACGGAGAATGCGGGCGATCTGTTTGTTGTCCATGCCAGGAGATTATAGAGCCATCCCTCGCTCCAAGAAAGGTGAAGGGCCCAGATTCGCCCCGCCTAGTCTGACTAGGCTGCCACCGGACGAAGTTCTTGCAGATACTCTCGCAGGTAGGTGAGCAGCCGCTGCTTCTTCGCTTTGCCGCGTTCCGAGTTTAATTCTTCTGGAACCCTATCGGGAATGAGACCGGGGCTGAGAGGTGTCACGCGATCGTAAATCGACCGCCAGGTCTTCTTCACGGCAGAGAGCGAAATCCCGAGCGCGGCGGCAAGATCCTCGTCTGTTCCGCCTTGCAGCGCGGCAAGCATCAGGCGTTGCTCACTGGGACGGAAGCCGAATTGCGGAGAGGGGTAGACGAAAAGGGAACCTATCCACGTACCGACGTGGGCCATCGCCAATTCCCGCGTCAGGCCAATGTGATGAGGCGCAGCGAAAACTTCGGGCAGCGGCGTATCCGGGGATTCAACATAGCGGCCATCAACGGGACTGAAAAACAACCCTCCACTGCGAATTGCCCCCTTCAGATTCTCGAAGGTCATTGCATGTGCGGTGATTTCCTTCAGCAGAAAACCCCGGTGCACCTCGACAAACGAAGTAATCATTGCCGCCAAACCCTCCACAGACTGCAACTATTGGCGTTGGCGTGGCGCACCTGCTTGTCTGAAAGCAACGGGGAATCGCGCAGGAGGCGCTTGGTCAGTACGGGTCCGTTCCAGGAGAACCGCGGTGTTTTCATGTCGATGAGAAACTCGTCCGAAACGAAGACGCTCACACCGACTCTTACTCTTCGAACCTGGGAATCTGCCGCATCCTCAAATACGAAACCGCGAAAAGCCTCGCGCCCCAACAGGCTCAACCAAACAGATCGCAAATCCCTAACGCCGCTTCCATATTGCGGACCGAGCAGAGGGTGCGCCTTCACGATTTCAACGCCTTCCCAAACGTCCTTCGGTTGCATGGAGCGATGATCTCTCAGGGCCATGTACCCCCTCCAAAAAAGAGGCTCAGGGTTTTCTGGCGGGGAGTCTCTTAGGTCACTTGTTTGTAGAACTGTAGTACCTAAGATTGCATTCCGCAACACGCCCGGTGCGAGGCTTGACCTGGCTTCCCAGGCAGCGTCAAGGAACGACACTTCTCCAGCCCGCGCGATTGTCGTTCCTTGTCGCTTGCCCTGCCCGGAAATGCTCCATAGGCTTCACAAGAAAGCGGCGGACCGATTTCATGACCGGCCACCGCCCCGTGACGGTCAAGATTCACTCAAGGAGAAGAAATCGTGAAATCCAAGATTCCAGCAGTCGGTTCCATGCAGCAACTAGTCTCTACTTCCCGCTATGAGGAGGTGATAATGATCTATTCCAACGCATCCGCGAGGGTTTTACATCGCCTCGTCTTCTGCTCCATTTTGGTTGCATCGGTGCTGCTCGCAGCCAGCTCGGCATCAGCAGCCAACTTAACAGTAATTTGCCCGAGCGGTGGACCGGGCGCCTATCCCAGCATCACGTCGGCCCTAAACGCAATCACTAACAACGCGGGCCCGAACTCGATCACGGTAAGTGGTACGTGTACTGAGAACATCCTCATTCGTAACCAGAACGATCTCAACATCCAGGCTGCCCCAGGCAGCACGGCGGTGATCGCGAACGCAGCTAACCCTGCTCAAATCACGGTCCAACTTTTCGGTTCGCGCCTCGTTTCGTTCACTGGGCTGAGTATACAGGGCGGCAATCCCGGCGTTTTTGTGAACCAGGGTTCCGAACTTCAGATGTTTAATTCAGTGATCGAAAAAAATGTTGGCGGGGGAGCTGAGGCGCTGATCAAGTCCGACCTCAATCTGATTTCATGCATCATCCGCAACAATGGCGGATTTGGCATCTTGGTCGGCGATTCAAGCGTCGTGATGGTTATGACGCCCATTCAGATTCTGAATAACAACGGTCCCGGGGCCGCAGCCTTCTCGAACGGGTACATTAAGTTCCAAGGCACCGGCGGACATATAATTGAAGGAAATGCAGGCGGTGGCGTCGAGGCCGACAGCGAGGGGCACGTGTTTCTCCAAAGCGATCTTCCGACCGTGATCCGCAACAACGGCGGCGGCGGGCTTGTTTTTGTGAGGGGTTCAACCGGTAGGGTCGATGGCCAGAACACAATCGAAAACAACGGCGCGGTCGGTGTTCGCGTAGAGTCCAGCGCGGTGACGTTCATTGGTGCCTCAGCCGGAAGCACTATTACGGGACACGGGTTTGCTGGCGTGGACGTCTCACGTGGAGGCGAGTTGACGTTCATGGGCCCTCACCAGATCACCGGCAACGGAAACCCGACAGATGGAGCGGGCATACGCGTCGAGCGCTCTTCGCTTATAATTAGTCTTCAAGACGGGGCAACAGTTTCAAACAACATTGGAAGCGGCATCCTCGGCGACGCGAACAGTGGCATAGTTCTCGGCCCAACTGCATCGGTTACAAATAACACATCCACGGGTATTCGGCTTAGGCACAAGAGTCTGGTCGGCCTTACCGCGCCAGTGACGATCCAGGGCAATGGAGGCGCGAACATCGCGTGCGATTCCACCTCCCTGGCGTACGGTCAGCTTGCCGGTATCACAGGTGTTCATTGCGAGCAATGAACGGAGTTCTGACGCTCTCTACAACCTAACCCGGGCCCCGACCGCAGTCGAATGTTGGGTGCAGCGGTCGGTAAAGCTCTGGAGCCCTTGCCCGAAGGGACCGGCGTAATCCAGGTCCTTGTAACGCTTCAGTAGAGGCATTTTGGCGTCGCGATAGGTGAGATTTTGGGCGGTTGCAGCGAACAGCGGAATGCTTATAGCCGCAACCGCCCATTGTCCCAAGTCCAGCGCGCAAGGAGTTTACGTTGAGTGATAGCGGCGCAAGTCATCGACTGGAAGTGCAAGCCTTCCTGATTCTCGAGAGAGTGGCCGGCTCGAAGGAGTTAGTTGTATCGATTCTTCTTCAGGCGGATGGAACATTCGTCGGGAAAACCTCTCTAGGAATTGTCGCTGAGGGCCAGGAAATCTTGCTCTCCTTGCGATGGGATCAGCCGAAGCAACGTTTCGTGGCCAGCTCTCAGGCAGCGGGAAGCGCGCCAATCCTGTCATTCATCGCATTTGCACCGCCTGGCGCGGCCCGCGACGTTGTTCCCCCGGAGTTCTCGATGGCGAAGAAATTCGTGCTGAACTCGGATAGGAGCAACAATACGGAAGCCCATGAAAATCAGAACTGAAGACCGGTTTGCCGGCACGCACAACGTTTGCCGTTTTCGATGTCACACAAAGGGAGTCTCAGGTAACTTTGTGTCTATAAAAAGGAGCGAGATATGAATATGCGCAATGCTGCGTTGGTGTGTTTTCTGATTCTGATTCCGTGCTCGCTGCGTGCCCAGAACAAAAGGGACGATTGGAAGGTGCTATACGGTCTTCGCTCTGGTGAGAAGATTGAGCTGATTGAGACTGGCATGAAGAAGCACGTCGGTACTTTCTCAACGGTCACTGAGGAAGCAATTCAGTTGCGCGAAGGATCAAACGACATCGGCATTCGCAAAGAAAACGTCGCGCGCGTGACACGGCTCGAGAAGAGCCATCGGCTCCGCAACGCTGCGATCCTCGGAGTCGTCGGCGCGGGCGCAGGCGCGGGAATCGGCGCAGCTGCATCGAGATGTTCCAGTTCGAATGGTTCGTTCAACCTATGTGGTATCGGGCGCGGCGCCGAGGTCGCTATCGCCGCGGTGGTTGGGTTGGCGGGTGGCGCCGGCATTGGCGCCGCCATACCCAGCCATCCCACAATTTATCGAGCAGAGCCAGCGAAATCGAATGCGCCCCATTGATGCAATGTCCTCTCGCCCGGATCGTCTCTAAATTAAAAGAGGCCGGCAGTTGGGCGCGTCTGCCGGCCAAATGAGTGCTTACTCCTTCAACCACCGGCCTTTGAGACGTTGGCCGCCTGGGGGCCTTTCGGTCCCTGAACAATTTCGAATTCGACCGGGTCTCCTTCCTGCAAGGTGCGATAACCATCGCCAGCGATGGCGGAATAGTGTACGAAAACGTCTGGGCCGTCATCGCGCCCGATGAAGCCGTATCCCTTGGAATTGTTAAACCACTTCACGGTTCCTTGCACTTCGCTTGCCCTCCTGACAGGGACTTCGAGATTTTGCACCACGCCGCCAGGCGAATAATCCTAACGACGTTTAAGATTCGAATGGCGCGGAGTGTACCAGAATCGAAGTTCGAGTCAATAGAACATTCTTCTTTTATAGCAACGTTTTGTGGCAAAGATAAATTTACGTTTATCTTTCTACAAAAACGATTCAATAAGACCGGTGGGATTAGCGTTTTTGCGGGGAGAGAAACCGGAGATAATATAGAATTCCGGCGATGGATTTCGCGTCACGAAGTTTTCCGGTGCGGATCATCACCTCCAGTTGCTTGCGATTATAGACACCGGAAATTATTTTCTCATCTTCTTCCGGTTCCGCTTCGCCGGCAGTCAGGCCTTCTGCTAGGAGGATGAACATGCGTTCCTCCAGGAAGCCGGGGGTCGGGAAAACGTCCAGGAAAACGCGAAAACGCTTTGCGCGATACCCCGTTTCCTCAATAAGTTCGCGGGCCGCGGCCTCTTTGGGAGTTTCGCCGGGATCGATGCGGCCAGCGACCAACTCCCATAGATACTGCCGGGCGGCGTGGCGGTACTGCTGGATGAGCAGGATTCTCCCGTCGGGAAGAACGGGGAGGACCACGACGGAACCCGGATGGGTGATGACTTCGCGGATCGTTCGAACGCCGCTTGGCTCGATGACCTCGTCCCGGCGAATCCCGAAGACCGGGCCTTCATAAATTGTGGTGCTGCTGAGAACGCTTGCCTTCTTTGCGCGTGGCGTACCTGAAGATTTTTTCATTTTTGTTTTCCTGGTCCTGTTTCTCGTGCCACATGATACCGGGAAACGGTAAATTCGCCACGTCGAGCCGGGCCTCAGACTTGTTTGCTGCGGAGACAGGGAGCGCCTATACTCGGCGTTTGGGATCACCGTGGAAGGGGGGCACAGGCTGAGGCCTGCGCTACTGCATGTCCATAAACACGATCATCGTGGATGACGAGAAGCCGGCGCGGGACGAGCTGGCCTTCCTGCTGAAGGGGTTCCCCGAGATCAATGTGATCGGGCAGGGGAAGAACGGCGTGGAGGCAGTGTCGCTGATCAAGGAGCATGCGCCGGACCTGGTGTTTCTGGACGTGAAGATGCCCGGGCTGGATGGGTTCGGCGTGTTGAAAAAGATCGTCGAGCGCAAGATGAAAATGCCGCACGTGGTCTTTGCCACCGCGTTTGACCAATATGCGGTGCAGGCGTTTGACGTGAATGCCGTGGACTACGTGCTGAAGCCGTTCGATAAGGCGCGCATCGCCAAGGCGATTGCGCGAGCGCGAAAGATGCTGGAGACGCAGACTTCGGCCACCGAGCGGCTGGAGCAGCTCGTTAGCCAGCTAGGCGCAGCGAAACCGAGTTCTTCGCCGCCGGTGAAAATACTGGTGAGGTCGCAACAGAAATTGCTCCTGGTGGACGGCGAAGATCTGATCTGGGCCTCCATCGACCGCGGATCGATCTCCGTCATGGCCCGCGGTGCCGAGGGCACGTCGAATTACCGCACGCTCGAAGATCTAAGCGAGGCGCTGGATTCGGAGTCGTTCTGGCGGCCGCACCGCTCATTCCTGGTGAACATTCATCACATCAAGGAAGTGGTGCCGTGGTTCAACTCCACTTACATGCTGAAAATGAACGACAAGAAGCAAACGGAAATCCCCGTTAGCCGCTCGCAGATCAAGCGCATGCGCGAATTGTTTAAGTTGTAGGCGAACAACCGCCGCACCCTATTCGTGGTCTCGCTCGCCAAGGTGGAATGGCCTATTCAGCCACAGATGCCAGAGCACCGGGGTCCCGTTTCCGTTTAGGGCAGCATGGACGAATAGATTTCCCTCAGTACTCCGCGGGGCACTGGGGGAAATCTGGGACGGGTTCCGCAACAGCCTCAAGAACAATCGTTATGCAGCGGGCTAGGTGCTGGCGGGCCTGCGATACATGGGATAGCACTCAGATATTCGTAGATGGCACGGAGGTCATGATCCGTCATGTGCTGATAAATGGGCCATGCCATGATTTGGAGCAGATCCTCGTCGAATGGAGGCGGGACACAGTTTGTGTTTGGCATTCCTGTACAGGTCGGATGCAGATGATCGAAGTCTTTGCCAGTCCTGATGATCTGTGCAAACTCCGAAAACGTGTGGCCCCCTTCAGGCAGTCCGTTCCTGTCCGGTGTTAAGTTGCGGGAAATAATGTGCAAGGGAGAATTTGGCGCTGGGAACCCACCAAAATCCCTGCCGCCACCCAAGTAGGTTGCAGGATTGATCTTCTCCGGCTGGCCAAAGTCGGGGTTCCCACCCGGAAGGAATTCGGTAGGAGGACCGGCGCTGTGGCAGCCATTGCAATCACGAGGAGATGCCGAGCTAAGCCGGAAGTGATCTTACGAGTCCGGGTTGAGAACTTCGCTGACTTTGCGGGCAAGGGAGTTCAGTTCAAAAGGTTTTTCGAGGTAGTGGTCGCGATGTTCGGAAACGCCGCGGCGAATGGCGGCATCGTCGGTGTAACCAGACATGAATAGAATCGGAGTAGCCGGACGGGACAGTTTCAGTCGGTCGGCCATCTCCCGGCCCCCCATAACCGGCATAATGACATCGCTAATCACGAGATGAATCGGGCCCTTATGAGACTTGGCTCTCGCCAGGCCGTCGGCGCCATTCGCGGCCGTGAGAATGGTGAAGCCGGCGATGCCGAGATAATCGGAGATGAGTTCCCTCAGACTGGGCTCGTCTTCAACCAATAGAATGGTGCCGTACGCCGGCTTTAGCGGCAGAACCCGGTTCTCGATCGGGGAAGCAGACACGAGTTCGTCTGTCGCCGGAAAGTAAATCTTGAACGTCGTGCCTTTGCCCGGCCCTGAATCGACTTCGATTCGTCCGCCGCTCTGTGAAACCGTTCCATAGACCATGGCGAGTCCAAGCCCGGTCCCTTTGCCGCGTTCCTTGGTTGTGAAGAAGGGTTCAAAAATGCGCGGAAGGAGTTCCGGAGGGATGCCGCTTCCCGTATCGCTGACAGTCAACAGAACACCTTCGGTGATTTTTTCAAATTTCGAGGTAACCGGCAGGGTTTCATTTTCCGTCCGGAATCGGAGCGTTCCTCCCGCGGGCATCGCGTCGCGAGCATTCACCGCCAGATTCAGCAAGATCTGTTGCATTTGATTGGGGTCCGCCATGATCCTGCGGAGATTTCGACCGGGCCGAACGTCAATATGAATGTCCTCACCGATGAGGCGGGGAAGAAGATTGGATATTTCCATAACGGCGTGGTTAAGGTCGAGGACCGAAGGCTTGAGGATCTGCTTGCGGCTGAAAGCCAGCAATTGGCTCACGAGGGCTTGCGCGCGGTCCGAGCCCTTCATGATTTCCGTTATTTTGCGGCGGAGACCGTCATCGCCGGGCTTGGTTGGAAGGGCCAACTCCGCATAGCCGCGGATGACGGTCAAAAGATTGTTGAAATCGTGGGCGACACCGCCGGCAAGCCGGCCGAGCGACTCCATTTTTTGCGCCTGACGGAGCTGCTCTTCGAGCGAGGAGACTTCCGCTTCGGAGCGTTCGTGTTCGGAACGGATGCGCAAGGTCGAAATGCCGTAGGCAAGATTAGTGGCAAGTTCCCGGAGCAGAGTCACTTCTTCAGCGTCAAAGACATCTTCTTCCTCTGAATAAATTGCCAAGCAGCCGATCACGCCCTGTTCTCCTGAAAGAGGAAGTGCAATTACGGATAAAAACTTTTCCTCCGCGGCCCGTCCGGCCCAGGATGCGAAGCGCGAGTCCTTCAAAGTGTTGTGAATGATGCATATCTCGCCGGTCCTAATAGCGACCCCGACGGGGCCGCGGCCTTCCGGTGTGTCCGCCCAAGACCCGTGCACGGAAGCAAGATAGCCACGGGTATCGCCGAACTGCGTGGCAACACGAACAGATTTGGTTTGGTCCTGCTCGGGGAATCCGACCCAGGTCATGCGATAGCCGCCCGTATTGACGATGATCTGGCAAACGCGTTCGAGGAGTTCCGATTCGTTCGCTGCTCGGACGAGCTCCTGGTTGCAGCGGCTGAGTGCGAGAAGCGCTCGGTTAAGGCGCTTGAGTTCACTGGTATCGCGAAAGATGGCGAGAATGACAAGCCGGCGCGGACTATCGAGCTCGATGCGGCGAACGCTGACGTCCACTTCAACGGAACGCCCGTCGGCCCGCCGGATTTTGAGTTGAACGCTGTGCGACTCGCCGCCCGAAAGCCCCGCCCGAAAGATTCTGGCGTAGTCCTGATCTTCACCAGTGGGAAACAGAGAAGATTCCGGGACGAATGCCAGGCGCTCGGACGGAATTCCGAAGAGATCGGCGCCCCGCGCGTTCGCTTCCAGAACGATACCTGTCTCGTAATCTATAATCAGGATGGCGTCACTGGCGGAATCGAAAAGGCGGCGATATTTCTCCTCGGAACGGCGGACGTTGCTGAGCAGGTGGCGGGAAGTCCCTATGCCTAAGACCAGGAGAAGGGCGCTGGTTCCCACGGTGAGCAAGTTGAGCAAATTACGGATCCAGCGGTCACCTTCTGCCAACGTCGAAGAGAAGTGATTTTCCGTAAGAGTGAGACGCGAGTCGCACGCTTCGATTTCCTCGAGGACGCGCCGCACCGTTAATGGATTTGGGTGGTCTGAAAATGTCTCCGCATGGAGCTGATCCGCGAGCTCCGTGAGATTGTCGATCTCATGATCCGCAGCCGTCCAATCAGCAATTGCAACTCGCATGAAGCTGAAATCGTGAAACCAGCGAAACATGCGGACCATGCCGGGGATATCATCAGGATTGATCTGGCCCCTTGTAAACCCCTGATACACGATCGTCATATCTGGAGCGGGTTTTTCAAGCTCGATGCGGGCAAATTTATCTCCGAGGGGTGCCCGGATGGCATTCAGGTAAGCTTGGAAGTCCGCTTGGGAACTCGAGCTGGCGTACTGCATCAGACTGATAACCGCTTCTTTTTGTCCTTTAGACCAATAATCCTCACCCTGGATGTAGGCACGCACCGAAGACAAAATCATGGAGCGGAAGGCGCCGAGGAGAAAAACAAATAGGACGATGCTGACAAAGAGAGAAACTACAACAAAGAGCTTTCGGCCCAGGGTCGATTGACGATGATCGCTGCGGAATGCCATTTTGCGCGCCGTGTGCAAAAAGATAACCAAGACTGGGGCTTTCTTTAATTCTGCAACATCTTTGTTGTGGCTCGCGGACCTGTGTTCAGATCGGCATATCCGGTTGCGACACATCCTCGGAAGTGCGCTTCAGCAGCAATCGGAGGGCCTTACTCGCTTCTGGCGCAGTTGGGTTCGGGGGAGTCTATGCTGTTTCCTCCTATGCCTACGCGGAAAGCGTGCCGTGTCTTAGCATTTCTCATACGCCTCGCGTACTTTTTTTCAATGCGAGTGCGTTGCGGTCAACGGACACGATGGATTTTTCGCTTAACGACCACCAAAAACTGATACGGGATACGGTTCGCCAATTCATGAAGGCGGAGGTGCACGCGCTCAGATTTCTGACAATTCCACTCGTCCTAAAGCAGTGATGGTACGCGTCCCGTCGTCTGAGGACTGTGTCGCAAAGACAAAAATATCTCCTGCAAAAGATCTCCAATCTGGTATCATGTTTGTAGGGCGAGTTGTGGCTCACACAACTCGCCCTTTCCCCTTTTGCGGGTGGCCTGCCCCGGATCGCTCTGGCTTTCAGCCTGCTGAAAACTCAACGTTAGTCCGTACTGGTCCTTCTAGCCTCGCGGCCGCCGTGCTCCCACTCCTTCGCTCAGCGTGAAATTGTCATCCCGAGCGCAGCCAGGGATCCGCTTTTTTCTCTGTGACCTCTGTACTCCGGACTCTGTGCTCTCTGCGTTAAGTCTTTGTCTCTTCTTTCGCCTGTTAACTGTCGACTGTCAACTTCTCCTTTTGCCCTAGTCGTCACAAATCTCCCTTCGCCCGCGCGCACACCCGCGCCTGCGCCGCTCGCCCGCAAAGGCCGCCCACGACTTCATCCCGCGAACCCCTGAACCCTCCTATCTTCAGTGCATGGCAATGAATATGGATGCGCCGCGACACGGGTCGCGTACCATATTATTAGTGTGAAGTGGGCCATCGAGATGGCCGATGGAAGTAACTATTCCTGTGAACATTCGCCACAAAATCACAAAACGGAGTACCGATCGACGAAAAAAAGGCCGAGCACCATGCCGAGGAAATGAGCCTGTGCGATCCCCGCAAAGCTAGCAAGCTCACGCGGGCTCAGCGGCTCGTCCGCAAGCACGTCAGGCAGGGCACCTCTCTGGTTGACGAATTGCTTGCCGAACGCCGCGAGGCCGCTCGAAACGAATAGGATCGTGCATACAAAATGGATATGAACTTCAAAGTGCCACTGCTTCAAATCTCGTCATTTGGCAACGATCAGGGCAAAAACCTGGCAAAGGGCGTCCAAGCCTGCCGCGAGGCCAAAGCGCTGGGAGCGAATTTGGCTGTATTCCCAGAGCTTTGGAATATTGGCTTTCCTCCGCCCCCATTCGATCTTGAAGGACGGCGGCGCTGGATAGCCTTGGCTATTGATCAGCAGAGCAGTTTTTTTCAGGCTTTCGCCGCTCTGACACGAGACCAGGAAATGAATGTTGCTCTCACCTATTTGGAGAGTCATCAGCCACTGCCGAGGAATACGGTTTCCATTCTCAATGGCCGGGGCGAGACCACGCTCAACCCAAGACCAGAGCCTTTGAAAACCTACTTGGCATAGCGATGACGAATTATCCCGGCCTAAACAGGGGAAACTCTCAGTCGCACAGTTGCGTGGCGTGGCGGCCAATCCGTTGACACTCTGACTGCAAAGGCCGTAGAGCGGGAAGAGATTTTTCTCGCCACGTTTTACATGGACGACATTCGGGCATTCAGAAAGACAGAAATGTGGCGAATAGATTACCGCAAAGCATGGCATCGGGAACTGTTGTCCACACCTCCGAAACAGCCCCACTGACCGGCACTCGCTTTCTGCTTCTCGGCGGGCCATGTTAGCATCGTGCGTACTTCTTTTCTGGCAAGCGCGGGGCGTTTGACGCGTACAACGACACGATGGATTTTTCGCTTAACGACCACCAAAAACTGATACGCGATACCGTCCGCCAATTCATGGAGGCGGAGGTGCGCCCGTTCGTCAAGGAGTGGGAGAAGTCGGAAAACTTTCCGGCGCAGGCGATCAAGAAACTTGGGGAAATGGGCTGCTGCGGGATGCTGGTGCCGGAAGAATGGGGCGGGCCGGGACTCGATACCGTTTCGTATGTGTTGATGCTGGAAGAAGTGGCGCGGGTGTTCACGGCGATGTCCACGGCGATCAGCGTGACGAATTCGGCGGTGCAGGCGCCGCTGATGCTGTTTGGAACGGACGCGCAGAAGAAAAAATATTTGCGGAGCATGGCGACGGGGGAGACGATGGGAGCGTTTTGTTTGACGGAGCCGGCGGCAGGGTCGGATGCGGCGGGTATACAGGCACGAGCAATCCGCGACGGAAATGTTTACAAATTGAACGGAACGAAGACCTGGGTGACAAACGGGAGCGCGGCGGGCGTGCTGATTGTGTTTGCGAAGACCGATCCGGCGGCGGGTGGTAAGGGGATTTCGGCGTTCTTGGTCGAGCCGGGATTCGCGGGGTTGCACGTGGGGCGGCATGAGGACAAGATGGGGCAGCGGTCGTCCCCTTCGGTGGAGATTTTGCTGAATGAGTGCGTCGTGCCCGTGGAGAACCGGCTTGGCGAAGGGGGCCAGGGACTGAAGATTGCGCTGAGCGCGCTGGATGGCGGGCGGATCGGGATTGCGGCGCAGGCGGTGGGGTTGGCGCAGGGGGCGCTGGAAGAAACCGTCAAGTACGCGAAACAGCGGAAGGCGTTTGGGAAGAACATTAGTGAGTTTCAGGCGATTCAGTGGATGATTGCGGATATGCAGACGGAAATTGAGGCAGCGCGCGGGCTAGTGTATTACGCAGCGTGGCTGAAGGATGCGCACCCGACTCAGGCAGGCGCAAGCGCTTCCAAGGCAAAGCTTTACGCGAGCGAGATGGTGAACCGTGTGGTGTATAAGGCGGTGCAAGTGCATGGGAGCGTGGGGTATTCTCGGGAGTCGGATGTGGAGCGGATGTACCGGGATGCGCGGGTGATTACCATATACGAGGGCACGAGCGAGGTCCAGCGGATGATCATCGCCCGCGATTTGCTCGAAAAATCCGGCAAGGCGCAAGAGGTCACGCAAGCCCTCGCCGACCCCGCGAAAAGATAGCGGGGAATATACGCCCACAGGTTTAGCGATACCTTGTAGGGTCGCAGCATGCTGCGCCCCAGCTTGTAAGGTGGAATGAGCATAGAGCTAGGGAGAAATGGTGATCACGGCGGTTGAAGGAAAGAGGGGCAGGGTTTTGAGCGGGATGCGGCCTACGGGGCGGCTGCATATTGGGCATTACTTTGGGGCGCTGCAGAATTGGGTGCGCTTACAAAATGAAGTCTTACCGGTTAGCCGTGTAGTGGCGCAGCATGCTCTGCCAGTACAAAGTCAAGAACCGGCTTATGAGTGCTTCTACTTTATTGCGGATTGGCATGCGCTGACTAGCGATTACGCGGATTCGTCGGGAGTGGCGGAGAATACACTGCAGATCATGATTGATTATCTGGCGGCGGGGCTCGATCCGGCGAAGAGCGTGATTTTTCAGCAGTCGGCGGTCTCGGAGCATGCGGAGTTGCATTTGTTGCTGTCGATGGTAACGCCGTTGGGGTGGCTAGAGCGGGTGCCGACGTATAAAGAGGCGCTGGAGAACGTTAAGGATAAGGACCTGCACAATTATGGGTTCCTGGGGTATCCGGTGCTGCAGACGGCGGACATTGTGATTTATAGCAAAGAAGGGGCGCCGCTGGTTGTGCCGGTTGGGGAGGATCAGGCTTCTCACGTGGAGCTGAGTCGAGAGATTGTTCGGCGGTTCGATTTCTTTTATGCGGGAAAGATTCGCGCCGAATTGAGTGAAAAAGAACGGAACGATGCACGTGGGCTCGTGATTCTCAATTTGCCCCCGGGACATTACGAAGCTAGCGCGGGCGGGGACGCTTCGATTTTGTTGTCTCACGCACGAAGCGAATTGGGCCTGGCTAAATATTTGCAAATGATCCGCGGCAATCCGCAATACTTCACACCTCCTGACGTTCTCGCGGAGCCCACGGTCCTACTAACGAAGACGCCGAAGGTGCCGGGGCTGGATGGGCGGAAAATGTCGAAGAGTTATTTTAATGCGATCACGTTGAGTGAGAGCGACTCGAACATACGGACTAAGACCAAGACGATGAAGACTGATCCAGCCCGTCAGAGGCGGACTGATCCGGGAAATCCGGACGTGTGTCCGGTGTATGACTGGCATAAACTGTTCTCTGCGGAAGAGCCGGGGCGGTTGGAGTGGGTGCGGCAAGGGTGCACGACAGCGGGGATTGGGTGCATCGAATGCAAGGACGCGATGGCGACGAATTTGATCAAGTGGATTGCGCCGGTGCGGGAGCGGAGAGTGAATTACGAGCAGAACCCGAAGCGAGTATTGGAGATTTTGGACGAAGGATCGAAGAAGGCGAGGAAAGTAGCGCAGGGGACGATGGAACGGGTGAGGGAAGCGGTGTTTGGGTGGGGGAAGAAGAGGGATGAGATTGGCGGAGCGGCGGCCAAGGCGTAAAGATAAAAATAAAGTCAAAGAATATTAACACAGAGGTCGCAGAGAACAAAGAGGGCACAGAGAAGAGGGAAAAGAAGGAACGAATGGCGACGCCGTACAAAATTAATATACCGATGTATGAGGGGCCGCTGGACCTGCTGCTGGATTTGATCAAGCAGCAGAAGATGAATATTCACGATATTCAGATTTCGAAGATCACGGCGCAATACCTGGAGTACTTGCACAAGCTGGAAGAGCTGGATGTGGATGTTTCTGCGGAATTTATTTATATGGCGGCTACGCTGATTTACATCAAGTCGAAGATGCTATTGCCTCCCGATCCGTTGGGGGAGACGGAAGACGCGGCGGGTGATCCGCGGGCGGAGCTGGTGCAGCGTTTGGTGGAGCACGAGAAATTCAAGAATGCGGCGCAGCTTTTGTACCAGAAGCAGCAGATTGAAGAGAACGTGTGGTCGAAGCCTGACAAGTCGCTCTACAACGACGCAGGGACCGAGGGCGAGCTGGTGGTCTCGCTCGTGGACCTGGTGAAGGTGTTCCAGCGGGTGCTGGAGCGGCGGAAGGAAGTTTCGCGGATCGAGTTGCGGCACGAAGAGTTTACCGTAGCGCAGATGATCGCGGCGTTGCGGGCGCAGATTCTGGCGAGTGCCGACAATTCGGTGAATCTGATCCAGTTTTTCGAGGCGTGCCCGTCGCGGCACGCGATGATCGTGGCGTTTCTGGCGGTTTTGGAGATGGTGAAGCTGCAGGCGGTGGCGCTGCTGCAGGAAAAGCAGTTTGGAGATATTTTGGTGCGGAAGCATAAGATGTTTGATTTGGTGTTTGATGAGGGCGGGGGGATCAAGCAGATTGATGAGGAATACGGATAGAGAAGTTAACAGTCGACAGTTGAAAGTTAAAGGTTAAAAGCAGGAAAAAGATTTAACGCAGAGATCACAGAGAGCGCAGAGGACACAGAGAAGAAGAGGAAAAGAACCGGTCTAAAGACCGGCCATTACAAAAAGAAGGAGCCGGCAGTGATGGCGGCGCTGCCAAAGAAAAAGGGCAAGAATAGCCTATGACAAACGAAGAGAGAAAAGCGGCACTAGAAGCGATTATTTATGCGGCGGACGAGCCGGCTACGATCGAGCAACTGGCCAAGGCGCTGGGGGAGGAGAAGCTGGCGGTGCAGGCGTCGCTGGATGAGTTGGTGGCTAGCTATGCGACGGAGGAGCGCGGGATCGAAGTTCGCGCCGTGGCGGGCGGGTACAAGCTGTATACGAAGCCTCAGCAGCATGACGTGGTGCGGCGGTTTATCAAGAGCTTGCGGCCACCCTTGCGGCTGTCGATGCCGGCGCTGGAGACGCTGGCGGTGATTGCTTACAAGCAGCCGGTGACGTCGCCGGAAATTTCGGAGATTCGCGGGGTGAACACTTCTGGGGTGATCAGCACGCTGCTGGACAAGCACCTGATTACTACGGCGGGACGGAAGGAAGTGATGGGGCGGCCGATTTTGTACAAGACGTCGAAGGAATTTTTGATGCGGTTTGGATTGAGCGATCTTGAGGAACTACCGAGCTTGAAGGAGTTTGAAGCGCTGGCGCGGGAAGCGCTGGGGAGCGATGAGGGATTCGCGCCGGCGGGGGAAGGTTCGACGAACGAGGCTAACATCGGAGAGCCGGCGACTGAGAACACCGCGAGTGCGGAAATGGAAGCGCGGGAGGAATTGCTGGAAGAGACGACGGCGAATAATGAGGGGATGCCAGAGCCGGGGAGCGGCGAAGCTCATAAAGCGGCGGCGGCGGGAGAATAGGAAAAGGATTTAACACAGAGGTCACAGAGGACACAGAGAAGAAAAGAGAGATTCCTCGCTTCGCCCGGAATGACAATATTTTGGTTGCGCGCTTATAGAACAAAGAGTGGCCCAGCAAATCGGCCTTTCCAGAAAGACGAAATCCGAAAATGCAGGAAAGATTGCAGAAGATTATTGCGCGAGCGGGGATTGCTTCGCGGCGCCATGCGGAGCTGCTGATTCTAAGCGGACAGGTGCGCGTGAACGGGCACGTGGTCAAGGAATTGGGGAGTAAGGCGGACGCGGCGAAGGACCGGATTGAGGCGGCGGGGAAAGTCGTTGAAGCGAAGGAGGGGCGGCGCGTTTACATTTTGCTGAACAAGCCGCCGGAAGTGGTATCGACGATGGCGGACCCGGAAGGCCGGAAGACGCTGCGAAATTGTTTGCGGGGATTACCGGAGCGAGTGTTCCCGGTGGGAAATTTGGAGTATGCGGCGTCGGGGCTGGTGTTTTTGACGAATGACGGCGACTTGGCGGCGGAGATGCTGAGGAACTGGGCCAAGCTGGAGCAGGTCTATCACGTCAAGGTGAAAGGCATGCTGACGCTGGCGGACCTGGAGCGGTTGGGAAAAGAGATTGGCGTGAGGATGCAAACGGTGCGGCAGCCGGACGCCACGCGTGGGCGCGCGGCAAATTACTGGTATGAAGTGCGGATGAGGGATACGAAGAAGGAAGAGTTGCGGCGGGTGTTGTTCAAGGAAAAGCATCCGCTGGAAAAGTTGAAGCGGATTGGATTGGGGCCGCTGACGGTGGAGGGAATACCGCGGGGGAGATACCGGTTGATTGAGCAGAAGGACGCGGAGAAGTTGGGGAAGTTTGAGAAGAGCGGGCAAGGCAATGGGGAAAGAAGAAAGAGTTTGGCGCAGAGGGCACAGAGGACGCAGAGAAGAGAAGAAAAAGCAGATTCCTCGCTTCGCTCGGAATGACAATTTTACGGTGGGGGGCGCAGAGGAGAAAGAAGCACCGGTCTGAACACCGGCCACTAGAAGAGCGGCCCGCCTCGGAAGGCGAGCGCTGCAAAAGCGAAAAGAACGAAAAGCAAGAAAGAGAAAAGCCTCACCCCTGAAAAGAAAGGGAGGGCGGTGTAAAGACTTTTGTGTAAACGGCCTTCGGTTTTTTTCCTTTTTGATTCCTTTTTCGTTCCAGTAAAACAACCCGTCGCCGGAGCTGTGGGAATGTGGAAATCTCGCGTTTTCTGCGAGATTTCCAAGGAGCTGTG
>DATHIB010000061.1:0-68154 GCA_035490055.1 Candidatus Limnocylindria bacterium | reverse complement strand
TATCCATCGCTTTGCAGGTGCTCTCCGATTCGCGTTGGGAGCAACGAGCGCGAAAACGCTTGATCGAGATTCTCGCGCGACTGGCGCAGGGGCGTGGAGTGGCGCTGCTGCCGGCCTTCTCGCCCTAACCAGCAGAGCTCGCGCTCTTCTCGCAATCCTCGATCCTCTTCTCCGGTCAGTGTGGGAGAAATTGTCTGCGGTGCTCCCGAGTTCGGAATGCCGAGTCGCTCTTGCCGAGAAGGCCTCAACACTACGTCAGTTTCTGTGCGGAAGAGGGTTCATCGCCCTCGAATAAATTTCGCCAGGGACCGCGACAGCCGCATCGAAACTGGTGGTCGCATAAATACTCCGCGAGAGCGCCCATACTGGGGGAGGGCAAGCCCCCCGCGCGGTGGACAGACGGGCGATTGCAGGCCATAATTTCATGTCAATGGCATCGTCAGGGATCGCAGTTATTTCAGAGGAGGGGGAATGAGTATTTCTCCAAACATACCGAGCCCGCAGGAATCGTATCAGTACGAATCCACGGGTACGCCGCGGTGGATCGCCGTGTTGTTCGGCGTCGTGATTGCCGCGCTGGCCGTGCTGGGCATTGCCGGCTATACCATGCAGTCCCGCCTGAGCCAGGATCTCGCCAAGCAGCAGGATCAGAACAAGATTCTCACGGCCCAGCTCGACCAGGCGAACTCGCGCATCGCCGATTTGAAGAGCAAGATGGAGTTCACCACGCAGAAAGTCGGCTTGACGCAGTCCGAGCTCGCGCAGGCCAAGAGCCGCGCCGAATCCATCCGCAAGGAACAGCAAGCGTCCGACCAGAAACTCACCACGCAGCTTACTCAGGCACAAAAGGAAAACGAAGAAAAAATCGGCGCGGTGGCCACCGAGGTCGGTGGCGCCAAAAAGGACATCGAAGCCACAAAAACCGATTTGGAAGCCACCAAAGGCAAACTCGAGCGCAGCTTGGGCGACATGAACGTCATGAGCGGCCTCATCGCGCACAATCGGGACGACCTGGAAGATCTCAAGCGCAGGGGCGACCGCAACTATTACGAGTTCTCTCTCCAAAAATCCAAGAACGCGCAGCGCGTCGGCCCGGTGCAGATGTCTCTTAACAAGACCGATCCGAAAAAAGCAAAGTACACCGTGACCGTCATAGCTGACGACAAGACCATCGAAAAGAAGGATAAAACTTCCGGCGAGCCCGTTCAGTTCTATGTGAAAGGCAGCTCTCGCATGGCCCCCTGCGAAATCGTCGTTTTCGACGTCGGCAAAAATCAGATCACCGGCTATCTCGCGACCCCGAAGGAAGGCGGCGCCTCCGCTCCCCCGGCGGCCGCGGCGCCGGCGGCAGCCGCTCCTCTCACGAAGCCACAGTGATATAACTATATAGATAAATAGTTATATAATACTTTCGTTCCATGTTTCGGCGAAACCGCAGTTACATAGCGCTTCGATTTTCTTTCCGAAAAAGACCTGTTCCGCGTTCTGGAAACTCAGCGCGGGACGGGGCTTCTGTCCTTCCGCCCGCCGCGTTAGCATTAAAAAGTTAGTCCTTTCCTTCACCCCGTGTCGTGGAGCACTCGATGAAAGTACCGAGCCTTCGCATCCTCTTGCCGATTGCGGCTCTCCTCTGCATCTCCGGTTCGAATCCGGCGCATGCTCAAGCTCCCCTCGAACCCGCACAAATGTCGTCGCGCACCGCGTTCTACTTGATCTGGCACGGCGTCCCCGGTCCCGAAGCGAGAAAGGCAAACTCTCTGCTCGCACTCTGGGACGATGCGGATTTTGCTCCCGTGCGTTCGGCGATCGCTTCGAATCTGATCGGCTCCCCGACGGAAAAGTCACCAAAAGAAAAACTGACTCCGGAAGAGTTTCAGGAATTTGCGGCATTGCTGGAAAATTCATTTACGCTTGGTTATCTGAGCGAGCCTGCAAAGCGCGCCGTTTCGAATGGAAGCGCGGCGGCGGATTCGAAATCGCCCGCCTGGAACGGCATGTTTTTTGTCTATGACCGCACCGGCAAGGAAGTTCTGCTTGCGAAAGCGATTCTTCGCTTGCGCGCTGCGGGAAAAGAAGTGCCTCTCCTTTCGCAAGTCACCATCGGAAGCGTTCAAGTCCTCAGGGCTGAGGGCAAGAATGGGGTCAGCTATTGGGCCGAGCATGGCAAGTACGCCGTGAGCGCCGGTGAACGTTCTGTCATGGAAGAAATACTCGGCCGCCTCGACGGCAGAGTTTCCGGAGCGGCATCTCTCGCGCAATCCGCCGCTTATCGGGAAGCGCAAGCGAACCTCGGAAGCGGTTTGCTCGAATTCTTTCTGCGCATTCCCGACTTGGAAAATCTGGCGACTGATTCAAAAGCGGGAAACTTCCAGGTCCGCCCGCTCCTCGACGCTGCCAGACTCGACGCCGTCCATTCCCTCAGCGGCCACATCACGTTCGAAGGCGCGAAAACACACGTGCAGGCCGCGATCCTGGGCGATGCCGCACTTGGAACGCCCTTTGACATCTGGGCCGCCGGGCAGCCGTCGTCTGCTTCTCTCTCTTTCGTGCCGGCGGATGCCGTCTCTTACACTTCCGGACGACTCAATTTCCCGGGCATCTACGACACGGTGAAGCGCGTGGCCCGCGTCGCTTTTCCCCAGGTTCAGCAGGGTAGCGCCGATCTATTCGACACTCTCGCTCAGACGCGCTTCGGCATGCCTGTGGCAGACGCTCTTGGACTGCTCACCGGAGAGTTCGCTTCGATGCAAACCAGCGCGTCGATGGACTCCACGAAACAGGTTTATTTTCTTGGCATTCGAAAGAAACCGGAGACGCTCAAACTCATTCGAACGGTTTTCAGCGACCAGCTCACGTCGGAGCACAATGAAGGCGATGTTACTTTCCTGAAGATCTCCCTTGGAGGGAAGCAGAGCATCCCCGGCGTGGCGCAGTGGAATTTCTTTAATCTCGCGGTCACGAAGGACATGATTCTCGGCGCCAATCGTATCGAGTCCGTTCGCGAAGTGCTTTCGAATCGCGCGCACGCTTCCACCGCCGCCGGCCTCGCCACCGTTCCGCAGTTTCAGGCCGGCCGCGCCCGTTCCCCGGAAAATCTCAATGGTCTTAGTTATTTCGACTTTCAAAGAATCGATTGGCAGGGGTTGAAGGATCGTTGGATCGAAGAGGCGAAGAAAGGCCCCGTCGCGAAAACCGTAAGTGCTTCAAAAAATAGCGCGCCGTCTACGGCTCCCGACTGGCTCGCGCGGATTGATCCGCAAGTCTTCGCGCGGCATCTTCATTACTCTTCGAGCGTCTCGTGGAAGGATTCGAAGGGCATCCATTGGGACCAGTGGGTTGAATAGCGGAGCGATGAACTCTTTTCGCCTTCTGCAGGCGGCAGCGCTCATTTCCGCCGTGGTCTGCGCGTGTTTTTTCGCCGATGCTCAGGAAAATCCGCCACAACCAAGCCAAACGATTCACGTCAGCGTTGACCGCGTCAACGTCGGAGTGATCGTCACCGATTTAAGCGATCACTTCGTCGAAGGCCTGCGTCGAGAAGACTTCCGCATATTCGATAATGGGATCGAGCAGCCCCTCACCGGCTTCGCCGCCATCGAGGAACCGGCGCAGGTTCTCTTTCTCATCGAGTCCGGCCCCGCCGTTCTTTTCCTGGGGAAGAACCACGTCCTTGCCGCGGACACGCTCCTGAACAACCTTGCTCCCAACGACCGCGTTGCCATTGCCAGCTATTCGAAAACCCCGGAACTGCTCCTCGACTTCACGCCCGATAAACTCACGGCGCGGCTCGCGCTGCAAAGCTTGAATTTCACGCTTGGGTTTGCCGAATTGAACCTAGCCTCCAGTCTCGCATCGGCCATCGACTGGCTCGCACCCTTTCCCGGAAAGAAAACTGTTATTGTTCTCTCCACCGGGGTCGATACTTCGCCACCGGAAAAATGGCAGGTGATTCAACAGAAACTCAAAACTTCCGATGTTCGCATCCTGGCAGTCTCACTCGCGGCTGACTTCCGCAAGTTCCCCAGGTGGAGGAAACTCTCTCCTCAGGAGCGCGAGGACCGGGCGTTCGTCAAGGAAGGCTTTGCTCAGGCCGACCAATCGCTGCACGAAGTGTCACAGGCCACCGGCGGGCGCGTGTATTTCCCCAGGAATGAAAAGGAATTCGCCCATGCCTACTCTGAAGTCGCCCAACTCGTGCGCCACGAGTACAGTATCGCGTTCAGTCCGGGTTCAAACGATGGCCAGCTTCACACGATTCAAGTCAAAGTGAAGCGCTTCTGGTCCAGAGTCGACCATCGGCAGGCGTATCTGGCTCCCGCGCCTAGGTAGCAGGTTGGCTTCAGGCTTACTGACTGTACGCAAGAGCGCGCGTGCTTTTTCAGAAGTTGAAACGAGCGCCAAACTGCAACTGGCGCGCACCGTATAGCAAGCTAGAAGTCGTCGACCGGCTCCCGAAGGAAGGAGAGGGCACTAAACAACCGTTCGTGTGGCCCAGACACGGACCTGTGCCCGTGGTGCTCGGTCCGGAATAAGTGTAAGCCGTTGTGTTTACGGCGCTGACGATGGTGTGGTTGAAGAGGTTAAATGCATCGACGACAAAGTTGAGCCTGTACTTCTCATGGAACGTGATTCCACGGCCCAGGCGGAAGTCCACGTTCGTGAGATTCGGGAGGTTGAAGGAGTTGCGCGCCAACCAAGAAACGCGACCACCGGTTGCCGAGGCGAAAGTGCTCACTTCGGCGCCGGTCATACCACCGTCGCCTGGAACGGCGGACGGGGGAGTGAAAGTGGCGATGTTTGCATTGTAGGGTTGGCCCGCGGCGGCCGTAATGATGGAAGATAGGGACCATTCGTTCAGCAAGTGCCGGGCGAAGACATTGGAAAGACTCTTCGCGTAGGTTGGCTCCCAGATGATGCTTCCGACAAAGCGATGCCGCTGGTCAAGGTCGGAACAGGAGTAGTCGCGCTTGAGGTTGTAGGGGTCGAGCACACCGTCGGTACCGAAGAAAGTGCCGTTGGTGCCTGCGGTTTGACCGTCGTCGAGGGCCTTGCTGAACGTGTAATTGAACAACAACTCTAGGTCGCGGCTCATGGGCTTATGGAGCGAGAGCACCAACCCGTTGTACCAGGAGTTGATGACGCTGGCCTGGTTGAGTATGAGGCCCGTCCCGGAGTCAATACGTGAACTGTAAAACGGCACCGTGGCGGTCAGGGCAGTCGGAGCGGCTGCGCCGCCTGAAGCAAGGACCTCGTAGCTTCGCGTTGCCGAGGTCGGCGCGACGTTGGAATCGTAGCTGGCGGGCAGATGAAGACCGCGCGTGAGCAAGTATGTTGCAGAGACAGTCATCCGCCCAGGGAGTTGCCGTTCGATGGTCACTTCGCCCTCATGGGCTGAGGGGTTGACAAAATCCGGCGTCATGCCGTGTACGGCTTGGACCACCGTGGGCAACGTGCCACCGGGGACGCTAACGGTGGGTGTAAGCGCGCCCGGGAACGGGGCGGCCAGAGCGGGTCCAGGCGGCGTAAAGAACACGTTGGGAAAAGTCGGCGCACACGCCTGCTGCAGAGGGTTTCCGTTTGGACCACATCCGCTAAATGTTTGCTGAAATACGCCGTTCTCCACACGAAGAGCGTAATAGGTGCTGTTGGAGGTCTTCCCATAGAAAATGCCGTAGCCCGCGCGAACGACCGCGTTCTTGGTAAATTGCCACGCAACGCCGAGCCTAGGAGCGATGTTGTTTTTGTCGATGTTCAGCGTTGAGGTGTAGAGGGTCAGCAGTGGCGTGGCCGTATTTGGCTTGGGCGGAGCCGGAACGTGCTGCAGGTCGTAGCGAACGCCGAGATTCAACGTCAGCCTGGGCCGCAGCTTCCAGGTATCTTCGAAATAAGCGCCGAAGTCGTTGTTGTAAAAATCGTCTTTGCCAACGTGCGTGATGGGGTCGTTGACCTGAGTGAATGTCGAATAGTGCTTTCCAGTCAAGAGGTCCCCGACGTCAGCTCCGACAGCATCAGCAACCCACCGGCAGAATGTTGCGTTGGCCCCCGCCGGACAACCAGCGAAGGCGTTGGCAGAAGTGTAGTTGTAGTTTCCGTCGCCCTGAAAAAGGTTGATCAGCAGTTCGTGGATGAAATTCAGGTCCGCGCCCATCTTCATCAAGTGCGTGCCCTTCACGATGGAAAGATTGTCGGAAATCTGGTTGCGATGCTCGTCCGGGAAAGCGAGACGCGGGAGGGCGGAGGTCTCCCCGTAGGAGGCGATGTTTAAGAGAAAAGCAGATGGCCCACCCGAGTTGGTACTGTCGAACTCGAAGTCCCGTCCCCACTGGTAGCGAACCTCGTTGACTTTGTTCTTAGAAAAGGTGGAGGTCCAGTTGGCGATAAAGAAACGCTCATGAGTTCCACCAGCACCGTTCTGCGTGGCACCACCATTGGTGACGGACGGAGCCGTGTTGTAGCCGTAGGGCTCCTGCCAGTTCTGAAGGTTGAAGACCGCGCTCAAATGGTTGGAGTGATTCAATTCGTAGTCGAGCTTGCCGAGAAAAACGTCTTGCTTCAGGTTGCGCGGAAATGCGCCGAGCAAGCCGGTGGTAACAAAAGTCTTGGCGTTGGAGCACTGGGTAGCGGTCACGGCCGCGGGACATACGAAAGCGTTGATCGTTGCATTCGTGGTCGTGGAGAGATAAAGGATGGGATTCACTTTCCGGAATCCGTCATACGTGCCAAAGAAGAACAGCTTCTCCTTGAGGATGGCTCCTCCCACGCTTCCGCCAAATTGGTTCTGCTGGTGCACCGTCTGGGTGGTGGTCCCGCGCGTCTTTCCAAATGGATCCAGGGCGTTCAGGTCGGGATAGCGCAAATTATAGAAAAGGTCTCCGTGCAACTGATTCGTTCCAGATCTCGTCACGGCGTTCACGACTCCGCCGGCGGCCTGGCCGAATTCCGCGCTGTAATTGCTCGAGCTAACTTGGAATTCCCTGATGGAGTCGGGGCTGTAGACGTAGGTGACGATGATGGCACGCCCGCGCGCTTCCGAGAAAAACGCTTGCGAGTTGTTCGCTCCGTCCACGGAGTTCCCGTTATAGAGGCCGGAAATTCCGCGGAAGCTGCTGAGACCGCTGGTGCCATCGGTGGTCACGGCCGGGGTAAGCAGCACAAAATTCTCCCAGCGCCGGGTGGCGATCGGCAATCCTTCCACCTGGTCCTGGCTCACGGTTTGTGATTGATCGGTTTTCCCGGTCTCCAGCACCGGGGCTTCCTCCGTTACGATGATGGAAGTTTGCTGAGTCTGCAGAGGCAACGGGATGTCAATCGTCAGCCTGTCACCCACATGGACCACCACATTCTTGTGGACCACGGTCTCGAAGCCGCTCTTGCTGGCTGTGACTTGATAGTTTCCAGGCTGTAAGTATGGAGCGACGTAGATCCCGGCGGCGTTGGTGGGAAAAATAGATTCCGTCTCCGTATCCTGGTTTCGCACGACAACATTTACCTCAACGATCGGGAGCCCCTTCGGATCGGTCACGGTTCCGACGATCGTTCCAGTTGCGGTCTGCGCCTTCGCGAGCTGAAGTCCCAGGAGGGATGCAAAGGTCAGCAGAGACGCTCCGAACGCACAAACCCAATTCTTACGAGAGACTTCAGCTCTGATTCGCATTTGTTCTTCTAGAAAAAGCCTTCTTACGGTGGACGTGCCGAACCCCATCTTGGCCTTAATCGTTAACACAAATCGCCGCCTAATTTCAAATCTGGATTTTGAATTCGATGAATCTTCCGACTCTTCCCGAAGACAGTTAACGACGGCCTTCTGCAAAACATTTTATGCGGGTGAGGAAAGAACAGCGGGCGGAATGCCGGTGGAGCGAGCTTATTTCGAAGCTATTCGAATTCTTTCAAAGTGCGCGCCATGGCGTGCAAGCGCTCATCGATCAGCGCAAGGACGGTCCCCGGTTCGAATTTTCCGTCGCCGTTTTTCTTTCCGGCGGCCATTCCGGTGAGGAGCTCGATGCCTTGTTCGACCTTGCCCACCGGCCAGACGTGAAATTTCCCAGCAGTCACGGCCTCCAGAACATCTTCGCGCAACATTAGATCTTCCACGTTGGATTCCGGCATCATCACGCCTTGCGTGCCGGTGAGCCCCTTGATCCGGCACACATCAAAGAAGCCTTCGATCTTTTCGTTCACTCCGCCAATCGCCTGAATATCGCCCTGCTGGTTGATCGACCCGGTCACGGCGATGTCCTGCCGCAGCGGCAAGCCAGAAAGCGCCGAGGCGAGCGCGTAGATCTCCGTGGAGCTGGCGCTGTCGCCATCGACTCCCGAGTATGATTGCTCGAAGCAGATGCTCGCCGCAAGCGAGAGCGGCTTGTCCTGGGCAAACTGGCTTCGCAAAAAACCGGCGATGATATGCATGCCTTTGTCATGGAAGCGCCCGCTCAGATTGGCCTCGCGCTCGATGTTGATCAAACCCGTTTTTCCAAGAGCCGCGGTCGCGGTGATGCGCACGGGCTTGCCGAACGAGTATCCGCCGATTTCGAGGACGCTCAGTCCATTCACCTGGCCGACGCGAGTCCCTTCGACATCCACCAGCAGCGTACCTTCCTGGATCATTTCGCGGATGCGCGTCTCGATCAGGTTGTGGCGCTCCATTTTCGAAGACAAGGCGCCGCGCACGTGCGCCGCCCGGACCACGGATTCCCCGGCCGCCGCCGCGTTGTAATGCGCCTCGCGCGCCAGGTCGGCGATCTCGATGAAGCGCGCCGTCACCTTGTTCCTTCGCCCCGCCTGACGCACGCCGTACTCCAGCATGGCCGCGAATGCGCCACGGTCGAACGGGTACAAATTTTCTTTCTCGGACAACGCGCGCAGCCGCCCCGCATATTCCGCGATGACGCCGTCGCTCATGGCCATTTCTTCGTCAAATTCCACACGGACCTTGAAAATTTTGCGGAAGTCTTCCTCATACTCGTACAACAGCTCGTACAAGGAGCGGTCACCGATAAGGATCACCTTGACGTTGATGTCGATGGCCTCCGGCTTCTGCGCGCTCCCGCCGAACGGATAAAACATTTCGAGAGGCTGAATTTCCAGCCGGTTATGGTTCAGCGTGCGCTTCAGCGCGCGCCACACGCCGACTTCCGAGAGCGCTTCCAGCGAATACATGATCAGGAAGCCGCCATCGGCGCGGAGCAGCGAACCGCCGCGCAGATCCATGAAGTCGCTGGACCATCCACCTCGCGTGTCATAAGCGCGCTGGATGGTCCCGAACAGGTTGGCGTACGTGGGCGTGGTCTCGAAAATGACCGGAGATTTGTCTTCGTCGTTATGGGCGAGAATGACGTTTACTCCATACACCCGAAACGGATCGCGCTCCGGACCTCCCTGCGCCTTCGGTAAACCATCCGGCGTCTCTTCATCGTGTTCGCCTTCGCCCTCGCGCTCCTTGAAGGGGTCGAGATTGTCGAGAAGATGGTGCCGCACTTCTTCGAGATATTCGGCGATGTTCGGGCCGGCGTATTTTTCCTTGAGTTCTTCGATGACGCCATCCACCAGCACGGACGCCGCTTCCTGCTCCAGGTAACTCAGCTCGCTGGCGAGTTCCCGCGAGAGCGTCAGCGTCTTCCGATAGACCACGGTGAATTCCTGCCGGAACTGCTCGTACTTGCGCTCGATATCTTCCGCCATGGGGCTTTCGAGTTTCCCCTCGTGGACCATCTTGGAGATGTCCTCGATCGGGACCATCTGGCCTTCGAGCACCGGGAAAATTTCCGGCAGCGCCACCGCGCCCACCTGCATGTGGCCGAGCGCAAATTGCTCACGCGCGATCCTGCGGGTAAAATCGTCCATCAATTCTTTTTCGCGCACCGTGAAGCGTTCGACGATCCGCCCTTTTTGCCGCTGGAAGGGCTCGCCTTCGAACACCTGCGGAATCCGACGCCGCAGAAAATCGATTCCCGCCTGCATGTCTTTTTTGAAGCCGTTGGCCTGGCCACGAGGCAACGCCAGCAACCGCGGCCGGTCCGTCAATTTGAAATTGTTGACGTAGCAGCGGTCGAGCGACTCTTTTGTCGGTGGGTGAAGCTCTTCGACCATCCGAGCGATCGTTCCGCCACGGCTGGTCCCCGCCAGTCCGCACACAAAAACGTTGTAACCGGGCGCCGAAAGCTCCGCACCCATTTTCAGCGCGCGCAGCGCGCGCTCCTGTCCGATGAACCCTTCGCGCAGCTCCGCTTGCGCGGTTGTTTCGAAAGGGATGCGCGAGAGCTCGCACTTCCACTTCAGTTTCGCCGCGGGAAGCTCCGTGGGTTTCGGGGCTGGTCTGGTGGTCATGAATTTCCTTCGAGCGGGCTACTCTAGCACACTCAAGTCCCGCCTCCCCGCCAAGACAGACCACGTGTTATCGAGCCGTTATGGGCGGATTCTCCGGCCTCTCCATGTACGCCGCCAGAACTCCCGCCGCCGTGGCCACCAGGACCGGCCCCAGCACCAAACCCAGCATTCCGAACAGGCCGACACCGCCAACCACGCTGATGAAGATCACCAACCCGCTCAATTCGGTTCGCCCGCCGAGCAACAGCGGTCGCAAGACGTTGTCCACGATCGCGGACACTCCTGCGCAAATCACCAGGAGAAGAATGGCCCGCCCCCAATGTCCCGTGAACCCCAGCCACAACGCCGCAGGCACGAAGATCAGTCCGGAGCCCACCACCGGCACCAGTGAAAAGAAGGCCATGGCCACTCCCCAGAAAAGTGGCGCGGGCAACTTCACCAGCGCAAAGCCAAGTCCGCCAATTACCCCTTGAATGGCTGCGAGGATAAGGCTGGTGGTCACACTCGCGGAGATCAGGTTCCGCGTTTGGGTCATCAAGGTGTCTCGATGTTCCGCATCAAAAGGGAGAATGCTGCGGACTCCCCGGACAATCTGGTCCGCGTCGCGGAAAAAATAAAACATCGCGAAGATCATCACGAACAGATCGAAAATAAACGCCGCAATATTGCGCAGGACCGTGCCGAGGCGCTCCGCGAGAAAACCCGCCTGCTTCTGAACGCCCTGGGCCAGCATTTCCAGCACATCGGCGTTGGGATCCAGGCCCGGCACATGGTGCGCGATCCAGGTCCAGCTCTTCGCCAACATGGGCGCCTGCTGCACCAATAAGGTATGCTGCATGCCCCGTGAAACGGAAAACGCCTCGCGAATGAACAAGGTGGTCACGAGAATTGCCGGCACGATCAAAAGGAAAGTCACTATCAGGGTATTCAAGACCGCCGCCTTAGTCGCGGAGAAACGCCGCAGGAGCCGATGGTGCATCGGATAGAAAAAAATCACCAGAATGGCCGCCCACCCCAGCGAAGCGAGGAACGGTTCGTAGATCCGGAAAACGAGGTATATCAGCAGCAGCAGCACGCCATAGGAAAGAACGGTTGTCAAACGGTCACTGGTCGTCGCGTTCGTGGAAGGGGCAGGATTCTTAGTCATCATATAATCTTGATAGGCTGGGCAAAGGCTGATAACTTCCGGTCTACGCTCCACCAGGTCACGCGCGAGTCACCGAGCCAAATCAGCATGTCTACGAAGTCCATCCCGCTCACTTCTTACCAGATTCGTCTACTTGCTGTACTTGCTTTGATCAATTTTGTCAACTTCGCCGCTCGCCAGGTCTTCGTCCCGTTGATTCCGCTCTTGCGCGATCATCTTCATGCTACAGACGCCCAGCTCGGCTCGTTGCAGACTTTTCTCCTCGTCGTCCTGGCCGTCGGCAGCATACCCTTCGGCTTCTTAGCCGATCGTTTCAGCCGCAAGACCATCATCGCCATTGGCATCCTGTTGTGGAGCATCGCAACGTTCGCCGGCGGCCTGGTCTCCACCTTTCTTTTTTTCCTGATCGCGCGGGCCATGGTCGGCCTCGGGGAAGCCGCTTACGCTCCTGCCGCGCAATCCATGATTTCCGGCGGTTTTCCGCAGGAACGCCGCGCCTTCGCCCAATCCATCTTCGCTTCGGGGATGTTACTCGGCGGAGCCGCCGGCCAGGCGCTCGGTGGCATCATCGGGCCACGCTACGGCTGGGAGGCCGCCCTGTTCATCGTCGCGTTCGCGGGAATTGTTCCCGGCATCGCTCTTTTCTGGATCGACGAACCGCCCCGCGGCCCCCGTTGTGACGTCGTACCGATCACCCGCCTTCTCCGCGTCCCGGCTTTCGTTACCATGATCGCCGCGGGCACTTGCATCACTTTTGCAAGCGTCTCTCTACTCACCTGGGGAATCGACTTCGCCGTTAACTATAAAGATTTCAGTCTGCGCGAAGCCTCAGTCTCGCTCGCGCTCATTGCTCTTCTCTCACTGGTGTCTGGCGTCCTTATGGGCGGTTGGATCGCTGACCAGCTTCAGAAACACCTGGCCTACGGCCGCATCATCGCCGTTGCCGTCGCATTTCTGTTGGCGGCCCCGTTTCTATTGCTCGCCATCCAGGCCGAAGAGAAGCAAATGGTGCTTATGGGCCTCTTCATTGCCGGCTTTTTCATGTCCTGGTATCACGGTCCCGTCACCGCCGTACTTCATGACATGATGCCTCGCCGAGCGCACGCCACTTCCGTCGGCGTTTACATGTTTGCCACGCAATTGGTGGGCGGCCTTGGCCCTCAAGTGGTCGGCAAGATCTCTGATCTCCACGACCTGCAGCTCGGTCTGCAAATCGCCGTCGCTGTCATGGTTTGCGGCGCTCTGCTTATGCTCCTCGTCATTCACTTCATTCGCCGCGACGGCCTCCGCCATCCTACGCTCGCTTCTTTCCACGCAGAACCCGGAGACTGACTTTGTAGTGCGGCAGCCCGGCCGCCGCTTTTGCATACGAACACGCCTGCGGAATCTTAATATCGAACGCCGGTCTTAAATGGAGAAGTGAGCGAGGAAACCGAACAAAAAGACGGAGCAAGCTCCCGCACTCCACAGATTCCTACTTGATGCCGACCTGCCCGATCAGTCGCCGGACATCGTCGTGTGCCACGTCATAGAGCGGCCGCACATCCTCTTCTTCGAGCCGCTCTCGCAAATACTCCGCGGCGACAAAGCTCGCCTCGCGGTCGGTCAGGTCGCGGCTAGCCTTTTCGCGGAACTTTACAAACGCGGTGTGCGCCAATCCGACAATATGGGCCTGGCCATCGACAAAAAACTTCGCGTCAATCGTGTCTGCGTGGCGCGTCGCAATGCCGTTCCACATGTGCGAGAAGCGGCATAGATACGTCTGCCCGGTTAATTTGGAAGTCACTTCAAAGGCGCCGATGAATTGGCTCATCGCACCGGTATTCGCAAGCACTGGGCGGGTTGTCACGCGCGCTCCTCTGGAACCGTTCTCAGTTATCAGTATTAAGTTTTCAGTAAGAAAAAGAAATTTGAAGGGATATTTTGTTCCTTACGTCTGTTATCCCTTATTTATTCGCTTCCTTGTTTCATTGCTTCCGCGTTTCGTTCCTTCTTATCTGCTGACTGCCGCCGCGGTCTCCACCTGCGAGTAACTCCGAATCGCCGCTGCCACACCCGCGCCGCTCGGCACGCGGAATCCCTGATCGAGCAAGCACTTCTCGAGCGCCGCCAAGAACAGCAGCACGAACGGCTTCTGGCTGCAGTAGCCCATTAGCCCCACGCGCCAGATCTTGCCCTTCACCGACCCGAATCCCCCGGCAATCTCAATGTTGAACTCGTCGAGCAACTGATTCCGCACCTTCGCGTCGTCAACGCCGCTCGGGATCATCACCGCCGTGACCGTTGGCAGGCGGTCCGCCGGGTTCTTCACCAGCAGATCCAGCCCCATCATCTCAAGTCCCGCGATCAGCGCGAGTTGATTCACGCGATGCCGCTCCCAGCGCGCCTCCAGCCCCTCTTCCACCACCAGCCGCATCGCTTCTCGCAGCGCGAAAATCAGCGAAATCGGCGGCGTGTGATGATACAGCCGGTCTTTGCCCCAATAATTCATCGCCGTCGTCAAATCGAAATACCAGCTCTGCACTTTCGTCTTCCGCTTTCGAAACACTTCCTCGGCCGCCGGGCTCACCGTAATCGGCGACATTCCCGGCGGCGCGCTGATGGCCTTCTGCGACCCGCTGAAACAAATATCAATCCGCTGCTTGTCCACATCGACCGGCACCGCCGCAAGCGAAGCCACCGTATCCACAATCAGCAGCGCACCCAATTCGTCCGCGACCTTTCGGTAGGCATCGATGCCGGTGATCACGCCGGTCGAGGTCTCCCCTTGCGCGAAGCCGACAATCTTGATCTTCTTGCCTTTACCCGCGCGGCGCACATCCTCCGCATCCACCGGCTTCCCGTACGGCGCCTCCACCTTTACAACTTTCGATGACGCCCGCATCGCAATTTCGTACATCCGTTCGGAAAAAACACCGTTGACCGCCACGATGCCTTCATCGCCTTCTTCCAGCGAATTCAGCACCGACGCTTCAATCCCTCCAGAACCCGAAGCTGAGAGCGGCATGGTGATCCGGTTTTCCGTCTGAAAAATCTGCCGCAGCAGGACTTGCGTTTCTTCCATGCAGCCCTTGAACCACGGGTCCATGTGCCCCACCAGCGGCGTGGCCATCGCGCGATAAACGCGCGGATCGATGGAAGACGGTCCGGGGGTCAGCATCAACCGGACAGGGGGATTGAGTTCGCCAACGTGTTGAGTCATGACGTTTTGCCCTTCTTTTTCTGGCGCTTAATTCTCGCGTTCGAATCGCGAACCGCCCGCGAATGCGCTCTCGGGGACTTTTCTGCCACGGCGGGAACTTCAATTTTCGCGCAATCCCCACACCCGCGCAACCGACAATTTGGCTGGTCCTCCTCTGAACCCTATTATCTGAAACCGGCAGATTGAGGATTTCCGCAGCCGCAAACAATTTGATTCGTGGCATCCTCGGAAGGAACACCAGGCCCAAAGGAGCTACTGCGATGTTACGTCCTCTAATTCTCTTGCTTGCGCTCTCGTCCTTGCCCCTTGCGCAAAGCATTTCCAGGGCACAAGGCGAGGAAACGAAAATCATCGCGCTGGAAAATCTGGAATCAGATGCAGATCAATCATGACGCGGACGCGATGGGAAAAATGCTGGACAGTGATTTTGTGCTCACCGATTATGATGGAACGGTGATGTCCAAGACCCAATTCCTGGCGTCCATCCGGGACAAGTCCACCCAGCTCACGGTCGAAGTTTCCGATGACATGAAGCTGCACCGCTATGGGGATACCGTGGTCGTCACGGGCGCGACTCGCGAGACGGGGACCGAGAAAGGGAAACCGTTTTCGCATCAAGGCCGGTTCACCGACACCTGGATCAAGAAGGAGGGACAATGGCTGTGCGTAGCCAGTCAGCTAAGTCTGATCGGCAAGTAGGCGCAGTTCTTGACGATGAGTTGACCCAACCTTTGATTCACAGCCGATCGGAGCCGCAAATATTAGTTACAATAACCATAATAGAGGTTTCTTTTCTTAAAGGTCCAAGCCGCTCAGCTATTTTCCCCGCCTACTTGAGGTAAGATAACAGGCTGTGACGGCACTACCGCCCAACGAACAGCTAAAGGATCTGCGCTCGCGGCTGGGTATAACTACGCGCGTTGTGGCGGAATTCAGCCAGCGCATTGCGGAAGCGGAGGGCAACCCGGAATTCCAAATCTCCAACGCGTGGCTTACGCAAATCGAGAATTCAGATTCCGTCCCGAGCATTTTCAAGCTGTACAGTTTGAGCGCGATCTACCGGATGAAGTTCACCGACTTGCTGCGCCTCTATGGGCTTGACCTACAGAGGTTGGGGCTCCACCAACTTGCTGCCCCGCTGCCACACACACACCTGACCACTCTGGAGGTCTACGATGCGGACCGCACGGTTTCTTTCCCCATTCGATTTGACAGGTCCTTCGAGCTGGGCAACACCAATCTTCTCTCGCGCATGGTGGAACTTTGGGGAGAAGTACCGATAGCGTTGATTCAGCACCTGGACATCCGGCACAGTCAATATGGCTATGTCGGCCTGGAGGATTACACGCTCTACCCGCTGCTGCGCCCTGGTTCCTTCGTGCAGATCGATTCACGCGTGCGGAAAGTGCAACCTCTTCGCCGGCGGACCGAATTTGACCGCCCCATTTATTTCGTGGAGCTGCGCGACGGCTATGCTTGCGCCTGGTGTGACCTTCTGGATGACCAGCTCTTGCTGCTTCCTCATCCCCTGTCACCCTGTAACGTGCGAAAATTCAAGTATGGAACCGACGCCGAGATCGTCGGGCAGGTGACGGCTGTGGCGATGAAACTCAGCGATGCGGCTGACCCGGCTCCTGACGGGAACGCAAGATTGCCAAGGCGAGTCTGAGGTTGGACGTAAAGAGCCGCGCGACCGTGAGATTCACTTCGCTAGGAATCGCAATGCGGTACGGCTCCAGCTTCTGCCACGTGCGCAGAAACTCCTGAGGATTCTCCCGGGTAGATCGCAGATAAGCCTCAAGCTCGCTGGCTAAGTCTTCCAGCGAAAAACCGGAAACCTTATAAAAGGCCTGCCGGTGAGCGGATTCCAGCGCTTTGCGTGCAACCTCCGGGCTGAAGCGGCTGGCAAGTCCCTCGTGATAATAGTTTCCCGTGTTGTAGTCGCGAGTCGAGGCCAGATAGATCAGGCGGCCAAGATCGCAGGAAATTCTGGAAAGTGTGCGGTTCAAGAGATCGTCGTAGACCTCTTGCACCGGCACGAGTCTGACCGTGGCGCTCATACTCACGCGGCTCCATCTACCGCAGACGCGATGTGGCTTAGGAAGATCACGCACCGTCCATTTCGCGCGTTCCAGCTGCGGATTCGAACTCCCTCAGAACATTGCCGATGCGCTGAGTAAGGCTGTCCACATACAGAGCGATACCGTGTAGTTTCTGCGGGCCTGCCAGTCCGATTAAAGGAAACAGGACTCCGCAAATCAACCGAAGCTGCGCGTATTGGAGGAATATCCTGGCCTCCATCGCGAATTCGATATCTTCACTCAGTCGGCTCGCCTCCAAATGGCGCCGCATGATTCGGCGGATGGCCACCGAAGTCTGCTGGACCCAAAGGAGCGCCACGGCACTGCGTTCTCGGAGGAAGTGTCTTTTCAGATCGGGCGATTCCAATCGGGAAATGAATGCGAGGTCTTGGCCTGAAAAGATTTGCGAGACAAATTCCGGCGGACATACCTCCACGGCGTCGCCATGGTCAGGCAGCCACTCGTCCAGAGTGGAAGGCAGACGCCGCGATGTCGAGTCCGCTCTGATCCACACGAGTATCAGTACGAGAAGCACGACGGCGCCGATCAGCGCACTGGAGGTTCCTATCACGAGCGCACCACCTTCGCCAGGTAGCCGCGTCCTTCTCGCAATCGCCGGCTCGTCGTCGCCGCAATTCTTTGGTATTGCTCTTCCAGGCGCACTGCTCTTTTTGGGTCAGGGTTTGGAGCATAGGACCACAGATGCATGGCCCAGACTCCGAGTATAACAAAATAGGAAGCGGGGTGGAGGTAGAACCAGATGTCGCGAAATCGATTTCCGCCTGACGAGGCGAACGTGAGCCAAATCACGCTCTCGCCGATAAACAAGCCATAACCCAGCAAGACACCTTTAAGGTTCCTTCCAAAGGGTATCGAATAAGAGAAAAACAACAAAACTAACGCGCCCAAGCCCACCGCCTGCACCGTCCGCAGGACACCTTCGAGCTCCAGATTTGTGGCCATCGACCACCAATGGGGATCATTCCACGTCTCAACGAGAACTCTCGTAAACGCCAAAACAAACACGAAGGCCAGCAGATTCCGAGCCATTCTCGCTGTTCCGGGGTACCCGGAGAGCCCCACACGATAGATCTCGAAGACCACCCCGCAGCCGATGAAAACGCCCAGATATTCCGTGACCCAGTAAACGGGTGGATAGAGCTGCGGACTGAAATGATAAACAGATAGGCGCAGAAGAGATTGTGACCAAACAAAAAGAATATAGGAATAGAAAACGGGATAACGACCCAAAAGTCTGCCTCGAAAACCTCGAACGAGTAGGAAGGTTTCGAGCAAAATGCCGCTCCACCAAATAGCGTGGTCAAGCATGGTCCTCCGACGCAAACCTGAATAGAATGCGCGGAGCTTATCCTAGCATGAGCGGGGGAAGTGAAAAGAGCATCTTCCACCCGCCCATTGAAACTCCACCCTATGCAGTCAGCCCGACCGAAAGAGGTGGAGTTGGCGGCTTCGGAACCGGGTCCGTGCCATCTGCTGTTAAGACCACCGCCTTATCAGTGAAAGATGACCGCGAGTCGGTCTGGCCTCGTACCACGGTTCCGCTGCTGCCCACGTTCGAGAAAACCGTCACAGCGGCGAACAGAACGAACATATAAAGTGCGCCTTGGATTCGCAGTTTCGTCATTTGTGTCTCCTTGAAGAGAGTAGGGACGAGGAAGGCTTGGATCGTGACGCCCCCCCGCAGCCCCTGGCCAGCCTATGGGGGAAACTAGAAAGGTGTGCTGTCAGCGGATATATGGTTGGCATTCCAACCAGAAGTTGCGCGGCAAGGTCTTGCAGGCGTATCAAATACTCGCGATCGAAGAAGAATCGCGAAGAACTGCAACGGCAGACACAAGATTCAAACTGCAACGTACATGAAACTGCAATATCGAAAGGCCGCATGCTCCAAAGCGCGCTCCTGGTAACGCCCGCTAGGATTTACGATTGGGCCGTTTTAGCCCGAATATCGCGGAATTGCCGCCTTGCACTCCGCCCGGAGACCTTCGGCGGATTTAAAGTTTAGTAAATGTTTGAACATTTAGAACCGTTTCCCGGAACGTTGCAGCGCCTCTTCGGCAAACCCGCAATCTCCATTTGATTTGTGCCCGTAGCACTTCAGTGGTTGTGATCCCAAGCGCACGGCAATTTCTGAGAGTCTGGCGCTCGTCCCGAACGAATACTAAATCCGTGGATGCAAATAGCTACGGACGTAAACGCTTCACGCACCCAACGCCGGCCCCCGCAATTCGGCCCCTAGCATTGTTCCAGGAGCAGAGAAGCCATCACACAACGGTGCCAGCCAATATTCGCAAAGGAGGACGGATCACTGTGGATATCCGAAAGGGTCAGCGGTGGCGTTGTCAGAATCCGAAATGCAGGAGCGAAATCTTCGTAAGCACATCCAGCCGTGTGCAAGGCCGCTCCAACCTGCGGTGTTCCTGTGGCGAAATCATGAAGAAACCGTATGTCCGGCCAGGACTAAATACCTTTGAATCAACAAAGGAGCAGCACCGCAATCTTGAGGCGTCGCCGAGTTAGCTGCTTGATATGTCCTGGACATTTCGCGCGGAGGAGCACGAAGGTTTGTTGCAAATGCCGCAAGAGGGGGAAGTTCCCAACATGAGTGTTTTCAGCGGATTCGCGATTCTTATTACAGTGGTGTTGGTCTCACTCGGAATTTTCGTTCTCTGTGACTCCATCGCACGGCGGAGCGCGGAAGTCTCTGACAGTGTCCTAGCCGGCGCGGTGCTCTTCTCCCTGGCTCTTATCTTGCTCTATTTCCTCCCAAGACCGGCTCTAACATGAAAGGCCAAGAACAAAAAAAGAAGTCCGGCCTTGAGGGAGCCTCCCCTGGGACGGAATGCCGCGCGGAGTTCATTTTTTATGCGCGAAATCAAACGAGCCAGTTGCGCTCCGTGGAAGTCCTCGGCGATTACGCTTGTGATTTCAGAAGGCCGGACTGGGCGCATAGATGGACGGATTGGAATTTCGGCCAGAACCCCTACCTGAATCTCTTCCTCTGCGCCAAACACGCCCGCGACCTCGGTCTGATGTAAACGGACACTTGAACCAAGAAGGATGGCCCGTGGCTGTGCGTCGCCCGTCAGTTGAGCCTGATCGGCAAGTAGCTGCAGTTGCTGGCGCGGAAGCGCAGAAGTTTATTAACCACTGCGCGATGCGTTGGGGCCGCTGCACGCCGCGCGGACATGGCGCTTCGAGAATTTAGTCTCTGCGCACACTTTTGAGCAATTTCCGAACTGTGGTAAGAATTCAAAGCCTCGTAGAACTGCTGGACTCCGGCGGGACTTGATCTTTCTGGATCAAGGTTTCCTGGATGGGCTCAAGGAATTGGCCGAACATCTAACCAACCCAACTTCAGCGATAAACCGCTTCATCGAAAAGCGTTTTCAGATCGCGGCCGCTCGCCATTTCCATCGCCCGCTCGAAATCTCTGGAGTCCACAAGCCGGCGTGCGTTGTCAGACGTGTACAAACCGATCCCCCTCCAGAAAATCTCGTCGCCCAGCTCCGTCCTTAGTCGGTCCAAGAACAATGCTCCTTTCACATACGGAATTTGCCCCAGCGCCTCATGCGCGTCCTTCCACTTTTCCCAATGGAGCGGGCGGTCCTTCCCTTCTTCGCACAATTTCTTCATCCGCTCCTGCAATTCCGCGATTTGCTTGTCGTATGCTGCGCGCCCCAGATGCTTTTCGATATAGGCATCGGACATGAACTCCGCAAGCCCTTCGTTCAGCCAGACCAGGAGCGGATCCCCAGCGTCACGCCCCACCACTGATGAGCCATCTCGTGCGTCATCAGTTGCCCGTCATCTTGTCTACTAGATCGCTGAGGTCGTCTTGCGACACGAGCACCATGCCCGCGGCCTCTTGCCCCATGCTGCGTCCCGGCATAAACGCTTGCGTGTAGTGCGAGTTCAGCGGATCGACCGAAGCTGGGGCTCGCAGAAAGTCATAGGCATCCGCCGTTTTCGCGAATGCCGCCTTATTTGCGTCCATTCTCTGCGCGTAAATCGAAAACATGCCATCGAGCGCAAGCCGCGCAGCGCCAAAGCTGAACAAATACGTTTGCACCGGATCGCCCTGCTCAAAAACAAAGTGGTCGCCATCGCGGCTGCGCCACTCACGGCCCCGCCTTCCCGGCCCAACCGCCCGGAAACCCATGTTGCCGCCTTCTTTGGATGGAATCACGATCTCCAGCCGGAGCGTCGCGCGCTGCCCTGGGCTGTTGTCACAAACCATCCATGCGTCGCAATAAAAGGCTGTAGCGAATCCCGAATCCCGTGAGTACTCTCGTTGAGGGGCCGCGCCCGCGAACCATTGGATTCCTCGCCCCGCAGCCGCCGTGTATTTGAGCTTCAAACTGTGCCGGCCGCCCGAACGCAAGCGGACGCGCATCGCTTGTTCGGCCACCGTCACCTCTCCGTTGGCAATGTTCGCGCTGACAACGCGCAAGCCTCCTTGCTTCTGCCACTCGATTTCACCCGCATCGGCTTGAAATTCGATGGTCTCGTCACCCCGCAAGAGTTGGCGCTCGAAATCCGGTTCCAGCTTCACCGAGTAATGGGTGGATTGCGCCACGGCCGCTGCGGAAGAAAAAGCACAAAAAATGCAGAACAAAGAAATCCGGTGGGGAGGATTGGCGAGAGGCATGCGCAAAAGTATATCGCGGAGAGGATATGCGGGACCGGATGAAGAACTCACCCTCGAGAAAACGCCAGGAATGGTGGGCGATTCTGAGCGGGTCGGCGTGACTCGGATACCGCATGCTCCGGCCGGGTCAGGTGCGCCTCCGGTAGGGATTCTGAAAGCAGACGTGACGGACAGAGCCAAGAAGCCCAAGTTTCCCTCACTGGGAGAATGCCCAACACCCTTGCTCCGCCGCTCCCCATTCTAGCGAATGGGCGTAAGTAGTTAGCATTGACCGCAACGGGCTGGCAAGCAGTAAAATCTGTAGTTGCGCTACGGGTGATCCCTGTAGTCTTTTGCGGAGCCTGATGTGGTATTCGGGGTTAGGTCCAACGGCAGGTCCCGCGGACGCGAGATTTTTCTCTTCCCCCTTTTGCAGTTTCTGTCTTCTGATCTCCATTACGCGGGTGGCGGGGCCCGTTCGTGTGCGGCGCCTGGCTTCGAGGCTTTGGGCTTGCGGCTCACCGATCCGGGTCTGCCTCTTCTCGGGGTTACGCTTGAGGATAGGCAGTTCGCGCGCCGAGACATCGAAGCCTCTTGTGGCGCCGCCTAACCATAGATGTTGTTGTTCTGCTTCTGGCGTGCCGCGAATTGCGGCATCACATTATCTCCTCGGTGGAAAAACAAGTCTGGAGGGCCGTCAGTCAACCCTGTGTGCCAAGGCTCCCAAATCCCAATTGATCCCGGCGGTGCGCGTTCTGCCGTTGATGTCTGTATAGATGTAGTATTGCATTTCGGCCTTGAGGTTTGCTGACATCCGGGCGGACAAAACGCTGTCGGTTGTGGGATCGATGCCGGCGTTGTACCCACGGCTGGCCGAAGAGGCCAGCCCGAACCCGCTGACGATGCCGCAAGTAGGAACTTTGCCCGTGCATCTTTGTTGTGGTGCGTGGTCAGTTGGCGTTCCTGCCGAAGGCGGCCGTGCTGTCTTGTACTGCCCATCGGTAGTCGCCGCCGCATCAAAATAAGGGGCATTGACAAACAAGGGATCGCCGGAGAACCACTGCGTTAAATCCGAACACGCAATGTTGCAGGAACTTCCGAAATAAAGATTCTTGAAGTAATAAATGTCGGAATTCGTGCCAGCTTGCACGTACGCGGGGTGGCTCGCTTGCCAGGCCACACTTATGTTATTCACGAAGTGACCATTCGTTGAGTTCTGCGAGTCAAACTCACCATTACTGGGCTCCTCGGAAAGATCTAAACCGTTCTTATAGCAAGTGTTGTTCACAATCCAGAAATTTGAAACTTGATTGGCGGCGATACATTGGCCGCCATTACCATAAACTATGTTGTTAGCGATGAGTGCCCCGGGCGGGTAAGCACAGGTAATGACGGGAGGCGCAGTATCGGTGTCATAGTCGAGGATGATGCCGCCACCGTCGGTGTGCCTGCCGTTGACGTCCTTGTGGTTCGGGCTTTGGTCCACTTCCCCGACGATGACGTTGTTGGCGATTATCAGATGCAATCCATCATAGGAGTTAGAGCACTGATTTATATTGTATGAAATCCCGCTGGTCCAGCTGTAATACTGGGCGATATTAGGATCGACGCCGGCTGGGATGTAGCCGTTGTGGGCGATGATATTGTGATCGGCGGTCACGTAATCGCAGTTCTGCGTCCCTATGCCGGACCCCCCGGTATTGCTGATGACGTTGCCATAGAACCGCACCGAGGAGTTGCCCCTGCAGAAAAAACCATCCAGAGCCGTCCCCTGGCCGTCCAGAGTCAGTCCGATGAATTGGAGATAGGGAGTGGGAGAGGCGGTCGAATTTATGTTAATCATCGGCGCGGCGGCGAAACCGCCCGTCCACACCAGGAGCACATCGCCATCGCCATAATTCCTATAGGTGATCCAGGACGAGGAGTTGCCACCGTAGGGAGGGACGAATGCGTAAGGCAACTCATACCTGCCGCCGAGCAGGCAAACTACCGAACCCGGCACCGTAGATGCGGCCGCACCGATCAGCGTTTTTGGATACATGGTTCCGTCCGCATGCCTGGTTCCATCGTTGCTATCGTTTCCATTTGCTGCAGCATATATCGTGCAGTCGGTGGCGAGGGGGGCGAAAATCCCTCTATTGACGCTCGTCGGCGCTAAAGGTGCGCCGGCGCGGGCGAAGTCAAAGAACAGGCCGATAACCAAACTTGTTAGCAAGCATGCGAGGAAGGCGGGCCTGGGCATTTTCTTGATCATTCCATTCTCCTTGCGTGATCCCTAGACGATTCCGCCAAGTGCCGGACGAACCTCTTTCGTAGCCGGGATCTCAACCAATTTCTCGCTTCCTTTGGGGATGGCCTTCTCGCACAGACAAGCAACGGTTGTCCTGGCGAGTTTCCAGGAAGCGGCCTAAGGAAGCTTATGTACTCGACGGCCAAAGTGGATGCAATCCGGTGAATCTGGTATCCAGGAACCAGGCAGACCTATGAGCCAGTCGTCAGGTAATGTCCTGAAGAATTTTGCGATGTGCCCGCTCCCACATCGAGCGCGGGGAAAAGAGTGGGACAGACACTCCTGTCTGTCCCAGGTATTTCGGTAGATCTTGTTTTAGGCCGCGAGCCGGTCTTGGGTCAACAGATGAGTGGGGACTTTGCGCAGATCCCAGACGATGCCGAACCAGGAGAGGACTTTCAGTGTGTAGTAAGTGATGTCGATCTCCCACCAGAAGAAGCCTTGGCGCGCCGAGGCCATAAAGTGATGATGGTTGTTGTGCCAGCCTTCGCCGAGCGTGAGCAACGCGAGCAACCAGTTGTTCTTGCTGGTGTCACTGGTTTCGTAGCGCCGCGAGCCGAAAAGGTGCGAGAGCGAATTGATGGTGAACGTATCGTGCCACAGAAGCATCGTGCTCACGCAGAAGCCCCAGATAAAGAGCGGCCATCCACCAATAAGCCACAGCACCACCGCCAGAGCGACGGGCGGCACCAGATGATACTTGTTCAGCCAACGCAGCTCGGGATACTTGGCAAAGTCCGCGATGTATTCGGTGCGCGTGTCATTGTACTTGTCCGAGATAATCCAGCCAACGTGCGACCAGAAAAACCCGAAAAGCGTGGGCGAATGCAAATCCAGTTCCTGGTCTGAATGCCGGTGATGGTGGCGATGATGCGCTGCCCACCACAGCACGCCCTTCTGCGAAGAGGTCATGGCCATGAACGCGATCACAAACTGGAACACGCGGCTGGTCTTGAACGAGCGGTGCGAAAAATAACGGTGATAGCCCGCGGTGACAAAGAACATGCGCACGACCAGCAGTACCAGACAGGTGACCAGGTAATACCAGTGGAACGGAAAGAAAAAAATCAGCAGCGAAGCGATGTGAACGAGTGCAAAGGGCAAAGAAAGAAGCAGGGAAATCCGCGAGCCGTTCGGCAGCGGTATAGACAGATATCGAGAAGGTGAAGCCATCCGGCAAAATCCTCCGCGTCCAGATTGAGACGCTTATGATTGCATTTTTCCGCGGGCGCAAGAGATCCAGCCGGAACTTCGCGCCACGAATCAACAATTTCAGTGTACGGTTACGCTGAGGAGCGGTCAAGCGCAGCGAGGTACAGGTTCCCATTAGCTGAGATGCCCTAAGGTACGGGTTCGTTGTGAGCTATCTCACTTTAGTTTCGCGAACATGGGCTTCGCCGGCGCTGTGCGCAAGCTCACGAGAATTCTTTCCAGCGAATATGCTATCGTCCCTGTGTACTCATCAACTTAGGAGCATCGGCCCGGAATTGCCTCGCGGCCACACAGAAAAATGGCTGAACGCCCTGTACTCGTTGGACTCATCCCGCAGGTCGTGGTGATCGATGAAAGCGATCAGGTATCCTGGATCTCCGACGCGGGCAATTTGCGCGTCGAATTCGATGTCAACCGGTGTCCGTTTTCATCGAACGTTTTTCAGGCGCCGGCCGGCATGCGGCTGCTCAGCGGCTCCACTCGCCCCGGAAGCAAGGCGGCCACCTACAAGTACCGCCTGTGGCTGAACGATCAGCTCGTGGGGCACGGCGAAGTCATCCTGCGCGAAAAGTGAGCAGCGAGACAGCGAACAAAGCGATGTACAGACTCTTCGCGCTCTTCATTTTGGGTTTATCCCTCCGTCTGCGGCGGCAGATCCATCTGCCGGCCACATTCAAATCGAGGACGTTGGAATTGCCGTAGATGACTTTCAGGCGCGCGATGCGAGCCTTCCTTGTTGGAATGGGCGCATGATGTCGGAGAGTGCCTGGGAAGTCAAGAAAGAAGAAATTGGGCCCGATTGAGTGTGCGCAAGGGCATGTGTTTGCGGCGACTTCGGGCGGGAACTTTAGTCTCACTTTCGAGGAAATTGTAAAGCAGAGGAATCTCTGCTGGCCAGAAAGGCAGGGCGGCGTTACTTTGGCGCATGGGCGTACGTCTTTAGAGATAAGAGGGTTTGCTATGGAGATCGTCGTGATGCTGCACGGAAAACAATTCTGTCGATTGAGTTTGTTGTTCTTGCTCGTAGCTGCAACTGGCCAAGCGCAAGCGCCGGGTCAGGAACAGGGAGCCCCACCGGCAGCAGGCCAGAGGCGTGGCCCAAATGATGGCCAAGGGCAGGGGCTGTTGGGGAAGATTACCGCACTCAACAAAGGATCGTTGGAGCTAGCCAAGCCAGACGGCACCACGGTGGCGGTGAAGATCACAGACAAAACGGAGTACCGCAAGGACCGGCAAGTCGCGAGACTGGAAGATTTCAAGGTTGGCGACGTCGTGTTCGTGCGCGGGGAGGAGAATGCGGATCATAGCATGACGGCACAGATGATTGGTGGACGTTCAGGCGGCGGACCGGAGGGCGGCCGAGGGTTCGGCGGTGGCGGCGGATTCGGCGAGCTGGGAAAGGACTTTGTAGTCGGCGAAGTGAAGTCGGTGGACGCACCGAAACTTACGGTGCTGCGACCGGACAACGTAACTCAGACGCTGGAGCTGAACGAGGAAACCTCACTCCGCAGAGGGCGCGAAAGCATCACGATGGGGGACATCCAGCCCGGCGACCACGTGGTGGTGCGCGGAGCTGTACAGAATAATGCGTTTGTGCCGAAAAACGTGATGGTTCTTTCTCCCGAGCAATGGAAGCAGCTGGAGGAAATGCGGAAGATGAGCGGAATAGGCCCTGCCGGGAATGTGCAAGCTGGAAGGAACCCCGCAACCGCACCAAGAAGCAATCCGCCACAGCCGTAGCTCACTCAGGGAGCCCACGATTTGAAGTCGATTGCCCGCGTCATTTTCATACTGCATTCCTTCGCAATACTTTTTGCGCCAGGATTGCCGGCGCAGGATGCCGCTCCGCCTTCCCCAGCGCCGACGGCGCAGTCCGCGACGACTCCCGTCGCAGCTCCAGCTTATGAAATCAATGGTTCGGTACGCAGCGTCAAGACTCCATTGCCGGGAGTGACGGTTACTGCAACCAACACGTTGACGGGGAAAAAGTACGCGGCGGCGACGAACTCCGAAGGAAAATTTGTACTGTCAGGTATGACGCGCGGGAGATATGTGGTACGCGCCGAGTTTATTGGATTCGCGGCTTTCACACAAGAAGTCGTGCTGAATCCTGAGAATCCATCTGCGAAAGTGGAAGCCGAACTGATTCTGGCTTCTCGCCAGCAGGAACAGTCGAACAAAAACAACGCGGCAATGGCAGCGGCGGGCCGGGGATTTCAAAGCCTGGCGATGGACAGCGCGCTTTCTTCGCTTGCCGGCGGAAACTCCGGCTTCGGCGGAACTGGCGGGCTCGGCGGAGGCCAAGGCAACGGCGAACTTTCAGGCCTTCCCATGAACGGAGCGGGAGCGGAGGGACCAACAGAGTCGGTGAGCATCAGTGGCGCACAAGGGCGGACGCAGGACTTTGGCGGGGGAAGCGAAGAAGATCTGCAACAACGGATGCAGGAGTTTCGCGACCGCGCGCAACACGAAGGCGGTGGAGGCTTTGGGGGTGGCGGGGGTGGCGGCTTCGGCGGGCCCGGCGGCGGGATGATCGTCCTCGGGAGGATGCCGAAAGGCTTCAACATCAATCAGCGGCACGGCATGTTGTACTTCTCTGACGATAACGCGGGATTGGATGCTCGATCCTATTCGCTGACCGGAATTGAATCGCCAAAAGCCGATTACAACCAGGCTCGTTTCGGTGTCAACATCGGCGGGCCGCTGAATATCCCCAAGATCTTTAACGGGGGAAACAAATGGTTCTTTTTCGGCGGGTGGAACGGATCGCGCGGGAGCTCGCCGTACGATGCGTTTTCGACGGTGCCAACGCTGGGCGAGCGCGGCGGGAATTTCTCGGCGGCGACGTATAATGACGGCAAGCCCGTTCAACTATTCAACCCTCAGACCGGGCAGCAATATCAATTCAACGGTGTTTCGAACGCGATCGATCCTTCCTTGATCAGCCCCGCGGCAACCGCGCTGCTTCAGTACATCCCCATGCCGAACATCGCGACGACAGCTTCCGGCCAGAACTTCCACTATGTGACGTCCGCGGAGAGCAATTCCGATACCGTGATGCTCAGGCTGATCCACAACTTCGGTTCAAGCAGTGATCCGGGACTCGGTCCGTTCACCGTAAGGGGTGGCGGAGGTGGAGGCGGACGGCGAGCGCAGAACAACATCAATTTTGGGCTGAGCTGGTCGCGCAGTTCGAAAAACCTGGTGAATCCATTCCCTTCGCTCGCCGGAAGCACGGGAACGCAAGGGCTGAACGCCAGCGCGGGTTGGGTGTACAGCAAAGGGCGCGTGAGCAACATGTTTCGCGTGAACTACAATCACAATCACGTTCTGACAGCGAACCTGTATACGAACGCGACGGACGTGGCGGGAACCGGGGGCGCGGGAATTATAGGGATATCGAACGATCCGTTCGACTGGGGCTTGCCGGGAATCAGCTTCACGTCGTTTGGAGGGCTGAACGATCCGACAGCGCGGCGCGAACTGGACCAGACATACTCCATCTCGGAGACGGTTTCGTGGAATCGCGGAAAACACAACTGGCGATTTGGCGGAGACTACCGCCGCATTTTGCAGAGTTTCCGCTCGGCAAGAAATGCGGAAGGCGGTTTTGTGTTCACCGGGTTCGCGACGTCACAATACCCAGCCGGAAGTACGCAACCAGTAACCGACATGGGGTACGATTTTGCCGACTTCCTGCTGGGTTTCCCGCAGCAAACCTCCCTCCAGTCTGGCGCAAATTCCTACAACTTCCGCGCCAATGCGTTTGATTTCTTCGCGCAAGACGATTGGAGGTTCCGTTCGAATCTGTCATTCAATTTAGGGCTGCGCTACGAGTACAACGGACCTTATACCGAGGCGAGCGACCGCATCGCTAATTTGGACGTGAGGCCTGGTTTTACATCGGCTGCAGCCGTGCTGCCTGGCCACGCCGGGCCCTTCAACGGAATATTTCCCGCGTCACTCGTCCGGCCGGACCGCAACAATTTCGCGCCGCGCATCGGGATTGCCTGGAAACCTCAGAAGCAAACGGTCGTCAGGACGGGCTACGGAATCAACTACAACCTGGCGCAATACGGCACGATGATCCAAAACTTCGCGTTTCAACCGCCCTTCGCGAACACGGAGACAAATACGACCGATGTTAGCGGTCTCCGGAGAGGAAGTCCGCTGAAACTCACAAACGGATTCCCTCCCCCTTCGGGGAACACGGTGACCAACAACTTCGCCGTCAACCCCAACTACCGCCTTGGCTACGTGCAGATCTGGAATCTTGATATACAGCGCGAGTTTCCCGGTGCCGTGGTGATGAACGCGGGCTATAACGGTGCGAAGGGAACGCGGCTGGATACGCAGCGCGCGCTGGTGGTCTCCGGCGGCCAGCCATTTGTCTACGAGTCTTCGGAGGGAAATTCGATCTTGCATGCGGCCTCGGTGCGCATGCGCAAGCGCATGGCGAAAGGGCTGGGGCTCAGCGCGCAGTATGTGTTTTCGAAGTCCATCGATGACGCCTCATCCATCGGCGGCGGGGGGAGCGTTGTGACGCAAGATCCGTTTGACATCTCAGCGGACCGCGGGCTCTCCAGCTTCGATCAGCGGCACAAATTCACGGGAAACTGGATTTACGATCTGCCATTCGGCGAGAACCGACGGTTTGTTCCCAAAGGCGCATGGAGCCGCATTTTAGGAGGATGGCAGTGGAGCGGTGACTTCACGGTCGGGTCCGGGCTCTATTTCACCCCGCGTGTGCTGGGGGGAGGGCTGGACATCAGCCGTGGTGTGAGCGGGTCGCTTCGCGCAAACATCGTCGCGGGGCAACCGATTTCGGCAAGTGACCCAACCACGCTCAAATGGTTTAATACCGCGGCGTTTTGCACACCGGGCGCCAGCTGCGTCAACCCGAATGATTCCAGTTTTGGCGACGCCGGAAGAAATATTATTGAGGGGCCCGGACAAGTTTCTTTGAACATGTCGCTCAACAAAACGATCACGATCAAAGAATCTCGCGCGCTCGAGCTGCGCATCTCCGCGAACAACGTTTTCAATACCGTGCATTTTACTTCCATCAATACGGTGGTGAATTCATTTACGTTCGGGGAGGTCACCGGGACGGACGGCATGCGGCGGGTGACAATGCAGGCGCGCTTCCGGTTCTGAAGAAAGATGAAGATGCGATCTTCGAGAAAAACATTATCGATCTTCGCCGCGTCGGGTCTGCTCTTGCAAGCGGCGGCGCCGGTGCTTGCCCAGCAGTCGGGACAAGCCGGAGCGAACGAATCGCGCATTCAGGTTACGAGCGAACTCGTGCTGGTGAATGTGGTCGCACACGACAAGAAGGGGAACCTCGTCCGCGATCTGAAAAAGAGAGACTTCACGGTCTTTGAGGATGGGAAGAAGCAGGAGATCTCCACTTTTGATTTCGAGAATGTAGACGAGCTGGCAACCGCCGGCGCCGCGGAAGCAACCGTCTCGGGTGCAGCCGGACCGGGCACGCTGCTGCGCTCCTCAAAGAAAGCAGCACCGTCGCTGGACGCGCGCGACCGGCGATTGATTTTGCTCTTTTTTGATTTTTCGGCGATGGATCCGGAACAGATCGAGCGATCCGTCGATGCCGCGAAGAAATTCGTCGATACAAAGATGCAGCCCGCCGATTTGATGGCGCTGGTGTCGCTGGCCACGAACATGCGAGTGGACCTGGATTTCACGGACGATAAAACCAAATTGCTGACGGCGCTGACCGCGTACAATTCCGGACAGGGCCAGGGCTTCGAAAACGGCAGCTCGGGAAGTGCGGAGGGCGCCGCGGAAACAAGCGGAGCCTTCTCGGCGGACGATACGGATTTCAACACGTTCAGCGCCGACCGCAAGCTGCTGGCGCTACAGTCCCTCATGCAGGCGCTTGGCAGACTCCCGCAGAAAAAGAGCCTCATCTATTTCAGCAATGGAATCAGCCAATCGGGAGTGGACAACCAATCGGCCCTGCGCGCCACAACCGCGGCGGCAGTGAAAGCAAACGTATCGATCTATTCGCTGGATATCCGCGGCCTGCAGGCATTTCCGCCGGGCGGGGAAGCGCAATCGGCCAGCTTGCACGGACAATCGGCTTATTCGGGCGCCTCCGTGCTGAACGATCTCAGCGGGAACGCCGCTTCGCAGGAAACACTCGCGGCACTTTCGTCGGACACGGGAGGCAAGGCGTTTTTCGATTCAAATGATTTTAGCGGGGTCTTCTCGCAGGTTCAGAAAGACAGTTCGGCGTACTACGTTCTCGGCTTCACGAGCAACAATCCGCTGAAGGACGGAAAATTCCGCCGATTGAAAGTGCAGGTCAACCGCCCGGACCTGAAGCTCGATTTTCGTGCGGGTTATTACGCGGGACGGGATTTCGAACACTTGAACCGCGCCGACCGCGAGCAGCAGCTCGAGGACGAGCTGGACGCCCAACTGCCGCGGGTCGACGTGCCACTGTACGCCGGAGCGGCGTACTTCCGGCAGGACGATGCCCACTATTATCTTGCGGTTTCGCTGGTGATTCCGGGCTCGCAGATACCGTTCGTAACGGAGAAAGACAAGGATAACGCGACCATCGACATCATCGGGGAAGCTCTTGGTGGCGGGAAGTTGCGTGTTGGGCAATTGCGCGACACCGTGAAACTGGCCGTGGAGAGCACGCAGCAGGTGCGCCGCAAGAACGTGCAGTACAATACGGGCTTCGTACTCGCTCCGGCCAGCTACCACCTGAAGTTTGTCATCCGCGAGAATCAGACGGGCCGGATGGGTTCTTTCGAGACGGACGTTCAAATCCCCGACCTTCGCAAAATGCCGCTGAAAATGAGCTCGGTGGTGCTGAGCAGCCTGCGCGCTCCGGTCACGAACAAGAAAAATGGAGCAAATCCACTCGTCCGGGACCAGATGGAACTGGTTCCGAGCATTACCCATGTTTTCACTCCAGACCAGCATCTGTATTTGCAATACGAAGTTTACGATGCGGCAAAGGGAAAGAATCCGGCCCCTGCAGCGGCCGCTAGCCAGAATGGGACAGCCAAGGATGCGCCAGCGGCCAAGCCACCGAAGGACAGCATCCGAGTTTTCACGAGCATCGAGTTCCTTCAGGGCGCTACAAAGATATACGAATCAAAACCGGTGGTGGCGAACGAAGTGACGGCTCCAGAACGCAAGGCGGTCATTTTCCAGATGGATTTGCCGCTGCAGGCTTTGAAGCCGGGGCTATACTTGTGCCAGGTAAACGTGATTGACGACGTAGCGGGAAGCTTTTCCTTTCCGCGGTTGCCCCTGCTGATCCGCGAAGCCGTGCCAGCGGCGGCGAGCAAAACTGGGGATTGAAACCTATCGGGCAAGAGTGTTGGGGCAGAGAAGCGGTTCAAAATAAGAGACTTAGGATCCGCCGCCAGCGGCCGCGCTTCGAGACATTTCGACGGATTCGGCCAGGCCCCGGCGCATCGGTCCCAAGACAAATGCAGGCACTTCGCGCTCCGGAGTCAACGATACGTTGGTCGCTTTTCCGGGGAATTCCGTGCGGCGGTCCAGCCGCAACCCCGCTTCTTTCAGAAACTCAGCCGAAAAACCCATGTCTTCGGCACGATCCACACCCCAAAACCACAGCTTCTCCTCCTGTCGCTGGAGGAAATCCAGAGCTTCTTCGAGTTTTTTCATGGCGCGGTCGAAAGAGGAAGCCAGGAAAAAGATGCTCAGCGTCCACGCATGCCGGGGATAGTGGACCTGGATGCGGACACAGTATTTCCCCGACTGGTTTCGGTCGATGCCGCATCGGTAGTCGTTACGAACGGCGGAAGTGCGGGCTGGCATGTTGGTATCACCAATCTGTGGAGTCCTGGCGCTGGATAACCATGATTGCTTCTGCTCCGAATTCTGGGCGCTGGCCCCGGAACCCATGATCCGCCAAACAAAAGCGTTTCGGGTGAAATTCGGTATCAAGGAAGACACCAATAGGGTATCGGGACGCATGAAGAAAGACAAGCGCACTGTATTAATTCTATAAGCCTTTTTTTTTGTGTTACTTAGACTAGCCAAAAGTGCCGAAGGCCTTCAATTTATCGGGCATGAGCTTCAGCTTGCCTTCCTGTTTCAAGCGGGAGTCCAAGGCCGTCCGGAAGGCGTCAAAGGCCAGGCTCCGCTTGGATTGGAGGAGCTCTTCGGTCAACTGCTTCTTTTGTTTGTCGAAATCGGCAGGGTTAGCTTCTGTTTTCTCGGCCACGCGATAGACCAGCCAGTTCTGTCCCAGGCTTAAGGGAGCAGCCACATCGCCAGCTTTCAGGTTGAAGGCCGCGCCGACCTGCTTGCCACTCGCCGCGCCGGGGATGGACCCATCGCGCGCGATGGGATCACTCGTTTTCGGCTGCAAGCCGAGGGATCGGGCGGCGGCATCGAATTTCTCACCCGTCTTGACGCGCTTGATCAGTTCTTCCGCTCTGTTCTTTGCCATTTCCGTGGACTTTTCGCGCTTGAGATCGGCGATGACACGGTCGCGGACCTCCTCGAGCGAACCCTGGTGTGCGGGCTGGATTGACTTCACGGACAGAACGACGTAGCCGCGATCGGTTCGAACCGGCGGGTTCAGCTCACCGATGTGCAAAAGGAAGATCGCATTCTTGGCTTCCTGAGAATTCGCAAGCTCCAAAAGGGGGTCGGTCGCGCTGATGGGCCGCGTTTCGCCCACCGTCAGGTGATATTGTTTCGCCAGATCGTCCAGTGAGATCTTGTTGGACTGGCGGATTGCGGCGGACAACTGGTCCGCTGTGTCGCTGGCTTGCTTCTCAGCCTGATCGAGCAAGAGGCGTGGGCGCAGTGAATCCTTCACTTCCTCGAACGGCTTGGTGTGAGCCGTCTCTTTTTCCAGTACCTTGATGATGTGGAAGCCGTACTGCGTTTTGACGAGATCCGAGACTTGGCCCGGGTTGAGGCTGAAGGCTGTCTTTTCGAACTCCGGCACGGTCTGTCCTTGAGCGATCCAGCTCAAGTCACCGCCCTTATCCTTCGATCCCGGGTCCTCGGAGTACTTCTTCGCCAAGTCTTCGAACTTGCCGCCCTTTTTGACCTGTTTTAGAACGTCCTCGGCCTTTTTCTTGATCTCCTCGACTTCGGCGTCCGGCTTTCCGACGGTCATGAAGAGAATGTGCTCGACGTGAACGCGGTTCGGCGCTTGATACTGCTGAATGTTGGCCTGATATTGCAGCTTGAGAATGTCGTCGGAAATTTGAACGCTTTGGCGGATCTGATTTACGTCCACAAGCGCGTAGCGCGCCACACGCCGTTCGGGCACCTGGTATTTCGACTTGCTCTTTTCGTAGGCGGCGCGGATTTCCGCCTCGTCAGGCGAAATCTTGCCTTCCAGGTCTTCCGGCTTGATCAACGCGTAGTCCAGCTTGACCTTTTCATTCTTGTAGCGGAATTCATCCTGAAGCTCGGCGGGCCCCACACTGATCCCGTCGGTCACGAGCTTGCGGAATTTTTCTTCAAGCAAGCCCTGACGGATCAGCTCTTCGAACACAGGCACGGTCAGTTGGAAGCGCGCCTGGACTTCGGCCGAATAGCGGTCCATGCCGACAAACGTGCCGCCATTGAATGCCGTCGGAACGAACTGGCGAATGCGGTCGGCGCGCTCCTGATCGGACACGGCAATTCCGAGGCGCTTGGCTTCATATTCGATCTCTTTTTCGAAAACGAGCTGCTTCAGGATCTGCTGGGCGTACAGGGCCTCGAGGGGCTTCATGTTCGGATTCCGCTGCTCGATCTGACTCAGCTGCTGGCGCACGTCTTGCACGCTGACGGACTCATCCCCGATCTTGGCGACGGTATCCGTGGAGACCTCACCGCTGACCGGCGACTGAGGAACGAGGTAAAGCAGCATGCTGCCCCCCAGGACTAGGACGACGGCCCCGAGAAGGATGCGATACCCAAGTTTGCTTGTATCTTTTGCTCCAGCCATCCGATGAATCTCCCGCGTCAGTAGACAAACTTAAGATTATAGGAGATATAGGCATGCGCCTCAAATACAATTCCAATCGTCTTTGCCCCTCCAGGTCACGAGGATTCCTGAGAATCGGTCTTCAGGCACCCCTTCGCCCCGCTCCAGCCATGCAAGCCATAAAATAGTAGACTGGCAAGAGCGGGCCACCGGAGACGGGGGCGCGCATGGTAACTGCATGCCGATTCGCACCCACCAAGAACTTCGTGCATTCCTTGTTGTTGGTGGCGTGCTGTCATCGCTTCTGTTGTGGCGGAGCGGATCGCTCGCGCAGGACGCTCCCACAAAGAAACTACCCACGTTTTATCACGATGTCTTGCCGATCCTCGAGCAGCACTGCCAAACTTGCCACCACGGCGGGGCATCGCCCCGATGTCATTCGAAACGTACGAAGAGACCCGGCTGTTTGCCGGCGCGATCCGCCGTACAACGCAGGAAAAATCCATGCCGCCGTGGTTCGCTGATTCGCATGTAGGACAGTTTTCGAATGATCCATCGTTGAGGCCGGAAGAGATCGGCACGCTGGCGGCGTGGGCCGAAGCAAAATCGCCGGCCGGAGACACAAAGGATGCGCGGCCGTCACGGCGCTGGGCGGAAAGCTGGAGTATCCCCAAGGCGGATTTGGTGTTGAAGATGACCCAAGCTGTGGCGCTTCCCGCGAGCGGCGACATCGAGTACACCTATGAAATTTCCCCACGAATTTCAAAGAGGATCGCTGGGTGCAAATGGCGGAGGTTCTGCCGACGCTGCGTTCGAACGTGCATCACGCGGTTGTGTACGTTCGCCCGCCGGATTCCGTTCACCCCTTCGACGCTGACTGATCCGGAAGATCGCCGCGGCGCTCACTGGACGGACAGCGACATCCTGCTCGTCTATGCGCCGGGAAGTTCTCCGGGTGCGTGGCCCGAAAAAATGGCGAAATTTATTCCCTCGGGCTCCGACCTTGTTTTTCAAATACATTACATCGCCAATGGCCGCGCCGCCGCCGACCAATCAAGAATCGAACTGATTTTTTCGAAACATGCGCCCGAGCTGCGCGTGCTGACGCTGCAACTCACAAACGACCATTTCGTGATCCCGCCGGGCGCGCCGGACTACCGGGTCGAGGCGCGCGGCACGCTTCCCAATGACGCCACGCTGTTCAGCTTTTTTCCGCACATGCACCTGCGAGGAAAGCGCTTCGAATACAATCTGATTCGCAAGAAAATGAGCGCCGACGGCAAGCCGGATGATGAAATCGAGCCGCTGCTCCGCGTCAACTATCACTTCCACTGGCAGATGAGCTATCGGCTGGCAGAGCCGCGGTTCCTAAGAGCGGGAACGGAACTTCAAGCCGTCGCGTGGTACGACAATTCGAAGGCGAATCCGCACAATCCGGATGCGCATGCAGCGGTGCGCTGGGGCGAGCAGACCTACGACGAGATGATGGTGGGCTTTTTCGACGTTGGGGTACCGGCAGGGGTGGACAAGCAGCACTTTTTCATCCGGACAGAAGAGCGATAGCAAGTTCGCTTCAGAGAGCTGCACCAAGGGACAGGCGAAGGCCGTTTGGGGCGGGTGCGGCTGTGCTATTTGCAATTTGAATACGCGCCGCTCCGCAATTTAGGCGCGCGCAAACCACTGTGTTAGATTGGAAAATTGGAGCTTTCACAGCGGTTGCACCCATGACGACGCAAGCACCCATCGACCCAAGGCACGAGCAGGGCCAGCAAAAGGTCCCGCGCGTCGAAGTATATTGGAGGGCGGTCACCTACAAGACGGTGGTGGGCTACAGCTGTTTGGGGGTGGCGATTCTATTCGGGGGAATGTATCTGGCCAAGCCCGAATGGTACTCCTTCGTCTACAAGAAATTCACTAACGCCGTGAACAACGCGGTGAGCAATGGTGACGCGGAACCCGTGGGGACCGACCAGAAAAAGGCAAAATTCGTCAACCTTGACGGCAAAGTCGAAGTCAAAAAAGTCGATTCAGTCAAATGGGCCGATGCGGACTTCCGCACCTCACTCGACAAAGGCGATCAAATAAAGACAGGGTCAGATGGAGACGCACGTATCACGTTTGCTGATGGCACGACGTACACGATGAAACCTGATTCGCTGGTCGTCGTGGAAGAAAACTCCACCGAGAGCAACAGGCCGAGCAGCTCGGGCATCGGCATCACGACCGGTACCGTGGATTGGGCAACGCCAACCTGGACATTGGCAGAGTCTAAAGCGCAAGTCCGAGTCGAAGACACCAAGGCCCAACTGGGCTCGAACAGCCGCGGTGCTGTGAAGGCGGACCCCGAGAATAAGTCGAGTGAGATCGTAGTCTCGAGCGGTAGCGCGCAGGTGCAGCGTGGCGCAGAAAAGATCGACCTCGTGGCGTTCGAGAAGGTAACAATTCCGAGCGGAGGGGCGATTCAGAAATCGAACGTGCTGGCGCCTCCCGATCTCGTCGAACCGCTGAACCTCGCACCGATCATCGTGGAAAACCCAAAGACCTCGCCGGTTCGATTCGAATGGAAGCCCGTTCAAGATGCCGTATCCTATACGCTGCGAATCAGCACCACGGCGATGTTTACAAAAACCGTGAAGGATCCGACGGTCCATGGAACAGCTGTGGAGATTACCGGGCTCGATCCGGGCGAGTACTTCTGGAATGTCACGGCGACGGATGGAAAGAAACAGACCAGTGAAGTCAGCGCCATTTTCAAATTTACGCTTGTGACCCAAGGCAAGTCGCAGGAAATGGTGTTGGAGATCATCAGCACGCAGGTGGTGGGACACTCGGCGGAGATCGTGGGCAAGACAGAACCCGGTGCGGCTCTGATCGTGAACGGCCAATCCGTGCCGAACATCGCGCCGGATGGCAATTTCCGGCACTTCACGGAGCCGCTCGCTCCGGGCCAGCACACGATTTCGATTATCGGGTCGAATCGCCGGGGTGGGACGAACATGAAACAGGTATCCATCGTGGTTCCGAAGTAAGCGCTCCGAAGAAAGACCCAAGCGCCTTTGCGCTGGTTGTGGTGTCCGGAGACAATAGCTGGTGGGGCTGGCCGCGGTGAGGCCAGCGCTATTGCCGGCCGGACAGCGGAAGTCTTTCTCCGCAAGGGGATGTAGGGATGAATAAAAACGGTTACAACATGAGGTCGGTGTTCAGTCTGTTTTCTTCCGACCTCGCCATCGATCTGGGCACCGCGAACACACTGGTGTTCGCGCACGGCAAAGGCATCGTCGTGAATGAGCCCTCGATTGTGGCCATCAACAAGGCCACCGGAGAAGTCGTGGCCGTGGGCCGCGAAGCAAAAGAGATGCTCGGACGCACGCCGGGAAACGTCGTGGCCATCAAGCCGATGAAAGACGGCGTTATCGCCGATTTCAAGGTCACGGAAAAGATGCTTACCTATTTCATTCAGAAGGCGCACAACCGTCGCGTGCTGGTGCATCCGCGAATCGTCATCGGCGTGCCGAGCGAAATCACGCCGGTGGAAAAACGCGCCGTGCAGGACTCTGCCTATCGCGCGCGCGCCAGCGAAGTGTTTCTCGTCGAGCAGGCCATGGCCGCGGCGATCGGCGCCGGGCTGCCGATTGAAGAGCCCTCCGGCAACATGGTGGTGGACATCGGCGGCGGCACCACGGACATCGCAGTCATCTCCATGAGCGGCATTGTCTATTCGCGGTCCGTGCGCGTGGCGGGCAACGAGATGGACGAAGCGGTCATGCAGTATCTGAAGCGCAAGTACAACCTCCTCGTCGGCGAACGCACGGCCGAGCAGATCAAGATGGAGATTGGCTCCGCGTACCCGCTGGAAAAGCCGCTTACGATGGAAGTGAAGGGCCGCAACCTCATTGAAGGCGTGCCCCGGACGGTCACCATCGATGACAGCGAAATTCGCGAATCGCTGAGCGAATGCGTCGCGACCATTGTGAACGCCGTGCGCGTCGCGTTGGAGCGCACGCCTCCGGAGCTTTCTGCCGACATCAGCGACCGCGGCATCGTCCTGACGGGCGGCGGCGCTTTGCTGAAGAATTTGGACAAGCGGATTCGCGAGGAGACCGGCTTGCCGGTATCGATTGCGGATGATCCGCTAGCGTCGGTGGTGCTCGGCACTGGAAAAATGCTGAGCGACTTCAAGCTGCTGCGCCAGGTTTGCATCGATTAGAAGAACAGTTTTCGAGGTCTTGCGCTGGGGCTGTCAGTCTTGCGAGGCTCAAGCGAGGCAACCTTGTCCGACGTCGCATTGCAACTGAACACTGTCAGCTGAGAACCGGCAAGACGAGCTACCAGTCACAAGTCACCCAGTCACTGGGCGCTCCAGCAAATACCAAGAGAAGATTGCCCAATGGTCGCCATTCCTTCTCGCCACAAATCGCTGGTCTTGCTCGCCGGAATCATCGTTCTGCAGGTGCTACTGCTGGCCGTGCAGATCAAGCGCGAGTCGAAGGGACGGTTGATTCGTGTCTGGACCGTCGGCGCGGCCTCGCCGTTCGAACGCGCCGGTTCCTACGGCTTCGGGTGGGTTCGCGATACCTGGCGCCACTACTTTGCGCTGCAAAACACAACCAAGGAAAACGAGCAGATTCGCCATGAGAACGATGCACTGAAACTGCAAATCACGCAGCTTCAGGGCAAAGCCGCGGAAGCCGACCGCCTGGCCGCATTGCTGAATTTCCGCCAATCGCACGCGGGGGTCCCCATGATCGCCGCGCGGGTGATTGGCGCGAGTGCGGGAGCCGCCAGCCAGACGATTCAACTGGACCGCGGCGAGCGCGACGGCATCCGGAATAACATGGGAGTTATCACTCCGGATGGCGTGGTCGGCAAAGTCGTCGAAACCTATCCGAATGCCGCGCGGGTGCTTCTGCTGACGGACAAGGAGAGCGGCGTTGGCGCGATGTTGGCCGATTCCCGCACCCAGAGCCCCGTTGGGGGCCAGGGTGAGCCTCTGCTGGTCATGAAATACGTACCGAACGACGACACGGTCAATCTCGGGGAACGCGTCATCACCAGCGGCATGGACCGCATCTTCCCGCGCGATCTCCCGGTGGGAACGGTCGCGGAGATCAAGTCCGGCAATCCCTTCAAGCAGATTCGCATCAAACCGGCAGCAAATCTCGAGCGCCTGGAGGAAGTGCTGGTTCTTCTGTCGCTTCGACCTCTCGAGATGAAAAATGAAGAAAATACTGGGGATGCGCAGCCGCACGCCCCCGGCGCAGCGAATCCGCCTCCGGCGGCAAAACGATGAACGACGCGTTTGATATCCGCGGCGAATCGCACATCGAAGTTCACAAGTTTCGCGCCGGCGCCATCCTCATCGCCACGCTTCTGGCTCTGGTGATCCAGGCGGCGTTTCCGGTTCATTTTTCGAAGGCGGCGATCCTGGATTTGCCATTGCTCGTGACGATTTATTTCGGTCTCAGCCGGCGCAATCCTTCCACCGGACTTTTGCTGGGCATGGTCATCGGTCTCCTGCAGGACAGCCTCAGCGGCCCCACGGTTCCGCTGGGGCTATACGGAATCGCGAAAACCATCATCGGGTATCTCGCTTCCTCCATCGGCGCGCGACTGGATACGGAGCATCCCGCGGCGCGGTTCGCGCTCACCGCCGCTTTCTTCGTGGCGCATCAAGGCCTGATCGTTCTTACGCGGCGAATTCTGCTGGCGCAGCCGGAGCCGTGGTTCAACGTGCACCTCTTTGTCGCCGCCTTCGTCAACGCGTTCATCGCCGTGTTCCTCTTCCTTCTGCTCGACCGCCTCCGCAGGAACTAGCGATTGGTCACTCTCTGGTCTCAACCGGATCGTTGATTGAGTTCTTCGTTATTTATTGGGAGAGAAGAAACTGTTTGAATTCGTCGTAGGAACTCGAAATGGGCAGCGAAAGCTTTTCACATTTCAAGTATGCGGCGAGGCGATCGGGCAGCGGGGGCGCCGTGCCGATAGCCTTCATCACTACATCTGCAAATTTCGCGGGATGAGCGGTGGCCAGCACCAGGCCCTGTGCCGGCTCCGGATGCTCGCGCTTGTAAGCTTCCCAGCCGAGCACGCCAACGGCGGTGTGCGGGTCGGCGATATAGCCAAAGCGATCGTGGAGCATCTTCATCGCGGCGAGCGTTTCTTCGTCGGTTGCGCCGTGGCCCCAGATTTCCTTTTGCACGTATTCGAGGCGGTTGCGGCACAAATCGAGCAACCGCGGAAAATTATTTGGATTGCCTACGTCCATGGCATTCGAATAGGTCGCCTGCGCCGCGCGCGGATGGAATTCTCCGGTGCGCAAATATTCAGGCACGACATCGTTCGCATTTGTCGAGGCCACATACTTCGCGACCGGCAAGCCGATACGCTTGGCGAAAATCCCCGCCGTAAGATTGCCGAAGTTCCCGCTGGGCACGGAAACGATCAGCGGCACCGAGGCTACCGGCAACTGCCGGTAAGCCGCCAGGTGATAAAACATCTGCGGCAGGAGCCGGCCGATATTGATGGAATTCGCGGAAGTCAGCCACGTGTGCTTGTTCAGCTCTGCATCGGAGAAGGCCTGCTTCACAAGGCGTTGGCAATCGTCGAACGTGCCCACCACTTCCAGCGCGGTGATGTTTTCGCCGAGCGTAGTGAATTGCTTCTCCTGGGCTTCGCTGATGCGCTTCGAAGGATAGAGAATTACGACGCGAATTCCCGGCACGCACAGGAAGCCATGCGCCACGGCGCTGCCGGTGTCTCCGGATGTCGCCACCAGCACCGTCAGCGTCCGCGTTTCGCCGCGCACAAAATAACCCATCAGCCGCGCCATGAAGCGCGCGCCGAAATCCTTAAACGCCAGGGTCGGCCCGTGAAACAGCTCCAGGATGTGCAGCCCGGGCGAAAGCGAAACCAGATTCACGGGAAAGTTGATCGCCTCGCTCACGACTTGCCACAGCACTTCTTCCGGCACATCCGGAGAGGCAAACGGCCGCGCCACGCGGAAACAAACTTCCGTGAACGGCAGCCGGCGAAACTCTTCCAGTTCCTCCGGCGAATGCCGCGCAATCTCCACCGGCATGTACAGCCCGCCGTCGGGCGCAAGACCGCGTAGGACCGCTCCACGCAGCGAGGTGAGCGCGGCCTTGCGCGAGGTGCTTCGGTATCTCAATGAATTTCGCTCATTGCGGGCTTCCCGTTTTGCTCTGAATCATTTTCAGGAACGTCGGGGCATCCGGCGATCCCTCGCGCAACGCAGCGACTTCGAGCGTGCAATGCGCGAGCGCTTCATAACTCTGGCGCCGCGCGGAAATCAGAGCCGGATAACAACGCGCCACTGTTTCCCGGGGTGCTTCTCCCTGCTTTGGTTGAAACGCGCCGCGCCACAGCACCGGCTTTGGATCGTTTAAATATCTTTCGATCAGGAGTTGCTGCTCTGCCGCGGAAGCCGCCAGATGCACGATCGTCATTTGGCGCCGCAAGCGCATTAGCAAATTATTTCCGGTATAGATGACGCTTCCGGTTGTATCGAGCACCAGGGATTTGTCCGGCTGCTTCTCGAGCTCCGCCAAGATTTCATCCAACGTATGAATCTCCTCGGCCAAGTACTCTGACTCCCGTTCGGTGTACGTCGCGGAATCCGGCCAGCCCATCCACGCCGCGACGCCGTTGATGCCTGTGTATCCGCCGGCGGCAAGGTGCAGGGCGAGCTTTAGCTCGATGCGATCGTCGCAGGAAACCGCGGGAAACCGGTTTGCCGCTAATTTCTTTGTCCAAAACGTCTTCCCGGCCCCGGACATGCCGATCAGCGCCAGGCGAAGTGGTTTCTGCAGGTGTTGGTCCATGACGAAGAAATAGTTTTCTACAATAGCTTGCCCCCACGCAGCAGAGCAAGGCACGCGCGCACGATCGTCTCTACATCTCTATGATGAGCCGAGGTAAATGATGATGGGGAACGCCGCGTCTTTTACTTCACCAACACGCGGTCGTATTTGCTCCACGTAGACATATCCGAGACGATCACTCGATCGCCAGGCTGCAGCCCCGCGACGATTTCCACACTGTCAATCGAAGCGTTTCCCAGCTCTACCCTGACGCGCTGCGCTTCGTTTCCATTCTCCACCAACTTGAAGAGTGGCACCCGCGTATTGGCCTTCGCCAGCAGCGCTTTGCCGAGATACACCGCATCCGCCACGCGCTCCACTTCAATCGTTCCATCCACGGTAAGATCCGTTCGCACTCCAGACGGCTGCGCTCCGTCCACCTTCACATCAACGTCTACCGCTCCGTTTTGCACGCCGGGATCAATCCGCGCGAGGTGTCCGGAATAGGGCCGGTCCTGCAGTTCAATCTGCGCTTTCTGATTCAGTTGAAGGTCCCGCGACTGCAACTCAGGAACGTGAAGGCGCGCCATCAGCCGCGCCGAACTCCTTATTTTCGCCAGATTTGTTCCCGGAGCCACTTGCTGTCCGGCATCGACGGTTACTTCTTCCAGCACTCCTGCGATTCCGGCGTGAACTTGCAACGCCTCCTTCTGCTGCATTTTCAGCGCACAGAGTGCCCGCACCTGAGCCACTTCCGCTTGTTTCGCGGCGAGCTGCGCCCGACCCGCTTCGTCGGCAATGGTCAGTTTATCTTTTTCGAGTTGCAACCGAGTCGTCATCGACTCCGCCCTGGCCCGTGAGATCTTTGCGTTCATGGCCGTTCCCAGCTGCATCTTCAGCAACGCTTCATCGCGTTCCGCCTGCAGCCGCCCCTCGGTGGCTTCGGATTGCAGTTGCGCCTCAAGCGCCTTTTCATTCAGTAGTTGCGATTCCAGTTGAACCCGCAGGTTGGCAAGCTCGGCCTCCGACTTTTTCGTCGCCAACTCCCCATCCACGAGTTGATGATCGAGGTCCGGATTGCTCAATTGCAGAATCACCGTGTTCGGCTTTACCCGCGCACCGGCTCGCAGCATCACTTGTTCGACGTGGCCTTCGGTCGCCGCAGCCAGCCACCGGACTTCTTCCGGGACCAAGACCCCCAAACCTTGGACTTTCCTGGTCACCGGGCCGCGGCGCACAGTAACAATCTGAATGGCCGAACGATCGACCATCGGCGATGCTGATTTCAGACGGGATACGCCCATCGTTACGACGACTGCCCCCACCAGCACCACAACCGCGTAGAAGGCCGGGCGCATCATTTTTCCTTGGTTCTTATCCGAGGATACTGATTGCATGTCGTTGACTCTCCGGCAGATATTATGAATCGTTCGAGCCCTGCTCAAGCAGCTCATTTTTTCATGATTTTCCGTCAAGAAACGAATCATCAGCCTTTTTTCTTGTGCCCCTTCATTCTGTCATGAATCGCTGCTCGTCCCGGTAATCAGCTCGCAACCTGTCCTCCAGGACGGCTTGCGGCCCTCTCAGGCAGGTGATACTTTTAAAAAGACTGCTGCTGCTTCACGCAGCTCCAGTCCGGCGGTGATTCGGGAGCTCCGGGGAATTTTTTCGTTTCCCAGGTCGAGGAAATTTTCGACGGACATTTTCGGCGTGACTCCGATCGAGTCGGGGTCAACTCGAAACCCACGCTGTAGATTTTTTCGTGACGCGAGTTTAGTCCGACCAGTTTAATGGAAAAGGGCCGGACCGGGCATGCAGCCCTGAGACGGAAATACTCGCGCGCGGGGTTTTCGTGTCCTACTGGTTTCGCAACGACAATCGATTGCCGCAAGGGCGGCTGGCCGTGGCCTCCTACATCATCGTGGGAATGATCGGCGTGTTGCTGCTCGGTTTCTGGAAGCTCCAAGTCATCGACGCCGACAAGTACAGCTCGATGGCGGAGCGCAACCGGGTACGCTACATTCCCGTCATTGCGCCGCGGGGCCGCATGCTGGACCGCGATGGCCGCGTGCTGGTGGACAACCGGCCGGCGTTCAGCGTGCTCCTCCTTCGCGACGAGCCAGCTCTCGTGGAAAAGTATCTCCCGGGCATTTCGGACGGTCTGGGAATCCCTCTGGATGATTTGCGGGACCAGCTCGCGAATACAAAGAATCTGCCGAAATTCCAGCCGATTATCATCAAACCCGACGCCTCGCGGGCGGATATTGACTTCATCGAATCGCATCGCTCGGACATTCCGGTACTGGAAATGATTCCCGTCTCCCGCAGGCGATACTTGCCGGGCGGCTTCCTCGCTCATGCTGCGGGCTACGTCGGTGAAGTCAGCGAACAGCAGATCGAAGCGAGTAATGGCAAGCTTCGCCCCGGCGACTTCGCCGGAAAGACTGGCCTGGAGCACCAGTACAACGACCTGCTTCAGGGCACTGACGGCATGCGGCGCGTGGTCGTAAACAGCATAGGCAAAGAAGTGGAGCGGCTGGCCACTCAGGAAGCCATTCCCGGCAAACAGATTCAGCTAACCATCGATTACGACCTGCAGCATATCGCGGAACAATCCTTGGGGCCGCGTCCTGGTGCGGCAGTCGCACTGGACCCGCGCACCGGAGAAGTATTGGCGATGGTGAGTCATCCCGCGCTGGACCCCAACGACTTCGCGGTACGCATCTCGGGGGAGGACTGGAAGAACCTCAACGAAGATCCGCAACATCCATTGCTCAACCGCGCGATCCAGGCGCAGCTTGCGCCGGGGTCTGTTTTTAAGATCGTCACAGCTACGGCCATGTTAGAGGACAAAGTCCCTCCTGAAAATTTCACGACGTTCTGCCCGGGATACGCCACCTTTTACGGCCGGCAGTTCAAGTGTTACATCTACGGGAAGGGCTCTCACGGTGTGGCGGGCTTGCACAAAGCGATCCTCGAGTCTTGCGACATCTTCTTCTACAACGTGGGAATGCGCTTGGGCATTGACCGACTCTCCTACTACGCCGGCAAATTCGGCCTCGGACACAAGACCGGAATCGATCTCCCAGCGGAGGAACCCGGGCTGATGCCTTCCGCGGAATGGGCCGAACGCGTCTATCATCGCAAATGGTATGCCGGTGAAACGATTTCGGTGGCCATCGGTCAGGGCGCCGTTACAACTACGCCGTTGCAACTCGCTCGGATGATCAGTGGAATCGCGATGGGCGGCGTTTTCAAACAACCACACCTGTTGAAGGACGCTCCAAACGTTGGTGAAGAGCGCTTCGCGCTTTCCGAGCCGACCGTGGAAAAAATAACCGATGCGATGTACGGTGTCGTAAACGAAGACGGTGGCACGGCGAGAAACGTCAGGTTGCCGGGAATCGAAGTAAGCGGAAAATCAGGAACCGCGCAAGTAATCGGTTACGCAACCCGCGAGCGGATGGGAAAACAGAAAAAATTCGAAGATAATGCCTGGTTTGTCGGCTACGCGCCGCGTCGCAACCCGGAAATTGCCGTCGCCGTGCTGGTGCAGGAAAGCGGAAAACATGGCGGCGAAGCAGCCGGGCCGGTAGTCAAAGACGTCATCAAAGCCTATTACGACAAGAAGAACAAGAAGACACAGGGTCAGTACACCGCGGAAACCAAGCGCGATGCGACTGGGAAGGGCTCGGCTGCGGCGGCGGCGCTTGCTCCACGAGCGGCCCTGAAGCCGGAGGACAGCGCCGCTGTAATGCGGGCACGCGCCAGCGCGGAGCCGCAGCGCTGAAGGATTTCATGATCCTATTTCTCATGATCTTATTTCAAAAAAGGCGAAGCTCTCGGGTCCGCGCCCGCGGTACTGCCGGACTTTCTCCCCTCTTGCAACTTTCAACTTTGGGCTTGCAACTTCTCTCATGAAAGACGCACCGGGAACCCGCGATTACGACTGGTGGCTTCTGGCCATTCTCGCCGCGATTTGCGCTCTGGGCGTGGTCGAAGTCTATTCCACCACGCACGGCAGCTCGCTTCAGGGTATGCACATGAAGCAAGTGCGCTGGCTGGTGATCGGCTTCGCCTTGATGTTCGCGCTTTCTCGGCTGGACTACCATCTGATTCTGGACCAAGCTCCGATCCTTTATCTCATTGGACTCGCAGCCCTCGTCGCGGTTCTTCTGTTCGGGCGCACCCATTTTGGCGCCAAGCGCTGGATCCCCATCCCGGCTCTGGGGGAGCTTGTTCAGGTGTCAGAATTGGTCAAATTGATTATAATCATTGTGCTGGCACGCTTCTTTGCGGAAGTGCGCTCCGATCAGCTTGATCTGCGTGATCTGATCAAGGCAGGATTGTTGGTAGGTGTTCCGCTGGTGTTGATACTCAAGCAGCCCGATTTGGGAACGGCGCTCGTGCTGATGCCCATGCTGGTGGTAGGCGCATTTCTGGCGGGCTTGCAGTGGCAACACGCGGCGGCATTTTCGTTGGTGGGGATTTTGCTGGTGGGCGCTGTTTTCTATCCTCCCGTTAGCAGGCATATCCTCAAGCCGTATCAGCGGGAGAGAATCACTTCTTTCCTGCACCCTGAAGAAGACGCCAAGGGCGCCGGCTATCAACTCTTGCAATCGAAGATTGCCGTGGGTTCCGGCGGTTTCTGGGGCAAAGGGTTCCGTAATGGCAGTCAGAACCAACTGGGCTACATCCCCGTCCGCTATTCGGATTTCATCATGTCGGCGTGGGCTGAAGAACAGGGATTCAAGGGCGTGCTTTTGGCCCTCGGGCTGTATATGGCGCTGCTGTTGCGTTTAGTGCAGAATGCTCAACGCGCGAAAGATCGCGCGGGGATGTTTCTGGTCATGGGCGTCGCAGCGGCGCTTGGGTTCCATGTACTGGTAAACGTGGCAATGGTCATCGGCGCTATGCCGGTAACCGGCATCCCGTTGCCGTTGATGAGTTACGGGGGTTCCGCCACGTTGTTTGTTTTCCTGGCGATTGGCCTGGTGATGAATGTCCGGCTTCGCCGCTTCGTCAACTGACCAAGCCGCCAGTCCCGTGTGACGTTTCCGCTTCGCCGGAGCGCACCGGAATAGAATTTGCATTGGGAATTGCTGATTCCGGCTCGGCCGGGGTAACAAGCAAGAAGGATTTTAAAGTGAGGACAGCATCGTCCGCCGATCGCCCGGCTCGTTTCCGGCGACGGACCAGCCTCGACAGACTGAGGAACGTCTTTTCTGACGGTGGCCGCAATGCGGCCAACCCCTCGGGCTTCGAACGCCAAGCCACTTCCCTACAAGTGTGGCCAACGTGCGTCCCGGCATTGCCGGGAGCGGCGCCGATTTTTGGGAACTCCGACGGGCAGAAGCTCGCGGCGATGCGTCCTGTCGGTCCCGGCCAAGCCGGGGCTGCACAGAAGGGTGATTCCGGCTACGCCGGGTTCACGCATAAGGAGTTTTCATGTCGAAAGAATTGGTTATCTCCGCGGCCTCCCACGAACGGCGGGTCGCGATTCTCGAAGAAGGCCAGTTAGTCGAAATCTACATCGAGCGGGAAAAAGAATTCGCGCTCGTCGGCAGCATCTACAAAGGAAAAGTCACCCGCGTCCTCCCCGGCATGCAGTCCGCCTTCGTGGACATTGGTCTCGACGGCGACGCCTTCCTGTACGTCAGCGACGTTTTCGAAAACCTCGAGGACTACGATCACGGGCATCCGCACGAGCAGACGCCAACATCCGTGGCCTCGCTGCCCCCCGCGAATGGTTCCCCGGTGGAAGTGCTTCCCGGTGAATCCCTGGCCCGAGCCGGCGATCATCATGAAGAAACGCCCCATGAAGAGTTCCACCAGGACGAAGCCCCTCCCGTGGATGAGCAGCATGCTTCCCACGATGAAGCGCACGCCGCTGAAGGCGAACATCTCGAGGAACATCACGACGCGGATCAGCCCCCTCCCATGGAAGACCAACACGCCGAAGCGGCGGAGGAACGCCAGCCGGATTCCAATGCTTCCGCGCCCCAAAACTTCGCGCCGCATTACAATCCCACGCAGAGTTATCCTGCCCGCAGCGCTAACGACCGCCCCGTCCAGAATTTTGGCCGCGGCGGTGACCGAGGGGGAGACCGCGGCGGCGACCCGGGCGGTGATCGCGGCCGGGGTGGCCGTTGGGGACGCCGTGGCGGACGCCCTCGCGGCGGACGCCCACAGGGTGGCCCAGGCGGGCGCAATCTGCCTCCCGCGAAATATGCATCGCCACAAGGTGGCGAGCCCCGCGGATTTGAGAATCGCGGCGGACAGCCGCGTAGCTACGATAACCGGCGTCCGGATGCGCCGCGCAGCTCAGCGCCTTCCGTGACGAATGTCACCGAGGAAGAGATCATTCTTCCGGGTGAATCGCTGGCGAAATATCGCGGCAAGCCTGCAGTTGCGCCCCCGCCTGCTCCCAGCGTTGCGCACGAAACACGCGAGGAGCAAACCGCCGTTGAAGAAATTACTCCTCGCTCAACCGCTAATCTGTCCGCCACCGCTCCGAGCGGCGGCAGCGTCTCTCGCCGGTTCTCCGGCGGATTGCCCCGCTGGCTCCTGGCCGATGCCGGTGCTGAAGCCGAAGGAGCGCCAGCGGGAGAATCTGCGGGGGCGGTGGAAGCTTCTACCGCTGCCGGCAGCGCAGTCGCCGGATCGGTGCCGGAAGCGGCTGAAAATGAAACCGAACCGGCCCGCAATGACCTTGAACTAAACGAAGATCAGGTCGCCGCGCTCGCTTCCGGTTTCGTCGAGGCCAAACACGAAGAGACGCAGGAAGAAGCGGAAGCCGATGCCATCGTCGGCGGCGCTGAGTTCGACGAAGAAGAAACAGAAGAAGCTGAAGAAACACCGGCCGCTGAAGTCTCGGAACTCTCCGAGGAAGAAGTCGAGGAAGTCGAAGCTGGACGCGCCGCCAACCGGGCGGAATTCGCTGCGGACGTGGCTCAAGAGCATGCCGAACACGACGCAACGCATGGCGAGCACGAACATGGCGAGCACGAACACGCCGAGATCGGGCATGTCGACGAGGAAGCGATCTCAGCAGCCCCCGGCGAACTCGTTGTGGAAGGCACGGCGGCCGTCGAAGACGACGTGATTCTCCTCCCCGGCGAAACTCGTGCCCCGCGCGTTGGCGGGCCGAGCGCTCCTCGTGAAGATTTCCCGCGCGACTCCGCCCGCATCGGCGGCAACCCGCGCTTGCGCTTCCAGCGGCCGTTCCGAGGCGGCGGACGTGACCGTGGACGCGACAGCCGTGGCGGACGCCCGGATAGCCGTGCTGGCCGTCCCGACAGCCGTGGCAGCCGTCCCGATCGCGGCGGACGCACCAGTGGCGGTCCGCGTTTCGAGCGCCGTCCCAGCGGCCCCAGGCAAGACCGTGGTTATCAGGGAGGCCGTTCCGGACCGTCGCGCCGGCCGCAGCTCATTTCCGAAATGCTGAGGGCCGGCCAGGACGTCGTCATCCAGATCGCCAAGGAGCCCCTCGGCAAGAAGGGCGCTCGGATCACCAGCCACGTCGCTCTGCCGGGCCGTTTCCTGGTCTACATGCCCACGGTCCATCACACCGGGGTATCGCGCAAAATCATCTCCGCCGAAAATCGCTCGCGGCTTCGCCGTCTCGTCAGTGAAGCCGGCGGCGCCTATCCCGGCGGCTTCATCGTGCGCACCGCCGCAGGCGGCGCCACCGATGACGAGATTCGCACCGACATCGAGTTCCTTGGCAAGACCTGGAACGAAATTAAGGAACGCAGCGAGCAGCGCAAGGCTCCCGCCCTGCTCCACCGCGACCTCAACCTCGTCGAGCGCATCCTCCGCGATTACGTCAGCGACGATTTCACCGGCATTTGGATTGACAATGAAGTGGAGTACGGCAAGATCGTTGAGTTCGTCAGCCGTTTCCAGCCCAAGCTCGTTAACAAAGTGAAGCTGTACACCAAGGAAACGCCAATCTTCGAGGAGTTCGGCATCCAGCACGAACTCGACAAAGCCTTGCGCGCTAAAGTTTGGCTGAAGTCCGGCGGCTACATCGTCATCAACCACACCGAAGCGCTCGTGGCCATCGACGTCAACACCGGAAAATTCGTCGGCAAGGGCTCCACGCGCCTCGAAGACACCATCGTCAAGACCAACCTCGAAGCCGTCAAGGAGATCGTCCGCCAGATTCGCCTGCGCGACCTCGGCGGCATCATCGTTGTCGACTTCATCGACATGGAAGAGCGCCGCAACCGCGAAAAAGTTTTGTCCGCGTTGCAGCAGGCTCTCGAGGAAGACAAGGCTCCGTCAAAAGCACTCTCCTTCAACGAGTTCGGCCTCGTCTGCATCACCCGCAAGCGCACTAAGCAGGCGCTCGAGCGCGTTCTCTGCCAGCCCTGCCCGTATTGCACCGGCTCCGGCATGGTCAAGTCCATCCCCACGCTCTGCTACGAAATCCAGTCCGAAGCGCGCAAGATGGCCACGGCCGATCACGAAGGCCCCAACCTCACGATCCGTGTGAATCCTGAAATCGCCAAAGCTCTGAAGACCCGCGAGTCCATGCTCATCGACGAACTCGAGCAAACCTCGCATAAGCACATCATCATCCAGTCCGACGCCACGTTGCACTGGGAGCAGTACGACATCTACTAATTTTCGTTCAATAGCAACCAATAGGCCCGGGCGCATCGACTGTCCGGGCCTTCTTCTCTTGTATTCCTCTCTGCCTGCCACCAGCTTGAATTTCCTCCCATGAAGAATGGAAAAGGCCGGGAGCTAAAAAAATCTGTAACGTTGGGCGCCAAAAACCAGTAAGTAGGTATAGAGAGTGGCAGATGGAATTGCTGGAACGGTTCGCGGCGGGCGACCTGGAAGCCTTTGAAGCGCTGTTTCGAGAGCACCACAAGGAAGTTTACGCCTGGATTGTCCGCATCGTCCGTGACCACGGAATTGCCGAGGATCTCACGGTGGAAACTTTCTGGCGCATTTACCGGGCGCGCGACCGATTCGACCGAGCCGGCAATTTTCGCGCTTGGGCGCGAAGAATCGCTACCAACGCCGCTCTCGACCATCTGAGGACGGCACGCCGCGAAACCGAACTCCCGGAAGATTTGGCCAGCGCAGGTACCGCGGATCCCGCAGTCCGCCGCGAGGCCCGCGAGCGAATCAGAAAAGCTTTCCAGGAGCTTCCTCCAAAATATCGCCTGGTGGCGACGCTGGCTTTGATCGAAGAGGAACCGTACTACAACATCGCTGAAGCCGCGGGCATCTCCATTGCGCTCGTCAAAGTCCGCGTATTCCGGGCCGTTCGAATGCTGCGCAAGAAACTCAATTCCCTGGGCGTGGAGGTCAACGCAAAATGAGCAACGCAGAAAATAACAAAGAGATGAAAGAGCTCCTCGGGCAGGCGATCGCGCCCACACAAGACACCGAACTCCGCCGCGACCTCTGGCCGCAAGTGCTCCGCAAGCTCGAGGAGCAACCCGCCCCTGTGGTCGGTATCCCCTGGTTCGATTGGGCGCTCGCTGCGATTTTGAGCGCGGTCCTCGTTTTCTTTCCCGGTTCTATCCCGGCGTTGCTGTATCACCTGTGAAGCTGGAGGCCTTATGAATCAGCAAATTTATCTTCGCGCGTACATGGCAGGCATAGTTGTCCCCACGATTTTTCTCCTTGTCGTCGCGACCGTCTTCACCATTGCCCGTTACATCTACAATGTCCCCGTTCCCGTCGAGCGCGTGATCGTGTTCCCCATGGCCGTGGTGCCCAACGCCTGGGGCCTTTGGAATGTTCTCTTCGTGGCGCTGCGCTCTCGCTTGCAACTCTCCATCGGCCTCCACGGCGCTCTCTTGCCCATTTTGCTCGCGCCGCTCGGTATCGTTGTCGCGAGTCTTCTGAACTTCCCCATTCCCAGCTTCGCAGCGCACGCCTTCCCGATCGCCGCACCCGTCGCGCTGCTCGTCTACTACTTCGCCTGGAAATACCTGGTCGGCTTCCTCAATCGAGTTCAAGAGATCGCTTGAAGCCTGGAGCGCCTGACCTGTCCGCACGGACAGTGTTTGATCTGCGCAAGCCACTTCCTTTTCGTGGTTGCCTCGCCATGCCCAACGCAACTAAAGTGAATCCATGCCGCTCCCACTCACCCGGAGCCGAATCGACTCTTCTGGATCGAATAATGGAGGAAGTATGTGGACCAAGCAGCAAACGCAAGCCGAAGCACCTGCCGTATCGCCGGCGACGAAACCAGCAACACCTTTTGGCGCACCCTCTGGCGCTCGCTCGAGCAGTTCCCCGGCACGCAATCCTGCGCGCCTCGGTTCGAGCTTGCAAATCAAGGGTCATATCACCGGCACCGAAGACTTGCAGATCGACGGCAAGGTGGAGGGTTCGATCACGCTGCGCGGCCATCAATTAACCGTCGGTTCCACCGCCCAGCTCAATTCCGAGATTCACGCCGGCGAAGTAATCGTCTACGGCAAGGTCATCGGCAATGTCCATTCGCGCGACCGCGTCGATGTCAAGACGGATGGCTCGATTACCGGAGATATTTCCACGGCGCGGATTAGCATCGAGGATGGCGCCCATTTCAAGGGCCGTATCGAGATCGACCCGGCCAAGTCCCAAGCCGCCGCTGATTAGAGCTGGTTTCAAAACCCATTTCAGTTCCCTTAGAATCAGCAGCTTATGGGAGCCAAAAAGAGGTTTTGAAATGACTTCTAGTACAGCCTGGTTCGCTCCTCCTCGCGGTGGTGGACCGGCGTTCCATCCGGCGTAAATAATGTTTTCCCGGCTTTCTGATGGGTTGACTCAACGGCGCAACGGAGCTAACTAATTGTTGCCTTGCCCGGGGTACGTTTGACGTCGTCGCTCAGCACGATCGCCTCGGCGATCTCTTTCATCGATTTGCGCCGTTGGCGGCTTTGCCGTTGCAACGTGATGTAGGCCTCTTGCTCGCTCAGTTGCAAATCCCGCTGCAGAATTCCTTTGGCGCGCTCGATTGCCTTCCGGGTCTCCAATTGTTCGGAAAGCTCTGAGTTCTCTCCCTCGAGCCGGGCCATTTCAATCTCGGCCCCCACCAGAAATCCAATCGTGGAAATCAAATGGATCTCGCGCTGGCTGTAGCTGTGCGGCTGCCGGTGTTGCAGGTTTATGACTCCGACAAGCTTGTCTCGGGATAGCACGGGCAAAGACAGGAATGCCTGGTAGAGATCCTCGGGCAGTTCGTTAAACGATCGGAACCGTGGATCCTGGAAAGCATCGCGCGCGACGGCCACCGGTCTTCTGTGCTCGGCGTCCCATCCCGTGATGCCTTGTCCTACACGGAACTTCAATCGATCTACAACTTCTGAATGCGGATTTTTGGAGGCCCGCAGGACAAGCTCATTCCCCTCAAGGACGTAGACAAAACACGAATCGGTCTCCACCACGGCGGAAATGACTTCTACGACGCGCCCCAGGACTTCGGGCAACGGATCGGCAGCCGCGATGCGGTTGCCAATTTCATGCAACATGTCCAATTCAAGGTTTTTCACCGGTAAATGGCCGCTTTCGCAGTTCATGACCTATAAAGTACCGGGGCAGGGTAGTGGTGTCCAATTGAAATTTTGCAACCGCTGAATCGAAGGGAAAACCCCCGCTGCTGGCGGGCCGTTTGAACGGCCCGCCACACAGGTCGGGAATTTCTCATCAATCGGTTGCCTTGGATCCCGACGCCGGTTCAGGACGTGCCGCCTGGGCAAGTATCTGGGTCTTGTCCTTCGGGCTCCACCAATCGAAATCCAGAACAAGTCCCTGCTTGTCCAGATACATGGAGTGCATGGCAATGCCATTGTTCACGGGCGCTAGAACGAGCTTACTTGCGTCCAGAGCACGGGCACTTCGCGTCGCCATTGCGAAAATAGCGGCAACCGGGCCGGCTTTTGTTTCCGGGCGCACGATGACCTGCACTATCTGGCGTGCACCCTGGATCGAGCTGACGGATTGCAGGATACCCACTGGTTCGATGGAAAATGTGTAGGCTCCTGCTGGAAGAAAGCTCTTCCCCAAGCGCGTACTTTCGGTCAGCGTGAACTTACCGGCGACCGTTTCCTGGCCAAGAAGGGGACTTGCGGCCCCACATAGGGCCATCAGTCCCAGCAGTACGTCTCTTGCAAATCTGCTGCGATAAATCGATTTACTTAGAAGCGTTGCCATTTCGTTCCTCCATCCTAGATTGGGATCGACGCCCAAGCTTTGCCTGGGCGTCAGCTGGGCTGTTTTTGTTTCCGTTTCAGACCACGAGGTCAGAAAACAACCGATGCAACCGATGCTGGACGGGCTTGCTAAAGAACTGCGAGGTTCTCGTCGTACGTTGCGGCGTGGCAAACGCGCGAACTCTACAATGTCACTCTTGCAGAATATTCCCGGCGAGTCCAATCGAAAGAATTCATCGCCATGATTCGCCCGGTCAATCGATGCATCCTCCTGCCGCGAAGTGGGATCTGAACGCTTCTTCAAACTCGGAATTTTTCCTCCCACCTCGAATCTCAATCCTCTAACTTTCAGAATACCGCTGCTCTTTCCACTTTCGCCGTAGGCGTGGATACCATTCATAGCGTCCACATTTCAAGCCACGCGAAACACGGCCTGGGAATGCTGCGCTGAAATAAGTAGGAAGGCTGAGGGCTCAAAGGCCCCGATGTCAGGGGTCCTGTCGCACCGTTTCAGAGGAAGTCTTCGGGTGGCGTCGCTTCAACAGACTTCGGTGCAGAGATTCGCTGCTTTTCGTCCACCGCGAAGAGTAGATAATTGCTGAAACTGTGGCGCCGGTGAAATCGCCGCCCCTTCCAATCGAAATAAACTTCCGCGGTGCTGGGAAGCCACATATTCACATTCCGTTCGCGGAAATGCACCGGACCGTATTCAATGGCGGTGCGGTCGGCCACGAGACGGATTTCCGGGAGTGGCGCGACCAGGTCAGTCTCCAGCCTCACGATCTGATAGCTCTCTGCGTCGATCCAAGCGCGCCCCTTCAGGGCAACTGGGTGCGATGGGCCTTCGAAGCCCATCCGGTAGCTCCGCATCGTATTGGGCTTGTCGGCTCGTTGCCGGAAATGAACTTGCCACGCGATTCTGCCGCTCCATCGCGCCAGCCCCTCGCAATTCATCTCGAAGCTCCCCACGTTATTAGGATGAAAAATGAGAACCAATGCGGGCAGCCCGTTCGTCTCCAGGCCGTCCGGAAATTCTCCAAAAGCGCTTCCCACTGTCCTGAACTCCTCAACATTGAAAAATCCCGTCTTTACTTTCTGGATGGAAACCATGTAGTCGAACTTCCGCGTTTCCGGACTCGAGGCCAAACCCCATTTGTTGATCGTTTCATGCTTCAGGGATTCGGTCGCCACGAAGCGATCGACGTTGCCGACAAATTCCTCAATCCGCTGGCCTGCCTTCTTCGCGACTTCGTCAAGCGTGCAGACGGCGCCGGGTTCCACAGCAGGCACTTTCTCGTCAATGTCAGGAGGCAACCAACTGGAGAGAAGAGGAAGCGCGGTGACCTCGGCAAGCGTTCCTGGCTGCACCATCTCCGCGCTTGCCGCGTCAGCGGCACCCTGCGCATTCTGCGCCTCCGGCAACTGCAGACTCTCCAATTGTTTCTTCGCGGCCGCGGCCGCGGGATGTTCCTGCACGTAGGCTTGAAGAACGCTAACAGCTTTGTCCTTTTCTCCGCGTTTTGCCAGGGCGGCCGCCAGGAACCGCTGAACAACCGCGGCCTGCCCGCGGCCCAGTTCGAGTGCGCGCTCGGCTTGTTTGACGGCTTCGTCGGGGAATCCTTGACGCAAGTACGCATCCGCATAGATCGCGTGCGCCCGCCAGGAAGATGGCTCGGCTCGAACCGCCCGGTCGAGATACGGCAAGGCTTCACCAGCCTTGTTTTCGTCCAGAAGTGCCTGGCTCAGGGAAAGAAGTGCGCGATAATGTTTGGGATAAAGTTCGAGGGCCTTCGTCCAATAGGACTTGGCCTGAACACGATCGCTCAACTGCAACGAATAAACGCCAAAGAGGTAATTGATTTCCGCGCTCGTCGGCGCAACGCGGTAAGCCGTTTCTAGATGGCTCCGCGCCTCGGCCAGCTTGTTGCTCCGCAGCGCTTCCATCGCCTTGCCGATTGCCTTCTGGGCCTTCGGAGCGAGTGACGCGATTTCCGCGTCGGTGATGGCGTCCTCCCCCTCCGGCGCTGGCTGCAGTTGAATGGTCACCTTCATTAGCATCGTGCTCTGCGCCTGCGCGTCAACCCGCTTCGTGACTCTTCCGAATCCGGATGCAACCACCAGAACGTTGTACTCAGTTTGCGGCACTTCGTTTAACCTCAGATAGCCGCCTTTGGCCGTTCCTTGGCGATAGAATTGGCCGTTCAGCTTGGTCATCGTAACCACAGCCATCCCCTCAAAGGGCGCCCCATTTGGTCCTTTGATGAACACGTCCAAGTCGATCCGTTGAACTATTACGGCCAGTCCCGCTGACCCAGGGAGGTTTCTAACCGTCCCCGATCCCTCGCCTTGAGCTAAGAGCCGCCCGGGTAGGAATGCGGCGCAGCCAACTGCCAGAACAAAAACGGCGGATTTCAAAATGCGGACCACCATGCACGACTCCGAATAGGCGGGGAACCTGGCGACTCCCAGAATCATACGCCTCACGCTCCCGTTTTGCGAGAAACGAAACTCGTACCACCGGCCGAGCTGCGCGTTTTCAAATTCGAATGTGAATCTTTAGCCTCCCGAATACCTCTGCTCTTTCCACGGGTCGCCGTACGCGTGATACCCGTGGCGCTCCCAGAAACCCAGCCGGTCGTGATCCAGCAGCATGAACCCGCGCACCCACTTCACGCTCTTCCACGCGTACAAATGCGGCACGATCAGCCGCAAAGGACCGCCGTGCTCTGCTGTCAGCGGCTCACCGTCATGTTCGAACGTAAACAGCACTTCCGGCCGCAGCAAATCCGCTAGCGGCACATTTGCCGTGTAGCCTTCCTCCGCCAGCACCAGCGCAAACTGCGCCCCAGGCCTCATCTTCACCAGCTTCATCACATCCGTAAACAGCACGCCCTTCCACCGGTTGTCCAGCCGGCTCCAGCGCGTCACGCAATGAAAATCCGACGTCACCTCCGTCTGCGGGAGCGCGCGAAACTCCGCCCATGTCAGCCGCACCGGCTCTTCCACCAGCCCTGATATCTTGAAGTCCCACTTCGCCGCATCGAACACCGGCACGCTGCCATAGTGCAGCACTGGCCACTTCAGCGTCAGTGACTGCCCCGGCGGCAGCCGCCCTTCGGCCTTGGCCTTCTTTTCCAGTTCTCTCCTGTCGCCCAGATCGCCAAACAATGCCATCTCGATCTCCCGCAAAATTAGATACTTAGCCTCGTCAAAAGTTTCCGGTTCAGTTCAACCCGCTCGACACCACAAATTCAATGGCATCTTGACAGTCACTCAAAAATAGCTCTTGACTGTAAATATCGATTAGACTATTTTACTCTAGGCCTTGTCTCAAAAGGTCTCTGACCGCAGGCCTGGAGCAGACTCCCCGCTCATGAAAAAACCCGAGCAACGAGACCTTTTCCCCGGCGCCTTGGAGATGATGATTCTCCGAACGCTGAAGCGCCAGCCCCTGCATGGCTACGCCCTCGTGCAGCACATCAAGCGTACCTCCAACGACTTGCTCCAGATCGAGGAAGGCTCACTCTATCCAGCTCTTCAGCGCCTCCTCAAGGAAGAGTTGGTCAAGGCGGAATGGGCCGTTTCTTCAACCAACCGTCGCGTTCGGACTTACAGGTTAACGGCAGCAGGCGCCAAGCACCTGCAGCGGCAGGTCTCGAGCTTCGAAAGAATGCTCGAAGGCATCACTCGCGTCTTGGCGCGGGGTGCATCATGAATTGGTTCAAACAGCTGTTTTCCCGTCCCCGCCTCTACAACGATCTTTCCGAAGAGATTCAGGCCCACCTCGAGGAGAAGATCGAGGAACTCGTTGCCAGCGGCATGCCCAGAAAAGAAGCCGCCGCCGTTGCTCGCCGCGAATTTGGGAATTTAACTCTGGTGCAGGAGGACAGCCGCGCAGTTTGGCAGTGGCCAACCGTCGAGAGTTTTTTCGCTGACATCCGCTACGCCGTTCGCAGTCTTCGCAGAGACCTCCGCTTCGCGCTCATCGCCATCTCTGCCCTCGCTCTCGGCATTGGCGCGTCAACCGTTATATTCAGCATCATTTACAACGGCTTGCTCAATCCTTTCCCTTACAAGGATGCAAACGGAATAGGTATTTTTCAGATTCACGATCTTGATCAGGCCGGTGTCGGCAGGCGAGGAGCGTTCTCAGTACAAGAGTTTCTCGACTACCGTGAGCAAAACCACGTCTTCGAAGATATGGTCGAGACCAGCTACTTGCGTGTCCTGTACACATATCGCGAAGGCGCGATGCAGCTCACCGCCGCCAAGGTGACCTCCAATACGTTTGAATTCCTTGGTGTGATGCCGTTCCTGGGCCGCTGGACTACAACAGAAGACGCCCGGGCAGGCGCTCCACCAGTTTTTCTGATGAACTATAAGTTCTGGAAGGAACAATTCAACGCTGACCCGAACGTCATAGGTGCGACGATTATCCTGAACAACCAGCCGACAACGTTAGTAGGGATCATGCCCCCCCCCGGTTTCAATACTTCGGCGCCGACATCTGGTTACCCCTCACCCTGAGCCGCATGTCCGCCGGCAACAATGATCCAAGCGGCCAACGGCAGTACGTCGTTGCTGAAGAACGCCGCAAACCGGGCGTCAGCCTAGAGGCCGCGGCGGCGGACTTGGATGTCATTGCTCACCGCCTCTCCAAGGTTTACCCGAAAGATTATCCAAAGCGCTTTAACGTGTGGACAGACACACTGGCGAGTGACGTGGTTGGCGGCTTCAAGAGCACGCTCTACATCCTGCTTAGCGCGGTCGGAATGCTGCTCCTCATTGCGTGCAGCAACGTCGCGAATTTGTTGCTCACTCGAGCGACGACCCGGGAGAAGGAGATTGGTATTCGCGCGTCGTTGGGTGCGAGCCGGGGTCGGCTAATCCGCCAACTTCTGGTAGAAAGCTTTGTGCTGGCAGCAGCCGGATGCGTCGCCGGCTGCATCTTTGCCTATGGCGGTCTGAAATGGGTGGTGGCTGCGATTCCGCCAAATAATGGGCTTCCCAGCGAAGCCTCTGTGATGCTGAATCTGCCCGCCTTGTTGTTCGCCGTCGCTATCACAATATTGACCACTATGCTCTGCGGCCTTGCGCCTGAGATCCACGCCGTTCACGGCCAGCTGCAAACCAGGCTGGTAGGCAGCGGGAAGGGCGTCAACGCAAACTTCGGAAACGGAAGCCTTCGCGCCGGTCTCGTAATCGTGGAAGTGGCACTCTCACTAGTACTCTTGATCGGCGCAGGGCTTATGATGCGCAGTTTTTTAGTGATTACGCACGTGGACCTTGGATTTAATCCCCAAAATGTACTCGTCGCCGGTTTATCGACACCTAAAGGCAGCTACGACACTCCTCAAACGATAAAACTGTTGTACCAACAGGTCTTGCAGCGGGTGGCGGCATTGCCGGGTGTGCTGGCTGTCAGTGAGAGCTTCGGCGTGCCGCCATATGACTTTGCGGAAAGCGACGTAACCGTGCCTGGAAAGCCGCACTCCGAAGCATGGCGATCCGCACTGGAGCTGTGCAGTGAGGGGTACTTCCAGACGCTTGGATTTCACGCGACGCGCGGCAGATTGCTGTCGGAAACGGACATCGATTCCGCACGGCATGTAGCTGTGATAAATCAAACGCTTGCCCGCAGATACTTTGGGAATGAGGACCCCATCGGGCACACCATCAAGTTCAATGTTTTCGATGAGTTACCCGGTGGCCCCAAAGACGCTTATTTCGAGATTATCGGAGTCGTTGGTGATTTCAAAAACGCGGGCCTACAGGACCCACCGATGCCGCAGGCCTTCATCCCCTACACCATTTCTGGAATCCGAGACCGCGCCATTCTTGTGAGGACATCGATTAACCCACTCTCCATGATCAAGGGCATTAGTCAGGAGATCTGGGCAGTGGACCACAACATCGCATTAGCGCAAACGGGATCCCTTGAATCTTTCTTGTACCGATTTTCTTACGCGCGCCCCGAGTTCGTTCTGAAAACACTCAGAGCATTCGCTGGTATTGGCCTGTTGCTAGTTGTCATCGGGATATTCAGTGTGATGGCCTATACCGTCTCACTTCAGACTCACGAGATCGGGATCCGTCTGGCACTCGGCGCACAGCAATCCAGCATTTTGACGATGATCCTCACTAAGGGCATGCGCCTCATGGCAGCTGGCGTTCTCATCGGGCTACTTGCGAGTTACTACCTCACGCGCTTCATTGCCAGTCAGATCTGGGGCGTTTCCACCCACGGATCCTTGACCTTCGCTGTGGTCGTCATCGTCGTCGTGGCGGTGGGGCTCACGGCTTGTCTAATGCCTGCTCGTCGCGCCACCAGAGTCGATCCACTCGTCGCACTGCGCTACGAATGACGGCTCTGAACGAACACCGGATGCCAACGTCTCCGTTCTTGCAAGTGGCTGCTGGATACCTCTTTCCTGCGATTTCGGCTCCTGCCCCGGCCTTCTTGAGAGTGCCTCTGTGTCTCTGACTTTGCTTTTTTCTCGTTCGTCTCACCACACAAACCATTCACCCGCCCTAATAACCGTTCAACCCTCGAATTCCCACGGCATCAACCAGCCGCCACCTTTTCCAGCCGCTCCAGTGTATCTGGATACTTGCGCACCAGCAGCACCAGTGCCGCCGCCTGGGGATTCGGCTTGGCCCGCCCCTGCTCCCACTTCTCCAGAGTTCTCGCATTAATCCGCAGTTTCCGCGCAAAGACCGCCCGCGAACACCGCATCCTCTTCCGAGTCTCGCGAATAAACTCAGAATCCACAGCCGGCAGCGGCGTTACTTCTTCCTCATAGCTCCGCAGCGTCAGTTTTCCTTCGCGATGCTTCTTCATCGCGTCTACGCCTTCGATCAGCTCGTCGAAAATCTTCCTCTTTGCCATCACCGTTTCCTCTTGGCAGTCTCGCGCGCTTTGCTTTCGCTTTCGATTGCCGCTTTCAGCGCCTTCTTTTCTCCCGGCGTGAGGTTCGCCGCTTCATTCTTGCCGTACAACGTCCGCAGCCCGCCTCGCCGTCCCTTACCGCGCCACTTGTCCGCCCAGCGTATTTTTTGGAATCCTCCCGTCCCGGGCATCAAATCCCCCGTGTCCGACCCCAGTCCGAGCTGTTTCTGGAGCGCCCGGTATTCGCCGTCACCCAGGTAATCGGGTAGCGGGTGAACGCCGGAGCTTCGAAGAATACCACTCACACATCCATCCTACGCTATCGGCGTACATTACCAGCTATACGCCAATAGCGTATACTAGTCAAATTCCCGCAATCTGATCCCTGCTCTTCCATATTTCAATCTGCCATCGTCTCGACACTTTACCATTCCACTCGAATGATATCTATAATATATATTGACAAACAATCTTTCTTGCGCTACTCTCCTTCGTGTTTGTTTTCACTGAGCCATCGATCGAAGATTCCGACCTTGTCGGAAAGAGTCGCATATCATCCCGCCCCGCTCGTCTCACTCCAATTCACTTTTCTTGTTTTTCTCTCACTGACCACTGACCACTGTCCGCTGATCAGTGCCCACTATTGCTTCAAGTCCTTTAGCTGCAACACGTATGAGTCTCCCTGCAAGTGTTGTAAACAAAAGACTTACGGCTTGGCTAAGCCCTTTAGATGCAATCCTTACAAAAAACAGGGGAGCACATCCGTCAAGCCAAAAGCTCTTCTCGCTACTCCATTCTCTTGACGTTCCGTCGCTCCCCCTCCGCCAAAGACAGCACGCATCCCCGTGCTATCATCGGCGTTGCTGCCTGCGATTCAGCCAAGAGAAAGCGAGCCAGGAATGACCGCACGCACCCTGGATGGCCAGAAGCTCCGCGACCAGATCTTCGCCGAATTGAGCGACGAAGTCCGGTTGCTCACCGCGGCCGGGGTTCGCCCAGGCCTCGCGGCAGTACTCGTCGGAGAAAATCCTGCCTCGCAGCTCTACGTTAAGAGCAAAATCGCGGCCTGCCAACAGCTCGGCCTATCCAGCGCGCTACTCACTCCGCCGGCGACCGTCACCACCCTCGATCTGCTCGCCGTCGTCGAAGACCTCAATCGCGACAACGACGTCGACGGCATTCTTGTTCAGCTTCCGCTCCCCCCGCAGGTCGATACCAAACGCATTCTGGAAGCCGTCGATCCCGCCAAAGACGTGGACGGTTTTCATCCCGTCAATCTCGGCCGCCTCGTCAGCGGACGCCCCGGCCTAGTTGCTTGCACTCCTGCCGGCTGCATGAAAATTCTTCGCCGCAACGAAATCAAAATCGAAGGCGCCAACGCCGTGGTCCTCGGCCGCAGCGACATCGTCGGCAAGCCCATGGCCCTCCTCCTAATGCATGCCAACGCCACCGTCACGATTTGCCATTCCAAAACGCGCGACCTGCCCAATGTCCTCCGCCGCGCCGATATCATCGTCGCCGCCATGGGCAAAGCCGGCTACGTGGAAGCGGACTGGATCAAGCCCGGCGCCACAGTGATCGATGTCGGCACCAACCGCGTTACGGACCTCAAAGAAGCTGAGCGGCTATTTCACAACTTTCCAGACCGTCTCGAAAAATTCCGCGCCAAAGGAAGCGCTCTCGTCGGCGACGTCCATCCCGGCGTCGTCAACATTGCCGGAGCGCTCACGCCCGTGCCCGGCGGCGTCGGCCCCATGACCATCGCCATGCTCATGAGCAACACCGTCAAAGCCGCGCGCCTCCGCCGCGCCGCCCCTAGATTTTCGGCAACGCAATCAACCGCTAGCGCGCGCTAATTCACGATCATGCTCCGACTCGGACTCACCGGCGGCATCGCCAGCGGCAAAAGCGCCGTCGCTGCCATGCTCCGCGAAATGGGCTTCGCCGTCCTCGACGCCGACTCCCTCGCCCACCGCCTCATCGGGCCCGGCCAGCCCGCCTACGCCGAGGTCCTCCAGGAATTCGGACAAGCGGTGCTCGCCCCCGATGGCCGCGTTGACCGCGCAAAGCTCAGCGCCATCGTCTTTGCCGATCGCGCCAGACTCGACCGTCTCACCGCCATCGTTCATCCTCGCGTCGCCGAAGTCGTCTTCCGTCAATTCGAGGAATGGCAGCGTGGCGGCACGCGCGATGCCGCCTTTGTGGAAGCCGCGCTGCTGATCGAATCCGGCATCCACAAGAAGTTGGATGGCCTCGTGGTTGCCTGGTGCGAGCCTGAACAGCAACTCGAGCGCCTCCTCGCCCGCGGCCTCAGCGAAGCCGAAGCACGCCGCCGCATCGCCGTCCAGCTTCCCGTCGAGGAAAAACTGCGTCTCGCCACCGAAAAAATCGACTGTTCCGGCTCTCTTGAGGAAACTCGCCGCCAGGTCGCAGCTCTCGCAGCCAGGCTCCGCCGCAGCCGGGCGGAGCGGTGACCTGTCTCGAGATTTTCCTTATACTATTGGCATCGGTAAATCAGAAGGGACGACATCCATGACCGCAGTAAATTTATCCAACCGCGCACGCATCACTCTTGCCGCGCTCATTCTTCTCCTCGGCGCCTACTGGGCCGGCGCGCGATTCGGTTCCCGCCAGCCCACCAACGTCGAAGCCTTGCCTCTCGCCGGTTCGAGTTCTCCCACCGCGATCGCGCAGCGCGATGCTTCCCTGACCGGCGATGAATCTATCAACGTGCGCGTCTACCGGGAGGCGTCCCCGGCCGTGGCCAACATTCTCACCAAGGCAACGGAATATGATTTCTTCATGGACCCTGTCCCCGTCGAAGGCGCCGGCTCCGGTTTTGTGATTGATGCCCGCGGCTACATCCTCACCAATTTCCACGTCGTCGAAGGCGCTCAGTCCATCGAAGTTGTGCTTGGTGATCAATCCCACTACTCTGCAACATTCGTCGGCGCCGACCAGCGCAACGACGTCGCTCTCTTGAAAATCGATCCCAAGGGAAAGCACCTCGCGGCGCTGTCGTTGGGAGATTCCGGAGCGCTCCAGGTGGGCCAAAAAGTTCTCGCCATCGGTAATCCTTTCGGCTTCCAGTCCACGCTCACCACCGGCGTAGTCAGCGCCCTCGGACGCACCGTGCAGACCAGCCAAACCACTTTCATTGATGAAGCCATTCAGACCGACGCCGCCATCAACCGCGGCAATTCCGGCGGCCCGCTCATCAATTCGCACGGTGAAGTCATTGGCATCAACTCCGCGATTTACACCCCCAGCGGCACCACCGCCGGCATCGGCTTCGCCATTCCCATCAACACCGCAAAGAACATTGCCAACGATCTCATGACCGACGGCCGCGTGCACCGCGCCTTTCTCGGCGTGGAAACGCTGCCCATCGGTGGCTGGCTAGGCGAAGCGCTGGATCTGCCCGTGAAAGAGGGCTTGCTTGTGACGAGAGCCACGAAGGGCGCTCCGGCCGCAGCCGCGGGCATTCAAGGTGGCAATCGTGTCGTGGAAGCAGGCATGCGCAAGATCGCCATCGGAGGCGACGTCATCGTGGCCATCGACAGCCAAAAAATCGTTAGTCAACTCGACGTCAACCTGGTCCTCAACCACAAGCGCCCCGGCGAAAACGTGACGGTGACCCTCTATCGTGGAGGCAAGAAGATGGACATTCCGGTCAAGCTCGGCGAACGCACCGGCAACTGAATCAGTTTTCAGTCTTTGGTTTTTGGTTTTTGGTTTTTGACTTCGAATTCTGATTTCAGTTTTTGGCTGTTAGTTTTCGGTCTTCAATTCACGGTCTTGCGCCGGGACGAACCGCTCATGTTTGAGGGTTTAAACGGTTGAATTCGGCGCGATGTTCGGCGCGCGCTTCATCGCTCAGCGAAAACCAGGACTCGGCGATATCGCGGACGCGCTCCAACTCCCTCTGCATTTCGGCGTGCTTGGTCTCCATCAGTTCTGCGCTGGCATCTTTCGGTACATAGATTGGCGGAGCGAATAGCATGAGCGTGCGAGAGAACGGTTTCGGCATCAGAAAATGGTCCCACGTTTTCTCAAACGTCTTCCCCCGTTCGACCCCCACGTGAAACACGAGGATCGGACATCCCGTTTTCCGCGCCAGCATCACCGGTCCCGGCTTGGCCACATACCGCGGCCCGCGTGGTCCGTCAATCGTAAACGCGCAATCGACGCCTTCTTCCAAACGCCGCGCCATCACCGCTAGTCCGCGCAGTCCCCCGCGCGAAGAGCTTCCTTGCGCCGTCCCGTATCCCAGCCACTCGATCACTTTGCGCGTCCATTGCCCGTCGAACGCCGTCGTATTCATCACCACCACGCCGTGGTTTCGATACCACCACACCACTGGGATAATCACGCGGTGCCAGAACGCCCAGATGCATTGCTTCCTTGCCGCGTACACGCGCTCGGCATGCTGCCAGCCCAGCACTTCGTAGCGCAGTGTCGGACCCAGCATTCGAATCACGCTGTAAACCGCGGCGGCGATAATCGGAATCTGCACGCGCCGCGACCACGGCAGATCAGGCAGCCGTATGTCGTAGTGCACATTCACGGGTTCCTCGCCTGATTTCTTTGTGGCCTCGACGGCTGCGTCGGGTGTCGTCATCATCCTCTACGTGCGGGTGCAAGGCCGCCGAAGTATAGTATAGGCGAGACTTTCTGGCTCCGTGACGGGGAGTATCACCGAGTGACGGCCTTCTCCAACTCGTTCGAATGCCGGCGCCGGGCCGCAGTTCCTGCGGCCTGCATGGCCATCCTCTGCGCTGCGCTGCTAGACGCAACCGCCGCGCGCCCCGATGAACAGCCTTCCGACTCCGTGGGCGTCATCGACGGTGAAGCCATCGCTGTAAACGGACCCATGAGCGTCGAGGTCGTCCACGGCCAGGCGAAAACCGTCCTGCGCAGCGGCAGCGACGTGCGCGTCAAATCCGGCGCCGCACGCATCGATCTTGTGGAAGGCGGCCAGATCAGCATTTGCGGTCCGGCGCATCTGTTGGTCCTCAAATCCGGTGGTTCGCTGACGATCGCCCTCGATACCGGCACGATTCACGCACACATCGAGCGCGAGCTCTCCCTGACCATCTACACTCCTCAAATCCAGGCGCAAGCCGTCGCCATTGGCGATGGCCCGCAAGACCTCCTGCTTGGTTTCGACACCGCGGGCGCCATGTGCATCCGTGCGAATCGCGGCGCCGTCCGCCTGGAGCAGCAGTTGACCGGGCAGAGTGTGCTCGTCCCCCAGGCTGGCGACGTTCTCCTCCTCAACGGGCAGCTCGGCAGCCTTCGCACCAGCCCCGGCAACTGCGCCTGCGATCTACAAGCAGCAAAAGGAACTCCTCCACCGCAGCCCGAGGTCGGCCAGCTCGCGACCACCGAGGACGTGCGCAAGAGAGCCCCAGACGCAAGGCCGAACACCCCGCCCGCAACTGTCGAAACGTCCCCCGCCCGGGAAGAGCCCGTCTATCAGGTTTTTATGCCGCCGCTGATCTACGACGCCAACGCCAAAGTCCAGCCGGAGATCGATCCGAGGATGATCGTTCTGGTGCGGCGCGTGCGCGTACGGCCCACGCTCATTTTCCAAGGCCGCGTGGAAGGCGTGGCCGTCGCCGTCACGCCAGTGCCCTCGCCCACGTCCACACCGGCCGCCGGGGCCAATGCTCCGAAGCCTGAAGTCCCTGTCAGCGTTTCCTTTGTCGATCGTGTCCGTAATCTCGTCCGCAAACTGTGGCCGAGTGGCTCCTAACCGGCTCTCTTGGCCATGGCGGGATTGCCTTCCTCGCGCGGCAGAATCTCAAGCCACTGTCCTATAGAACAGTAGAACAGTCGGGCACTCGCCCCTGCGTAATCTGCCGGCGCCGCATAATCTGTGCTACTTTTTTTTAAGGGGAAGCGTCTCTTTCGCACGGGGCACTTCCTGGCATCTTTGCGGCAAATCAAAATCAAGTGGAGTTGACGCACGTGAAGCGAGTTCTTGGGAATCGCGCCGTCTCCGGATCTTCTTGCACTGTGATTTGCGCACTGTGCCTCTCCCTTGTGGTAACCGGCTGTAAATCTGGCTCCTACGCTCCGCCGCCAGATACCATCGCGCCGACTGCGCCGGCGAGCCTGACTGCCACCGTCGCCTCGGACACCCAAATCAATCTTGCTTGGATGGCTTCTACCGATAACGTCGGCGTCACCGGCTACACGGTCGAGCGCTGCACGGGCGCGACCTGCTCGAACTTCGCGCAAGTATCCGCACCAACAGCCACCACCTTCAGCGACATGGGCCTGACCGCTTCCACGTCTTATTCATACCGCGTGCGCGCCACCGACGCCGCCAACAACCTGAGCGCCTACTCCAGCACGGCCAGCGCCAGCACTCCTGCTCCGCCGGACACCACCCCGCCCACAGCGCCCGCAAACTTG
>DATHIB010000060.1:0-6223 GCA_035490055.1 Candidatus Limnocylindria bacterium | reverse complement strand
AGGAAGTATTCTGCTGCGCAGTGCCGCCAAAACTTTTCCCATACATCACCGGGGAGGATACATCATTGGGACTGGTTTGACCAGTACAAGCTGTAACTATTAAGTTTTATTGGTCTTGAACGCCCGAACAAATTCACCCTGCTGCTGGGGCGTTCAGGACTTGAATCTACGGAATTGGTTACAGCATCTTTACTTCATGAAGCTACCGACGAGCTGCGCAATCTGATCCGCTGCGGTATCGAGCGCGAAATGCCCGCCATTGACGATGTGCACGGGTGTCACTTGTCGAGGGATGCAGGCCAGTTCAGGACGAGCGACATCGGTGCAGCTACGTTTTCCTGTTGCGGCAAGGGAACGAGGAAGCGCTGGCCATCGGGCGCGACATCAAAAATGTAGCCCACGGACGACGTGGTGCGAACGAGAAACAAGGAATGAGGAATGCCCGATTCGAACTGAGTGCCATTGACCTTTACGTCGACTGCGTTGATCCTCAAGCAGGCCAGATCGGCGAGGCGATAGATGGTGCGCAGACGGCCAATACACCGGATGAATGAAGGATGAAAATTCTGTGCCTGCGGCGCAGAAGATGACGGATCTTTTTTTACTTATTTTTCGCTCGAAGTTCAGAAAAAGACGGATTCAGAAGATCGATGACACCCAGGGGTCCGTCGAGATGGATGATGCATCCTTGTTCTAGGACCCGGTCGAGGACAAGCTGCTGAGATTACCGCCGACTCCAATCAACGGCGGGAGACGAAGCAAGCCAAGTTACTACCCTCTTTATTGCCCTCTCTTAAGGGTATTACCCTTTCTTTGGCCAATGCGCTGACGGGCCGCCACCGAGGCAAGCCACACGGCCCGCCATCGGAGAATTCTTGCAGGCCTGGAACGAAAGCCCCAAGCCATCCAATGGGCTCCCGACGGTCGCTCCTGTAAACCTCTACTTGACAAGTGTGTAGAAAGTGTGTATCGTGTCTTATGTCCAGCCGAGAAGTCATACAGCGCTTGAAGCAGGACGGCTGGTATGAGGGTGCGCATGTTGGGAGCCACAAGCAGTTCAAGCATCCGGTGAAGCCAGGACGGGTCACTGTGCCACATCCTGTTCGAGATATACCGATTGGCACGCTGAGAAGCATCGAAAAGCAAGCAGTCATTAGGCTGAGGTGATTGATGGATTACATCGCATATCTGCATAAGGATCGTAAATCGGATTTTGGCGTGAGCTTCCCAGATTTTCCTGGGTGCATTACGGCTGGTAGAACTTTGGAAGAAGCGCGGCGCAGAGCGGCAGAAGCCTTGAGCTTTCATATCGCTGGTATGGTTGAGGATGGCGAGAAGATTCCCAGTCCATCCACTGTTGATGACGTGGCAGGCGATCCTGCCATTAAGGATGCCGTGGCGTTTCTTGTCCCTGCCCATTCTGAACGGACAATCCGCGTCAACATAACCGCTCCGGAGAGCCAGATTGAGAAGATTGACCGTTTGGCGCGGTCTGCTGGCCTAACGCGATCGGCTTTTCTCGTGCGGTCGGCCATCCAGTCTCGGCCAGCGAAAGGGAAGAAATACAAGGACAAAAAAGCTTTCGCCTAATCCGCCAAGAGAAAATAAAACTAGATCATTCGAGCGTCGATGGCCTAAAGCTGTCGGCACTCTCTTTTTGCAAACTATTCCTGTCTAGCTATCCTTTCCCAGGTTTTTGAAAAGCGATGCCTGATTTACGACCTTGGCAATTGCCAGCAGCGTTCAGAGTGGCTGGGCCTTCTCGAGATAACGACAAAATGCATTGGCAAGCATCATCTGCCGAGGACTCTTGCACTCCGCTTCGAACAGGGCTGGACTAGCTACAAGCACCGCAACACAACGTGCGCGGGAGATCGCCACATTCAGCCGATTGGAACTATAGAGAAACTCCATGCCACGAGGAGCATCCGAAGCCGTAGAGGTTGCCATGGAATAAAAAATGACCGGCGCTTCTTGTCCCTGGAATTTGTCGACGGTCCCTACATGGGCTCCCTCCGGGAGTGCGTCGCGCAAGGCCGAGACTTGGGCGTTGTAGGGTGTCACAACCAGCACGTCATCGAGTGTCAGTTTCAAGACTTTGCCTTCACGGTTTGTCCAGGTGCTCTCCCCGTCTAGAAGTTCGCTCACCAACTTCGCGATCTCCTCTACCTCTTCGCTTGACTCATTCTGATTTCCGCTATGGTTCACCGCAACGAACCTCAAGCCGGTCCCGGACAACCGACCTTTTGCGTTTACGCTTTGTTCTTCGTTTCCTGCAGCGGGGAGAAGTCGGCCTTCGTAGAACAATTCCGAAGTGAAGCCGCAAACGTCGGGATGCAGTCGTTGTGTCTCGCTCAGGAATAGACCTTGCTCTGGGAGGATCGTGGCTCGATCGCCGAGTAGATGGCGAAAGGCCGATCCATCTGCCCCAGGTGGATGAACGCCCCGCTGCGGTTGATCGAGCTGCTGAGGGTCACCGAGAAGCACGCAGCTCGTGGCTGCCTGTGATACCGCAAGCACATCCGCAAGACACATCTGCCCGGCCTCATCAATGAACAGAATGTCGACGGCCTGGTACATCTCGGTCCGCGCCCATAACCAACTCGTTCCGGCCGCAACTTGCGCTCTACCTTCCCTCAAGGCATTGAGGACGGTCGCGTTGTCATCGAGCTGTTCCACGAGTTCGTCCGGGCAACCATCGGTTTCATTTGCTTTCTGCACTGCCCTTAGAGGAACACCGGCCTGGCGCGCCACTTTGCACGCTTCACCGAGCAAATGGCTAATCACTTTGTGGCTGATCGCTGTAATTCCCACCCGCCGCCCAGCTCTTACGAGTTCTACGATCATGCGGGCGCCACTGAACGTCTTACCTGAGCCTGGAGGGCCTTGGATCGGCAAAATCGACGGTTCTCTGCATAACGATGCCACCAAGCCCTTGCTCTCCTTTGTCAGTTGTCCGTCCTTCACTGTGCTCTCGATGGGTAGCTTCAGCGCTCTGGGTTTCCGACGTAAAAGCAGATCTCTTGCGGCCTGGAAGGGGCCTTCCGCGGCTATGCTGTTTTCGCCAACCCAAGTGCCAATCCGCAGAAGGCTCTCTCGTTTCACTTCGGAGCCGACGAAATCGTAAGGAACCAATGCACCTGGGTGCGGAACTGCCGAACTGAGGCCTCGTTTCAGATCGATGGTTCTTGCCACTTCATCAATCGTCATCAGTTCTCCAGCTCCCTTTTTCGTCTTCGGATCGTGGACGGCCAGAGCGCGGTCGATAGCATGGTCCTGCGGAGGGAAATCATAACGATGAATGGCGGATCTCTTGACTCGTGCTGTTTCGCCCACATACTGGAGACCACCTATCGCACTCTTGTCCTCGATAAGCTCTGCATCCGAGAGGTCACACAATCTAAAGTATTCCCACCACATCGATTTTTCTTCCCGGCGGTGCCATTCGAGCATCTGCGCTAGCAGCCAACGCGAATCGTATTCCGCGGTCCATTCGCTGCGGTCCGGCGGCAACCCCTCAAGAAGCAGTTTCTTAATCACTTCGACTTGCTCGAGTTGCTCAGCCAGGTTTTCCTGTGCCTCGCCAGATCTGGGTGCGGGGCGCGATATGGCTCGTCCCAGCTTTAGTTCCGTTTTCTTTCTTCGCTCTTCGAGCCAATTCCTCAGGTGTCGAGCCGACAAGCAGTCCTCTTTGTTGTAGGACTCGACGGTCTTGAGAAGTTCGACTGTCGCTTCCTGTCCAGCTCCCAAAGCAAACATAGATGCGAAAGCGTCTAGGGCGAGCCTGGCTTCCCTCAGTGGCATGGCACGCTCAAAACCGTACAGGGGTTCTAATTTCTTGATGGAATAACTTTCAACCGAAGCACGCAACGCCTGGCGCGTCACTCGGTAGAGGTCGACGAAAATTCCTGCCCGTAGCAAGCGGTCTACTGCGTCGACACACACGCCATGTCGTCCGGCCAGTCGCTTGATTGCTGTTTGTTCGTACGGAGCATAGTGATAGATGTGCAAGTCAGGAAACTTTGACCACCTTTCCAGCATTTTCGTGATGAATTCTTCAAAGGCTTGCTTTTCCGCGACAGGCTCAAAAGACCATTGAGGCTCATATACGGGATCCTTGCCAGAAGCATCCATTAGGCTACCTAGGAGATACTCGACACCTGTTCCAAAGGCATACTCATCGCCTTCGAAATCGAGAAAGACATCTCCAGGGGACGGGGTTGGTAGGGCCGCGAACCCCTTTTCTTCTTCGATGGGCTCGAGAATCTCATAGATCATCTTCCCTTCATTACGGCCGTTTCGCTGGAGATGCGCTTGTCCATGGATCCGAACTAGCGCGGCTTCTCCGATTCGATCGATCTTAGGCAAGATGGGAAGCTTTAGAGTTCCCAATGCCTCTAGCGTTTGGATATTGCGCTCAACTAACTGCTTCCGTTGGTTTCGCGTAATCCCTGCTACCAGCGACAAATGATCATCGGCGTGCCGTTGTTTGTCGCAGACGGGAAACCATGTGCAAACCCTACAGAGTTCTGCTGGTTCGGGGTAGGTACCCGAGGGCGCCGGACCCGCCCTCAGAAAATCATTTCTGACCTTCCGGTAATAGGCAATATAACGAGCGACCGCGAACGACTCCACTTTGGAGTTGCCCAACACCACGTGCATTCGCTCTGGTACGACACCTTGAGTTTTGGCCAGAACCTCGGAATAGAAGCAGAGTTGGAGTACAGCGTTGGCTCTGGCGGACCGCGCGAGTTTCGTTTCTGCCACTTCGTAGGACCAGGAACCCAAAGGGCTCGGTTTCTCGACCTTGACCAAGAAATCCGACCGCCCTCCCCAAGTCCCGTCTTCCAGCGTCCCCTGATAGACCACATCCGCCCCAGAACGGAGGGCTTTTGTTGTCTCCGCCACGGCGTCCTGCCAGGAAAGCGTCGCCGGGATTTGCACGACGTTCAAACTTTTGCCAGCGTCTAGCTTGTGCAAATAGTTTTGCTCGTGCCGGATTCCGAGCTCTCGCAGGAGCTCCTGACTTGGATCGCGGAAAAATGGCTTTTCTCGCCTTCCAGCCGCTGCGTCTTGCTCAAGTACGCCCAGGTGACGGCACGCGAGGAAGTTGACGATAAGGGTTGCGGAGAACATGGATAAGAAATGCTTCCCTCGGCTTCCCCGAAATCACAACACGATTGACGGGCGCAGTCGAGCTATATCTGCTATTTGGTCTCCTGCTCAGTTGCTGCTCATTCTGAGCGCAGCACCAACGGGCCTCCATGCATTCTTTGACTGTGTGGCCCTGACGGGAACTAGGCTGGGTGAAGTTCTCGGCCTGAAATGAAGCACGTGGATTTGGAGCGGAGGGTACTCCGAATCGAACAAAGTCTCTGGCGAGGGCAACTCGTCTCGCCTAAGACGGCTGCAAGCACGCGAGACATCCTTTTGGGGAGTGCCCTGGGCGAAACTCTCATGAATCACCGTGAGACCTCTTCGCGCCGGGGGGCCGGATGACTTCGTGTTTTGCAAAAAGGACGGGTCGCCGCTAGATCCGGACGTGCTTCGAAAGGACGCCCTCTACCCGATCCTGGACAGGCTAGGGATTCCGAGAAAGAAGGGCGCGTCGGGCTTTCACACATTCAGGCATTCGGCTGCGAGTATTGTCAACGAGCAGACCGGAAACTTGAAGCTGGCGCAAAAGTTCCTCGGGCACTCCACGATCAAGATGACCGCAGACATCTATACGCACACTTCTGCGGAGGCGGAACGTGAGGCTGCGCTGGCTGTAGAACGGGCAATCTATGGCGATTTGTTCCCAGTTGTTCCCAATATCGAGAACAGGAACAACTCTGCAGCGGCCAATCAGGCGAAGGAATTGTTACGGCTCAACTCGTAACCGTAAATAAGAAGGGCGCTTAGAGGATTTTCCTCATAAGCGCCCATGGTTGCGGGGGTCAGATTTGAACTGACGACCTTCGGGTTATGAGCTCGACGATCAGACTCTAAGTCCCATTGATTCGGTTGCCCTTACAGCAATGAGACCCCCGAAACCGCGGCAAAAAGGCCAAGTTTTGGACCCTTGTTGGACCCTCGAATGTGGGGTGAACCCCTTGGATGGCACAAATTATTTGGACACAGTTTCCGCTTTCATAGAAGGATTCTTGCATCTCCTAGCAGGAGAAGGGGTCTGGGGAAGGGGACGGCATTTGAGTCCCTTTCCCCAGTAGCCCTTTAGAAA
>DATHIB010000059.1:0-6800 GCA_035490055.1 Candidatus Limnocylindria bacterium | reverse complement strand
CGCGCTGACCGCATTGTGGTGGACGGCGAATGGAAGAGATGCACACTAGCCGCTGCCGGGGTTCAACCCGAGAAGATTGTGGTCATCAGGAATGGTGTGGCGGAAGATTTTTGTCTTGGGCCCGAGTCAGCGGGCGCTTTATCTGCTCGCCAACAACTGCGGATCGAACTAAAGCTGCTTGACAAGTTCATAGTGATGTACTGCGGAACGCTTGGAATGGCTCACAGCCTCGAGACAGTTCTCTTGGCCGCGGACCGATTACGCCAATGGCCAGAGATTGTTTTCCTTTTGCTAGGTGAAGGGGCGGAACGGGACAAGATCATACGGCGGATCGAAGAGTTACGTCTAAGCAACCTGCACTATCTCGGCAAGCAGGCGAGGGAGAGAATCCCTGCATTCCTTGCAGCTTCTGATGCATGTCTGGTCCCTCTCCGTCGAAGCGAGATCTTTAAAACCGCTATTCCTTCCAAGATGTTTGAAGCAATGATTGCCGCTAAACCTGTGATCCTGGGAGTCGAAGGCGAAGCCAAAGAGATCTTGCTTGAAGCACGGGCCGGGATCGCTGTCCCGCCCGAAGATGCCGAGGCGCTTGCCGGAGCGATTTGTACACTTTGGAAAAACCCCGTACTTGGCCTTAAACAGGGAGGCAACGGAAGGCGGACAGTACTTGATAAATACACCCGTCGGCATCAATCGACTGCTTACTTGGAGCTTCTCGCTGGGCTGATGAACACTCCGCGGCACCACGGTGCACCAGAGCAGTTGCAACCTGGGGAGCCCACTTCAGTCAAATAACCCAGAGATGTTGAACATAAGGAAAGCATGAGAAGCTACCTCGGACTCTTCTTCATTGCCGCGCTGTTCAGCTTGCTGGTGACCCCAGCGGTGAGAACCCTGGGTCAGTGGCTGCGGGCCTACGGCCAAGCAGACGAGGGGCGGGAACAGCCCCATATTCCACGCTTGGGGGGTCTTGCGATCCTTGTGGCAGCGCTTGCGGCCTGGGGCGTGCTCCTGTTCGTGCCGAATGATGTGCGAGCGCGGTTTCTTTCAGAGTGGCGGACCATGGCCGTCTTGATGGCCCCAGGCACGTTGGTCCTGCTTTTGGGTGTGTATGACGACCTGATGGGCGCAACCCCGTGGCAAAAATTGATCATTGAGACGCTCGCAGCAGGGATGGTTTGGTGGGCGGGCTTTCGCATCGTCCACCTACCCATTTTTGGCTATGGTATCCACAGTCTCATCTTGAGCTTAGCCGTCACCGTGTTCTGGATCGTGGCAATGACCAACTCGTTTAACCTTATTGACGGACTGGATGGCTTGGCTGCGGGTATCGCCTTCTTCGTTACCCTTTCCGTCTTTGTGGTTTCGCTGATCCAGGGTAACCACTTTGGTTGCATTCTGGCCATCACGCTGGCCGGTGCGTTGCTGGGATTCCTGCGATTTAATTTTTCTCCTGCCACGATTTTCCTGGGCGATACCGGCAGCCTTTTCTTGGGGTTTGTCTTGGCGACATTGGCTATTCATACCTCGCAGAAGAGTTCAACGTTGCTCGCCATCGTAGTACCTTTTGTAGCCTTCGGCCTCCCCGTACTCGATACTTTGCTTACTGTAGTGCGCCGCTTTCTGAGCGGTCGGCCGTTGTTTGTCGGCGATCATGATCACATCCACCACCGACTGCTTCAGAGGCTCTCGCCGCGTGCGGCCGCCTTGGTGCTCTACGCCTTGACGGCGCTCTTTTCGCTTGGGTCGCTCCTCATCATTCACTCCACCGGAAACCTGGTGGCGCTGGTGGCGGTGTTGGCGGGCGTCTCAGGCTGGTTTTTGACTAGTCGGCTTCACTACGAGGAGTTGTCGGAGTTGAACGCGCATGTTTCACAGGCCCTTCATTCGCAACGTAAGGTCCTGGCTAACCAAATCCTGATTCGTAAAGTGTCGGGACAGTTGAAAGAGGCGAAAGCTCTCGAAGGAAGTTGGCAGGTCCTGGTTAAGGCGCTCGAAGCATTGGATTTTGACGGTGTCACATGTCAGCTTTCAGGCTGGCAAAATGGCTCGACGCCGTTCCTAGCCCCCTGGTCGCGCCCCAGCGAAAACAAAACTGGCGATTGCTGGACTGTTTCCATTCCCTTGCGCGTCGGCGAAAAGGCTATAGGGCAGTTACAGCTTCGACGTGCGCTCAGCAAAGAGCGCCTGATCTTCCATTTCTCCTCGCTTCTGGACACCTTGATTCCGCCGTTTGAGAAACAAGTAAAGCGCCGCTATGACTCCGAAGAAGCGAATTTGGTGATCATGTACACCGTGGAAGAGGATCTTGCCTTCCGACCCAATCTCCTGGCCAATGGACGGAACGGATGAAGCAGGTTCTGCAAGACCTTCGCTCTCATCAAGTATCGGTGGAGGAAGTGCCGCCACCCTCGTGTCTTCCCGAAGGGGTGTTAGTAAAGAGTGCCGCTTCTCTGATTAGCAGCGGGACGGAGCGAGCGACGATGACACTGGGAAGCAAGTCGCTGCTCGGCAAAGCCCTTGAGCGGCCGGACTTGGTGCGGCAGCTCTTTCGGCACCTCAAGACAACCGGTGCAGTAGACGTGATCGCCACGGTGCGTGCCCGCCTGAACTCGTCCTTGGCCTTAGGTTACAGCTCCGCAGGAGTGGTCCTGGAAGTTGGGTCTGGGGTAAATGAGTTTGCCGTGGGCGACCTTGTGGCTTGCGCGGGAGTAGATCATGCCAGCCATGCAGAGATGAATTGGGTTCCCAAAAACCTGTGCGTGAAGATCCCCTCTAACGTTGACTTCGACTCGGCGGCTTCAGTGGCCTTGGGCGCGATTGCATTGCAGGGCGTGCGCATTTCGGAGGCGAAGCTCGGTGAGCGTGTGGCCGTAATCGGATTGGGGCTTGTGGGTCAGCTTGTGGCGCAGATTCTCCACGCGGGAGGCTGCGTTGTATGGGGGCTGGACCCCGATCCGGATCGCGTGAGGCTGGCCCGTGAACTCGGCGCGGACTTCGCTTGTGAAAACCGCGACTGGGAAGAGAGCCCGTGGAGTGCCTTGTGTCAGCACGGAGAGGGAGCCGATTCCGTAATCTTAACCGCGGCGACCCCCTCAACGGAACCTATCCAATTGGCGGGACAGCTGGCGCGGGACCGAGGCATAGTAGTCATCGTAGGCGACGTGCGTGCCGACATTCCTCGCGCACTCTATTACAAGAAAGAATTACAGGTGCGCTTCTCACGCTCATACGGGCCGGGCCGTTACGATCCCGAATACGAGGAGTGTGGCCGTGATTATCCTTACGCCTTCGTGCGCTGGACAGAGAAGAGAAATATGGAAGCTTTCCTGGAGCTGGTCGCGCAGCAAAAGGTGCGTGTTGGGCCTTTACTGACGCATCGGTTCAGCGTCAACGAGGCCTCGGAGGCTTACAGGTTGCTGTCGGGCGAGAGAAAGGAGAAGTACGTCGGAATCCTCCTTACTTATGATCATGCATCATCACAGGAGAAGAAAGTCCTGCTTGGGCAAGAATCACCACGACGGCATTTGACAAAAGGAATGGGTGAGACGGTCGGCGTGGGATGGATTGGTGCCGGGAGCTTCAGCCGAGCGAAACTGGTACCTGCGCTGCAAAAAATCTCTGGTGTCCGGCTTGTGGGTTTAGCCAATGCGACCGGCATTTCGGCACAAAGGGTGGCGCGGGGCTTCGGGTTTGGTTATTGCTGCACTGACGCCAATGAGATTCTGGATGATCCGGCCATCCATGCGGTTTTCATAGGTACACGACATCACCTGCACGCCTCGTTGGTGATTGCTGCCCTGGAGCGTGGCAAACATGTTTTTGTCGAGAAACCGCTGTGCGTCAATGAAGCCGAACTGAACCAGATATCCGAGGCTTATGCACGTTCGGGGCGAATCCTGACCGTGGGCTTTAATCGCCGCTTCTCTCCCTTCGCCCAGGACTGCACCAAGCTGTTTAGAGACCGCGTTGGACCGCTGTCCATGCTTTACCGGGTGAGCGCAGGACGTTTGCCGAATGGGCACTGGATTTATGACCCTGCCCAAGGCCATGGCCGAGTGATTGGTGAGATCTGCCACTTTGTAGACCTCATGGGATTCTTGTCTTCGTCTCTCCCGGTGGAAGTCCAGGCCTGGCCCGTGGAGCATCTTGACGCCGACCCTGAGGACAACCTTCACGTTCACCTTCGATTTGCCGATGGTTCTCGGGGCGAGATCCTGTACCTCTCGTCGGGTAGCTCGAGTGTGTCTAAGGAACGCGTCGAAGTCTTTGGTCAGGGTCAAACCGCAATCTGCGAGGACTTTCGAACGTCCCACTTCTACCGGGGCAAGCAGCACCGACGGGAATGGAGGTTCTTTCAAGAAAAGGGGCATCGCGAAGAGCTCCATGCGTTTGTCGCGGCTCTCAAGCATGGAGGAGAATCGCCCATCCCATTTGGGAGCCTTTACGCATCGACCTTGACCACCTTCCGCATTCGTGAGTCGCTACGGTGCGGAAGGGCGCTGCCGGTCTATGCTTGTGGCCGGTCTGATGTTGCTTTGCCCGCGGTCCATGGACTTTGCACTGCGAGTGAGGATAATTTAAGCGGACGACCCCTCGCCTCGTCAGGTCCATAGAAAGGGCGGCCTAGCCCTAGCCTGCTCCAGTCTCCCGACGGCGCGCAAGCGAAGGGATATCGGGAATTGGCTTTCCCTCGACAATCGCAGAGGGAATCGTTGAGCACAGAGCTTCGGCAATGTCTTTTCCGAATTTGCTGTGTATGGCCTCGCGTGCGGCACTCATTATCGGAGGACGGTGTGTCAGATCGTGTGCGTCAGTAGCAACCGCACTAACTAAACCTCGTGTGAGCAACTCCAGACAAGTTCGGCGCGCCGCTTTTCCCCAGAATCCAGTAATTGAGTTTGCAGTCAGTTGTATCAAGCAACCAGCTTCAACCATGGAGTAAAGCATTTCCACCTTAGAGCGTAGGAAGAGATTACGTTCTGGGTGAGTAATAATAGGTACTATTCCGCGACGCATCAGCGCCCGCATAGTGGTATTGGCATTTGGTGGAATGCCGAAATCACTAAACTCGACGAGCAAATAGGGTCCGGATCCGATACAAAATTGCTTCTCATCCTGCAGTGCGGCCTGCACGTTCTCCAATGAAAAGTGGAAGTCGCATCCCAAAGACAGCTCGATAGGGACGCCCACACGCTTTCTAAGCTCCAGCAAGCGTTCCGCGTGAGCGGAACGATCGTAGCGAAATTGAGCATTGCTATGGGGCGTCGCCACAATGTGACGAATTCCATCTTTCGCTGCGGCAGCGACCATATCGATGGCAATTGCCCAGCTGGAAGCACCATCATCGACGCCGGGGAGTATATGAGAGTGGATGTCAACCATAGCTAATCGAGGGTCCCGCCAGTCGCACTATAGCCGAGATTATACTCAACGCTGTAGAGCAGCTTCACTAGAGTACTTGCATTTGCCCGTAGCGCATGTGGAAGCCGGACTGCGATCGTTCGATCGCACAATGCCGGAGGAAATTAATCGCCTGCTGACCGATCAAATGGCGGATTTGCTTTTCACGCCTTCCGAGGACGCCAATCAAAATCTCCTTCGAGAAGGGATTCCCCGCGAACGCATTCATTTTGTCGGCAACGTGATGATCGATTGTCTGATTAACCTGCGGCCGCGAATCGCCGAAGCCGACTCTGAAGTGATTCCTTTGAAGTACGCGTTAGTGACTCTCCATCGGCCCTCGAACGTGGACGACTTTGAAATGCTTCGCAAGATTTTGAACGCGCTGGGCGAAATCAGCGGTGATTTGCCGTCGTCTTCCCCTGTCACCCCCGCACACGGCATAAAATCTCCGAAATCGCATTCGAGCCACCAGAAGCATTGCGCATTTGCGAGCCACAGGGTTACCTTCAATTCTTACGTCTACAAGAACGCGCCGCGTTAGTTATCACTGATTCAGGCGGAATCAAGGAGGAAACCACATTCTTAGGCGTGCCTTGCTTGACTCTTCGGGATACAACGGAAAGGCCAATCACGGTCACCGTTGGAACAAATAAGTTGATTGGCCGCCGTCCTGAGCGACTTCACCAAGAGGTGCGCGCGGTTTTGGCAGGAACGGAAGGCTGGCCGTGTGCCGCCCCTTTGGGACGATTGCAGTGCCGACAGAATCGCGAATTGCTTGTGCAACGTCCTCTAATTTCGCGGGATCGGCTGACGCTATGGAATGTTGGAAGCGGCGCCGTTACCAAACCGGTCCGCAGTCATTGGTTAGGAATCACGGAACGACGTTTTCGTTCCGGTGAATGCAATTTACGAAATTCCGGCCTAAACGCACCACCGCACTTTTAAGAAGCTTTGCCTGTCTGCTTCATAGCTGGGCCGGCAGTCGAAGCCCAGCGTCCTGTTTTTCCTAACCTCTCCTCCTGCCTGGTCCTTCACGCGTAAGTCTTCCCATAGCCTCCGCCAGAACTGCCGAATTCCCGCCGCATCAGGATCTGTCAGTTCGATCAGACGACGATAGTGTGCAATTAGCTCGTCGGTCTCTAAAGACGTCACGCGCTCCGCGTGAAGCAACAGATTCTCTTCCACCTCATCGCGAACAACCTCCGCCTGGACCAGTCTGCAGAGCCGCGCCGCACAGATCGACGAAGCGGCTCTGTCGAGGCCCCAGGTAGAAAAATGCCACGGGTGAGGACAATACGGCAAGCGGCGCAGCTGCCTCCAAACCAAGGTCCCTGCGAAACTGCTTTGGGACCGTGACTTGTCCCTTCTCACCGATCTTGGTAGTTGTCAGATAT
>DATHIB010000058.1:0-23503 GCA_035490055.1 Candidatus Limnocylindria bacterium | reverse complement strand
TTCCTGGGAAGAGAACAGACTGTGTCGTGGTATGCTCGGGCACGAAAGCCTCCGGATTGGTCTCAAAACCGCCTAGACAACGGCTTTGTACCATGAACGAGGCTTTTCGTGTCTTAAAAACGTGAATTATTCAGGCTAGGGCTGATTCATCGCGCAAAACAGGCCGTCGCCATTCCCGTGATCGCCAGTTTGAACGGCACCACGCCAGGCGGCTGGGTTCGCTATGCCCGCGAAATGGAGCAAGCCGGCGCCGACGCTATCGAGCTCAACCTCTACTCGATCGAACCCGACCCGCACAAAAGCAGCGATGCCGTCGAGGACCGCTATTGCGAACTCGTGCACCAGGTAAGAGCCAGCTTGCAAATTCCGGTTGCTGTCAAACTGTCTCCATTCTTCAGCTCTATGGTCCACATGGCCAGGCGTCTCGACAATGCTGGTGCCGACGCCCTCGTGCTGTTCAACCGCTTTTACCAAGCCGATTTCGACATTGAAAATCTCGAGCCCGCGCCGCATCTAGTCCTCAGCGATCCTTGCGAGCTCCCATTGCGCCTGCATTGGGTCGCGATTCTCTATGGTTCCGTCCGGTCCGGTCTGGCGATCACAGGCGGGGTGCATCGTGCAGAGGACGTTGTGAAGTGCATGATGGCCGGGGCGCAAGTTGCCATGATGACTTCGGCGCTCCTTCAAAACGGTGTTCGGTACCCGCACCGCATTCTGGATGATCTCGTCGGCTGGATGACCGAGCACGAGTACGAATCGATTCAACAGATGCGCGGCAGCATGAGCCACCGCGCGGTCCCCAATCCCGCCGCCTTCGAGCGCAGCAATTACATGAAGATGCTAAGTTCTTACGCCCTGCGCATTCGCTGAACCTAAGAGTGCGGCGCTGTCGAACCATCGGAAGGGCAAAACAAAGCTAAGTTACAAGTCTAACTGGATCCGGAAGCAAGTTGCGTCAGAAGTCCGCGTCACGGTGGCGCCACCGTGCTTGGCGAGATGGCGGATAGCGCTGTTTTCCGAGTGGAAGTCCGCCACAATCCGCTTTATGTTTTCGGTTCGAGCAATACCGACGAGCTTCTTGATTAGCTCGGCGCCCAAGCCTTGATGTTGAAACTTGTCAGCCACGATCACGCCTATTTCTGCTTCTTCCGCCGATGGCGCACGCGATAGCCGGGCCACGGCAGCGATGCAGGTGCTCCGGGTGTCCGGGTCCGTTAGTTCGGCAACGAGCGCCATTTCCCGGTCATAGTCAATGAAACACTTGCGAATGAGCCTTTCGTGGGCAATCCGCGTGCTCAGCTGTGCCATATGAAAATAGCGCAAGTAAACCGACTCTTCGGAGAGCGACTCGTGAAACCTCGCCATCAGCGGCTCGTCCTCGGGCCGGATCGGACGAATGACGACTGCTGTTCCGTGCTTCATCTTCCAGCGGGAAACATATTGTGACGGATACCGCCGAATCGCGGAGCGTGGCAGATTTGCATCCTCGATCTTGGGGTCAGCTAGAAGAACGCGTGCATCCAGAGCCAGGAGTTTATCCGAAGAGACGACAAGGGGGTTGATATCAATCTCCGCAATCCGCGGCAGTTCGACTACAAGTTCGCTGAAGGCAACTAACGCTGCTTTGAGAGCGTCCAGGTTCACGGCTTTGCGGCCGCGAACCCCCTCAAGTGCCGTGTATATTTTGGTGAGTTCCATCAGCCTTTGCGCCAGCGTCGTGTTCAACGGAGGCAGCGCCAAAGCACGATCGCGAAATACCTCGACGAGCTGGCCGCCCGAACCGAACAAAATGACCGGACCAAATACGGGGTCCACCTTACTGCCCAAGATCAACTCGTAACCTTCGAGCCGCACCATCGGTTGAACGCTCACGCCCTCAAATGCTTTTTCGCCAGCCTTCGAGCGAACAGACGACTGAATGGATCGAAATGCTTTTCGAACCGCAGCTGCATTCGGAAGATCGAGCTTTACGCCGCCTACATCCGTTTTGTGCGTGATCGTCCTGGAATAGACTTTGAGAACGGCTGGGTAGCCAAACTCAGCCGCGTGGGTAGCGGCCTCGTGTGCCGTTCGCGCCACGCGCGTCGGCACGGATGGAATTCCATACAGCGACAGAAGCTCTTTGGACTCGACTTCGGTCAGGAGCGTGCGCCCGCTCGCTAACGTCCGGTCGATGAGCTTCTTCGCTTTCCGGAACCGGGTTCTCGAATCCGTGCCCGATGTTGTCAGCGCGGGAGTCTCATATAGGGCGCTGAGATGAGATGAGTAGCTCCACATGTAATCGAAAGCGCGGGCCGCCGTATCGGGATAGGCGAATGTCGGAATACCCGCGGCGTTCAGGATCGCCTCGCCCTCCACAACGGTTTGCCCTCCCATCCAGCTTGCCAGCACTGGCTTGCCCTGCCCTTGCGCGTAGGGGACCAGGCGCCGGGCTACCTCCGCGGGATTTGTCATTCCCTGGGGAGCGAGGATCGCCAAGAGCCCGTCGCTGCCAGGATCGGCAATGGCGATTTCGACGGCTTTTTCGTAGCGTTCCGGGTCGGCATCGCCAAGGATGTCGATGGGATTCGCGTGGCTCCAGTGAGCCGGGAGGAACGCGCTCAAAGCGCGCAAGGAGTCCTGCGACAGAAGCGTCAGTTCCCCACCATTTGGAATCAAAGCATCTGTAGCCAGCACACCCGGGCCGCCAGCATTGGTCACGATCGTGAGCCGCGGGCCTCGCGGCCGGGGTTGTTTGCTCAAAACTTCTGCCATGTAGAACAAGTCAGAGATGCTTTGCACTCGAAGCACGCCGCACCGGCGAAGCGCGGCATCGAAAACATCATCGCTGCCGGTCATGGCGCCTGTGTGGGATGAGGCAGCCTTCGACGCGGCTTCTGTGCGGCCGGCCTTGATGACGATGATGGGTTTGCTCAAGGCGACTTCGCGCGCAGCAGAGAGAAAGGAACGCGCGTCGGCTATCGATTCGATGTATAGCAGAATGCTTTTCGTCTGCGGGTCTTCGCCATAAAAAGAAATCAGATCGCCCCAATCCACATCGAGCATGGAACCAGTGGACACAATGGCGCTGAAACCCACCTGTTCACGCAAGCTCCAATCCAGAACGGCCGTTAACAGTGCACCACTCTGGCTCAGAAAAGCCACATTCCCGGGGCGCGCAAGATCGTGAGCAAATGTTGCATTGAGTCCGATGGAAGGATTCATCATTCCAAGGCAATTGGGACCAACGAGCCGCATCGAACCACGGCGCAGTTCCGCCTTAATCAGACGCTCAAGCTCCACACCTTCCGCACCACGCTCCTTGAACCCAGCGGAAATCACGATGGCCGAGCGTGTGCCTGCATCCAAGCACTCGCGAACAACACCGGGAACAGTCGTCGCGGGAGTAACAATCACAGCGAGATCGACGGGCTCGGACAATGCCGCCACACTGGGATAACATTTAGTTCCCAGCAACTCGGAACGCTTCGGATTCACGGCAAATACCTTGCCGCGATAGCGACCCTGAACAAGATTTTCAAGAATCGTTCGCCCTACGCTCGCTTCGCGTTCCGTGGCGCCGATTACTGCAACAGACGCCGGCGTGAAGAAACTTTCAAGAGCTGAGCGTGCATGACTCGAAGAACTAACCACAACGGATGACACCATAATTCTCTCTACCCTCGTGAAATTCTTTCCCCGCGCTTATATATGCATCAGCTACGCTAAGTGACGAACAGCGGTGTAGAACGAACTCGACTTCCGTCGCTCTGAGCTGCCAATCCAACTGTCTTCAGCCCCGGACAGTCAGAACCGGGCACCCGGCGTGTGCCACTACCTTGTGGGCTGTAGTGCGCTCGAGATGCGTGGCTGCTCCGAGGTGCCCGGCAGCGTCGCGGACTCCCAGCACGATCAGATCAGCCTCAAGTTCCTCAGCGGCTTCAAGAATCCGCTCCGCGGGATTTCCGAACCGCACGGTAGCCTCGGGACGGCACCACAGTTCTGCTTCCGGGGGAACGCGCTCGTAGAGCTGGTGCATCACGTTGGCCACTGAGTCTTGTGGTGTCCTCTTGCTCACCTTAAGATCTGGGTCACGCATTACGTGCAGAAGGAGGAGTCTTGCTTGATTCTCTTGTGCCATGGAAATGGCGTACGGTGCAGCTGCTTGCGCTTCCGTCGTGAAATCGGTGGCAAAGAGCACGCGACGAAACTGGCCGCCGCTATGTACACCTTTTCTTACGGACGGACCAATCGTGAGAACTGGAACCCTGGCCCGTCTGAAGATTTCTTCCGCCACAGAGCCGAGCAAGAGCTTTATAGCGCCCGTACGTCCATGCGTACCCAAAATCACCAGCTCAATCTCCCACTCGCTTAACGCTTGCTCGACTGGCGGCCAAACTGATTCGCCCCGGACAAGCATCGTCTCGTGAGGCACTCCGACAAGCTGCGCATCGAGTCGTTGCATGCCTGCTTGGGCGCCTTCCTCCAATCCCTCGATTGCGGCTGCAGCTGACTCTGGGGTCGCGTAAGCCAAGGGGACGGGAGTCAGCACATGCATCGCGTACAGCTTGGACGCATATTCACGGGCAATGGCTGTTGCGAAAGGCACTGCGAGTTCAGATGGCTCCGAAAAATCCGTCAAGAGAAGGATGTTTTTCAGAGTAAGCCGTACTCCTGCTTCGATGGCTCTCATGGTTCACCTCGTTGTTCACAGTCTGCGGCAAAGGCAGAACGATATGCCGTGATTCCGGTCACGTGAACTTGTGACGGCGGTCACAGGATTGTGCCCATGCGTGGTGATGCGCGCAACATTGCCAGTGAACGGGTGCCCCGCACGACTCCGTGGACCTTCTGGCTTTGCCAGTCCTTCTCAAACCATGGAAACGCGTGCTCACGGCCGGAATGTCTCAATTAAATTCCTCTATTCCACGAGTTGGAGGTTCAAGGCGATGCGCACGCCATTGACGAGGATGATGCTTTGATCGAGGAGCTGCTGGTTCGTGATTTCAGCGTTTACGAATTGTTTGAGGGCGGCGCGCGGGCAAATGAATTCAATGGCCTCGGAGGCGCCTTTCGCGCCAGGAGCAAGTTTGTTCAAGACGGAAAAGTCAAAAAACTGGAATTTGATGTCCGGAGAAATCCTGTCGGATAAATCCTTGAGCAGTGGGGCAAGGAACAGATCAAAACTCTGGGCAGCTCTTTTGTAGATGGAGCCTTTCACAGGAACGAACTGGATGGAATTTCGCAGGGTCATCTGGAGCGCGATCTGATCGCGGAACACCATGAAGGTCGGCGGAGCGTAATCGACAAAATGAAATTTGGTTGCGCCTTCCTTGGCGAGGGCAGCCAACTGAGCTTGATACTTTTCGTTCAGACGTTCGGCGTCCGCCGGCGCGGGCGGTGGACTAGCGGGCGGCGGATCAACAGCCTTGGGCAGAGGCACAACCGGATTGGCGTTGGCAGGGGCGGGATCCGCAGGGACCGCAACCGCCGGAGAAACGGGAGACACCGGATGGTTTAATTTGAGAAGGGATGAGTGGCCCGCCGCCGTCGAAGAACGCGCAGTGGACGTTGCATCCGGCTTGGCGGGAACGGACCGAGGCAGGGCCTCGACGTTGAGGGGATCGCGTTCCGTGAGGGAAAGTCCAAAATCTTTTCCGCTAATGAAAACTTTCGAGCGATTCAAGATTTCCTGACGCTCGGGATCCGCGGAGGCACGAGAGAGCGCCCACGCATCATCGCGATCCAGCACCACGACGAGATTTTCCTTTCCTTCATAGTCGTAGCTGCGATCGCGGGCACGGGTGTGATGGGAAATTTCAAAACCGAAGCCATCACAAGACAAGTCCTGCGGCATAGTGGCCGTCACCAAATTCAAGACGGGGAGGACAACAGCGCGAAAGGTATTGGCGGCACGTTCGTTCTGCGTGAGACGAGCGGCGTCGTAGGCGGCGTTGTAATTTCCCGTTATTTTCAAAATCACACGATCTTGAAAGCGGACGAACTCCAAGCCGCGCGAATCGGATTCGGCCTGCTGCGCGGGGTCAAGTCCAACGTAGCGGCTAAGATAAAAAGAAAATGGAAATTTCGTTTTGGCGATGGATTGGTTGAGCGCTTTCAGTTCGGGGAAATAGGTTTCCTCGAGCGCTTTCAAATCAGGATTGAGGATTTCAGCCGGGCTCACCTGCGCTGATGCGGATGGTCTGGAAAAACCGATAGCCAATCCAAGCGTTGGAATTAACAAGCGCCACCAAACGTTGTCAGACATATTGAATCTTACGACTCGCAATGTGAGTATCTCCTATTTCGCAGAATACTGGGATCCAGGCCGGGCGGGAGGCCGGTACGGCGGCTGGGCAATGGCCCGTGTGAAGGCAATCACGGAACGAATCTCCTCCGCCGAAAGCGTTTTGCCGTAAGGCGGCATCATCGCGGATTTGCCCATGGCGCTGCCACCCAATGTGATGATGTTCTGCATGAATTCATCGCTTTCGGCGTTCAGCGCCGCACCATCATTCAACAAGGGCGAAACAGGGGTCAGGTTCGAGCGGTTGGAAGGACCGGCCGGAGTCGCGTCGGCGTGGCACCAGACACAGTCTTGGTAAAAAATGCGTTTTCCTTGCGCTTGCTGATAACTCAGAGGAATGACGTGCTGCGCATCCGTCCAATCGGCTTCTGTATCGTAGGCAGCAAGAAGCGGATCGGCTTTCGCGGCTTCAGCATACTTGCGGCAACCTGACACACCGGCAATGGTCATTAATAACAGGGCGCTCATCCAGATGTGGAATCTCATAGGCCAGGTCCGTGAGTTGCAGTGCGCGAAACGGAGGCGCTCGCAGTTTTTTGCGGCTTGATGCTCTGTCGCAAGGTCATCAGGTACGCCGTCAAGGCTCTGACCTCGTCTTCCCTGAAATTTCGACGGGGCTCGATCGTATCGGGAATAAGTGCTTGGGGATCTCTCAACCAAGCCTCGATCCACGCGGGCGTCAACCAGCCGCCTGCATTGTTTAGGTTGGGACCGACGTATCCGCCAGTGCCGCCGATGGTGTGGCAGGACTGGCACTGATACTTCACTTCGTAGAGCTGCTTGCCGAGAGCCACCATCGCGGGCGTGAATTGCATGGCGTCCACGGCCGCGGGATTCGCGGCGGGATGCTGCAGGACCATGGTCATGTAGTCGGCGAGCGTGGCGGCGTCCTTGTCGCTCATATTGAATTGAGGCATGCGCAAGATGAGCGTTGGGCGAAGGGTTTGCGGGTTCTTCAGGAAATCCACGATCCACTGCCGCTGCGCGCGGCTGCCTTCGTAAGTGAGCTCGGGGGCGAGGTCGCCGCCATAGCCGTTGAATTTGTGGCAGGTATAGCATTTGTAGCGCTCGTAGACTTCGGCAAACGCCCCGGTGGGGCGGAAAGCAACTTCCTTGCGCGGGACGACCAGATTTTGCAGCGCGCTTGTTGGCGGTGCGCCTTTCATGCTGAGGAGCGCAGTGGTGATGGCGTCGAGGTCGGCCTGGTTCCAGTTGTATTGGGGCATGCGCGCGGCTGGATTGACGGAGATGGGGTCCTGCAGCTTCGCTTGAATGTAGGAAACAAGATTGTGCGGAATCTTCGCGACGCCGAATTCCAGCTCGGAGGCGTTCTTTCCGCCGAGCGCGCTCAGGTCCGGCCCAAAATCTTTCTGCGGATTCAAACCCTCAATCAAATGACAGCTCGCGCACCCTTTTTCCAGAAAGAGGCGATGTCCGAGCTGAACCTCCTGCTCTGTTGGCTGACGGAGCTGTGGAACGCTGGTCAGGAGGTCGGAATCCGTGAGCTTGGCCGTGATGTACTGCGTGACCTTGTAGAGATCTTCATCCGACCAGCCGTAGCGCGGCATCCGGGTATGCGGTAGATAGCTCTGCGGGTCGCGTAGCCACGCGATGAGCCAATCGGGATTGACCTTACTGCCGACTTTGGTGAGCTCCGGGCCAATATCGCCGCCGATCAGCTTCGCTTCACCGGCGCGAGTGACGGCAAGTGCGTGGCACGTCGAGCAAAACATTTGGCGGAAACGCAATTCGCCTTGAGAAATCAATTCAGGATTTTTACTCCAGGCGGCAACGATGCGAGAATCGATCTTGTACGGTAGGAGAGCTTTGGCCCTTTGAACACTGAGATAGGCGGAAAGAGCGAGGAGTTCGGTCTCGGTCAGACGGAACTTCGGCATGCGCGGTTCTTCTTCTGTTTCGTAGCCATTGACGGTGACGTTGCCGTCTTTGTCCAGGATCGTGCGCGGCTCTTTCAGCCACTTGTAAATCCACTCGCGGCTGACTTTGGTGCCGACGTTCGTGAGATCGGGACCGAGCATCGCGGGACGTTCGATTCCCGGGAGGCGATGGCAGCCCTGACAATTCAATTCGGCGAGAAGCTCACGGCCCTTTGTCAGCTGCGGGGTCTGCGGCAGGTCGGCATAATGACACGTGCCGCAGGAGGCTTGAATGAAGCGAGTCGGCAGGGTCGGCTGTTCCCAGGCAAGCGTCGATTCGTGTGCTTCGGCAACTTCCGTGGCGGGGCCCTGGCCACGATGGCAGACGGTGCAGCCCCAGTCGCGAACATTGTGGGGAATGAGCGGATGCGCGCGGAAGGGCTGAGGCACGGCATTATCCGCGAGGCTCGCCTGCGTGATTCCTTGGTGGCACGTTGTGCAACGGTCGACAATATTCATTCCAGGAAGCCAGATCTGATCGATGTCGGGGCGGTAGTCGGCGAGCAGCTTCTTTGTGTCTGGACGGGTTTGCGCAAAACGCAGGTAGGAACGCTTGTACTGTTTCCACTCGCGGCGAAAATCCTTGAAAGGCGAAATCGCGAGCACCGCCAGGAACGCAAGACTGGAAACCGCAAAGACCAGACGCGTGCGATGAGTCAACTTGCCCATGTCTTCAGCCGACATGAGTCCTCCAAGGCCACACCCAGGACCAGCCGGGGCCCCGGAAAAAAGTGCCAACGACGGTCAAACAGAGGGCAACAGCGATGAACCACGTCATGACCCACCAGGAGACTGGCTTATTGGCTAGCGCGTGCAACAAACCTTTTTCTCCCTCTTTGACGGTATAGGAAAAAACTAAGGGAGCGGCAACGAGCGCTGTGGGTACGAAAATCGTCCAGGCATGGAACACGGCAAGAAATGCGAGCAGCACGAGCACGGTGACGAGGACGATGGTCAGGTTTTGGGAGGGCCTGCGAGCCCAAATCGGTTCGCCCTCGATGTTCACATTGAAGTAGGGGATGACGACGAGAGCGATCACGACCAGCGTCGGAATCAGGATTCCGGCGACGAAGGGCGGAAAAAAGTGGAGAAGTTCCTGAAGGCCGAGAAAATACCACGGGGCCTTTGCGGGATTCGGCGTAAGCAGCGGATTCGCGAGTTGCTCGAGCGGAGCGTCCCAGAAGAGTGCGACGAGCACCATGGCGATGACGAGCACCTGAAATGCGATTGCCTCGCGGATCAGGAGATGGGGATAAGTCATCAACTGCGGGCCGCGATCGCCGACCACTTTGGCGGAAGTCTTTTTCGTGACGAAGACGATGCGGCGCGGCTCTTTCTTCGCGTCGGAGCTGAAGCCGGTCTCGATCTTATTCTTTTCCATCGTTGTCCTTCGGCTTGACAGTCAGACCGCCGTCCTTTTGCACGCGCCAGAAATGAATTCCGATGAGCAAGAACGCGACGAGCGGGAGAATGACGACGTGCAGCACGTAGAAACGCAACAGCGCGTTTTCGCCGACGATGTTCCCACCCAACAGGAGAAAACGAATTTTGTTACCCACCACTGGCATCGCGGAAATGATGTTGGTGCCGACGGTCACGGCCCAAAACGCGAGCTGGTCCCAGGGCAGGAGATAGCCCGTGTAGCTGAGGAACAGCGTGACCAAAAGAAGGATCACGCCTACCACCCAGTTGAATTCATGCGGCGGCTTGTAGCCGCCGCGGTAAAACACGTGAAACATGTGCCAGAACACGGCAAAGACCATCAAATGCGCGGCCAGCCGGTGAAGATTTCGAAGAAAGACGCCATTGGAAACGACAAATTCAAGATCCTTCATGTCGCGGTAGGCATGCGGCGCCGCGGGATGGTAGTAAAACATCAGCAAAATGCCAGTAACAAATAGCACGATAAAAAGGAGGAAGGAGATCGACCCCAAATAGTAAGAGGCGCGCACGCGGAGGGACTTTTCGCGAACCTTGACCGGCAACCAGTGGAGGAAGAGATTGCCGAAAACGGCCAGGCTGCGGGTGCGATTCGTATTCGCGGGCCCGCGCCGGAAGATCGACTTCCAGATTTTGGTTTCGCGAAGATTCTGCAGCGCCGATTGAAAGGATGTCGCCATCTTCTCCCTCAAAGTTTGAAGACTTGAGCGGGCTTAATGCTTTGCAGCTTATCGACGAGAAGCTCGCCGTCCGCTGTGAGCGAGATCGCGAAATGGGGGAGCGGCCGTGGCGCGGGACCTTCGATTTTTGTGCCGTCCGCCTTGAATTTGCTGCCGTGGCACGGGCACGCAATCATCTCCGCATCAGCCTTCCACTGTGTCACGCAGCCAAGGTGCGTGCAGACCGCGGAGACCGCATAGAAACCCTCCGGCATACGCACGATGTAAACCTGCTGCTCCTGGAGAAAAGTTACAGAATGAACAGGATACAGATCGGGATTGCCAGCTCGGAACGTCGTCGACGGTTCAAAAAGGACATTGGGCGAAAAATATTGATAGGTTACGGCGACAGACCCAAGTCCCGCGATCCCGAGAGCGCCCAGCGTGATTTCATTCAAGAAATCACGCCGGGTGATCCCGTCCCCCGCCTGTGCCGAGCGGCGTGCTGGGGGAATAGGGGGATTTCCTGCGTCGCTCATGCGTGTAGAACCATCTTTTCAATTTGGACTAAGTTGGGATCGCGGTCGAACACTTCGTAAGATTCCATGGTGATCGTTTTCACCGGGCAGCGCTCCGCGCAGAGACCGCAACGGATGCAGATGGTTTCGTCCTTGACCATCACGGAGCCCTCTACAGCCGTCAGCGCTTCGACAGAAAGATGTTGCAGGTCGAGCGAACGAAATTCCGCCTCAGAAGCCAGCCGTCCCTTGGTTTCGTCGGAGAATTGCAACTGGCTAAGGGGCACAAGCTGGAGGCAGTTCTCAGGGCAGACATCCACGCATCCGCCGCACAGGATGCATTCTGTTCCATCAGCTTCATTCCCTTCAAAGATCGTGTTAATCCAGCATTGCAGGCAGCGGCTCGCCTCGGTCCTCGCCTGTTCCTCGGTGAAGCCAGTTTCGACTTCGGCGACCCCGGTGCGGCGCTCCAGCGGAATCACCGGCACAGCAAGCCGGGAATACTCGTCGTAGTGCTCCGTCATCTGATGATGATCGAGCAACGTGATCTGCACGTATTTGGGCTTGGGCTTCCATTCCGAGCCGCGAAGATACTTGTCGATCTGCTCGGCGGCTTTCTTGCCATCAGCGACGGCACTGATAATTAGACGAGGTCCGAAGGCGATGTCCCCGGCCGCGAAAACGCCCGGCGCTGTGGTCATCAACGTCTCGCTATCGATTTTCAGCGTCCCTTGCCGCGTAGCCTCGATCCCATCCGACGGCGAAAGAAAAGAAAGATCGGAGGCCTGGCCAATGGCGAGAATCACCGTGTCGCAGGGAATGACGGATTCCGTGCCCGCAGCAAAGGCCGGACTGAAACGGTGCTGAGCATCAAAGACGGAAGTGCAACGAATAACTTCCAGGCCCGTCACCTTTCCGCCCTTGCCGATAAATTGTTTCGGGCCGAGTGAAGGGTGAATTCGGATCCCTTCGACAAGCCCTTCTTCAATCTCTTCCTCGGATGCAGGCATCTCCTCCCGCGACTCCAGGCATACCAGATGAACTTCGCGTGCTCCCATGCGTAATGCCTGGCGGGAAACATCCATCAACTCCTTCATGGCGACATCATGCTCGCTGGAAGTCAGTTCATCGGGAAGTCCGGCGCCTTCCCCATCGTGTGCAAGTTTTTGTTGCTCGCGCATGGCGGACCTAGCGACATCAATCGCCACGTTGCCGCCGCCGATGACGACGACTTGCTTTCCAATGGAAAAGCGGTACCCCAGGTTTACGTTCAATAGAAAATCGATGCCCTTCACAACACCGTCGAGATCGTTGCCGGGCAAATTCAAATCGCGGCTGCGGTGTAACCCAAAGGCAAGCAGAATCGCCTTGTAACCCTGTTGGCGCAAATCGCGGAGCGAAAAATCGCGCCCCAGACGCATGTTCAACCGCAGCTCGGGGCCCAGATCGAGAATCTCCCTGATCTGCGCCTGCAGGACGTCGCGCGGGAGACGATATTCGGGAATTCCCAGGTGCATCATGCCGCCGGGCACGGGAGCTGAGTCGAAGATCGTGACCGCGTAGCCGAGCAACGCGAGATCATGCGCAGCGGACATGCCGGCCGGTCCAGAGCCAATGACTGCGACTTTCTCCGGGTGAATGACATTGGGTTTTTCAGGAAAGACATCGATTGCGTTTCGCGACTCGGGGCCATATCGCTCGGTAAGAAAACGCTTCAGCGCACGGATCGAAATGGGCGAATCCAACTGTCCACGGCGGCAAGCGGGTTCGCAGGGGTGTCCGCAAACTCGGCCGCAAATGGAAGCGAAAGGGTTGGGGACCCGAGCGTAGCGGTACGCTTCCTCGTACCGTCCCTGCGCGATCAATGAGACATACCGTCCGGCCTGTGTGTGGACGGGACATGCCTGCATGCAGGGAAAGTTCGACTCCAGCCACTCAAGGTCGACGAGTTTGGTGCGCGTGCTCACTTGAGTGGCTCTCTCGGAGTCCCCAATCTGCTACTTCTTGACCGTCAGGTCAACGGTTGCCGTTGCACCGCTGAGATCCACGGCTTGTGTAGTTGGTTTGCCGTCTTCACTCCAGGTCTTCAATGTATATTTCCCGGCAGGGATGTTCTTGATTTCAAAATTGCCTTCCTTATCGGTAACCGCAAAATACGGCGTGGAAACAACCACAACGTAGCCGGACATTTCGGGATGGACGTTGCAAAGGAGAGAAGCTGTGCCGAGGTCATTGAATTGAAACGGTTTCTTCTCGCCCTTCGGCCAAGTGCCGAGATTATGAGAGAGCTTTTTGTTTCCGCTGATCGATGGCCAATACACGTTATGGCCCACAGGGTCGCTGTTCAGGAATTCCACCGTCGTTCCCTTCTGCACAGCGACCAGATGGGGAAGGAATGCCATCTTCCGCTGGTCGATCACGACGTGGTCTTTCGGTGGATCGAATTTCTTGTCGGCAATCGCATCCACGTAGACAGCGATGTTTTCTGCCGACTTGATCCCTTGCACGCTGACCTTTCCTTCGATTTCATTGGCCCGGCTTGCCCCTGCCAGGGTTAGGACCAAGCTAGTTGCGACTGCTGCCTCTGCTGCGATTCTCCATAGACTCATGACATTCCTCTCGTATTTGATGTGCGTGTGATTGAAGTTCCGAGCCCGATATTTCTAGAAGACGTAGTCGATGCCCGTCTGGAACGTGTTTGGGCGGAAGAACAGAGTTCCGGTTACAGGATCCGTATAAGGCTGCCCGAATGTGTATTGGTATTCGCCAACGAGTTTGATGTTGGCGCGCAGCAGTATCTGGTAGCCCGGGCTAAAACGGTTCCGCGTGTGGTACTGCGATGCAGGCGTGCCATTCACAAAATCCGCATGGGAATTCACCGCGTCGTAGTGGAAGGTTCCGATCAGCCAGGGATAGAACCAATAATTGGCTCCCGCAAACCCGCCGGAGAATTTCACCGCAGGCGCAACGGCGATGGTCGGAGGCGCCCCGGCAGTAACCACGTGGTTGTCGTCATGACCGAACATTCCGAGTCCGAATAGTTCCAACTTCCGGTATTTGAAACGAAGATCGCCGCCGACGCGATAGAACGGTTCCTGGATGGTCGCCAAACCCGGGAAGAGCAGGCCGTCCTGGTTCTGCTGATTCTTGCCGTAGTAGTAGAAAAACCCCAGCCGGACGGACGTGTGGTCCCGTGGTCCGGTTGGCCCCGCGGCTTGGATGGCATTGCGGCTCTCCGGATCGCGCTCCAGGTTGAATTTCTGCGAGACTCGGAAGTAAACGTCTTTTGAACTGCGAGACGGCCCGGAGTCATTACTGCCGTTTGTCACCGCTAGGGACCAGGAGAAATTCCCATTATTGGGCGTACCACCGAATTCGATGCCGCGCTGCGGAGCGCCTAGCGTGAACTGGTTGTTCGTGGTCCCCAGGATCCCTCCCACATTAGCCTGGCCGTAAACGTCGTAGTCCGAGAGGTAGATGGTTCGTGCCTGAGTGAATGGGAGGTCCAATTCAAATTGCCCGAACCGGACGTTTAGAGCATTCTTCGGGAGGTTGAAAACACGGCCGAGATCGTTGTATTTGACATACCCGTCTCCCAGTCCGCCGTCGGCTCCAGAGCCGCCCGTAGAAATGTCGTCATCGATCCAAAACGAGATGTTTTGCCCGAAGCTCCCCGCGCTGATGATCGTGAACGTGTTTGGAGCAAAAAGGTCAGCCCGCGGTGCGAATCCGTTTTGAGCGATGACCCCTGCCGGTTGCTTGCGATTCAGTGTGAAATTCCCTTCGTACCGGAACGCGATCGGCAGGTAGCCAGGAATTTCGCCGGGATATACCGCACCAGGGAATGCCTCCTTCTGCGCCTTTGACCCCAGCAAGACTGGGGGCTCTTTCACAAAGACTTCGTCGTCCTTCGGGAACTTGAACCCGTTTTTCTTGAATGCCTCTCCGAAGTCATTCAATTCCGGATAGTTATTGTGGCAAGTGGTGCATGAGGTTTGGTACTTCCGCGAAAACGCGGGGATCGCTGAAGTCTTAGGCACCGATGCAAGCATTACCCACAGAACGACCACGACCGCAGTCACACTCGCCATAATGCTGGTATTAAATACCCGACCTTTCATTCGCTTATCCTCCAAGTCTTGCCCACCGAACTGCGGGCCAAGTTCCCGAACTCACCGCTTAGGATTCAACGGTGACCATTGTCACTTCTGGAAAGGCAGTCCTGCCGTGACGCTTGTCACCCATGAATGTGACGGCCATCATACGCCTGTTTGGAAGGGTGATCCAACGAAGGAGGGACAGGGAGCTAAGCTCCCAAGACGCTTTCGAGCCCTGCCTTATTTTTGATGATCACAGTCGAACCTTTTACTTGCAGGAGCTGTTTCTTCTTGAAATCGGCGAACAGCCGCGTCACGGTCTCTCGGGAAGCCCCGATCATCTGGCCGATTTCTTCATGGGTGAGGGTGAGGGTAAGTCTTACCTCGCCCTTTCCTTCGTCATGGTCTGCGGAGAGATCGAGCAGGAAGCGAGCCAATTTCTCGCCTGCGGAATGAGACAGACCAATCGTTCGCATTTCCGCGATCGCGGAATGATACGTTTCACCGAGCTGCTGCGCCACGCGTAGTGCTGCCTCGCCGTGCTCGCGCAAGAAAAGCAAGAAATCCGCCCGAGAGATGAAATTCGCTTGCGTGGGTTCGATTACATCGGCCGTGAGCTCATACGGTTTCCCTGTGACCGTCGCGGGCAGGCCCAGAACTTCTCCGGCTTCCGAGATCCTAAGAATGAGGCTTCTCCCGTCGGCAGACGACGTCGACAGTTTGACCTTACCACTGCACAAAATGAAGACCCCGCGCGGTGACTGCCCTTCCACGAAGAGAGTTGCCCCCTTCGGATAGGCCGCTGCCGAGGTGATGGCGGCCAACTTCTGCACCGCAGGTGGAGGAAGATTGCAAAAGAGCCGATCCTCGCGGTGGGGGCAGGACAGGCAGCTCTCAATAATTTCTAGGCCGTAGGGGGCGCGCATGAGTTCACCGCTTCGGAGTATACCTCCCTGCCTACGCGACACAAAACGAAACCCGCTTGGCTTACGCAGCCGTCCGGTAGATGACAACCAATTCGCATATTTACCGGAATCCAAGATTTCCTGTCTGTGATGGCCATCACACTGCCACGTGACTAGGGTTACAGCAACCCTTTTCGGCTAAGTGCATATTTTGAGTTGCGTGGGAGGTGTAAAATGCAAAAGGATGAGCGCGACCTCTTGGAAGTTCTAAAGTTTGAACTTCAATTCCTCGAGGACGGAGGCTATGGGCGTTCGCCGAGGACGCCCTGGAGGCCTCAGTATATTTTCGAAGACTCTCTCACCTGCATGAACTACGATTCCAAAGAGAATCCCGGTCCGTGCAGTGATTGTGTTCTGATGCAACTGGTGCCACCCGAACGCCGCTCCGAAAAGATTCCCTGCCGCCACATTCCGTTCAACGTATCCGGATCCGGTGAAACGCTGGATTCCCTTTACCGTTGCAGCGATCAAAACGAGATCGAAGAAACAGTTGGAAGCTGGCTTAGGGCAACTATTCAGCGTCTGGAAGAAGAACGGGCAGCTGCTCGCAAGGCTCACAGCAAGCAGCCGCCCCCCGGCGGCGGAACGCTGAGAGGAACCCCTCTGTATCAGAAACAGCATCCCAAGTGTGCAAACCCGGCGTGTCCGACTGCCTTTCATTGGACCGGAGGCGGCAAGTTTTTCCGATTTCGGCCCGATCCGGTTTCAGCAAATGGGAATAGTCCAACTGCTGATTCGCCAGGCGTAGTCCACGGCGTGAGGCATTACTGGCTGTGCGAGCGTTGCTCACATGTTTTCACACTGGTGTACGAAGACGGAAACGGCGTCATGCTCAAGGTGCTCTGGCCGGAAATCCCCGTCGCGGAAGCCCACACGGAGTTGTCGGCAACTTAGCGGGTGTGGCGACTTTACGACGGGCCGGTGCTCGCGTGCACGGGCCGCTCCACTCGTTCCCTAACCCCACGCATTCTGCTCGCTCAGAGTACACAGTCTGGGCTCCCCTAGTTGTGATGGCCTGTTCAAATTCTTGGGGATAAGATTGGATCGTGGCCTCTGCGATAGAGGACTTTTTCTTGCTCGGCCAGTAATGAGCGGCTTCGATCCAAAATACGGAGGACACTGTTATGGCTTCAGCGCCACCTACAGATTCAGCAAGGCTTCATGAATCCAAACAGCCTCTAGCCGAAGAAGAGCTGCGCAAGATGCACGCGTACTGGCGCGCTGCAAACTATCTTTCTGTGGGGCAGATCTATCTTTATGCCAACCCACTCTTGCATGAGCCGCTGAAAATCGAACATATCAAGCCCCGCTTGCTGGGTCATTGGGGCACGACACCAGGGTTAAATTTCATCTACGTTCATTTCAATCGCTTGATCAAGAAGCACGATCTGAGCGTCATCTATGTAACGGGTCCAGGTCATGGAGGGCCCGGTTTGGTTGCCAACACCTATCTGGAGGGCAGTTACAGCGAGCTCTATCCCAACATCTCACAGACTGAAGAGGGCCTGAAGCGGCTTTTCAAACAGTTCTCATTCCCGGGAGGTATTCCGAGCCATGTTGCACCGGAGACGCCAGGCTCGATTCATGAAGGCGGCGAACTAGGGTACTCGATTGCTCACGCTTACGGAGCCGCTTTTGACAATCCAGACCTGCTGGTTTGCTGTGTGGTTGGTGATGGCGAAGCGGAGACGGGTCCGCTCGCAGCCAGTTGGCACTCGAACAAGTTTCTGAACCCCGCTCGCGACGGCGCTGTTCTTTCCATCCTGCATTTGAACGGATACAAGATCGCGAATCCGACCATACTCAGCCGTCTTAATGATGCGGAGTTGACTCAGCTTTTCACCGGCTATGGTTACAAACCGTATTTTGTGGAAGGCCATGAGCCGGAGACCATGCATCAAATCATGGCACACACGCTCGAGACGATCATCGAGGAAATTCACACCATCCAGAATGGCGCCCGCGCGGGACGGTCTACCGGACTTCCTGCGTGGCCGATGATCATTCTGCGAACGCCGAAGGGCTGGACCGGGCCAAAGACAGTGGACGGAAAACCGGTCGAAGACACTTGGCGCGCGCACCAGGTGCCCGTTACGAGTTTCACGTCGCACCCGGACCACGTAAGGATACTGGAGGAATGGCTGAAGAGCTATCGGCCTGAAGAACTGTTCGATGGAAATGGCAAGTTGATTCCGGAACTCGCGGAACTCGCGCCGAGGGGCACACGCAGGATGGGCGCCAATCCGCACGGGAATGGCGGAACGTTGCTTAAGGACCTTGTGATGCCGGACTTCCGCGAATATGCGGTGAGAGTGTCAAAGCCGGGCACTGAGACGGCGGAAGCAACTCGAGTCTTAGGAAATCTTCTACGCGATGTTATGAAACGGAACGCGGACTCGAAGAACTTTCGGGTATTCGGTCCTGACGAGACTGCCTCAAACCGTCTAGATGCTGTGTTCGAAATCACCGACAAAGTTTTCATGGGGCCGGTCCTTCCTACGGACGAGCACCTCTCAAGAGATGGCCGGGTGATGGAGGTACTGAGCGAGCATATGTGCCAGGGCTGGCTCGAGGGTTATCTGCTCACCGGCCGTCACGGCTTCTTCTCCTGTTACGAAGCCTTCATTCATATCGTGGACTCCATGTTCAATCAACACGCAAAGTGGCTCAAGGTGACGAGAAATATTCCTTGGCGACGCCCAATCGCCTCATTGAATTACCTCCTCACGTCACACGTTTGGCGCCAAGACCATAACGGCTTCACCCACCAAGATCCTGGCTTCATCGACCACGTCGTGAACAAGAAGGCGGATATTGTCCGCGTGTACTTGCCTCCGGATGCCAACACCCTGCTTTCGGTGGCTGATCACTGCCTCCGCAGCCGAAACTACGTCAACGTCATCGTTGCTGGAAAGCAACCGGCGCTACAGTGGCTCGATATGGAATCGGCCATCGAGCATTGCACGAATGGAATCGGAATCTGGCAGTGGGCTTCGAACGACCAGGGAAGCGATCCGGATGTGGTGATGGCCTGTGCTGGAGATGTCCCAACATTGGAGACGCTTGCGGCCGTCGATCTGCTGCGCCAGCATTTTCCGGACATCAAGATCCGGGTCGTCAATGTGGTTGACTTGATGACCATTCAACCCTCAACCGAACATCCCCACGGGCTCTCCGACCGTGAGTTCGACTCGATCTTTACAATCGACAAGCCGGTGATCTTTGCCTATCACGGCTATCCCTGGCTCATTCACCGCCTGACTTATCGGCGCACCAATCATGACAACTTCCACGTCCGCGGATACAAGGAGGAAGGAACAACGACGACTCCCTTTGATATGACGGTCCTAAATGATTTAGATAGATTTCACCTCGCGGGCGACGTGGTCGACCGCGTCCCTCGCTTGCAACGCGTGGGCGCGCATTTCAAGCAGCTCCTACGCAACAAGCTCGTCGAACACAAACAATTCATCCGCGAACATGGAGACGACTTGCCGGAAATCCGGGATTGGAAGTGGCCCTATTAGGCCATGAAAATCCTTGTACTCAATTCGGGTTCCAGCAGCCAGAAAAGCTGCCTTTACGACATCGGAAAAACCCTCCCGGAACATCCGCCTGCACCGGTCTGGGAAGGCAAGATCGAATGGGACGGCAGTCAAGCCGACGTCCAGGTGCGGAACCTGCACGGGGCACATCTGAAAGATCGGGTCAAAGTTGAGTCGCGCTCTCAGGCTATTGGCCAACTGCTGGATACGTTGTGGAATGGAACGCTGCGCGCCGTTTCCGCTCCTTCCGATATCGACGTAGTTGGACATCGAATCGTGCACGGTGGTAAGGACCTTGACAAGGCAACCGCCATCACGCCGGAAGTGAAATCTGCAATAGCACGCATGTCCACCTTTGCGCCACTCCATAATCGCGCCGAGCTGGAAGGGGTCGAGATCATCGAGAAACGTATCGGGACGGTTCTCCAGGTGGCTGTGTTCGACACCGCCTTTCACAGCCGATTGCCCGAAGGTGCCGCTATATATCCTGGCCCTTATGAATGGCTCGCTCAGGGCATTCGCCGTTATGGATTTCACGGAATCAATCATCAGTATTGCTCGGAGCGCACGGCACAGCTCCTCGGAAAAAATTTGCGGTCACTGAAACTCGTAACCTGCCACTTGGGGAACGGTTGCTCCCTAGCAGCTATTCGCGCCGGCCGAAGCGTGGATACGACGATGGGCTTTACGCCCCTGGAAGGACTGGTGATGGGTACACGATCAGGTTCTGTGGACCCCGGAATCCTCACTTATTTAATGCGACGCGGTCAACTCACAGGGCAGCAGTTGGACGACTTGCTCAACACCAAATCAGGCTTGCTAGGAATCTCTGGGATCTCAAGCGACATGCGGCAGATCGTGGCCGCAATGAAAGACGGCCATCCGCGGGCCAAGCTGGCTTTTGAGATCTTCGTGCATCGTCTTCAGGCTGGTATCGGCGCGATGATGGCAGTTTTGGGCGGAATAGATGCTTTGGTGTTTACCGCAGGGATCGGAGAAAATTCGCCTGACGTGCGAGCCGCAGCTTGTGCCAGCTTCGGATTTCTTGGTCTGAAACTCGACCGCGCAAAGAATACGCAGTCTTCTGTGGACCAGGAAATTTCCCTATCCGATTCAACCGTTCACGTCTTAATCGTACGTGCCCAAGAAGATTGGGCTATTGCCCGAGACTGTTGGCGCCTGATTTCGGCAAGAAGCCGGGGCCGTGCAAGGGCGAACTAATCAAAATGCTGTGTAGCAACATTCCCGTGAGAGACCTCATCTTCGCGCCGCTAGAAGCGGCATGACGGCAAAGGCCCCAAGCATCAAATAGTAGACTGTTCCCGCTACAGGGTCTCGGGCTGCAAGGTACTCTCTGATCGAGATGCCTCGAAGCCAGAGCACAAGAGTAAATTCCGCGATTAGCAGCAGGCTAAGAGCGATGCCACCCATACCGAGCCGGCTCGACGGTGTGGGAGGCACAAGGAGCCTCCGAACGATCCATCGTGCCGCCACAATCGCGATCACGAGCATGATAGGCGCTTCCAAGAGTTCGGCCACTCTAGTACCAAGTCGCGGGACGACCCAGAGAATGCGAATGGGTCCAAGCACGAAACCCGCCCCGAAGACGAGGGCGAAATAGAGTACACCTGCTTTCACAATCTGCATGACAGTCCTGCTGCCTCTTTCAGCGTGCCCAGTGGGATACCCACTATGACCTCGCCCTCAGTTCAGCCGATACCACAGCACGATCGATTCGTTGATAACAAGGAGCGTGCCAACATGCCAAAGATTGCTTTGTTGTGGCGCGCCAGCCAGTTGGGCAGATAAATATCGAAACTGTCAGCGCGATCGTCGGTGAACCGGGCCGCCAAACCTGTCAGGGGACACAGGCCGCGATTCAAAGCGAGTGTGCCACACTCAAGGAGGATGATGGCGGTCAGGATCACAGCCCAGTCGAACCGATGCATAAATCCGGCGATCGGCAAGGCCAGAATGCATCCAGCCAAGAAAGCCCAAATTGCTGTGTGGAAAAGCTTTATCGCCGTCAGCACGACGCTGTCCGTGTACTGATTTCGTCTCGACTTCGAGCTGTGCTTCCGCGCTCCTAGTATCTGTGTCTGCGCTTGGAGCCAGCCGTCCATGGCGAAACCGTCATCCCCGCGACGCGAGCTCGATTCCCCTTGGAACCCGTTACGGCTTGATCGCCACCTTGATCACACCTTCTCGCCGCTCGCCAAAGAGCTTGTAGGCCTCAGTGATTTGGTCCAGCGAAAAAGGTATTTGTTTAGTGTCTAGACACTTTTTCTCAAGAATGTAGTTGCCTCCATCCGTGAAGCGGTTAATTTGTCGATGTGGCAGAAGAGCACACCGCAGAAAAGATCGCGCGGCTTGAGCGAGAGAATGAAGTATTGAAGAAAGAGAACGAACGCCTGCGTGGCTCCCACTAGTACACGATCGCCGATCTTGTATCCCGCTACTCCAACACCGAGCTCGTGGATGATTCCTACCGGCTCGTGGCCGATGATCAATCCCGGCTTCACCGGATACTCCCCTTTGAGGATGTGTAGGTCTGTGCCGCAGATAGTCGTCAACGTGACGCGAATTACCGCTTCACCCGGTCCGGCCTTTGGGATCGGAACGTGCTCGATCGCGATCTGATTGGGGCCGCGAAAAACGAGCGCCCTCATCGTTGAAGTTGCCGTCTTTTGTTTTTGCTGAATTCTCTCCTGAAAAATCGTAGCCATGGCTAACTCCCTTTTGGATACCGTTTCTTATTCTGGAATTCGCGGAAAGGTATGGGGACGGTGACTCCGCCTCGGAACAGCACCGCATATGGTGGTAGTTCCCTCGTCGACCCACCCTTGGGTTGGAGCTCACGATTGTTGGAAAGCCCTACTTATCGAGCTCCAACCCTGTAGGGGGGCAATCCGGTGAATGGAGGCATCACCGGGCTGTCGGCGTTCAGCCATGCTCAGCCTCGAACCGTCAGGACCGGGCACGTCGCCTGTGACACAACCTTGTGGACCGTGCCAATGTTCAGATGCGTTGCAAGCCCTTTTGCCGGTCGGGCTCCCAGCACGATCAGATCAGTGTGCCGCCGTTTCGCAACGTCCAGGATTTTCTCTGTCGCTGGTCCCTGCTCAACGATGTAGGTGGGGTCGCACCACAATCCGGCTTGCTCCCCGACCAATTGCTGCAGCTTTCGTTCCTTCAAATCCACCACCTCTGGACTGTCCACCAGATCTCCTGCCTTCGCGTCTTCGATCACGTGCAGCAACACGAGATGCGCCTGGTTCTCCTGCGCCAGCGATACGGCGTAGGGAGCTGCTATTGGGAAGTCCGCCGCCAGATCCGTGGCGTACAGGATTTCACGCATCTTTGCATACTCATCGGACCAAAGGTTCACGTGTGGGCCAACCGTCAGCACCGGGCACGGCGATTGCCTGAGAATCTGTTCGGCAACCGAACCGAGTAGAGCCCTTCCAAGTCCCGTGCGCCCGCGGGTCCCCAAGACAATCAGGTCGATTTCCTTCTGTTCGATCAGATCGGACATCACCTCCCAAATCTTACCTTCAGTGATCACCACTTCGTGTTCGATGCTCTGGAGTTGATCATTCAGGCGTCCAGCATCTTCCTTGGTCTCTTTCTCCGCTGCCTCAGCCATCGCTGCCCAGGCATTGGGTGCAGCAGCCGTGTAGTCGTCGAATCGATTCACATGTACGCCGTACACCTTTGCGCCATAACGCCGCGCGATCTCGATCGCGATCGGCGCAGCCGCGTCTGACGCCGCTGAAAAGTCCGTTGCGAACAAAATGTTCTTCAGTGTAATTCTCGTTCTTGCTTGAACTGCTTTCATGGGCCACCTCCCTGCGTCGCATGAATACAGCGAGAGAAGGCCGTCTGGCTGTGACCGCCATCACTTTCGAGCGTGATTTAGCCCGACTTCCGCGGCCGAAGGTCATTTTTTCGCTTTTTAGACAGACAAGTCCTCTCGTTTCAGCCAAACCCTACTGGAAGTCGTAAATAGTGACGAATGTAAATTGTATTTCTCTTGACATGATTGTTGTATATGGT
>DATHIB010000057.1:0-6674 GCA_035490055.1 Candidatus Limnocylindria bacterium | reverse complement strand
CAGGGGGTCTCGGTCTATTGGGGGTGTGAAAAACTTGAGGATGCTGCACGAGTCCGGGACCTGAGCTTGGGAGGTCTGTTTGTCGCGACACAGGAAGCGCTGGCCGTGGGAGCGACGCTCAGGCTTGACTTTCTTGTCCAGGAAGGCGCGATCAGGGCCGCTGGTGTTGTGCGGCACGCGGAGCCCGGACGCGGAATGGGACTGAAGTTCACGTCAGTGCGTGGTGAAGATGTCCAGCACTTGGTGGAATTGGTGAATCGCTTGTCGGCCCATTCTAGTTTCCAGCCTGCAATGAGGCAACCAGCTGTCTACCCCGGGAGGGAAGAAAATTTTTGATACCATTCCGCGTACGCGCCGTGCACCTGGGCTGCCGAGGCAACGCGATGAAAGCAGAGCGTGACGGACGGAAGTGGCGAGTGGGGAGGAGAGCTAGGAAGATGCCGGCAAGAATGCTGACGCTACCGGGAGGTGGAGGAAGCCCCACGGAAATATACCGTGTCAGTTAATGAGAATCTAGTACTTTACACCAAGCGTCTAATAGTGGACAGACATGGACGACCACTCTCGATACTCTTCTTACCAGCTAATTCCGTCCAGGCCCGGGGGGCAGTTGGGCGGGGAAGGCACTGCCACCCCCGGCGATTTACCGAGGCTGGCTATGTCTACCAGATCTGAACCCAATCTTGAGGAATTGGAACGAGCTTCTGCCCGCGACGCGCCTTGGGCCAGACAGAATCTCCTGCGAATCCTCTTTGTTCATCGTTCGGTAGCAGATGACCGACTTGACACTCACCGGTCAACTCATGGAAGGAGTTAGGTGGATGAATCGCGACAGCAGAAATTAAAAAGGGCGGCCCGATGAAGAGCCGCCCGAGAACTTCTGCTGTGTTGAGTTCTTAGGTGGCGTTAACGATGCCTATTGTTTGTTATAGACAGACACGTCGTTCGTTGCCTATCCGGTTGCGTTAGTACCCTTCGATGTAACGGTCGTAACTTTTCCGTCCTGGGAAACTTCGACTTTAGATGTACCAATTACTTTGCCGCCTTGTTTCAAAGTCGCGTCGAACGTGTTGGAGTCGATGCGCTTGGCGGAGATGCTGTCCGCCCCACTGGGCATTGAACCCGTGATGGCATTGTCCTTGCCGTCAAAGCTGACCGCAAAGCTGTAAGCTATGGCGGTTCCATCCCGGCTAACTCCGTCGAAGGTATATTTGACTCCATCGCCTTGCGCTTCGACGGTCCGTGTCATGCTCTTCGGTCCTGGGCCGGGATTGAATTTTGACTTTTCCGGATTCAGCTTCAAGTCCTGATTGACGCATTACTCGTCGTTGTGAATCGGCGAAACGGGCTACTGTGGCAGCTGTCACGGAAATGTAACTCAAGATGCCGAAAAAGAAGGAGAAAACAGATTGCACGGAGTTGCCCCAACTTGCTGAATCCGTTCGATTAGCCACTCCTCTGGCAAGATTTGGCAAAATAGGTCGAACGGCTACGAACCAGAAGGTCGGGAGTTCGAGTCCGCCCGGGCGCACCACTCTAATCCACACAAAGAGAGTGATTTAGGCTGCAACCGCTGCCGTCCTTTCCTACGAGATTCTAGGTCTCATAGGTCTCATTGAAGCCGGAACAACAAATCCAGTTCCGAGTTCCTCTGCTACTTGCTTCCGAAACTCCACATCGTCTGCCAGCTTGGAATACCCATCGGTGACTGATTCCTCGGCGTGTCCAAGCCAGAATTTGATGAGGTCCTCGGGAGCGCGTTTCTTTCTCAGCCATGTAGTACGGAACCGCCGCATGGCGTGAAACCCGGCCTTCCCGATACCGATACTTAGTTCTGCAAGAATCGGGTGAAGAGACCGGCGGAGGAGGTTGGTTTGAGAAAGAGGCTTGCCGGTACGATTCGTAAACAGAAGCCCGGACTGGCGGTCTCCGACGAATGCTTTAAGCAAGTCGGCCAGCAAAGCGCACAGGTCAACTTTTCTATAAGCATTCCTCGTCTTCGGCGTCTGTATGTCACCTTCCCAACATGACTGCTCTACTGTAATCGTTCGGCAGTCCGCAGAAAGATGCCTGATTTCCAGACCGAAAGCTTCTCCCACTCTGAGACCAGTTCCAGCGAGCAGGGCATATAAAACCTGATCTTGGCCTTCCGCTTTCCGAACGATGGAACTCATCGTCTCGGCGACAAACGTCGGTTGGTGCTGTTTCTGCACGACAGGCATATCAATAAAATCGTGGTTCCACTTTCGCGGGAACAGAAGCTCTCAAAGTGTCGTATGATCGTTTATGTATTTCGGGGTAAGTCATTATTTCGTATGCCCTCGACGCGCTCTTGAGAAGGTTCGCCAATTTGAACTTCCATGAGCAAGAACTGGAAGCCGTCGTCGCCGTGGTTGCGCAGGAAAGTCAAGCAGGGCTTTCGCGGCTATCCTATTGCCACCATCGCTTTCACGGCCCCTCCGCCGATCTCACCACCAAGATCGTTGTTGCCATCGTGCGCGACGAGGGTCGCGAGCCGGACCCGCTTGAACGTTGGTTCTCCGAAGATACCGACGTGCGCACCAACCCCGCCGTTGGCGAGAAGGTTCTCGTCTTCCTCAAAGAGCACGCCGCCAAGTCCGTGATCGTCACCGACGGCCTCATCGGCTGCTGGTAAATGTCGATGACTTCCAGGTCATACCGATCCTTCAAGTGCTGCTCACAAATCCGCTTAATATTCATTACAGCCAGCACCGAGTACTACGAGCAGAGAAACCGCCAACAACAAAGCGAGTTCCTCAGAGAGAAGGCAGCGCCACTCGGCCTCCGGGTTACACCAACCCAGGCTTGAATCTATCAGCCAAGAAGTCTCTGAGGAGCGAGAGTTACGGGATATTTGCCGCCATTTCTATCGTGGATAATGCCGATTCCTCGGTCCGAATCAAAGGTCTTTACGATGCCTTGCATATGACTACCTCTGCGATAGGGCGGTCCCTACCCGCGTATCCTGGTAGAATCTATAGCTGCTTTTCTAGAGAAGCAGTCTATGGTGAAGGGACCGAGTGGCCCCGTTTTGGTAAGGGCGACTCGCGAGGCGGGGCGATGGCGCCGCCACTGCCAACCCGGCGTAGATCGCCCGGGGCAAGGATGAAGCAAATGGCACAAAAGAAGAAAGCAAGCCATCCATCTTCCAAAACGCTGCCGAAAGCATCCACCGGCATCCAGGGTTTCGACGAAATCACGGAGGGAGGATTGCCACGCGGCCGCCCCACTCTTGTCAGTGGAGGCGCGGGTTCCGGAAAGACACTGTTCGGACTGCAGTTCCTGGTTCGGGGCGCTACACAATACAGCGAACCCGGCGTGTTGATATCTTTTGAGGAATCGATCCCAGACCTGACTAAGAATGTCGCTTCGCTGGGTTTCGACCTGGACCGGCTCGTTGCGGACAAGAAACTGTTCGTGGACCACGTGTCCATCACGCGAAGCGAGCTTGGGGAAACCGGCGAGTACGACCTCGATGGCCTCTTCATTCGAATTGCCGACGCAGTCCAGAGGGTTGGGGCGCGGCGAGTCGTCCTGGACACCATTGAAGCGCTCTTCGGCGAATTGCCAAACCCAGGTATCCTGCGCGCCGAGATACGCCGCCTGTTCAACTGGCTCAAGCAAAAAGGATTGACCACGGTCATTACCGCTGAGCGGGACCAGCCCGACAGGCTGACCCGGCACGGCATAGAGGAGTTCGTCTCAGACTGCGTGATCCTGCTGGACCATCGTATCCGGGAGGAGATCTCGACCCGGCGCCTGCGCATCGTCAAGTACCGGGGATCGACCCACGGCACGAACGAGTATCCTTTCCTCATCGATGACCAAGGCATTTCAGTCCTGCCGATCTCCTCACTGGGCCTGGACCACGATGCGCCTGCCGAACGAGTCTCGAGCGGCATTGCCCGGTTGGATGTCATGCTGGGCGGCAAGGGCTTTTATCGAGGGAGTAGCATTCTGGGATCCGGCACCGCGGGAGCCGGTAAAACCAGCATTGCGGCACATTTCGTGGATGCGGCCTGCCGCCGCGGCGAGCGCTCCCTATTTTTCGCTTTCGAGGAATCACCCCGGCAAATCGTCCGCAATATGCGTTCTATCGGCATCGACCTCGAGCCATGGGTCCGCAAAGGGCTCCTGCAATTCCATGCGGCGCGTCCCACCTACGGGGGGATCGAACAGGTCCTGTTACTGACCCACAAACGCATCTCCACCTTCCAGCCCAGCGTCGTTGTGGTGGACCCAGTTACCAATCTGCTCATGGTCAGCACCCAGAACGAAGTGCGGTCCATGCTCACGCGCCTGGTCGATTTTATGAAGACGCGGCGGATCACCGCGATTTTCACCAGTTTGACTGCGGCGGGGTCCGGGGAAGGCAGCGAGGCGAACGTCTCCTCCCTCATGGACACTTGGCTCCTGCTGAAAAACATCGAGGTCGGGGGAGAACGGAACCGCGCGCTCTACGTGCTGAAATCGCGAGGCATGGAGCATTCCAATCAGATTCGCGAATTCGTGCTCACGGACGACGGCCTCCGATTGCTGGACGTTTACCTCGGACCCGAGGGCGTGCTGACCGGTTCCGCCCGGGTGTCGCAGGAAATGCGCGAGAAAGCAGTGGTGACGTTCCGCCAGCAAGAACTGGAGACCCGCCGGCGCGAACTGGAGCGCAAGCGCCGCATCTTTGAGGCCCGCATGGTCATGCTCCGGGCAGAATTTGAAGCGGAGGAAGAAATAATTCAACAGACCATCGCCGAATCGGAATTACTCGGCAAGGAAGTGGTGCAGGACCGCGTGCAGATGGTGCTGAGCCGGCAAGCGGACACCTCCTCCTACAAGAAGGAGGTGCGCGCGAAAGCCGCGCGGAAACGCTGAATGCCGAAAACCAAGACAAAAACTCGGCCGCGGCCTCGCAAACCGGACCCCCGGAAACCGGTGGTTTGGAATCTGCGGCTCTACGTGGCGGGCCAGACTCCCAAGTCCATTCGCGCCTTTGCTAACCTCAAGGTGCTGTGTGAAGAGCACCTCAAGGGCAGCTATCAGATCGAAGTGATCGACCTGAGGGAGAATCCGCAACTGGCGCGTAGCGACCAGATCGTAGCAATTCCGACCCTGGTAAGAAGGCTTCCGCTACCGATCCGAACGATCATTGGAGACCTGTCCAACAGCGTGCGGCTGTTGGTGGGCCTGGATCTGCGAAAGGTAGACTGACCCAGCTCAGGAAGGCCTACATGAAAACCCTCCCGAAAAAGAGCAGCCCTGTAGGAAAGCGGACACCCGGATTGGCCGGGGAATCGGAGCAACCCGGCTCCCATTCTCGCCAGGCAAAGTACGTCTTGCGTTTGTATGTAAGCGGATCCACGTTGAAATCGGCGCTGGCTGTAGAGAATATCAAGCGGATTTGTGAGCAGCACTTGAAGAATCGGTATGACCTGGAAGTCATCGACATTTACCAGCAGCCGAATCTGGCCAGAGACGAGCAGATTGTGGCGGTGCCCACGCTCATTAAACGGCTCCCGCCCCCGCTGCGCAGGCTCATTGGGGACCTGTCGAACCTAAGAAAAGTGCTCTTCGGACTGGACCTGGGAATGCGGGAGTAATAGCGGGCGGAAGGCGGAAAAAGGTTGGCTGACAGGAAGAATAACCGCTGCCCGCAAAAACTGCGGGCCCTTTCGCGCCGGGAATTGATCGCACGCCTGAGCGAAGCCGAGGAATCTCTCCGTGCCATTCGTTCCGGCGAAGTGGATGCTATTGTTGTGAACGGCCAAGGCGGGGAGAAAGTGTTCACGCTGCAGGGTGCCGATCATACCTACCGTGTTTTCGTGGAGAGGATGAACGAAGGCGCCGCTGTTCTCAGTAGTGACCACACCGTGTTGCACTGCAACGGCCGTTTTGCCCGGTTCCTGGGAGCGGGCCTCCAGAGTGTCATCGGTTCTTCCATGCTGGACTTGGTTTGGCCCGAGGATCATCCCAAACTAGATGCCTTACTCCGGCGCGCGGCACAAAGGAACTGCCGGGGTGAGATCCGTTTGAAATCGAGAAAAGGCACCCCTTTGTCCGTCCAACTCTCCCTGAATCCTCTCCGCCTGGACAGCACGGGGGCTGTATGCCTGATCGCTTCGGACCTGTCCGAGATGAAGCGCGCCGAGCAGGACCTGCGTGCTTCTAGCGAGCAGTTGCGGAATCTTGCGGCGCACCTGCTGTCCGTTCGAGAGGAGGAGCGGGCCAGGATCTCCCGAGAAGTCCACGATGAACTGGGTCAGTCGTTGACCGCAGTGAAACTGGATCTCGCCTGGCTGGCGGGGCGGCTGCCGCGGAGAAACGGCCCAATGCTCAAGAGGATCCGCTCCACGCGGCAGTTGGCCGACGGCATTATCAGATCCATTCGGAGAATCTCGACAGAACTAAGGCCCGCTGTTTTGGATCTGGGTTTGGCAGAGGCCGTGGAATGGCAGGTCCAGGAATTCCAGGCCCGATCCGGCATTCAGTGCAAGCTCCGGCTGCTTACGCGGGAAGTAGTTGCGTCGAACGCTTCGACCGCCATGTTTCGTATTTTCCAGGAGATTTTGACCAATGTCGCGCGCCATGCCAAGGCCACGCGGGCCGAGGTGGTTCTGCAAAAGCAACGGGACCGGCTGGTTCTGCTTATACGCGATAAC
>DATHIB010000056.1:0-55961 GCA_035490055.1 Candidatus Limnocylindria bacterium | reverse complement strand
CGATGGTTTACCGATTGGCTCTGCATGCGCGCCCGCTTCGCGCAACCGCAACCGAGAGGTTCTGGCAGTGCCTGGTGCCTACAACAAACCAGAATTCGGACCGTGTGCGCCGGTTGCTGCTACCTTACGGACGGATTGGGGCCCTTTCGGCTTGTTTGACAAAGCCGTAAGCCTCGTTTAACGTTAGAAGTTTGAGAGATACGCAAAAGGAGCAATAGATGGCCCAGGGACAGGCTACCAAAGTTAAGAAGAAGAAGAAATCTGTTTTGAAGCGCGCGGCGCAATCTCTTCAGCGCGCCGAGGTCAACCGCGCCAACCGCACCCGGGTCCGCACGATGATGCGCCGTCTGCGCACCGCGATCACCGCGGGCGACGCCGCCGCTGCGGGCAATCTTCTGCAACCCACGATGTCGGCAATCGATCAGGCTATTGCCAAGAACGTGCTGCACGAGAACACTGCCAACCGCTACAAATCGCGCCTCACGCTGGCCTACAACGGCGTCAAAGCCAAGGCCGCGAAGTAGCGAGAGTTCTCCCGTTATTCGATTTTGCCGATTGCCATTTCCCGCGTTTCGATCTTGTCGGTTCTGTAGGGGCGGGCCTCCGCCCGCCCGTTCTTTTTTCCTGCGAGGCCCGATGTCCACTCGGATCCCCATCACCCGCGTTTCAGCTTCCCGTCTCACGGAAGCGCTGCGCGAAAATTCCGAATTCGGCGCCACCTTCAGCGACCACATGCTCGTCGCCGATTGGGAAGCGGGTTCGTGGAAGCAGCCTCAAATCGTTCCTTTCGGCCCGATCTCGTTTTCTCTCGCGCTCACTCCTTTCCACTACGGTCAGGCCATCTTCGAAGGCTTCAAAGCACACCGCACCGCGAACCGCGGCCTCGCGCTGTTCCGCCCGCGCGAAAATTTCGCGCGCATGAATCGCTCCGCCACGCGCCTCGCCATGCCCGAAATTCCAGAGTCGCTCTTCCTCGAAGGCGTCATTGAATTGGTTCGGCTCGATCGCGATTGGGTCCCTCATCGTGAGGGCGGTTCTCTCTACGTCCGCCCAACGTACTTTGGTGTCGACGACACCCTCCTCGTCCGCCCCGCCAATCGTTTCCGCCTCATCGTTATGACCTCTCCCGTCGGCCCCTATTTCTCGCAACCGATTCGGCTTCTCGCCGAAGAGCGTTTCGTCCGAGCCTTCCCCGGCGGAACCGGTGACAGCAAAGCCGCCGGCAACTACGCCGGAGGCCTTCTCGCCGCGCGCCTCGCTCAAGAGAAAGGCTTTCACAACGTCCTGTGGCTCGACGGCGTCGAGCGCCGCTACGTCGAAGAATCCGGCGTCATGAACGTCTTCTTTGTTCTCGATGGCAAAGGGATCACTCCGCCACTAGGCGGCACGATCCTCCCTGGCGTCACTCGCAACTCTGCTCTCATTTTGCTTCGCGAGATGGGCATCCCCGCCGAAGAGCGCCAAATCACCATCGACGAAGTTCTCTCAGCGCACGCCGCCGGAAAACTCACCGAGGCCTTCGGCGCCGGCACCGCCGCCATCGTCGCTCCCATCGCCTGCATCCAGTACCGTGAGCGCGATCTGCAATTCCCTGCTGTTTCCGATTCCTCGGTCGCCGCACGGCTCCGCTCCCGTCTCGTCGCCATCCAGACCGGCCGTGAGCCGGACCAGCACAATTGGCTCTTGCCCGTCTAAGCTCATCAGAGGAGGTGCAAGCGATGAACTACTACGCCTTGCTCTACGAACTTGTCGACGACATGGTTACGCGCCGCGTTCCCTTCCGCGAAGAACACTTGCGCCTCGCCCGCGAAGCCCGCGAACGCGGCGAACTCGTTCTCGCCGGTGCGCTCGCCGAACCCGTCGACCGCGCCTTGCTCGTTTTCCATGTGGACAACAAAAGCAAAGTCGAAGCCTTCGCCCGCAAAGATCCTTACGTCCTCAACGGCCTCGCAAAACAATGGGAAATCCGCCCTTGGAACGTCGTGGTCGGCAACGAGGATTCTCCTTCATCCCCGGCCTCCGCATCCTCGGACACGCTAGCCGGAACCATCTTGCGTTGCTGGTCAGCTCGCACCACCGAAGCGCAATTGCCCAAATATCTCGAACATTTTTCCAAGAGAGTTCTGCCCGAGCTTCGCCGCGTCCCCGGGTACCTCGGAGCCACCGTTTCCCTTCGCCACCTCGAAAGCGAAGTCGAAATCGTTGTCGAAACCGACTGGCGTTCCCTCGAATCCATCCGCAACTTCGCCGGCCCCGACCTTGAAGCCGCCGTCGTCGCCGATCAAGCCGCCGCCCTGCTAACCAACTTCGACCGGCGCGTCCGTCACTACGAAATTGCCGTTAGGGATGTCCTGTAGGACACAGAAACCGTCCTGCATTCGCATTTGTCAATGCGGGATGGCTCTCCGGATCAGTCGCGGTTTGTGGTCGAAGCAGCCTTACTCACCGGCCAAGATCGAACTCCATCAGAGAATATTTCGCCAGCTAAACGTCTCGGCCACGCCGCGTAAGGAGGAATGCCACCGAGGTTCCGAGTCCCACGTACCTCGCGGCATTTGCCACCGCTGCATTACTCATTGACGCGCCGATCGCGCGAATGGGAGTCTCGGCAATATCATCGGAAACCTTTCCAAGGGCGCACGCGTAACCCAGGTCAACCAACCCGTTCACCATCCCGGGCTTGCGGCCGTGCAGCGTGCCTTCTTCATCCAGGGCGAAGCGAGCTTGCGCATCGGCTTCCGCCGCGCTCAACGAGCCGCCGACGCGAAGAGGCTCTCCGTCACGGGGCAATATGCGATCAATGCGAAGGTAGAGCTTCCCCGCGCGGCTCAGCATTCAAGGCCTGGAACGACGATCCGGGGGGGGGCAGCCGACGGCGTGATTTGCACGCCCGTCGGAATGAAAGTCCCTTTCTTAAGATCGTCGTCATCCGCCTTGGCCGAGATCACGGCACCGATACTGATAACGCTAGAGAAAGCCAGCGCGAGCGCAGACACACGCACCCGCGGCCGGCAGGTTCGGCCATTTCCCAACATGTGTTACCTCCTGTTTGCTATATCAATCTCGGGGTCTTAATCAGGTAGACCTATGCAGCAGCTCTCTTCAGAGCGTTTGGTTGAGGTTAGTGAAGTTCGCCGAGCTATGTTTCAGAGACTTCTTTCGAACATGAATAATCCGCGAATCTTTCTTTATGTGGCGTGTATCCTGCGATTTTTCAGCGGGTCTGCGGTTCCGGGTGAGTCTTGATGGATCCAGCCCAGATGGCGCTACGTTTACTGAAAACTCTGTGTTCTAGGTGACCTCTAGGTTGAGTTCTTTTTTGATCTTGGCGCCGCTTGTGCATCAGGGGCCGTCAACTCCGAGACCAGGAACTCCAATACCGTGCGCGCATCTTTGCCGCCCTTGAGGCGGTCGTCCGCCCTCTGCAGCGCACGCAATCCGCCCAGTAAACGCATTTTCGAAATCTTCCGCGCGCTCTGAACCGCCAGCTCCGCTTGCTCCGCCCGCATGCTGAGGGAACGCGCCGCCTGCCACCCATTTGTCACACCCTTTAATTCGCTGGCCTCCATCACCTTCCTATACATCCAGGTTATCGCGCCGAGCATCTCCAGCGGCACCTCTCCATCGCGCAGCAAACGGTCGAGGAATTCCTGCGCTTTCTTCGACTGCCGCGACGCCAGCATATCCGCCAATTCCCAAACCGTCGTGGTCTTGTCGGAAATCACCAGCGCGCTGACGTCCGCGCGCCCGATCACTTTTTTTTCTGCCACATATGTCGCCAGCTTCTCGATCTCCGTTTTTAGACGCATCAAGTCCGCCGCGACGAATTCCGCCAAATCCTCCGCGGCGCCCTTTTCGAATTCTACACCCTCTTCTTTCGCGATCGCTTTAGCCAGCGTCGTGGCCGACGCCAGCCTCTCTTCCACCTTCTCGCCCAGCCCGCATTCCACCACCAGCGTTTTCTCCGCCAGCAGCTTCCCCAATTTCATCCGTTGATCCAGACCCGTCGCTTCCACCACCAGCACCGTGAAGGGCGCCGGATCCTCTAGGTACGCGCCGAGCTGCGCCACGGCCTCGTCACGGTTTTTCTCCCCCAGCTTCTCGATCGCTTCCGTATCCTCCAGGAAAACCACCTGCTGCGGCGAGAGCATAGCCATGGTTTGCGCCTGATCCAGCGCCGCCTGCGTCTCTCCTCGCCCCGCCGAATAACGCGACACCGCCCAGGTCCGCGACGCTTCGGCCACGAATCTCTCGATCAATTGTGTCCGGCAGGCATCGCGAAGGTACGGCTCTTCTCCCAGCAGCAGAATTGCCGGAATGGGTTTCCCCTTCTCCAGCCGTCCCAGCAATTCTTCCGGCGATAGCCGCGCCATGCGCTCCCCTTCACTTCCTAATGGACGAATCTCTGCAGTCTCCCAGACAAACCAGCTAGACTAAAAACGACAAATCTCTTTTCTTCTCCGGTCAAAAACCTGACAACTATCAACTGACCGCCCAAGCCTCTCAACAAATGCATTTGTTCTTCTTTTTCTGACACTGAATACTGGAAACTGACTACACTTTCATTCGCGCAACCCTCAAAAATCTTCTCTAATAATTCTCCACCACCGCCGCCACCAGCCGCGCCGCAAAGTCCTGCGCCATGCGGTCCAGTGCTGGGTCTTGCTCCTCAAAAAAGTTTTTAATGCTGTTTGCGTTATTCACGTCCGTGGAAATTTCGTACTGGTTGCGGAAAATAAAATTGTCCGTGTGATAGAGAATCTTTCCCGTCTCGCGCTCTTCGAACGAGATCTCGCACTTTAGGGTAACCAGCATAGTCGTCGCGCGCCCCGTGGCAGTATCAAACAGGAGCGGCACCGCTTCCAAACTAAGCACCTTGCCCTGCAGCACCGCGTCGCCCCTCGCCGGATCGGCTACCACTCGATACGAGGTTTTCGCCAAAAATTCATGCACCGTAGCGGTCGTCAATCTCTGTTCGATACGGTAGCTGGACGTCTTGTTTTCCAGCGGCGGCACCGCAATTACATGGATGCTCTTCGGCAGCGAGTCGCTCCGCCCGGCTACGTGATATCCGCAGCCTGCCGATGCCAGAAACAGCGCCACCGACATTCCCAGCACCGCCGTATTTTCCCGCTTGAGTTTCATTCCGCGAGTTTCTCCGCCAGCCTCACCGCATTGGCCGCCGGCAATCGAATATTATCCGCCGCTCCCCAGAACCACCAGGTCCCCGGCTTGCCGGGTTCACTCTCCGCTTCGGCCAGTTGGATGGCCGCTTCTTCTGCAACCGTAACATTGCTTGGAGTATCAGGCGGTTGAAGAATGGAAAATCCTGCTGCCTTGCACGCACTGGCGACCCGCGTGGCATCTAGGGAAGGGTCCAGCTCCGCGCATGCCGAAAACGTGACACCGTAAAATACCGGCGCATGCACCAACTGAAGCGCCGGAACCACGGCCCTGCCACGGAGGCAGGAGTGCGCCTCCGTTCGAAGAATTGCCAATGCCTGGCGCAGATCGATTCGGCTGGCAGGCCCAAAGCGATCCCGGGTATTGAAGGCTACTTGCACATCGAACAGTTGCTTTCCTGCACTTTGAAAAGAAAGCAACTGGCTTGTTTGTGTTTCCAGTTCCTCGACGCCTCGTTTTCCTGCCGCGGAAACAGGCTGGAACACGATGGAAGTAAGGCGGCTTAAGCCGAGGTCCTGCAAGGAGAGAGAGAGCCGCACGATCGCTTCGGCAGCGGCGGATGGAATGGATGCGACAGTGCGCTTCGTAGAAAGGACTTCGCCGCGAAGTTTCTCGAGGCCCGGAAACCATGCGAAAGAGTTGGCGAATGCCGCCGAGTGGCCCGACAAATTGATAATCATAGCCCCGCTACGGTGCGCCAGTTCGAAATTCGCAAGCGTGAATTCGAGCGAGCCCGTGAAAAACACATATCGCGCGCTGTCGAAGCTGCCTTCTTCCACGGGCTGAATTACGGCGGGTTCTCCGCCCGCTTCCGTCAATGTTCCGGCGGCCACTTCCTCATCGACCAGCCGCAGATCCCATCCTGCGAAGCGGCTCTCTTCGAGCAACGACTTCAGCTCCGCTCCCAGCAGCGAAGACGCACCCGCAATCACAATGCGGTTGGAATCCCGTTCGAACGAAGGCATGAATCACGCGGTCCGCGAAATCAGACGATGGCGCACGAACCGCACCAGATGCAGCGCGACGCCTGCGGCCGCATAGGTGCCCGCCAATATCACCAGGGCATACTCCGAGTACCGCCAGACCACGGCCAAGACCAGGCAGAGCAGGACGATAGCCAGCGACGGCTGTTTTCGAGTCCAGGGGATCTCCTTGAAACTGGAGTAACGGATCGTGCTGGTCATCAGCGCTCCAAGCCCAGCCGCCAGCAGGAACCACGCCACTGACCATCGCCAGTCGTGTAGCGGCTCCTTAAATCCGTGGACCAGGGCCGCGATCACACCGGCCGCCGCCGGCGTCGGCATTCCCACGAAATACTTTGAGCTGCCAGGCGCCATGCCCTGCACGTTGAATCGGGCCAGCCTCCAGGCACAGCAAATCAAAAACGCCAGGCAGCAAACCCAGCCAAACTCGCCGATTTGTTGAAATGCGACCGACCCGTCTCCCGGCAGGCTTCGCGTGCCCCAGGCGTAAGCCACCACTGCAGGTGCGATCCCGAAACTTACGACGTCAGCCAGCGAGTCGAGTTGCACTCCAAATTCCGTGTTTGTGCCCGTCATCCGGGCAATCCGCCCATCGAGCGAATCAAAAAGAATCGCGAAACCGATCGCCTTTGCGGCGTGGTCAAAATCGTCTCTGCCGCCCAGCAGCGACGCCACTACCGCATAGTACCCGCACAGAAGATTCGCCACCGTAAACAGACTGGGCAGAAGAAAAATTCCCCGGCGCAGTCGGGGATTCTTGATTCGGCGCCCTTGGAATGGTATCTGGTGTTGTTCGGGCTCGGGCATGGTTACGATCGCTTCCCCGTCGCTGTTAGATTTGCTTCCCTCTCTGCTGTAGCCATTCCATCCAATTTAGCGGCCGCGGGTTTCGCGGGCCACCGGGCGAGCACGCTCGATCCGCCTTTCACATTCTCCCCCAGCTTCACCAGTATCTCTGCCTCTTTCGGGACCCACACGTCCACCCGCGACCCGAATCGTACCAGTCCAATCCTCTCTCCACGAGCCACCTTTTCGCCCTGCTTCTTCCAGGAGACAACCCTTCGGGCGATCAGACCGGCAATCTGCTTGAACACCATTTCTCCGGCTTCCGTCGAGAGCGTGAACACATTTTGTTCGTTTTCCACCGACGCCCGTTCCCGCATCGCCGCCAGAAATTTTCCTGGGCTGTATTCCATGTTCGTAATCGTTCCTGCGGCCGGCGACCGGTTCACATGTACGTTCCAGACGGCCAAAAAAATACTCACCCGCTTTCCCGGCCTTCCAGCGTTCTCTTCATCCGTGACCACCACCACGCGGCCGTCGCCGGGAGACACCACCGCCCCAGGTTCCGAGGGAATCATGCGTTCCGGATCGCGAAAGAAAGAGAAAACAAACGCGGCGAGCAGCACCAGGACGGCAGCCGCCACATACCAATGCAACAAGAAACTAACACCGCCCAGCGCCAGGGGCGGCACCCCAAAGTAGTAGCCTTCTTTGACCATGCTTCTCGGAGTACACCCCAGCGTTTCCGCTCACGGCATTCTCCCCGCGAGCACGCATGGTCATTCTACGACAGAATCGCCTGCGATAAAGTCGTTATTGGGTGTAATTGGAACGACTGCGTATGATACGCGAAGCGATCCGCTCCATCTCATCTTTGCAGTGGAGCTTCATCTTCTTCAATTTGATTTCTTCCAGGAGGTCTTCCGAATTCAGGTAGGGCGATTTGGAGATTTTCTGCAGTTCTGCTTCGTATTGCCGGTGCTGCTCTGCCAGACGCTGATACTCGGCGTCTGCCTCGAAGGGTATGTCCCGAGGTGTCCGCTGCGTGCTTGCCATGCGTTCCTCCTGACGTTTCCGTGAATGGGATGTGAGCACTACATGAACGCAAGATAGCACTCTGGCTTACTGCGTCAAGAGGGTATTTAAGGTATTTCAGTCCTAGCCCGCGACTTTGCTATCCATCACAATCGCGGCCTCGTCTGGATCGTGGTAATAGCCCGCACGGCGTCCCGTTTTGGAAAAACCATGCTTCTCATAAAACGCCATTCCCGCTCCATTCGACTCGCGAACCTCTAAAAACACTCGACTTACCTGCCGCGCTCGGAATTCATCCATCGCCGCCATGAGTAGCGCCCCGCCCTCGCCTTTTCGTCGCTGCGCCACAATAACGGCGAGATTCAGGATCTCGGCCTCTCCCGCCACCTGCCGCCCGATGACGAAACCTGTGACTTTCCTGTCGCCTTCGTTGACCAGTGCCAGAACACCGCGCCAGCCCAGTAACTCCTTCAAACCCCACTCGGTCCATTGCGAGGCTTCGGGAGAGCCCTTCAAAATCTCCGTCACCGCCGCCGCGTCCGCGGGCAGAAACGCCCGGATCGTTGCTCCCACCTGCTCGCGCTTTGTTTCAGCGGCCATGCACCTGGCTCCCTTTCCAGAAGATCTCCGCGTCCGGCCGTCGCACGTAATTCGCATCCAGCGCCAGCGCGTCCGTAAACCGGCCTTCTGCCAATGCCGCCAATCCGATGCGCCCAATCATCGGTGCGCGCGCGCTTGAAACGCGCTCCACAATCTCGCCGCGCATCTCTCGCGTTTTCCACGCCTCTTCGGAGACAAAGCACTCCGCATCGGTCGAAATCCACGAAATACTGTCACCCTTTGCAAATTCCGCCGCTGTTTCTACAAACTTCCCCGGCGCGATCACCATCTCGTCACCCAACCGCACTAGGCCCGTCCCATTCCGTTGATACACGGCCCCGAATACCTGATCGCGCTGCGCATTCACAAACGCCGCCACCCAAGCTGTTCCCTCTGAGGCTTCCGCCGCCAGCGCTTCAAGTCTTGACACCGCCACGACCCTCTTTCCGTAGACTTCTGCCCACGCCTTGACCGTCGTCAGCCCCACCCGAACCCCGGTAAACGAACCCGGTCCCGCGGCGGCAGCGTAGGCGTCCACAAGCTCCATCTGAAGCCCGCTACCAGCAAGGCATTCTCGAACCGCCGGAAGCAGCCACGAGGAATAATCCTCCTGGGATTCATGGGCCACAATCTTCAAGATGGCTTCATCTCGCAGAGCCGCCACGCTGCCCCTCGAATCACACGTATCTATCGCCAGTACAATCACTTCCGCATTCTAGCGCACTGTGCCGCCCCATTCGAATCCTACTTCCGTCCTCCCCGTCCTCCGCCCCCACCCGTCTGCTGTGGCCCTGCCACACATTCGAATCCTCCCCGCGCTACTGGATTTCCATCAACGCCTTACAGTTACTATTAATGTCACTGTGCACCGCAAGCCAAATTTCCCGCCGCCCTGAGCAATTCAACTGCCAAATTCGCACCCAATTTTCCCTAACCTCCTGATTCCACTGGATATATCTTGACTCTTGCAACACAATTGTTATATATTCCTTATGCGTCTCCTTGGGGGGGACAACCAAATCTATGGACTACAAGATCGGCGACAAGGTCGTTTACCCGAATCACGGTGTAGGCACTGTTGAACAGATCAGCTACGGAGTCTTGAACGGCAGAACCGAACGTTACTTCATGATCCGCATTATTTCCAGTGGCTTGCGTGTCATGGTCCCGCAATCAAACGCCATGACCGTTGGCCTTCGTTCCGTTATTCGCTCCGCGGAATCCACCAAAGTCCTTGGCTTCCTCGAAACGGGCAAACTCAACTCTCATCACGACTGGAAGCACCGCTTCAAAGAGAATTCCGAGCGCATGCGCACCGGGGCCCTCCTCGAAGTCGCCGTCGTCCTCAAGAGTCTCGTTTCCCTCAGCCGCAGCAAGCCTCTCTCCTTCCGCGAAAAGAAAATGCTAGAACGCGCGAAGTACCTCCTCGTTAGCGAAATGGCAACGTCGCGCAACACCACCGCGGAAAACGCCGAGGCCACCGTCGTAAAGTCGCTCGCCAAAGCCAAGCTACAATTCCCCGTCCTCACCGAAAAATTCGAGTAGTTTCCGCGTAGGGGCGCAGCATGCTGCGCCCCTTTCGAGCAAGCGTTCCAATCCCAGGCGGGCTCTCTCAAGTTGCCCGCCTTCTTTCCTTCCTCGCCATTTACTTCTCCGCGTCCTCTGTGTCTCTGTGTTTAACATCTTCTTCTCTGTGCGCTCTGTATCCTCTGTGCTCTCTGTGTTAATTCTTCCTGAAACGAGCGTCCCAGACACGGCCGTGTTACGCACAAGCTGCAGCTACAATCGGATTCGCTCTCACGGCCGCGAAAGTGCACCAAGCGTTACGCCCGCCTCCCGCAAAATCCGCGCCACCGTCGCCGCAATCTCCGGCGCCCCCGGAGTGTCACCATGAATGCACAGCGTCTGCGCGTCAACGGAGACTTCCGTCCCGTCGCACGCAATCACCGCCGCTCGTTCAACAATGCGTAACGCCTGCCAGCCGGCTTCCGCGGGATCGCGGATCAGGGCATCCTCAAACTTGCGTGAGCGCAAAGTTCCATCCGGTTCATACCGCCGGTCAGCGAACGTTTCGGCGGCAACAGCGAAGCCAGCCCCTCGGAAAACATCCAGCATCGGCGACCCCGCCAGCCCCACAAGCACGACCTCGTGATTCCATCGTGCGACACCTGCAGCAATCGCTTGCGCAATCCCGCGATCACGCACCGCCTGATTGTAAAGTGCCCCGTGCGGCTTGACGTGAATCAGGTGCGCGCCGCAACGGCCAGCAATCTCGGCCAGCGCCCGGACCTGATCGAATACAGAAGCTGCAATCTCCTTCGGCGGCACATCCAGCTCCACCCGCCCGAAATTCGCGCGATCGGCGTAGCCGGGATGCGCCCCGATCGCCAGCTTCCAGCGAAGCGCCTGCTCGATCGTTGTCTTCATGGTTTGTTCGTCGCCAGCATGCCCCCCACAGGCGATGTTTACCGAAGTAATCGACCGCATCAACGCTTCCTGCGTGCCGTCCGCAATCGCCTCCGGCAACTCACCCATATCGCAATTCAAATCGATTCTTAAGCCGCCGCTTTTCATCCCGAAATCAAATCCTCCGAAGCCATCAGCTTTTCCTGCTCTCTCAAGAGGGCTCTCGCCGTCTCCCAATCCACCCGTTCGAATCGAATCTCATCCCGCGGGCGAAGCTGCCCCAGGCTATGAAGATCTGCGGAAATCACATTGGCAATCTTCGGATAGCCCCCAGTCGTTTGCTGCTCAACAAAAAGAATTATGGGCTTGCCTCCCTCCGGCACTTGAATCGCGCCAAGCGAGACGCCCTCGGAAATCATCTCCCCACCCGAAGGCACCGGAACGATCGCGCCCTCCAATCGAATCCCCATGCGATTGGACTCCTCCGCTACACGATATCTGCTCTCATAAAACAATCGCCGCGCCGACTCCGGAAACCAATCACTCTGCGGACCCTTCGTAACACGCAACACTTTTCGAGGCTGCAGCTCCTTCAGTGCCCGCGCCGTCAGCCTGCGCTCGTGAATTGCCCCGCGCTCCGCCCCAATCTTTAGCGCATCCCCTTTCTGCAGTGCTCTCCCCTCATTCCCGCCAAGCCCGCTCAAGATATGTGTTGATGCGCTGCCCAAAAAAAGTTCTACCGCAATCCCGCCCTGAACACACAAATAACACCGCGCCCCCGTGCGCGTCGGCCCCAGCCGCAGCGTCTGCCCCGCCTTCGCCTCAAACGAACTCCACAGTTCAACCGGTTTCCCATCTAGCGTCGCGCCGAAATCGGAACCCGTCAGTGCCAGCAGCGCTCCCTCCAAAAATGTAAACATACCGCCGAGCAGCGTCATCTCCAACCCCGCCGCTCCTTCATGATTGCCGACCATCCGATTTCCTAGCCGCAACGAAATCGCATCCGCCGCTCCGGAAGCGGAAACGCCCATGGCCCCGAATCCTTCTCGCCCCAAATCCTGCACGGTCGTGAAAAGCCCCGGCTCCTGCACCTGAATCACGCCCATTCTTTCTCCAACTCCCCAAATCGCTCCGCCGAAATCGGCGCAAATCGCACGCGATCTCCGATTGCCAGCAGGCTGAAACCCTCCCGCTCATCTCGGAACATCGCAACGGGCGTGCGTCCGATCAATCTCCACCCACCGGGTGTGGCGAATGGATACACACCCGTCTGATTCCCCGCGATTCCCACGCTGCCCGCCGGCACCCTTCGCCGCGGCACCGCAAGCCGCGGAGTCACCAGCGCCTCCGACAATTCGCCCAAATACGCGAATCCCGGTACGAACCCTAAAAAATAAACAAGATACTCGGCCGAAGCATGCAGCTCGATAACCTGCGCGCGCGTCAATCCACGGATGGCGCACACCTCAGCCAAATCCGGACCGAACTCACCGCCATAGCACACCGGGATTTCCAGCAGCCGCGGCTCAGGCAGTTTTATCTCTTCAAGCCGCTCGAGGTATCCCCGTAGAATCGATTCCACTTCGTGGTGTCGAAACCGCAGTCCATCGAATTTGACCAGCAGCGAGCAGTACGCAGGATGAACATTGCGGACACCCGCTACGGGCTCCAGCTCCAGCAGCCGAAGCAGCTTCCTGACCTTTTCATTTGCTTGGAGTGCGATCTGACTCTGTAGAGGCCGGGCTTGAGCCCGGCCCTTCTCGCCTTGCGGTGGTCCAGATTCAGCCCGGCTCGTTTCCTTCAGTTCATCAAAATAAACTAGCAGCGACTGATCGCTGGCAAATTCGAATCGTGCGCCGCCGCTCGCCGTGGCCATATTCGCGAAAGTATATCTTACGCCGCGCTCCCTTAAGTGGGACAGGCATTCGTGCCTGTCCCTTCGCAGTGATTCCTATGTGCTCTCCGTGAACTCTGTGTTGAGCACAGCCATCAACAGAAAACAAAACTATCATTCAAGCAAGGGCGAGGCTGGGATCGGCGTTGAGGGTTGTGTCCGCGATAATGCCGGCGCGAAAGCGGGAATATGCCGCCGCCGCGATCATCGCGGCATTATCGGTCGAAAGCGCCCGGCTCGGGAAAAACACCTCGACGCCGGCGGCTTTCGAGCGCGCTTCGAACGTCGCGCGCAACTGGCTGTTCGCCGCAACGCCACCTGAAACCAGCACGCTTTCCACTCCCAGTTCTTCCGCCGCGCTCATCGTGCGTTCGACCAGATCGCGCACCACCGCATTCTGAAACTCCCGCACCAGCGCCAGCGTTTTCGGACTGCACAGCGGCAGCAATTGTTCGAATTTTCTTTCGCCTCGTGTAAGCGCCTCTTCGCGCCTGCGGATCTCTTCGGTGTATTCGCTGTGCTCACGCACGTGATACAGCACTGCCGTTTTCAGTCCGCTGAAGCTGAAGTCCAGCGCGTTCCCTTTCATTTTCGTGGGCCCAAATTTCACGGGTGCAGGTGCGTCATTCGAAACCGCCGCCAAACGGTCGAGGATCGGCCCTCCCGGATAGCCCAAGCCGAGCAGCTTCGCCACCTTGTCGTATGCTTCTCCCGCGGCGTCGTCCCTGGTCTGTCCCAACTTTCGGTAAAGCAGCATTGCGCTCGCGTCCGGCGCGCTAGAATCCTGCCGCTTGACTTCATAAAGAACCGTGTGCCCGCCCGAAACGATCAAGCACACCGCCGGCAATTTCGCCCCCCGCCCCGCTTTGTACGCTTCCAGAAAAACCGCATGCACGTGCCCCTCAAGATGATTCACCGGCACGAGCGGCTTCCCCAGCGCCTGCGCCAGCGTTTTTCCATACGTAATTCCGACCAGCAGCGCCCCCACCAGCCCCGGCCCTTGCGTCACCCCAATCGCGTCCACATTCGAAAGCTCCATCCCCGCTTGCGCAATCGCCTCGCGCACCACCGGCACGATCTGCCGCAAGTGCTCCCGCGACGCCAGCTCCGGCACCACCCCGCCATACTTGCGGTGAATCTCGATCTGCGAAGCGACGACACTCGACAAAATCTCCCGCCCGTCCGCGACTACCGCCGCCGCCGTCTCATCGCACGAAGATTCAATCCCCAAGATTCTCATGGTCTCTTGCGGCCAGCATTATTTCCCTGCTCTCAACCAATGCTAGCACACGCGCGACCTCGCATCGGGCAACTCCACAGGAACCAACTAACCCTAGGGCCGCCGTTCGAACGCAAAAACCATTGACGGATTCGAATCCGCGTCGAAGAATGGTCTCCATCCTCTTAGAGTGTGCAAAAAATTAGAGTGTATAAAAAACTGAGCCTATGACCAACAACGCCTCCGTCACACCCAACTCTGCGCGAGCTGACGGCCCCACGAATAGCCGCAAAAAAGTCCGCAAGGCGGTACTTCCTGCCGCTGGGCTTGGCACGCGATTTCTGCCCGCCACCAAGGCACAGCCGAAAGAGATGCTCACCGTCGTCGACAAGCCGCAGATTCAATACGTCGTCGAAGAGTGTGTCGCCTCCGGCATCGAACACATCATCATCGTCACCGGCAAAGGCAAGAATTCCATCGAAGATCACTTCGATACCGCTCCCGCGCTCGAACGTTTTCTTGAAGAGAGAGGCAAAAAAGATCAGGCGGAGATGGTTCGAAAGATCAGCAACATGGTGCAGGTGAGCTACACGCGACAGAAAGAGCCACTTGGGCTCGGCCACGCTGTGCTCGTCGCGCGCGACCTTGTAGGCGACGAACCCTTCGCGGTCTTGCTTGGCGACGTATTAATTCCCGGCCCGAATCCTGCCACCAAACAACTCATCAAGGTCTATGAATCTACCGGCGTCGGCGCCATCGCCGTGGAAGAGGTCCCTAGGGACAAGACCAATCTCTACGGCATCATCGATGGCGAGCCCGCTCCGCAGCCGCCGTTCGGCGAACGGTTGCTGCGCATCCGCGACCTGGTCGAGAAACCGAAGCCGGAGAATGCGCCATCGAATTTGGCAATTACCGGGCGGTACGTTCTGCCGGCTGCGGTCTTCGATTGCCTGGCTCGCACGAAGCCCGGTGCGGGAAATGAAATTCAGCTTACCGATGCGCTGCGCATTCTCGCGCGCGAGCATGGTTTGTGGGCCTACATCTACGAAGGCATTTCCTATGACGCGGGCGACAAGCTCGGCTTTCTAAAAGCGACCGTTGAAATCGCTTTGCAGAATCCTGAATTCGGCGCCGCGTTTCACAGTTACTTGAAAACTCTTAAACTTTAGCAGCCGCTGAGCCGGACGACCAAGAGAGATTTCTCCGCGCGGAGGTCGCGCGGAGAGGAAGCCGTTCTCGCTTCGCTCGAAATGACGGACTGGCTGCTTTTAATTGACCCCTCGGTTTATTTCTTCTTGACGGACTTCTTTTCTTTGCCCTCTTTCGCATCTTTGGAAGCCGCTTCCTTGCTCGTCGATTCCGTGCTCGCCGAATCTTTCTCTTTGTTCCCTGCTTCTTTTGTTTCCGTGGCGGGCTTGTCTGCTTTGTCGCCGTCGCCAGCGGACTTTTTTCCACCATAGTCCGTCACGTACCAACCCGCGCCTTTGAATTGAATCGACGGCGCGGTGATCACCGATTCGACTTTTCCGCCGCAGTGAGGGCATTTTTTCAGGTGCGGGCCGGAGACGTTTTCAATTTTTTCCGTATTGCGGCCGCATTTCAAGCATTTGTACTCGTACAGGGGCACTGACGCTCCTCCGATGTGATACTCAAAACTCAAAGTATAGCATTGCTCTTGCGCGCGAGCGCGAGTGGCGGCCCGGAACGCGTGCTAGACTCGTGAGCATGAGCGCGAAGACTCTCCCCCCCAAGGCGACTAAGGCCGCGAATGCGGCAGAAGCTGTGACTCCGGCAGACGGGGGCTGCCTGTACCTTGTCGGTACGCCTATCGGCAATCTCGAAGACATCACGCTGCGGGCGCTGCGTATCCTGAAGGAAGTCGACAAAATCGCCTGCGAGGACACCCGCCACACGCTGAAGCTCCTGACCAACTACGACATTCACAAGCCGCTCGTCAGCTATCACGAACACAATGAATTGACCCGCGCGCCGGAACTGGTAGTGGCGCTAGAACAAGGCGCGAAGATCGCGCTGGTGAGCGACGCGGGGATGCCGCTCGTTTCCGACCCCGGCCACCGCCTTGTTACGCTCTGCCTGCGGCACCAAATTCCCGTGGTGCCGATTCCTGGTCCGTCCGCCCTGCTCGCTTCCCTTTCCGCCTCAGGTCTGCCTAACGAAGAATTCCTGTTCGTCGGGTTTTTGCCGGCGCGCAGTGGCGAACGGCGCCGCGCCCTCGAACGCCTGCGCATCGAGGACCGCACCATCATCCTTTACGAAGCTCCGCACCGGGTCGCGGAGTGTGTTGCCGACGCGCGGGAGGTTCTCGGCAACCGCAGCGCCTGCATAGCGCGCGAAGTGACGAAGCTGCACGAAGAGTTTCGCCGCGGCAAACTCTCCGAACTCTCCACGTCTCTCGAGGAACGCCCCGCTCGCGGCGAAATCACACTCTTGATCGGCCCGGAGGCTCCCGCCGACGCGCGAACACAAGCAAATTCGACACAAAGTCTGGCCGACCGCGTCGAAGAACTCATCCGCCAAGCCAAGCTCGACCGCAAAGAAGCGCTGAAGCTCGCCGCCAAGGAGCGCGGCCTGACGCGGCACGATGCGTACGCCCAAATCATCGACGCAAAAGCAGAGCAGGAAGAGACGTGAGGGAAAGCCCGCACTCACCGAGTTTGACGGTGCGAAACCGCAGACGAACGACTCGGTCGTGCGCCCTTCCTGGGGCCAAGTTGCCATTATGCTTGTGGGCTCGATTCTCGTGGTTGTTACTGTGGCCAGCATAGCAAGCGCACCTCCTTTCTGGCTCTCGTCAGGGAGTTGGGCAACGCATATGCTGGTGGTGCTGTCTCCTGGCTACCTCTTGTCTGCGCTGATTGCACCATTTCTGTCTTATAGAGGCGGGCTGGACTTTCGCGCCATTTATATCGCGTTTTTCGCCAATCTGGCGTACTGGTTCGTGTTGATCTTCTGGTTCGTTCTTTGGTCGGACCGGCGATGGCGGCAGAAGCGCGCTGCGCGAATCGATGCCTGACTGTGCGGCCGTTGGAGGCCATCGACGCGCGCAGGGGCAAGAAGCTTTCTTCTTTACGGGACGTTGTCGAGGCTGGTCCAGGCGCTGTCTGGTGAAGACTGGTCGCATAGCTTGTTCTTCAGGTTGCAGACATAAAACTGGGTTACTGGATGGATTTCCCAGACAGTGGAACGCCAGCAACTCGCTGTCGCGCCGGGGAAGCTACAGTCGTCATTCACGTTCAAATGGACGTTATCGATCATCAGTTGTCCAACAACTTTGACCTGCTGCCCTTGCAGTGAATTGACTCGAGCAAAGGTCCACTTGGGAGCCCGCGTGTGTGGCGTCATCTCCGCCACGACGCTGGTTTTGTCGATTGGCCCAGGTTTGCCGAATACGGGCTTTGGTTTGGTTTTTAAAATCTGTTGCGCCAGTGCCGGATCAAAACCCAGGCCGATATGGTAGTCATAGCTGTCCGGAAGTTGAAGTTTGCAATTGGCGGTTTCCCCAATCGGAGGTTTGACGTGTGCGCCTTTGCTAGTGTCTTCCACGAAGTAAAGATAAGCGATGACGGTAACGATGTTGCCTTCACCAAGGCCAGCGAGAGCCGGAGCAGACTTGGCATGGTTAGCACTGCTCAATCCCTTTGGAATTTTGCCTTCCAGCGACTGGGAATCATTTCCATTCAGAAGCGCCGTGGAAGCCAAGGCTGGACCAGGGACTTGGTCCTTCAAGAAATTCAAGTACGCGTCGTACCGGTGGGCTGAGTCGGTGCAGCCGGTTGGAAATTGAGCGTGACACGTCTGGGTATTCAGACTCGCCGGATTGCACCCTGTTGCGGCCTTCTGCTTGGCAGCCAGTTTGGCGAGGTCGTGAGCACGGTCGGCATACAGGCAGGCGGGAATGCCGAGCAGGAGACAAGTCAGGCCGATCACCTTAATGGAATTCTTCATTGTTCCTCCGTTGATTGCATGCGGAGGCCGGCGGGCCTGACAAGAGGCTCACCAGATGCCTCTCCCAAGGGGCTGGATGCAATTCTATGTATCACCCGAGTTAGGTAGACGTCAAAACAGATTGCCGGCAGGAGGGGACGTAGTGACGAGGCATCTTCACGACGGCCCATGCTCAATCCTGCGAGATGGTGAGCCCGCAGCGTTTGCACAGCTACGTGCGGGCCAGCAACACATCCATAGTGTTGACAACGATTTCGTTGCAGAAGGGAGAGAAGCGCCGCAATGGGGAACGATCCCGACAGTGTCCGAGCCTGCCCCAATACAGCAAGGGAGGGCGTAACCTTTTTTGTGGCGGGCAGTTATATTGTTAGGGCGATGATGGCCAGGCGACGACCGGCAGGGAAGCGTTCGGCGAAAGGCACGGATGAAGCTGTGCCCGGGGACGCTCGGGCAGGCGTGGACGAGCGGTTGCTGGTGGAGGCGGCGCAGAGCGATCCGGCGAAGTTCGACGCGCTGTACGAGCAGCATTTCGAGCGTGTGTATGCGTTTGTCGCCAGCCGGGTGAGGGAGCGGGCCACCGCGGAAGATTTGACATCGGAAGTGTTTCACAAGGCGCTGGCGAATCTGCCGGATTATGAATGGCGCGGGGTTCCGTTTGCGGCGTGGCTGATGCGGATCGCGGTGAATTGTATTGTCGATCAGGCCAAACGAGCCGCGCGGGAGTTCCCTGCCCTGGACGATCCGCCAGAGGTTGCGGCCGATCCCGGCCTGCAAGCCTCCGAATTGCGTGCCACTGAGAATCGCTCGCGATTGTTCCGGCTGGTGGGGGAGCTTCCGGAGGTTCAGAAGCAGGTGGTGTACGAGCGATTTGTGGAGCAGCGAAGCATCCGGGAGATTGCGCAGCGGCTGGGGAAGACGCCGGGGGCCATCAAGCAATTGCAATTGCGCGCGATGCAGAATTTGCGGGCGCAGATGGAGGGCGGCCATGGCTAAGCGCTCCCTCGCGGTGCAGCTTGATGAGGTGGTGCAGGCGATGCTAGTGTCGCTGCGGCCTCGCCCCGAGGAAGCGCCTGACCTCAACCTCGCGCCCCTGATGCGTGTTGCGCAGGTGTTGCGCGAGCTTCCGCGCCAAGAGTTTCGAGCAACCCTCAAATCCGATTTGCAAAGGAGAGCAACCATGAATGAAGGCACAGCAGCAGCATCGAGAGCGGGCACAGCAGCAGCATCGAGAGCGGGCGCAGCTGCACCAGCAAGAGAGGCTCATTACCAACGACCGGGATTGTTGTCCATCACGCCTTACATCATCGTAAGGGGCGGGGCGCAGTTCCTCGAATTCTTGAAGACGGCTTTCAAGGGCGTGGAGCAGATGAGGATGCCGACGCCTGACGGCTTGATCACGCACGCCGAGGTAGCTGTGGGCAATGGCGCGATCGAAGTGAGCGATGCGAGCGACGCGTATCCAGCCGCGCCCACGGCCATTCATCTCTATGTGGACGACGCTAACGCCACGTTCGACAGCGCCCTTCAAGCCGGCGCCACCTCCATCTACGCGCCGACCGACGACCACCCTTCAGGCGACCGCTGGGGCGCCGCCAAAGACCAATTCGGCAATCACTGGTATATCGCCACGCCGAAAGGCTGGACTCCCGGGCCTGAGGGCCTACGCTCCGTCCAGCCTTATCTGCATCTCCGCGAAGCTCACAAGATGATCCCATTCCTCGAGGCGGCGTTCGGGGCCGAGGCGATGGGCGTGCACAAATCGCCAGAGGGCGCTGTGCTGCATGGCACGATTCGAATTGGCAACGCTACGCTGGAGATTGACGAGGCGCACGGTGAATTCCAGCCAATGCCGTGCCACTTGCACGTGTACGTGCCGGACACGGATGCGGTGTACGCGCAGGCGCTGCGGGCGGGGGCGACGTCGATTGAAGTGCCGCAGGACAAGCCGTATGGAGACCGGGCGGCGGGAGTGAAGGATGCGTGGGGGAATAGCTGGTTTATTGCGACGTATTTGGGGCAATAACAACGGAAGAAAAAAACCGGGTCTAAAGACCTGCCACTACGAATGAAAGAGTTAGGCGGCGGATTCGGAGCGGAAGACGCGCTGGAAACGGGGGCCGGTGAACTGGACGCCGACAAGCTTTTCACCTTCGGACTGGGACTCGACGACGTGCACGACGCGGCCCTGGGTGGAGAAGTCCGCGTCAGCGCTACGGGAGAGCGCGGAGCTGCCGGGGCGGCGCGAGGCGTATTGCGAAAAGGGGATATGGATTTCGAGGTCGGAGCCGATGGCGACGTCGAAACGCGTCACAAAGGCGGCGCCGTTGCGGCAAAGATTTTCGCTGGCGGTATCTTCTTCGAAGGGGAGCCCACGGGCGTCGCGCCCCCGGACTTTGAGCGGCAGGCGGACGGCGATTCTACGTTCCGAGCGTTGCCTCGATACCGTGGTGCTGGGAGGGACCATCGGCTGGGTCCTCAATTCTGGTGACCGCAGGGCGGTCAACAATTCTGGTGACCCCGATCGGGTCGGAGTCAGATTCTTGCTGCGCGATGCCTCGGCCCTCGAAGAAACGTTCGACACTCTCGAGGATCTCCGCGGGCGTGCGCGCCGCATGTACAATTCCACGGAGCTCGCTGCCGTTACCCACACCATGAGTAAACCAGCAAGCGAACTGCTTCATTTTGCCTACACCATCGGGCAGGTTGGCGGCATTAATTTGCCCATAGTAGCCCATCAGTAAACGGTAGCGGACGGCGTCGGTGGGGGTGTCGTAGCGGCCGGTTTCCGCGTGTTGCTGCATCTGCGAAAAAATCCACGGGTTGGTGGCGGCGGCGCGACCAATCATGACGGCGTCGCAGCCGGTTTCGCTGACCATGCGAGCGGCATCTTCGGGCTTATTGATGTCGCCGTTGCCGATGACGGGGATTTTCACGGCATGCTTGACGGCGGCGATGATGCTCCAGTCCGCGGCGCCGGCGTAGCCCTGCGTGCGCGTGCGCGGATGGACAGCGACGCCTTCCACGCCAAGGCTTTCGGCCATTTTCGCCACGTCGACGGCGACGATGGAATTTTCGTCCCAGCCGGCGCGCAGCTTGATGGTCAGCGGAATTTTAACGGCCGCGCGGACGGAGCGAAAAATCTCTTCGAGCAGCGGCAAATCGCGGAGCAGGCCGGAGCCGCCGCACTTCACGACTTTCTTGGCGGGGCAGCCGAGATTGATGTCCACGGCGTCGTAGCCGAGGTCTTCGACCATTTTTGCGGCTTCAGCCATGACGGCGGGATTCGCGCCGAAGAGTTGCGCCGTGATCGGATGCTCATCTTCCTGGAAGTAGAGATAGCGTAGCGTTTTCTTTGCGCTGCGCGTGATGCCTTCCGAGCTGGTGAACTCCGTCATCAGCAGGCCGCAGCCGCCGAGGCCGCGAATGACACGGCGAAAGAGCGTGTCCGTCACGCCGGCCATGGGAGCGAGGACCGCGGCGGGACGGATGGTCAGGTCCCGAATTTGAAAGGATGCGGGAATCATGGAAACTACGCCGTCTTCTTTGCCGCCGCAGCGTCCTTGGGCTTCAAGAATTCATCGAGGCGGAGGAATTTGCGGCCGAGGGCGCCGCTGTAGGCGGACCACTCGGGTTCGCCGGAGTCGACGGCGAGGGCGGCGCGCACGGCGGCGAGTTTCGAATCGAGGTCGTCCATATAGTGGAAGACCAGGGCTTCGCGGACCATGGGGAGCTTGGGCGAGCCAAACTCGTATTGGCCGTGATGGCTGATGAGCAGATGCTGGACGACGGCCTTCAAGTTGGGCGGGAAGCCTTCGATGGCGTCCATGGCTTTTGAAACAGTTTCGAGTTCCATCACGATGTGGCCGAGGAGCTGGCCTTCGACGGTGTAGCCGATGGCGCGTTCGTAGCAGAGTTCTTCGAGTTTGCCGACGTCGTGCAGCATGGCCGCAGTGAGCAATAGATCGACGTCGAGCTCCGGATAGTGGGCGGCAATTTGCTTCGCGAGGCCGCACAAGCCGATGACGTGCTCGAGCAGGCCGCCGAGATAGGCATGATGCATCACTTTCGCCGCGGGAGCCCGCTGGTACTTCGCGGCGATCCCAGGATCCGAAATGATTCCAGTCACCAGCTTCTTGAGCCAGGGATTCGCGATCGATCCCGCATATTCGAGCAACTGGGCGTAGAGCTTGGCGACGTCTTCCTTGGTGTGGGGAAGAAAGTCGGCCAGATCGACCTCCTCAGGCTTTGCGAGCCGAAGCTGCTGAAGAGCAAGCTGCGGCTTGTTGCGGTAAATCTCGACGCGCGCGCTTACCTTGACGAAATCGTCGCGGCCGATGTCCCTCACCGCAACGTCGAATTGGTCCCACATGCGCGCTTCAATGGTGCCGCTGCGGTCGCCGAGCTCAAGGCGCAAATAAGGCTTGCCCTCGCGGGTGTTGCGAATCTCCTTTTCGCGAACGAGGAAAAACGTAGTGATGCTTTGTTCGGAGTTGAGATCCGTGACAAACGGCGTCTTCATGTTCCCGACACCGATCCTGACTTCTTGCCAAACAAAAGGAATCTCTTGTGGCCTTTCTTGGCTTTGCTGACTTCCGGCGTGGCGCTCACTTCCTGAATCTCTGAGCCACCGCCGCCGGCGATGTCCTGAAAACCGGGCTTGATCACCACGTAGCTCTGCTCGCGCAGGGTCTTGAGATACTCGCGCATCGCGGGTTCCATACGTCCGCCGTAGAGCTTGTCCATGATTTCATTTTTGACTTTGGCGAGTGATTGTTCGCCTTCGTCGTAGTGCTCCAGGACCTCGAGAACCAGGAAGCCCTGCTTGGTTTCCATGACTTCGGTCAATTCCTTGCGCTTCATCTTGAAGACTTTGTCTTCGAGTTCCCTGGAGAGCTCTCCGCGCTTGTAGATGCCGAGAAAGCCGCCCTGGCTCTTGGTGCTGCCATCGGAAAGCCGCTTGGCGATTTCGCCGAAGTCCTCGCCGTCCTGGACGCGCTTGAGAGCGGTCTCCGCCTTCTTTTTCAGGTCGGGGAGATCTTCCGGCTTCTTCCCTTCGGTGCTAATCACGATCTCCCGCAGCGCCACCTGCTCCGGGCGCACGAATTCGGTCTTGTGCGCTTCGTAATACTTCGTCACTTCCTCATCGCTGATGGTGATGTGCGACCCGACCTCGCTGCTGATCACGCGCTGCGTCAGCAGAGTGCTGCGAATGTTGTTTTTGAAATCCTCCCAGTTCATTCCCTGCCCGGAAACCGCCTTTTCGAGCTCCTCCATGCTGGGCAGCTTGTTTTCCGTGCGGATGGCATCGAGCTTCTTAATAAGTTCCGGCTCGACGCTCACGCCCATGTCCTTGGCACGCTGCACGAGAAGGGATTGGTCGACGAGATCGCGCAGCGTGTTTTTCTGGCGGTCTTCGATGTCTATCTGCAACTGTTCCGGCGTGCAACGGTTCTGGCATTCGGACTTGGCTTCTTCTTCGGCGGTCTGGCGCGCTTTGTTGTACTCCGAGCGGGTGATGATTTCATTGTTGACGCGCGCAATAATCTCCTCGACGGTTTTTCCGCTATCCAGATTAGCCGTTTTGGCAGCGGCGGGTTTCGCAGGCTTTTCGGATTTTGCGTCGGGCGCCGCCATCCCCGGCTTCTCAAGAGTGGAACCCGCCGCTGGTTTCGGCTGAGAACCTTGCGGCTTGTCTTGTGCCGCGAGCGGCAGAGCGGCGCAGAGCGCCGCGATTACGGCAAGTTTTCGCATCAATTCCCTCACCTCTAAAGTTTAGCCCTGCCCCTGAAGGCCGAGCAATACGTTTCTCAAAGCAGCAGGGATCGATTCCCCCCGTTTGACCTCCATCCAGAGGACGCCGCTGGGGTCGAGTTTGATGCCTGTACGAGAGCGTACCACGGAGACCAGTTTGGCCGGGTCCAGCATTGTCTCGGGATGGAACCTTACCGCGATGCGGGTCCCCTGGCGCTCTACGGCGGAGATCCGCAATCGTTCACACATGGATTTGAGGGCGGCGTATTCCAAAAGGTTTTCTACGGAGGAAGGCGGTGTGCCAAAGCGGTCTTCGAGCTCTTTGCGGACGTCCAGCTTGTCTTCTTCGGAGGCGATCGAGGAGATGCGTTTGTAGGTGCGCAGCCGAAGGTTCTCGCTGGGGATGTAGTCCTGCGGGATGCGCACGTCAAAGCCCAGGCTGAGCGTGGTGCGCAGGTCCGGGGCGACTTCTTCGCCCTTCAGTTTTGAAACGGCGCGCTCCAACATCTGGCAATACATATCGAAGCCAATCGCCTCGATGTGGCCGTGTTGCTGGCGGCCGAGCATGTTGCCGGCGCCGCGAAGCTCGAGATCGAGTGCGGCGATGCGGAATCCGGCGCCCAGTTCGCTGAATTCCTTCATGGCGGCGAGGCGTTTGCGAGCAATGTCGGAGAGCGAAGTGTCCGCCGGGACAAGGAGATAGGCGTAGGCGCGCTGGGCGGAACGACCGACGCGGCCGCGTAACTGGTAGAGCTCCGCCAGCCCCAGGCGGTCGGCACGGTTGATCAAGATGGTGTTGGCGCGCGGGATGTCCAGACCGTTCTCGACGATGGTCGTCGCCACTAGCACGTCCGCTTCATCGCGGATGAATTTCAACATCACGCTCTCGAGCTCTTTTTCGGCCATCTGGCCGTGGGCCACGACTACGCGAGCCTTGGGGACCAGCTTGGTCACCATGGCTCCGAGCGAATAAATCGATTCGACGCGATTGTGAATGAAGAAGACCTGGCCGTCGCGAGCAAGTTCGGTTTCGATGGCGCTCTGCACGAGCTCTTCCTGAAAGGGGGCGACGACGGTTTGAATGGCCAGACGGTCGCGCGGAGGCGTTTCGATGACGGACATGTCGCGAAGACCAACGAGCGACATGTGCAAAGTGCGTGGAATGGGTGTGGCGGAGAGCGCGAGCGCGTCCACATTTTTGCGCATTTCCTTGAGGCGCTCTTTGTGGGCGACGCCGAAGCGCTGCTCTTCGTCGACGACGAGAAGACCGAGGTCGGCAAATTTCACGTCTTTCGAAAGCAGGCGATGCGTGCCGATGACCACGTCCACCTTGCCCGCTTCCAAATCCGCGAGAATTTTTTTCTGCTCCGCGGCGCTGCGGAAGCGGCTGAGCATTTCGATACGCGCCGGGAAAGCGGCGAATCTTTTCTTGAATGTTTCGAAATGCTGGAAGGTGAGCACGGTGGTCGGCGCGAGAATAGCCACCTGCTTGTTGTCCATTACGGTTTTGAACGCCGCGCGCATGGCGACTTCTGTTTTGCCGTAGCCGACGTCGCCGCAAAGCAGGCGGTCCATGGGCTCGGCGCGTTCCATGTCGCGCTTGATGTCGCTGATGGCCGTGACCTGGTCGGTGGTTTCCTCGAATTCGAAGGCATCCTCGAATTCGCGCTGGAAATTGCCGTCCGGTGAAAAGGCAAATCCCTCCGTCGTCTTGCGCTGCGCGTAAAGCGCGAGAAGCTGGTCGGCCATGTCTTCGACGGACTTGCGGGCGCGGGTCTTGCGCGAGTTCCAGACGGTGCCGCCGAGTTTATCGAGCGGCGGATGCGTGCCTTCGAGGACGCGGTAATTCTGAACGAGGTCCATGCGTTCGAGAGGAACGTAAAGGCGCGCATCGTCGGCATATTTCAGCAGCATGAACTCGCCGCTGTGCCCGCCGGATTCGATCTGGCGAAGCCCCTCGAACTGCCCGATGCCGTGATCCACGTGGACCACATAGTCGCCGGGCTTCAACTCGGCAAAATCGCCGAAGAAGCCGGAGGTGCGGATTTTGCGGCTGGGCCGCTCGACCGTGGGCGTGACGTCGAAAAGGTCGGCGTGGCCGAAAAGAGTAAGCCGAGCGCTGGGAAAGGTGACGCCTTCCGCAAAAGGCGCGCGGATCAACAGCATCGCCGCGGATTCGTGTGCGCCCTCGGCGGTGAAGCCGGCGGCGGCATCTTCCGATTCGCCGAGCACGTAGGGCACTTCATACTCGCGGCAGATGTCCGCAAAGCGTTCGATCTCTCCGGTGCTTGCGGCCGTCAGGAAAACCGTTCCGCCGGAAGCGAGCTGGGACTTCACGTCTCCCATGCAGGCAACGACATCGCCGTGAAAACGCGAGCTGGGCCGCGAGGAAAGCTCGAACTGCGGCGTGGAACCGATACCCAGGGCGAGCTGCTCGATATGAATTTGCGAAGTTTTTTCCAGCGCTGCCACAAACTCCTCTTCGGACCAGAAGTAGTGAGAGGCGGCGGGTGAGTTGGCGCGCCCGTGACGCTCGTAATTTTCCGTCGCAGTCGCGAGATGCTTGGCCGCAGCTTCACGCAGAGTCTGCGGCTCATCGAGAAACACGATCGGGCGCAGCGAACTTTCCGCCATCTCAAAGAGTGTGCTCGGCCCTGGTTCGCCGGTGGGCCCAAAGAACGAAGGCGTCTCCCAAGCGGCATCGTTCAGATCCGCTTTTTCTGGCGCCGGCACGGACCACTCTGTCAAAGGCAAGAGCGTCGTGCGCACGACCGGCGCAATCGACCGCTGCGTGCGCGCGTCGAATTCGCGCACCGATTCAACGCTGTCGCCGAGCAACTCAATGCGCACAGGACGAGCGGCTTCCGGGGAGAACACGTCGATGATGCCGCCGCGCACGGCGAATTGTCCCGGTAGCTCCACCATTTCGGTTCGGGTGTAGCCCACAGAACCTAGATGGGTAATCAATTCTTCGTGGGGAATTTCGGAATCTTTTGACAAAGTCCGGGTGAGATAGAGATACGCCGCCGGATCCTGATAGCGCCAGAGCGCCGCGGCAATGGGGGCGATCACCAGGGAAATCTGTCCATCCGCGACGCGAAAGAGCGTAGCCGCGCGCCGTTCGAGAATGTCCGGGTGCGGGCTTTGCGATTCCCAGGGAAGCCTGTCGAAGGCCGGGAGCGTGGCGACCCCGCCTGCCGCTCCCGGGAAAATGCCACTGAAGAATCGCAGCGTTTCCGCGAGCGCTTCGGCACGGCGGTTCGAATTGGTCACAAAAAAAGCCGGACGCCGTAATTCGCGCGTCAAATAGGATGCCAACAGAGCCTTCGCGACATCGTGCAGGCCGGTGATCGAGATGTGGCTGGCGCCGGAGCGCAAAGCAGCCAGCGCGCCCTCCATCGCCGCATGGCGAAGGACGGCCTCCAATCTCTCGCGGACGGCTGGAAGTATCATGCGTGGTTGATCAGCATTCCGCGCGAGAGGCGCGCGCCCCTTGGCGTATTTTCTGCAGAATGGCCGTGGTCGAATAACCGGGCACGACGGGTATGGAGACGACGCGCCCGCCGGCAGCTTCCACTTCCTCGCGGCCCACGATCCGGTCGCCGGGCCAATCGCCACCCTTCACCAGGACATCCGGGAGCAAACCGGCGATCGCTTCGCGCGGCGTCAGATCATCGAAGATCACCACAGCGTCGACAGATTCCAAGGCCGCGAGAATTTCCGCGCGTTCGAGTGCTGAAATAACTGGGCGACCTTCGCCCTTCAACTGACGTACACTCGTGTCGCTATTCAGTCCGACGACAAGCGCATCTCCCAATTCGCGTGCCAGTTCCAGGCTGCGAATGTGCCCGGGATGAAGCAGGTCAAAGCAGCCGTTTGTGAAGACGACGCGGCGGCCGTTGCGTTTCTTGCGGCCAAACCGCAGAATCGCTTCCTCGAGTGTCAGGACTGCCGAATTCAAAGGGTCTCCATGCGGGTCGGAAAAACCAAAGTGATATCTGTTAAAAAACCAGTTTATCACGCGCAGGAGGTCCGGCGCCCGCGGCCCGGGGACTCACCATGAAATCACGCCAGATCGTTCGTGCCATTGCCGGAGTTCTGCTCTGCGCCGCAGGACTCTGGCTTGCGCTCCCTAAGCCTTATCGTGAGCGGACATTTCTCATCGACGCGGCGGGCTGCCGGCTCGAAACCGCGATCGTGGAAAAGCAAGAGGGAGGCTCACAAGGATCGGTTTTGCTTTTCCACGGAATCTCCGCCAACAAGAAAATCATGTCGTACCTCGCGGAGGGCTTTGCCGAGCAGGGCCTTCGTGGCTACGTTCCGGATTTACCGGGACACGGACGCACGCCGGGGCCGTTTTCTCCCGCGCGCGCGGAACAGTGCGGTGAGGCGCTTCTTCGCGAACTGCTCGCGCGCGGGATGATCGATCCCGATCGCACGATTCTCGCCGGGCATTCGATGGGCGGCGCCATCGCCGAGCGAATCGCATCCCGCGTTCCAGTCGCGGGCTTGATCGCCATCTCGCCGGCGCCGATGCGGGCCGCACACGGAGTGACGGCGGAAAAGCTGCTTTTCAGCGATCCCCCGATGCTGCCCCCTCATTCTCTGGTGATGATTGGCTCGCTGGAACTGGAGTCGATGCGCGGCAATGCCACCGACCTGGCTGCCTCGCGAAGCGACGGGACCGTGAAATACGTGGAGATTCCGGGCGCCTCGCACGTCAGCGTTCTTTTCAACCGTTCCGTGGTGCGCGCTTCGCAGGAATGGTCGGCGCAACTCCTGCATTTACCTGCCGCTCGAGCGTTGCCCTCGCACCGCCCGCTTGCCGGCGCGCTCATTGGCTTCATCGGCCTGCTGCTGATCGCAGGGCCGTTCCTCCGCGAGGCAGCTGGGAAGAACGGAAGCGAAGAAATCGCCGCGACGGGCACGGTGATCGGCGTGCCACGACTCTTTCTGGAATTTGCCGCGGCCTCACTGCTGATCGTGCTGCTCTTGCGATTCTGGATTCCTTTGAAGGCGATTGGACTTTTTCAGGGCGACTATCTTGCCAGCTTCCTGCTTCTCTTTGGGGTTCTGCTGGTTGTGGTGCATTGGAGTTGCGTGCGTCCTGCACTCTGGAGTTCCCCTCGCCGCTTGCTCGCAGCGGGATTCGCCGGAATCGTGGTGCTACTTCTCGCCACTGTATGGTTTGATTTGACAATTTACGAGGCTTGGCTGACCGGCGCGAAGTGGATGCGCTTCCCTCTTTTGCTAATCGTCCTTCTCCCCTACCTCATTGCAGAAGAGACGCTGCTCGGTCCGGTGCTGCCGGGGAAAAGGGCGCGCAGGCTGGCCCTTGCGCTGTCGCTGAGGCTCATCGCGTGGGGTGCGCTCATGGCCGGCGTTTTGATTCTGCACAACGGGGAAATTCTCATGGGCCTCCTGTCGCCGTATATGGCGGTGTTCAATTTGATACAGCGGAGCGGCATGGACATGGTGCGTACTGAAACCGGCTCGGCGGCAACGGCGCTATTCGGTGCTATACTACAGACCGGGTTTTGCCTGGTGATCTTTCCCCTCACCTAATGGCCATCTCCTTAGGAGCCGTCACAAAAGGAACTCAAGACGGGGGTTCCGCGCCCAGGGACGGAATTGAAAGCTCTCAGCGAGGCACGACCATGGCTCAGATAGCGATCGTCGGCGGCGGACCGTCCGGCGCAATGTGCGGTGAACAACTCGCACGCGCGGGCCACAAGGTCAATCTTTTTGACGAGCACCTGGCTTGGGAAAAGCCCTGCGGCGGCGGGCTGACGCACAAGGCCATTCAGTGCTTTCCATTCCTGCTCGATAATTCCTATCCCAAGAAACTGGTGAATTCCGTCGAGCTGATCAGCAGCGAAGAGCATCGCGCCACGCTTGAGATGCCCCATCCGATTGTTATCTATTCGCGGACGGTGCTCAACGGCATGCTCCTGGATCGCGCGCGAGATGCAGGCTGCAACGTGCAGCGTTCCCGCGTGATGAGTGTGGACACTTCTACGTCGAAGCCCCGCTACTGCGTGGAAGGCGATTGGCAGGAAGCCGATTTTCTGGTTCTTGCGGCCGGTGCGCGCAATCAGTTGCTCCCGGAAACACGGGCGTTGCAACGCGACGAACTGGAGATGACCCAGGGTTACTTCGTGCCGCAGACCAGCGACTCCATCACCATCAAGTTCCTGCCGCAGTTTGAAGGCTATATCTGGTCGTTTCCTCGCTGCGATCATCTGTCGGTCGGCATTTGCGGGAGCATGTCGTCGCATACCAGCACGGAACTGCGCAGCCATCTGCAAACCTTCGTGGAGAAGCACGGTATACAGACGGAGGGCGCAAAGTTTTATAGCCACGTCCTACCTTCGCCGAAGGAGCGCACGCTTTCAGAAAGAAACGTCATCGGAAAGAACTGGGCGCTCGTTGGAGATGCGGCTGCCTGGGTAGATCCCCTCACGGGCGAAGGTCTTTTCTATGCCATTCGTTCCGGCGAACTACTGGGCCGGGCGCTCGCTGAAGGCTGCCCCGAGAAGTACCCAGCGTGGGTAAAGGCTACTTTCTGCGCCGAACTGGAGTTTGCGGCACGCATCGTGCGGCGTTTCTATCGTGGATCTTTCCTCGGCAGTGCGGTCACGACGCGCATGGTTCAGTTCCTGCGCCGCAGCCCGGTGTTCCGGCAATTGATGGGCGATCTGTTCAGCGGCACGCAGGACTACACCAGTCTAAAGCGGAGACTTTGGGGCCATCTGGGCATCACCGTCAGCGAGTTCATCTCCAGCGTCTTGAGTCTCGATCGACCCGCCAAGGCCATCGTGCCTCGCGCGGGAACCGCGGGCGACTGAAGATACCTTCTGGTTCCGATCCGTTTTCGCAATATAGTCATACGGACACTGCTGGCATCAAATTCATGAGGTATCGTTCGTCTTCCAATCATGGCCACTGAGACAGCCGTCAAATCACCAGCCAAAAGTGAAAAACGCAAGAACGCGTGGAAGAATCTTCCCGACGTTTGGGCGCTGATGAAGCCGAGGCGCGGGCTGCTGGCGCTGGGCTTCGTGCTCATGGCCATTAACCGCTTGTCGGGATTGGTGCTGCCGGCTTCCACGAAGTATCTGGTGGACAACGTCATCAGCAAGCGGCAAATCCAGCTGCTTACGCCAATCGTGCTAGCGGTTCTTGCGGCGACCGTCCTTCAGGGACTGACGTCGTTCACACTGACCCAAGTGCTCTCCAAATCCGCGCAAAAAATGATCGCCGAACTGCGCCGCCAGGTGCAGGCGCACGTCGGCCGGCTTCCGGTCTCGTTCTACGATGCCAACAAAACCGGCGCGCTCGTTTCCCGGATCATGAGCGATGTCGAAGGCGTGCGCAATCTGATCGGAACGGGGCTGGTTGAATTTGTCGGCGGGCTGATGACCGCGGTCATCGCGCTCGTCTACTTGATTCACACCAGCGTGACCATGACCGGCGTCGCGTTTGCCATCCTGCTGGTCTTCGGGTACGGGATCAACAAAGCCTTTGCGACGATTCGCCCGATTTTCCGCGCACGGCCGAAAATCAATGCGGAAGTCACGGGGCGCCTTACCGAGTCGCTCAGCGGTGTTCGGGTGGTGAAGGGATACCACGCGGAAGAGCGTGAGGAAGAGGTCTTCGCCAGCGGCGTGAAGCGCCTGCTGGACAATGTTCTGAAGACGCTCACGGCCACTTCGCTGATGAGTCTTTCCGCTGCTGGGCTGATGGGCATCGTCAGCGCAATTATCATGGAACTCGGCGCGCACAAGATTCTTGCGGGCACGATGACGCTGGGAACTTTTTTTGCGTTCAATATCTTTCTGGGCCTTCTCGTGGCGCCAGTCTTTCAAATCGTGGCCATCGGCACGCAAATCACCGAGGCCATCACCGGTCTCGAGCGCACGCGCGAAATTCTCAACGAGAAGCTGGAAGATGATGAGCCTGGCCGGACGATTACGCTCGATCGCGTGAACGGGATGGTCGAGATGCAAGACGTGAGCTTCGCCTACGATACGCGGAAGGAAGTTCTGCACGACGTAAGTTTCCGGTCGGAACCGGGAACGGTCACGGCCCTCGTTGGTCCTTCCGGGGCGGGAAAATCGACTATCATCGGCTTGATCGCGGCATTTTATGTGCCCTCGAGCGGCAGAGTTCTGGTGGACGGGATTGACCTGGCGACCGTAAAGCTGGATTCGTATCGCACGCAGCTCGGCGTCGTGTTGCAGGAAACTTTTCTATTCGATGGAACGATCCGGGAGAATGTGGCTTTTGCCCGGCCCACCGCCGCGGACGACGAAATTCTAGCCGCCTGCCACATCGCGCGCGTCGACGAATTCGCGGAGTCTTTCGAGAACAAGTACGACACGGTCGTCGGCGAACGCGGCGTGAAGCTTTCCGGCGGCCAGAAGCAGCGCGTCTCGATTGCTCGCGCCATCCTGGCCGATCCGCGCATCCTGATCCTCGACGAAGCCACGTCCAGCCTCGATTCAGAATCGGAAGCGCTGATCCAGGAGGGTCTGCGCTACCTCATGCGCGGCCGCACGACCTTCGTGATCGCGCACCGGCTCTCTACGATTCGACGAGCCGATCAAATTCTCGTCGTCGAGGCGGGGAGCGTCATCGAGCGCGGCACCCACGAGACTCTGTACGCTCTCGGCGGCCGTTACTACGACCTCTACACCAAGCAGCACGCCGTCGAAGCCAATCTCTTCCTGGCGCCCGGTGAAGGCAGCGACCCGGAAGACTCCCGGGGCGTGGAAATCCAGGCAGGCGCCAATGGCCGGAGCGACGCCGCCCTACCCGACGCCATCCGCATCATTCGCGGCCAGAGCAGTTGACAAATCCAAATAAAGCGAAAATAGAAAAGGGCGCGGCAGAAGTACCGCGGTCCCGCAATCGAAATTCCATTGTGAAAACGGTCAGACAGTTGGGCGGCGCACGATTAACTTTTTCGACGCAGGAGGTGGAATCAAGGTAGCCATCTTGCGGATCATCGCCAGCACCAGCCGCTTGTCGCCATCGGAAAGCGTGGTGCTGTACTTTTTGATTTCCGCCAGGAAGCGAATCTCGTCCTGCGAGAGCTCTCCAAGGGCTTTTTGCGTCTCACGGTCGCGCGGCGTTTCAGTGCCGGGGAAAAAGTCCGCCAATGAGATGTCCATGGCTTCCGCGATTTTGGCGAGCGTTTCGAGGGACGGGACGGTGTGCCCGTTTTCCACGCGCGACAGGTAACAACGCAGCAGCCCGGTGCGGCGCTCGATGTCGCCCTGCGACAGGCTGCGCTGGCCCCGGTAAGTCCTGATCACTTCTCCGATGTTTACTCTAGGTTTCTCTTTTGGCATGATCTCCTCACTTGAGGGGGTATCTTACTCACTAACAGCAGGGGTGGCAAGGGAGAATTTCTGGCCGATGGTTCCAAACCGATAACGGGCAAGGAAAACCCAAGAAGAGTGCCCCACCCAGGAAAAGAGAACAGGGAAAGAAAAAGGCGAGCCGCGGCTCGTCTTTTTCTGAAGATTTCTCCCGGGCTTCAATACGGAACCGCGAGAATCATGCTTATCTTTGCGTCGCCGCCACCGTTGCAGGCTGCTGCAAGCGGAATTCCAGCAGCGTCTCGCTCGGCACTTTTACCTGCTGACCGCGCGTGAACACCTGCACGCCCGCGCCGGCCGCCGAGCCGACACCCGCGCCGATCGCCGCGCCCTTGCCGCCGCCGGCAATCGCGCCGATGATGGCGCCCGCCACCGCGCCACCGCCCACTTTCTTCGCGGTGTTCGCGCCGCGCCCTTTGCCTTGCAGGGTGTAATCGCTGCTGACGACCGGATAGTCCTTGCCATCGATCACGATGCGCGTCAGTTCGAGCTGCAGCTCGGCGCTGCCGGCTATGTGGCCAGCCTCCTTAGCCTCGGCCAAGCGCCCATAAACATCGGTGCCCTTCCGCGCCACCACGGAATTTCCAACGGTCAGGTCGGTCTCCAGGCTTGCATGGAATACGTCACCCACGTGGTTTTTTGAGGAGTCCACGCCGTCGATCATGCGCACGAGCAAAGATTGCCCCGCGGGGATGGTAACCTCGCCACCGGGAGCCGTCGGAGCCAGGGAGTTCGCCGCGACAGGAGCAGCGGCGGTGGGAGCCATCGCTGGGGCAGTGCTTCTTGAATTGGCGGTAAACGTCAGCGCCACTATGTCCGTTGTGTTGAAAGTCTGAACTTCCCCGTTAATCTCGTAGCGCAACACCGCTTGCGTGCCGCCGAGATACTTCCCTTTCAAAACCCGGCCATCTTTCAATTCCAAAGTATCCGCCGCCGCTACGCCTACAAAAAACAGCCCCAGCAGGACTGCCGCCAAGAAATGCTTCACTCTCTTCATTATTCCCTCTCACACTCGGAAATCACGAATCCCGCAGATCTCCAGACTTGTTTCCCGCGCCCAAAAGCTACACTGCAATTCTACGGCATTGGATGAGGGATACGCGATGAATGGTTGCGCCCGGCCAGTCGCGGAGAGCCCGACATTCAGTGGGAGAGGAGTATAGACCGGAAGGCAGCTCGCCCCGACGGTCGCGCCGGGGCAGCAGCATCCTGAAGAATAATGATAGGGGCCCAAACCAGAGATGTTTGGGCCCGCAGGCTTCGAGAGCGCGCTTAGGATGAGCCAGCTAACTGCTGCCTGGGGTACAGGCTAGAGCGGCGGCGAGCCTCATCAGCTTCTTCCGCCAGTTGCATGTGCTTTTGGATGATCCCGGTGTCACTTTTCTTGGTCTTGGGATTAATGAAAAGCCCGTCCGTCACAAACGACTGGACAGACGCGACTGCCCCACCTAAAGCTATTGAAGTCGGGCGAATGATGGCCACCGGGCCGAGGTTCTGGTCCAGGAAGTGGGTTGGCTCGGGCATGATCAAGTTGGACTGCAAGGTGTCCCCGTTCAAGGATTCTGGATCTATCTTGCCCTGGGCAGCGCTCAACGTGGAAAAGGTAACGGTCGAGTTGTTCACAGGATCGACGTCCGTCAAGGGAGTGGAATTGCCGGCTTTGTCCTGCCAGGTCTGGAAGTGCATGGTCGCGCTGGGGCCGATGCTCAGCAGAATTCTCAAGACTTCTAGGTTGGTGACGCGCTGTGCCGGCGCCGGATAAAGGCTAGTGCCACCTTGCTCGATGAAGGCAAAGTGGAATCCCGCTGTAAAGGCGATGGCCTTGAGGTGGTCGGTGAATGTGGACTCATAATTGCCGGGTGGTCCTCTTTGAGTTAAGGCAGCCGTTACGACGTTTGCCTAAATGTTCTCTCTGCTTAGATGGCAAAAGTTCGCCGGGAATAAATCAGCGGAAGGACAAGTCTTTATCCACGTACAGACCACTCGGTAGTTAAGACTTACGAGAAAAGGTCAATCAAAACGAATAGGACCAGCCGGCAACCCTGCGTCGGCGCCGGGCAAGCCACCGCGAACGACCAATGAACGATGCTCAGAGTGCGGCCCAGATCGTGCGTTTCGGCACATTTGAAGTCAATCTCCACTCGCACGAACTTCGCAAGCATGGAATGCGCATCCGGCTGGAAGAAAAGCCCTTTCAAATTCTGGAACTGTTACTGGAGCGTGCCGGGCATGTTGTAACGCGGAGAGCGCTCCGCGAAAAACTTTGGCCCGATGCGGTTGTTGGTTACGAGCACGGGCTGAACACCGCCGTCAATAAACTTCGCGATTTACTGGGAGACTCCGCGCGGAGTCCCCGTTTCATCGAAACTCTCCCCCGGCTTGGATATCGTTTCATTGCTTCTGTGGTTAAGCCCGGGAAGGCCGCTGCGGCAGCCAAGAGAATGCTCCTCTTCCTTCCCTTCGAGAATTTGTGTGGTGATTGCGAGCAGGAATACTTTGTGGAGGGGCTGACGGAGGAGATGATCTCGCATCTCGGACAGCTCAACCCCAAGCGACTGGGCGTGATCGCGCGAACTTCCGCCGTCCAATACAAGGCCACGAAGAAATCCATTGGAGAAATTGCTGCGGAGTTGCATGTCGACTGCGTGCTTGAGGGAAGCGTGCGCTGCGATGGCCAGCGCATTCGCATTACCGGCCAGTTGATTGCGGCGCGGGACCAAACCCATCTGTGGTCGGCCACGTATGACCGGGATTTGAGCGACGTTTTCGATGTCCAACTGGATGTCGCCCGCCAGATCGGGAAAGCGCTGGCACCCGCATTGCTCCTCGACTAGTGCGCCATCCGCTCCACGTTCCAGCCCTCTACCACCAGTTCCGGTGCCGCGCCGTGAAGTGAGGAGGAATCAAATCTCACGGTGACGGACTTTTTCTCGCCCGGCAGCAATGAGAAATAGTTATCGCTCCAGAAAACTGGCGTGACATCCTCCCCGCCTTTGCCGCGTGTGAGCCGAGGATGAACCATGAACGCGACACTGTTGCTGTTGTTCACGGCGGCCACCGCGAGCATGGAGTTGCCTCCGCTCACGTGCACTGTTTTGGTGATCGCCACTTTTGCTTTGGGAAGGCTGTTCAGCCCGGTGAGGTCTCCAAATTCCTTCTGCGGGGTGTAAACCGTGTCGGTTCGCTTGGCCCAGTCGAGCACGTCCGCTCTTGTCGACAACCAATAGAAATTCTCACTGACCAGCTTTCCATCCGCACCACGGAGCTCGAGCTTCAGGAAATAGGTTGGCGTCAATCCATCCGGCGTTGGGAGATCGAACGCCTTCGTGCTGCTGTCCGCCCCCAAATCAAGTGTCGCCTCGCGGGAAGCTTTTTCCTTCGCATCGATGCTGTAGATTTTCGCGCTGACTTTCGTACCTTTGATTGACTCATAAGTTCCGTTGATCACCGCGACGGAGTTGTCGTCGTATGAATACTGCACATGGACCGGCTCACAAGCTTTTTTCGTGCCGAAGTAACCACCCGCCGGCACGAGGTAGTAATCGTAGAGATGCCAGATCAGGGAAGGCCACGCGTTGTTCAGCATCCACTGAATCACACCCGTGGAAGTGTATTTGTTCCGCGCGTAGGCCTCAAACATGGCGCGTTGCCCGTCGTAGGTCATTGCCTGCGCTTTGCGCTCGTAATCTTCGAGCGACGACGCCTGTCCGTAGCGCCGGTTTAAACCATCGGTGAAAACATCGACCGTCGTGAAACGCTCGCCGCCAGCGTGATAATTCCAAACGTCATCGATCGGCCAAAGATGATCCTTCGGGATGAATCTCTCCAGCGATTCTCGCGTCGGAATCGCCGGCCCCGGACTTGTCTCCGTATTGTAGCCGTAGGCGCCTCCTGCTTCCGTGTCTGCTAGCCAATAGACAGGCGGAACATATTCGTACGGGCCGGTCATCTTTACGCCGGAATTGCCGGTAACTTTCGTGGGCGTTTCTGAGGCAGAAGAGAGCGAGGGATTCGGCCATTCGAGTTTTTCCAGAATTCCGAGGTACATCTGCTCGACATCCGCAGGAGGCGGGCCGTCGCTACCATAGAGCCAGACGAAGACGCTCGCATGATTGCGCAAACGGGAGATCTGACTGGTGAGCGAGGCGGCGGCCACGCGCTTCTGATCGCCTTTCCAATCGTCCCAGCGCTCCCAGGCGTCGCAGCAGGACCAACCGGGCATGACGAGTATGCCCAGCCGATCCGTCTTCTCAAAGAATTCATCGCGATCAAGGTGGCCTTCAAGGCGAATGGTATTCAAGCCCATGTCACGAACATAGGCAAGGTCAGCGTCCAGCCGAGCGGAGGACCATCGAAGAAACATGTCCTCGTCCCAGGCGGCGCCGCGAATGAGCACTTTCCGGCCATTGACCTTAAAGAGGCGATGGCCCTTGGCCGTGAGCTCCGAAGTAACTTCGCGAATGCCAAAGATGACCTCCGCCCGATCCGAAACGCGCTTGCCGCTTTCAAAGTAGAGCGTTGCGGTGTGGAGAGTGGGCGTGCCCATTTGATAGGGCCACCAGAGCTGCGGATGCTCCAGTTTGAGTTTTGGGGATTGCGCCGGCGAAAATCTTACAATCCTGGCTTCTCCGCCAGCAAGCTCCACGTCCTGTTGTAATTCAAACCCTTGCAGTCGCGCGTGCAGGCTCCCTTTTACCGGAGCGGTAGAGGTATTTTGCAATTCGGCGCTGACCGTGATCTCGGCAGTCTCGTATCCCGGCCCCAGCCTGGAAGCGACGAACGGGTTTCTCAGTGCAACTTCTCCGCTCTGCGCCAAAAATACTTCCCGCCAGACACCCATCATTTTGTCCGGGGGAGTGGGATTCCAATCCACCCAGGTGATCTCGAGGTCGTCTTTCTCCGGCGCGAAGACCTCCACGGCGATGGCGTTACGCTTGCCTGCTTGAACGAACTCGCTGACATTGAATTCAAAGGTTCGGTAGGCGCCGGCAACCTCGGTCTTGTCGGCGACCTTTTTTCCATTGACCCAGAGATTCGCGCGATAGTTAATTCCCAGGAAATTCAGCCAGGCCTTCTTGTTCTGATAGTTGGCTGGCAAATTGAACTCCGTGCGAAACCACCACGAGCAACGAAACGGGCTCCCCTCCGGCATGTCGTGATTGGCAAAGAGCTCCTTGTTGGAAGGAAACATTCCCGGATAGGATCGTAGATTGTTCGCCCAGAACGGATCCGGATACGTCTTATCGGTAATCAGTGCGCCCACCACCGTTGCCGGAACGTCTGCCTTGTGCCAGCCCTTCGCGTCGAACCCGGCCGAGGAAATTTGCTCGCCCGCGGCCTTTACCTCGCACGACGACTGAATCTGCCAATTCTTGTGCAGATACGTTCGCTCTGGACGCTCACTCGGCGTATCAGCGGCATAGCTGCTGGGGCGGAGAATAGCGCACAGTGCAAAAACGCAGACGTACGACGAACGCAAGAGCGGCATGAGGCTCCTTCGAGGTTCGGCTACTTCGAATTGGCGATCGAGAACAACGCGTCTCTAAGGCCGGGCGGACCTATATTAAACCGTTTAAATGCTTGAAACACACTCTATTTTACTGGCTTCCCACGTTTGACACCCGGTCCAGGGTTTCCGCGCTGTCTTGGAGATCGGAAGGTGGTCCCGGAGGAGGGGGTCGAACCACAGCCGATTATTGTGCCATGTTTATTATGCCCATTCATGCGGTTTCAACCCGATCGCCTGGTTTTGCTGGGCCTCAGTTTCATCTTCTTAAATGTCACTGATTTCAAAGGCATTTGGGCCAGATAACATTTTGGCGAGGGACAGGCTTCGAGGTACGGATGAGTGTTGGTTGGTGCACTTTGACCTGCAAATGAGGCCATCTCAACGCAACTGGGAGCAACGTAAATTACTGAACCTGGACGTTGAAACGGGTCCTAGACTCCCGTAAGAGTGCCTAGCTGCTAGGACCCCTTCAATACAAGACGACCTCTTTGTGGAAGATGTTCTTTAGTTGAGAACAACCGAACAACTCCCGTTGTACCTACTGCGCGTGAACTACGATATAGCCGTCCGTCAGTGCTCCCGACGTGTGGAAGACTGAACCTGTGGAGGTAACCCAGCTAATGGCGAAGCGGTTCGCTCCAATCACCGGGGCATTGCCCAGAACAATTGCGGTGTAGTGGACCGGGGTACCGTCGAGCAGGGTTCCTACGCCTGTGATAGTGGCCGTGTTCCCTACGGCGGTATAAGCGTTCACGCTGCCTTTCATTCCTTTGCCGCTGTCACTTTCCTCAAAGTCCATCCCGCTCGAAGCTTCGCACTCACGTTCGGCCTCGAAACGGAAGTGACCCTTATGCCCATCATCACCATTCTCGTTGCCCTCACCCTCAACCCGTTTAGCCGGGAACGTCGTAAGGGAGCTCAAGATACCAGCGCCACCTGTGAGGAAAGGAGAACCCGGCACCGGAGACAGAGAACCGTTGCTGTTGTCGATGCTGAAGCCCGTCACCGTGTTGTCACCATTAGCTACGTAGAGCAAAGTACCTTCCGCATTCGTGGCCATGCCGCTGGGAGTCAATGCCCCTGAATCGAGAAATGGCGACCCACTTACCTGCGCCAGGCTGCCATTCGCTCCTACGTCTAGCGACGTAATAGTGTTGCTGTCCTGGTTGCTGACAAATAGCCACTGGTTCTTCGGGCTGAGTATGCCCACATTGGAATTGACGCCAGGGACGAAGGTAAACGGGGAGGCTGCGATCGGACTTAAGGCGCCACTGGACGCAATAGTTGATACGCCCACTTCGGTTTCGGTAGAGTTAGAAATAGCGGCAAAGAGTAGATTAGACTTGCAACTCATATCCACGTAAGCAGTTTGGTCCCCACCAGCAGTACCTCCCTGGGGGAAAGGCGAACCAGGGACGGACGCGAGCGCACCATTGGAGCCAATGTGGAACATGGCCACGGAGTCTGAGAACGGTAGAGCAACGCCCAGGAACTTGCCGTTGGGCGATACCTTGATGCCGTCCGGCGCATCCCCTACAAAGAAAGGAGAGCCTACGATGGGCGTGAGCGCTCCATTCGACCCAACGCTGAATGCCGAGATGTCGCCGGACCCAGCATTCCCGGCGTACACGAATTTGCCATTGGGAGTCACCGCCAACGAAATGCCAAAAATGCCTGATCCGCCCGTCGCGAACGGCGAGCCTAGAACAGGCGTCAAAGCCCCAGTGGTGGTATTGATAGAGAAACCGCTGATGTTATTGGTTCCGTTGTTGGAAACATAAAGGAGTTTTTTCCTAATGGTGACCGTAGCGGTGTTCGAAGCGAAGTAGAAGCCAACCCCCTCTCCCCCGGTCAGGAAAGGCGAACCCGGGACCATTGTTAAGGTTCCGCCAAGTCCAACGGAGAAACCGGTAACAGTATTTGGGATGTCATTGTTGTTGGTGTATACGAAAGTGGATTGGGCATGGACACTGGCTGCAAGCAGCGCGAACCCGAAGAGCACCAGGAGCGCCGCTGTGACGCACTTTAGTGACCTTTTCATAGATCCTCCCGATTTGTTCTAAGTCTTTCAGGTAACCGAGACACAATGAGTTAGGGGCCTACAAGGCGTACTTACCCAGGGGAAAGCCGATCCGGGTATGGCATTGCACACTAACCAATTCAGAGTAACTGTCCATCCGGTGAACACTGTAATTGTCCATCCGATGAACACTTGAAAGATGGCCACAGGAAATCAATCCCGCCACATCCTCATCCTGGCTGATACCGGCGGCAGCAATGGGGCACAGCGCGGCGCCTGGAAGCAAGAAATTCAACGGCAACTGTGCGATGGCCTGGGACTGCGCATCACCGTTTCTCACTACCCATCCGGTGCTTCTAAATGGAATCCCATCGAGCATCGCCTGTTCAGCCAGATCAGCAGAAACTGGGAAACCGAACCTCTGGACAGTTATGAGAAAGCCCTAAAGTTTATCCGAACCACCACAACCACCACCGGCTTGAAAGTGACCGCACGCCTGGACACCACCTACTACCCAACTGGCGTCAAAATCTCAAAACGCGATCTCGCGCAAATCTCGATCCCGCAGAAGCGTGTCCTACCAAAATGGAACTACACGATCTCACCCCAGATGTGAAGCTGTTTTTGCACGGTTGCTTAGCAGCTCCTCATGCGCAGTGAATCCATCTGCGAAGCCTTCAACCCAGCCCAGACACAGGTAGCATCGTTGTAGAAGCACAAGAAATTCTCCCAAAGGAATACCTGGTCCACGGCTGTGCCACTGATCCAGTGTATCCAATGCGGCCCCAAAAACGCGATTTTCACTTCACTCCGTTGCAGAGCTTTGCAGACCTGAATCAACAAAAGGCCTTGTAAAACGCGGAAGTCGCAGTATTCACGAAGGATTGAGAAGATAGGCATCCCGGAGGAGGGGGTCGAACCCACACGGTACTAAGTACCACTGGATTTTGAGTCCAGCGCGTCTGCCAGTTCCGCCACTCCGGGGCAACAACTCAAAATAGCACGCCCGCGCCCTCCACTCAAGGCATCGCGTCGCAGTGGCCTGTAATTTCCCGGAGCTAGAAAGAAAGCCTGGCGCTCAACTGCATTTCGCGTCCCGGCGTCATCGCCATGGTGATCGTTCCGAACTGCGGGGTGTTGACGTAGCGGTTCGGCGTGCCCAGGTTCACCTTATTCAGCGCGTTGAATGCTTCGGCCCGGAACTGCAAATTGGTTCTCTCGCTGACGCGAAAGGCTCGCGCCAGCGCGAAGTCCAGCGTTTGCATCGGCGGGCCATACACGGAGTTACGGCCTGCATTACCGTACGTAAACGCTGGAGGCGCAGCGAATGCGGCGGGATTAAACCACTCCACGGCGGTGTGCGTGCCCGGGCCAAATACGGGCTGGCCCGTTAGGTTGGCGCGGATCGGATTTTCCCCCAGCACGGTCCCGGAGTTCGCTGTATCTCCGAAGACCGATATCGTAAAGGGCATTCCCGATTGGACCTGGTAGATGATCGACAAATGCCAGTCTTGGGTTACCAGGCGAACCCAGTCCTGGCCCCGGAAAGCAGGAATATCGTAAACGCTGCTCAGGGAGAGGCGATTGCGGACGTCGCAGCCTGGACCTTTTTCGGCGTTGAGATTCCTATTGTCTTGTGGGATGGACGATTCGTCCATAGGAGAACGGAAGTCCGGTGCATTGGTCAGATTTTTGGCAAAAGTATAGTTGGCCAGAAAGCTGATCCCGTGCGAATAACGGCGGCGCACATTCAGGTAGCCCGCGTCGTACCAACTCTGCGCCGTGTTCTCCAACAAATTGATGGTGCTGACCGGGAAAGTTTGACTCTGCACGACGGCGGTGGTGCTGCTCGGCGTCAACACCGTGCCCGGCACAAAAGTGAGCGTCTTGAAGGGACGCCGCGGGCCAAGAGGGCCCGGTCCGGGAAGAGTGTTGTTGATCAGGTGCGCTCTTTGCAGGTGGAACCCGCGTGAGCCGATGTAGCCGACTTCCAGAGAGGTGTTTTGCCCGAAGCTCTTTTGCACCGAGCCGTTCCATTGCTGGACGTACTGCACAGGAGCGTGGGAATCAAAGGCGGTGAAGCTCACGGTGGTGGGCGTTAGAGTGCCCGTGCCAAGAACAGGAGTGCCGAAGTTCATGCCGGTGTTGAAGAGCGCGGCTGGCGGCGTGAAGTTGTCGGCTTGCTGCGTTTCGGGAAAAACATACGGGACGTTGTGCCGCTGGTTGCACCACGTGTTCAGATCTACCGGCGTGAAAAAGATTCCATAGGCCGCATGGAAGACGAGGCCAGCACTTGGAAGGTTCCTGGCAATTCCCACGCGCGGTGCGAAGTTGTGTTTGTTGGCATACATCAGCCCTCGCGGATAACCCAACTGGCCGCCGATGAAAACGGAAGGAACGCCGTTGTTAAAAATCAGGTTCGTGTTGGTGTTGTCTTTATCATAGAGAGGGCTGGTGTACTCATAACGGAGGCCGAGGTTGAGAGTCGTCGTGGGCGTCACCTGCCAACTATCTTCAGCGAATGCCGCCGTTCCCCAGGCGCGCAAATCCATTTGCGGTATGCCAGCCTGTCGCTGTTTCACGGCGGGCAGGCTAAGCAGCGTGCTGGCCAGTCCGGAGCCGCTGCCGTCATTGAAACCAAATTCAGTTGTGTAACCCGTGGTGTACTGGTAGTAGCCACGATTCTGGAAGAATCCCCACATCGGCCAGACATAACGGTGGAACTCGCCGCCGAATTTCATGCCGTGGCGGCCGCGCTGCCACGCATAGGTATCCCGGACTTCAATCGTGGTGTCCCAGGCATGCATGGGCGTTGCGGCAAAAGTGTCACCGATTCCCGTGTATCCCTGGACGGCGAACCACGGGGAACCCCAGGCGTTCTTGCCTCCGAACCCGATTCCCTGAATGCCCAGCGCGCTAACGATATCGTTGGTTCCGTCATTCTGTGAAGTGCGGTCCATCGAAAGGCGCGAAAGCGCAAGCGAGGCGGTGTTGACTCTGTTGCTCGCAAAAATGTGGTTCCACGACCCCACGGCCTGCTGGGACAGATTATTGAAGTTCACGCCAAAACCCGGCAGGTTTTCCGTCGTGGAGGTCATGCCGCTGCTCGGGGAGAAGCCATTTTCGCCGCCGGCAGAGTACCGCGCCAAAAGAGTATCTCCGTTTGAGAAATTATGGTCCACGCGAGACGTGCCCTGGTCCTGAATGTGGTTTTCGGTGCGGACGTCGAGGTAATTGTTGGAATCCGAGGCGCCCGCCATCATCATCATGTTCGGCGGAGGCAGATATTGCAGCAGAAAGCTTTCCAGAAGCGGATTGATCCTGCCCGATGGAATTTGATTGTTGTTAAACTGCGAGCGAGTATACGGAAAATTCGAGGGCCCGGTCGGCAGACTCGGGTTGTAATTCGGATTCTTGACGGCGGTAGTTGGATCGAAGATTTCGACGTTGCTCGTGCTGAAATCACCCTTGATTTCGTCTTGCGTGGGGACGGTCAAAACCTGGGCGTCTGCTTGCGCCAGGCGCAAGCCCTCATAGTTGACGAAGAGAAAAGTTTTCTTTCCGATGAGCGGGCCGCCGAATGAGGCACCGAAATTATTCTGCACCAGGTGATTGTTTCCCATCGACGCGAAGGTGCTGGCATCCATTGCGCCGTTGCGGAGAAATTCGTAAATCGTCCCGTGGTATTGGCTGGAGCCGGAATGCGTGACGATATTGATCTGGCCGCCGCCGGCGCCTCCCATATCGGCGGTATAGCCGCTCGTTTCCACTTGAAATTCCTTGACCGCGTCGGGAGAAGGGCTCAAGTTCTGCGTATTGAAGGTGGGATCGGTGTTTGTGGCGCCGTCCAGCAGGAAAAAGTTCGCATTCGGGCGGCTGCCGCCGATCACCACGGCCGAGCGTTGCCCCGGACGCCAGTAAAGAGGATTCGTGGATCCCGTCTGCGCGCCAAAACCGACGTGGGCGCCGGGCACGGTGAGCACCAGGTCAATCAACATGCGCCCGTTCAGGGGCAATTCGCGAATGGAGGTGGGCTCGACCACCTCTCCGACGCTGGCGTCGGTCGTTTGCAAGACTTCGCTGCCGGCAGTGACTTTGACGCCCTGCGTGATGGAACCAACTCTCATCGTGATATCCACGGCAAGTTTCTGGCCCACCTCCAGCCGCAAAAACTGTTTTGCCATAGCTAACCCGGACGCTTCAACTTTCAGTTCGTAATCATCGGGCAGGAGTGCTGGCGCCTCGAAACGTCCTTGCTGGTTCGTGACGACGCGGCGAATTGCTCCTGTGCTCGCGGCCGTAAGCTCGACCGCGGCCCCAGCAACGGGGAGATGCTGCGAATCGGTGACGTTACCCGTGAGGACGGCGTAGTTGCTCTGGCCAAATCCGGGCAGCGCTAACCCCAGAAGAAATAGAAGTGCGCAAGATCGCCTCATACAGTTTGTCTCTCCAGAAAAAATTCACGCCGCGCAAGCGTAGACTTCCGGGCACAAAAATCGAACGATTCGAGCGACACGAGATCGATATTCAGCCCCGGGTGCCCGAAACTCTAACTATGAAGAGAAAGGCCAGCAATAGTAGGAAAGCATTAGAAGCGGCTGACTCCGGATTCTTCGCCAAGCAAGCGCCGCCGTCATGGAGATCATCCTGGCTGGCATCCCCGGGATTATTTCCACAGCCCCCGGCTGGACTCAGCCGCACCCAAGGGCTACTCTATGGGACCCGTTCGGGAGAGGTTTCCGCGCAACGGAGACAATCGAGCGGATTTCCGAGGCTGCACATGGCTACCGTCACAACGCTTTCCTCCGGTTCCCGCCCGGAGCAGCGCGGTCTTTCCTTTTGGATGGACCGCGTTATCAAGGAAATGGAAAATCTCCGCTCGTCTCCCGACACGGATGCCGTCCACGATCTTCGCGTGGCCATTCGCCGCTGCCGGTCCGTCGCGGCGGTGATGGAAGAGGTGGACCCCGACCCCGCCTGGCCGGCCATGCGCAAGGTCGCGCGCAAACTCTTTCGCGGGCTCGGCGCGCTTCGCGATGCTCAAGTAATGGACGAGTGGGTAAAGAAGCTCGTTCCCGAAACCGACCCTGTCCGCACGCATCTGCAAACTGCGTTCGAATCGAACGAACCGAGTCTGCGAGAGAACGCGCTCCGCGTGGCGGACAAATTCGATCAAAAATCCTGGAAGCGCCTCGAGCGCGCTCTGCGCCAACGCTCTCGCCTCGTGCCGGCTGGGAGTCTCGCCGCCGAATGCCTGGCGCTCGAACGATTCGAAACCGCCAGGGATCTTCACGCCAAAGCCCTGCGCACGGAAAAATCCAAACCCTGGCACGCGATGCGTATTGGACTGAAGCGCTTCCGCTACACCGTCGAGAACCTTTTGCCCGAGCATTATGCCGCCTGGGGCGACAATCTCAAGCGTCTCCAGGACATGCTCGGCGAGGTTCACGATCTCGACGTCCTTGCCGAAGTCGTCAGGAAGTCCGACTTCCTCGAAACCGAAGACTCCCTCAAACTCTGGCAGGAAATCGTCGGGCGCGAGCGGCTCGAACGCATCGAAACCTATCGCCAGCTCACTCTCGGCAAAACCAGCCTTTGGAACATCTGGCGTTCCGGGCTTCCGACGAATGGCCGCGTCGAAGCCGCCGCTCTGGCCCGCTTGCGCGCCACGGCCCGCGCTGTTGATCCCCACGTGCGCCGCACTTCGCAAACCTCCCGCATCGCCGTCGCCCTTTTCGACGCATTGAAGCGCACGGACTCCGCTCCCGCGTTCAGCGACGCCTCTCTTCGCCGGGTTTTACTTGCTGCGGCTCGCTTGCATGGGGTTGGCGATGCGGACGCCGGCAACTCGCCTCAAAGAGCCGCGCGCAAGTTCCTTCTTGCTCTCACCATTCCTCCCGGATGGAGCAACGAAGATTGGGAACTCCTCGCTCTTGCGGTCCGTTACCATCGCGGTGCCGAACCTCGGGCGAAGAACGGTCCTTTTTCCAAACTTTCAGCGGAGCAGCAAAATAGCGTCCGCGCCCTGGCCGGCGTTTTGCGGCTGGCGCGCGCGCTTCGCAGGTGCGGTGTGGCGAGCGGCGCGGGGCTCCGCGCCGAAAAATCCACCGACGCCATCGTTCTGCGTGTTCCCGGCCTGGCAGATGATGTCGAGACTGCCGCTCGCCTTGCTGCGGGCAAGCATCTGTTGGAAGAGTATCTGCGCATGCCCTTGATCGTGAAGGCCACCGCTAAACCTGAAAAGGTCGTCGCCCTGACGCCCCGGCAAGTTCCGGAATTCTCGGTCATCGCTTCCGATTGAGCGAATTCGTGATCGAGCTATCGCCGACGCATTCCGAATGACTGGACTACTTCCCAGCCCGCCGCAGCAACTTCGGAGTCGCCAGCCACACGAGTTCGCCAATCGGCGGCGAGAGGCGTTTCAACTCCACGAAAGCCACGCCCGCTTTTTTCAACGCCGTCAGGTGTTTTTTCGAGCCGAGCGCCGTGGCGATGACGTCGTCGAGTTGCGGTGCATGCCCAAAAAGAAAGACCGTGGACACCTGCTTGTCCTTGGCAAGCTCCCGAAAAAACAGCGATGGCTCCGCTCCCGGCAACAGCAAGTCCGTTCGCCGAATTTTCTGCTTGGCATACTCCAGGGCACTCGCAAAAATTTCCGCCGTCTGCGTCGCTCGCAGGTACGGACTCGTCAGAAAAAGATCCGCCGTCACTCTGAGCGCCGCCACACCTTTCGCCACCTGTTTGGTCTTTTCGGCGCCTTCTTCGGTCAGATACCGTTCCGGGTCGGGAGGGCACTTTGGATCCTCGCGGTTAATGGCGATGCCGTGGCGAACAATATAGAGCTGCATGATTCCCTCTCTGGCGGACATTTAGAAACGCTGCGAGCAACAATTCACAAATCCCCCAGAGCATTTTCCCCTGACTGTCAACTTTCAACCGTGAACTCTCAACTCACGGGCGACTGCCGGAAATAGAGCCTCACGTGAAATTCTTTCTCAAAGAGCTCCGCGCTGCGATTGGCGTCTCGCAGGTCTTCCTTCGCATCACCGCGTGCGTGCACCTGCAATCCCACCGCGCCGCGCTGAAAGGAAGCGCGGATCTTCACCACGCGTTGCCGGTGTGAATGATCGAGAGCCTCGGCGATTCGCAGTATCGCCGCAAGTCTCCGTATGACGCGCTTGTCCGCGTTGTTCAGCGAAGAATAGGCGGTGTGATGCCCCGCGGGCTCCGACTTTCGATTGTGATAGCGAACCAGTGCCGCCGCGATGGCGCGGTCGCGGCCTTCCAACCCCGGTATATCCCCGTTCAGCGCCAGGTATTCTCCATGTTTGTGATGTCCGCGGTGGCTGATCATGTGCCCGGTATCGTGCAAGAGCGCGCCGGCCTCCAGCAGCACTCGCGAGTGCGCCAGCATATGATGTACCGGCTGCAACTGATCGAACAGTTGGATACTCAGTTCGCGCACGTGTTCCGCATGCTGCTGTTCGTATCCAAGCCGCCGCGCAAAACTCCGGGTTCCCACAAGCAACTGGCGCGCTGCGGCGTTGTACCGGTGGGGTTCCTTGCGGGAGAACGCTTCCCGCGCGATCTCTTGCAGCAGCCCTTCGCGCACGCCAACGCCGGGGAGCGCAAACGTGCGCAAGTTCAAGTAACGGCCCAGCGTAAGAAACGTGATGGCAGCGACGGCCATCACGTCGGCGCGGTCACGCCGCACCGCATAAGCCTTCATGCGCTCGCGCACGTCTCGCCTGAGAATGTCTGGCAGCCGCGCGCGCAAAAGCGATAGCTCCATCGTCTGCAGCCCGTGTTGGCGCGGTCCCGGCGCGACATTCGCCAGAGTTTCCGCGTTTCCCCCCAGAGCCACAGCAATGCTCTCTCCCAGATTCGGTCGCGGCGCCAATTTCGAATCCAGCAGCGCGCGCACGTACCTGCGTACCTGCTCCGCATCCGCCGGACGAATCACGCCAGGAAGTTCCAGCGTGGTCATCAACCGCACCGTGCCCACCGGCAATTGCGCGCCCTGCTCGACGGTGTGGTCCCGCAGGATGCTGATCTCCAGGCTTCCGCCGCCTAGATCCGCGATGCAGCGGGGCGGCGTCTCCGGTCCCAGCGCGGCCAGCACCGCTTCCCTGCCAAGGCGCGATTCCTCCGCCGCACTTATCACTTCCAGCCTGATCCCCGATTTCTGTTTGATGCCACGCACAAACGCCTTGCGGTTTCGCGCTTCACGCGTGGCGCTCGTGGCTACCGCGCGATACCGCGTGACGCCGAATTCATCCATCAATTCGCGGAAATGCCGGAAGGCTTTCGCCGCTTTCTTGAAAATCTCTTCGCTAAAGCGGTGCCGCACGAAAACGCTCTCTCCCAGACGCAGCGGGTAGCGTTCCACGTGGATGGGTTCGATATCCAGCGCGGAATAAGCGCGCGCCACGGACAAGCGCACCGCGTTGGAACCGGCATCGATGGCGGCGATATGAACCGGCTCGGACATTCCAGGATCTACCGCCAGAGATGGGCAAGCGCGGCGGAGGGAGTGTACTTCGTCGCGCGAATTCCTAATTGCTCGCCGATGCGCTGGCGCAGTTGCTTGTTCACCGCGGGAACGCTGGCTTCGCCATCCAGTTCGAGGAAATTATGCTTCTTGGCCATGACTTCGAATTCGCGCTTGATCATCGTCTGATAACGGATGAACGACCAGTAGAGGTCGTGTGAAAGGGACATGTCCCGTCCGGCTTCCCAATAGCTGATCGCCTGGGCTTTTTTGAATTCGCGCCCGAAGGCCGTCTCCGGCCGCACGTTCAGCCAGAATGTCAGGTGCGGCCGCAAGGCCATCGCGTAGAGCCCGCTCATGTATTCGCGGTTGATTCCGCGCACCACGCCGCGCGCAATCAGCGTGAAGATGAATCGATCCGCCAGCACGATGGTGCCGGAACGCAGCGCCGGCAGAATGCGGTGTTCCACTTGATCGAAAAAGTCCGTGGCGTACATCAGTGCCAGCGTCAGCCGCGTCGCGGCGTTCTTGGCCAGAAGTTCATCGATGTCGCGTCCCACCAGATTCGAACGCCGCAGCCCGCTCGTCTGCACTGCAAAGCCCTCCGATTCCAGCCACTCCTGGAGCAAGGCAATCTGCGTCGACCGTCCCGACCCATCCATGCCTTCAATAACAACCAGGCTGCCGGTGATTTCGCTGGGATCGAATCCGACCAGTGGCTCGCCAAAAAAATATTGAGACGAAGCTCCTTCGGTTACCGCCGTGGTTTTCGCCGCAGGGGCCGGTGTCGCGGGCGTCGCAGTCGCAGCCGCTGAAGTTTCCGTAGTGGCAACCACCGCTGCCGTTTTCTCTTTTTCCGGGTCCGGCATGGTCACTCCAATTCCTGGATGCGTGGAGCGAAGCGCTTGAGATCGATCTTGGAAGCCACGATTTCGCGCATCTGTTTTTGCAGCTTATTCACAGGAAGCGTGCCGTCCAGCACCACGAAATTGTCGGAGTCCACCATCTTGTCGTACTCCTCCAGGATCCGCGCCTGGAACAACCGGAAACTCTCCGCGCGGTCGTACGACATTCCCAGGTCCATGCCCGCTTCGTAATATTTCAGCTTCGGACGCCCGCTCAGGATGCGATGCACGGCCACGTCCAGCGGCGCGCGGAAATAAAATGTAATGTCCGGAATCGGCGCAAACCGGTACAGATTTCGCAGCCATCGCGCCGGGCAGCCCCGCGCCGCATCGCGCGCAAACGCCGTGTAAATGTAGCGATCGGCAAGGACCAGGTAGTCGCCCTGAAGCAAAGGCATGATCTGCCGCTCGCAGCGGTCCGCAAAATCCGCGGCGTGCAGGAGCGAAAAGGTCGTCGGCGTCAGCAACCGCCGCTGCTTCCCGCGCCGCGTCGCGGATTTCACCAGCGGCGACGAATTCCATTCCGTGAAATGCAACCGGTATCCGCCGATTTCCAGCCACCGCTTGAGCAAATAAAGCTGCGTGCTCTTGCCCGACCCGTCCGTTCCTTCCACCACAATCAATGCGCCCGGATACGCGCGGCTGGGAACCGGCCGGCCGGGTTGCGGAAGGGTGGATTTCGCCGGCTCGGTCCGCGGCGCCTTTTGGACGACGTCTTGTGTTTCGGTCATCTTATTTGCGAAAAGTCCGTGTGCCTGGGACAGTAATCCTTCATTGTTACAGGGGCATTACAACACACGCGGCCAGTTCCGGCAAAGCGCCCCGCTCCTCATTTAGAAAAGAGTGATCTTGATGTGTAGGAATTTCTTTGGATTCTTCCGGAAATCTCCAATCAACAACCGCATATCCCCGGTCAAATTCGTCAAATTGTCGTACAACTTCGGATCGGAGAAGAATTTACCCGCCGTCGTCGTGTTGTCATTCAGCTTCGCGGACGCGGTCGCCAGATTCGAACTCGTATCGCGCAACTTGTTGTAAAGAGTATCGTCCGTGGCCAGCTTCCCAAACGTGCCCTTTCCCGCGCGCACGTCCCCGATCATCGCATTGCCGTTCGTCATCGCCTGCTTGGCCTGATCGTAGAGCGTTGGGTCATACATTAACTTTCCGATCGTCCCCTTCTGCGCCCGCACGTCGGCCAGAATCACATTCACGTTATCCAAGCCTTGGTCTACCTTCGTGTACATCTCGTCCGATGCCACCAGTTTCCCCAGTGTGCCTTGCCCCGCCTGAATGTTCGCCAGCATCACCTCGCCCTTCGCGAGCAGGCTGTTCAAGTGGTTGTATGCCTGCTCGTCCGTCAACAATTTCCCCAGCGAGCCCTTCCCTTCCTGCACGCCCTCGATCAGTTGCCGCACGTCGTCCGAAAGCGCATTGAGGTTTCCCAGCACCTCGGCGCTCCTCTCCACCACTTCTTTCATGGCCTTCTCTTCGGTCCCGCGGATCTCCTGGTCTTCTTTCAATCGCACTCCGGTGAAACCGCGCGTAATGTTCACGTAGCGATTGCCCAGCAGCCCCTCCGTCACCAGGCTGGCCGCGGAATCCGTCAGGATGTCGTCCTGATATCGCCTGTCTACGCGCATTAGCACTTCGATGTTCTTGTTCTTATCCGGCGCCTTGCCCGGCGTCCGCGGCATCAACCGTATCGATTCCACGTTTCCGACTTCCACTCCGTCCACGCGCACCGGCGCGCCCTTCGACAAGCCCGCTACCTCCGGCAGATAGGTCTTCAGCCCGTACTTCGGCCCCAGGATTCTCACTCCCGTCACATAGAAAATTCCCGCCGCCAGCACGAAGAGGCCAACCAGCACGAAGAGGCCAACGCGCAATTCCGTCCACGTGAGTTGTTTTCGATACGCCATCGCTGCTTCCCTCCCTCGGTACTGTGAATCAGACTACTCTATAATCAAACCAGAAATCGCCTGAGATAGGGGTCTTCGGAGTTTGCAATTTCTCCAGGTTCGCCTTCGAAATAAATTCCGCCGTCCCGGTAGACCAGGAACCGCGTTCGGGCCGCGTTCACGATCGCCGCGGCGTTCCCATTCTGTGCGTTGGGAACCACCCGTTTGGTTTCGGGATCGAAATGAAAATTCGCCAGCGCAAATCCGTCCTGCAACCGGTGCGTGGCCAGTAGCGCTGTCACTCCATACACGTCGCGCAGGCGCAGGATCAGCGTAATGATGGTCTGCGCCGTTATCGGGTCGAGTCCCGCCGTCGGGGAATCGTACAGCACGATCGGCGGGTGGTTGATCAGCGCTCTGGCAATCGACACGCGGCGCTTCATGCCCCCGGACAATTCCGATGGCACCTGCTCGAGCGCGTGCTCCAGCTCCACGAATTGCAACACTTCGCGGACGCGCGGCTCGATCTCTTCCTCGGCAACGCCGTCTTCGCGCAACCTGTAAGCCACGTTCTCCGCGACCGGCATCGAATCAAACAGCGCCCCTTCCTGAAACACAAATCCAATTTTCCGCCGAAAAGCCAGCAACTCGCTCTCTTTCATCTCGGAGACTTCATTCCCCAGCACGATGACGCTCCCGTTGTTCGGCGTCAGCAACCCCGCTGCCATCTTCAACGTCAGTGTTTTTCCCGTTCCCGTTTCACCCAGCAGGATCAGCGTCTCCCGCTCCTGCACCTGGAACGTCACTCCGCGCAGGACTGGTCCTTCGTCGAACCCCATCCACACGTCTTCAAACGTGACGGCCGGTTCGAACCCCGCCCCCTCTTTTGTCGGTGTGCTCATGAAGCTAGTTCGTGATTATAGCGGCAAATCCGCTGCGCGTCGGAAAGGAAACGTCCCCGGTCATTCGAACGCCGGGCTCTTGCATCAGAAGATTTTGTCGGAGAGATACAGCGAAAGTTTCGTCAAAAACGCGTCCGCCACGATGATCAGCACCGATCCCACCACTGCCGCGGACGTCGTGGCGCGCCCCACGCCCTGCGTGCCCCCGCGCACCGTCAGTCCTTTGTAACACCCGATCGTCGCCAGGATGAAGCCGAACACCACCGGCTTCGTAAAACCTTGCATCAGGTCCGCGAAATCCAGCGCGTCAATCGCGCGCCGCCAAAACTCAATTGCACTCAAGCGCAAGGAAAAAACGGACGCGGCGCATCCTCCCAGCAAACCAATAAAATCCATCAGCGCCGTCAACAGCGGCATCATCAGCAACGCGGCCAGCAGGCGCGGCGCGATCAGCTTGCGGCTGGGATCCGTCCCCATCGCGCGCATGGCGTCCACTTGTTCCGTCACCAGCATCGACCCCAGCTCCGATGCGATCCCCGTTGCACACCGGCCCGTCACCAGCAAGCCTGTAAAGGCTGGCCCCAGCTCGCGCACCAGCGCAATCGCGACGACGTCCCCGGTTAGCGATGTCTGTCCAAAGCGGATGAATTGCGACCCGGTCTGCAACACCATGACCGCGCCGATAAAGAACCCCGACAATAAAATAATCGGCAGTGAACCGGCGCCGATAAAATCCATCTGTTCCAGAGTCTCTTGAAAGTAGTGCGGACTGGTGAAGATGTTCGCCACGGCGTGCCCGGAGAGCAATGCGTAGTCCTGAACGGCGGCCACCGCTCGTTTGGCCGCATCCCCCAATACTTCAGCCACGGAGACGGTTTCTTCCTGTCTTGTCTGGCGGCCGGTGACCTGAAGAGGAGTGTCTGCCACGAGTACCTGTTCGTGTTGGCTTTCCGCGACGAACTTCTCGGCACAACTACAGCAACGAAATCCTAACCGCGCGGCAAGGACACGTCAAGTCAGCGACTTGGCTTCTTCTCAGCGGAACAAAATCAGTTTCGGTCTGCTGTTCAGATCGCTGCTCCCGAAGGCTGCGAGCCCGATGGAGCACCCCGTGGGGGCTTGAAACTTGGAGGGCATCATTCGCATTCACGAAAACCAGGCAAACAGTACATCGAAACGAATCCCGCGCCCTCTTCGCATGAACCGCAGAAACGATGCGGCTTCCGGGTCCGGGGCAAGTAGTGTATGCGCGACTATGGCACGACTGACCGGTCCGGAACGATGCCGCAAGGCACAACTGAGGTTTCCACAGACGCTTCGCGTGAGGCCATCCGACCCTCAGAGGCATGACTTCGACGAAATCTTGCCAACTCTGAACACTCCGCGCGACAGCGTCTTTTTGCCTCGAAGAACGAGTTCTACACTTTAGGCGTGCGTCCGTTTATCAAATGTCTCTATTCGGATGTACTTGGTTCCATCAACCGCGAATCTCTCGACAGAGAAGTCCTCATCGACGATCTCGGCCATGGCCGCCGCGGCATTGCCGTCGAAATTCTGATGCCCCTCTACTTCGGGGGCAAAGAAACCCTGAAGTAACAGTCTCGCGACAGATTGCGGAAAATGCGATCCGGTCCTGCTGACCTCTCAACCAGCGGCGGTTTCCGCGGATTTTTGTGCCTGCGCCTCCGTTGTCGTGCCAGCAGACTTGGCCGTAATTTCGAGTCCATTCTTGTTCATATCGAATCTCTGTTTCCGGTCCAAGCCTTTGACAAACTCACGTGCCGCCTTAGCAACGGCTCCAGGAAGACTCGACGCATCCACTTTGACCGTCGATTCCACCGTTCCTTCATTTCTATCTCGATAGCGAAATTGCACCTCAAACGTTTTCATGCTCCTAGCCTCCCTTTTCTGACGATGAAAACAGAAACCAGTTCGCGCACTCCAAACCACGTGCGGGTCTTAAAACTGCCGGGACCTTTAGCTCCGATGACGCTTTCGACTCGCCGCTTTCGCACCGGAACGCCTCGTTTTCCGGGCCTTAATCTCTGCCTTAAGCGCCTCGTTCTCTTTCGTCAAGGCATCGCGGGCAGCTGTTATTGTTTCGAGATCGTTTCCCAATTGGCCGTTCTCTTTCTGAAGTTCCGCCACATGGGCCTTCAACTGCTCGTTCTGTTGCTGGGTTTTAGTGTCGTTGCAGGCCGTCAAGGGCAAACTGAGCACTACTGCCGCAGCAAGTCGCGCCCAAGTGTTTTTGCGCGTCATACGTCAACCTTCCTTCACAAGTATTTGAATCGCAAGTAGAACAACCGATACCGATAGCGGCTGAGGGGGGAAGAGACCGCTGGCAACTGGGCCAGCGTAATGGAGTTTCCTAGATGGCGCAAGCCTGATGGACGCCATTCTCGGAAACTGGGCCGGTTGCAGCAACCCACTTTCCGATAATCCGACTCCAGACAATCATTTTCAGCAGCTTTCCAGGTCGCACTCCGGTAATCCGACTCCAGAAACTTGTTGATAAGTTCTTTCGAATCAACAAATCGGTCTCGACTAGTTTCTTGCATCAGTGACGCGTCAAAGACGCGGTTAGGGCTTACCGGGACCTAGTCTGCTCTTAATACGCGATCAGGCTGCCCGCGCCCCCCGAGCGAGAGTCTTTGGCTCTGCCCACCGTATAGACGGATTCTAGGTCCGCCTTCGGGCTACCCAACTGTCTGCGGCAGCAAATCCGGCCAAAGGTCCGCCGGTCGCGCCCTGCATAATAATCTCCAGCAAGACAGCCGCCGTTCGAGATTCTCAACATAGCCGTGCCATAGTGCATGTGCATCGTTTTCATTGCGTAAGCCAGCGGCTGATTCTGATACTGATAGACCAACACGGCGCCTTCAGGGTCGTCCACTTGAATCACCGCCGTGCAACTGCTTGACATGGATGTGGGCGTGGTGAGGTACACGACGATTTGCGTCCAACTCTGGAAGATATGGATGATCAAATCGTGTCGCGTCGCATGGCCGTCAAACGACGTCACGAGA
>DATHIB010000055.1:0-6018 GCA_035490055.1 Candidatus Limnocylindria bacterium | reverse complement strand
AGCGATGCACGACGGCAGAAATGGAACCGGGGCGCAAATCACCCAAACTCAGGAATTGCTGCAGGATCTTGATTCGTTGGGCTTCCAGGGAATTCAAGGGATCTGACATGAGGTGCCTCCAATACTGAGCTACTACATATACTCAGTATTGTGTCAAAAACCACGCCGTCATGCAATCTTCCCCCTCCAGGTCGCACACCCAGTTGTATTCGGCGGCGAGCGCGAACGCCGAATTCACGCTATACTTAGAGGGTTATGCTCTCGGTCAATAACATCACCATGCGGTTCGGCCCGCGCGTCCTGTTCGAAAATGTGACGTGCACCTTTATGGCCGGACGCCGTTACGCCGTCACCGGGCCGAATGGCGCTGGTAAATCCACGTTTATGAAGATTCTGACTGGGGAGATCGATTCGACCAGCGGATCGATCACGCGGCCGAAGAAGATGGGCGTTCTGCGGCAAGATCAGTTTGCGTTTGACGAATACCGCGTCATCGACACGGTCATAATGGGGAATGCGTCGCTATGGAAGGCGCTCGAAGAACGCGACGCTCTCTACGCCAAGCCCTATGACGAACTAACCGATGCGGATGGAATGCGTCTTGGGGAGCTCGAAGGCATCGTAGGAGAAGAAGGCGGCTACACGGCGGAAGCGGATGCCGCGGTGCTGCTCGACGGCCTTGGCGTGGAAGCTTCGCTGCACGAACGCAAGATGAGTGAATTGCAAGGCGGGCAGAAAGTGCGCGTGCTACTGGCGCAGGCACTTTTTGGGAATCCGACGGCGCTGCTGTTGGACGAACCGACGAACAACCTGGACCTTGATTCAGTGCACTGGCTGCAGAGATATCTTTGCGACTACGAAGGCGTGCTGATCGTCATCTCGCACGACAGGCACTTTTTGAACAGCGTGTGCACGCACACCGCGGACATCGATTACGAGACGATCATCATGTACGTCGGCGGGTACGACGATATGGTGGTGGCCAAGACGCAGATTCGCGGACGCATCGAAGCGGACAACGCCAACCGCGAGAAAAAAATCGCGCAGTTGCAGGAGTTTATCGCGAGGTTTTCCGCGGGCACGCGATCCGCGCAGGCGACTTCACGCAAGAAAGAAGTCGAACGCCTGCAGACCTCTGAACTGGCGAGGAGCAACATCCAGCGGCCGTACATTAAATTCGATATGAAGCGGAATTCGGGACGCCACCCGCTGGAGATTCGCAGCGTCGAGAAGTCCTATGAGGATCTGAAGGTGATTCCGCGCTTTTCGGCAAGCGTGGTGCGTGGCGAAAAAATCGCCCTGATGGGCCGCAACGGCGCCGGTAAAACCACTTTGCTCAAGTCGCTGGTTCGCAACGCGCCGGGATTCATCGAGGACAAAGACCAACAGTTCCCGATCGATGGCGGCGAGGTGAGATGGGGTCATGAAGTAGCCGTGGGCTACTTCGCGCAGGATCACGGCGAATCCATCACGAAAGGCATGACCGCGATCGAGTGGCTCTGGCAGTTCGATCCCGCTGCTTCGCAACAAGAGCTGCGCGGATTGATGGGGCAGATGCTATTCAGCGGCGAAGATGCGCTGAAGCCGACACGTGCGCTTTCCGGCGGCGAGTCCGCGCGGCTGATTTTTTGTCGGCTGATGCTGCAGAAGCCGAATTTTCTGGTGCTTGACGAGCCGACCAACCACCTCGACCTCGAGTCCATCAACGCGTTAAACATTGCGTTGCAGCGGTACGACGGGTCGGTGCTGTTGGTTACGCACGACCACGACGTGATCGACGAAGTTGCGACGCGCATCTGGCATTTCCAGGGCGGCAAAATCGAGGACTTCAAAGGTCCTTATGAAGAATATGTCGCTTACGCGGAGCAGCAGGCTTCTTAAGAACCCGAGCTTCAAGATTCTTAGTTGCTTTCATATTGCGCGTCCTGCGGCAGCACCCGAGGCCCACGCCCACTGAAAATTGAATCCACCCAGATGACCGGTTACGTCCACGACTTCGCCGATGAAAAATAATCCTTTGACATTCAGGCACTCCATCGTCTTGCTCGACAATTCATCAGTATCGACGCCGCCTGCCGTCACTTCTGCCTTTTCGTAGCCTTCGGTGTCCGCAGGCTTGATCACCCACGCGTGTGCATGCTTCTCCAGTTTTGCCAGAGCATCATTGTTCCACGCGGGGGGAGCATGGTTTTCCAGCCAGCGTTCGGCGAGTCGCTTCGGCAGAACTCCCTGAAACGCCGTTCGCGCTGCTGCCATATTGCGAACTTTCGATGCGCGAATCGCCTCAGTGACTTCACGATCGGGAGCCAGATCGATGTGGATGGACTGGCCCTTCTCCCAATAGGAAGAGATCTGCAGTATCGCGGGTCCGCTCAAGCCGCGATGGGTGATCAGCATTTTTTCGCGGAAGGCGTGATGATTGGCCTTGGCGACGACTTCTGCGGAGACGCCCGCCAAGTCGCAGTACCGGCTGTGATCTTTGCCGGCAAGGACGAAGGGCACCAGGGCGGGCTTGGTTTCCACGATTTTCAATCCGAATTGGCGCGCCAGTTTGTAGCCGAACGGCGTTGCGCCCATTTTGGGGATCGAAAGGCCACCCGTCGCAACGACGAGCGCCAGGGCTTGAAATTCGGCGGATTCGGCGCGTACCACGAACTCCGTGGTGCGCTGCACTTCCCGGATTCGGCTCTGTAGAAAAGTCTGGACTCCCGCTGCCTGGCACTCCGATTCCAGCAGCTCCGTGATGTCGTGCGCGGAGCGGTCACAGAAGAGTTGACCGAGCGTTTTTTCGTGGTAGGGAATGCCATGCTTCTCGACTAGCGCGATGAAATCCGCGGGGGTGTACCGCGCCAGCGCGGATTTCGCGAAGTGTTCATTCGCGGAAATGAAATTGTCCGGCTGGCAGTGAATGTTGGTGAAATTGCAGCGTCCCCCGCCGGAGATGAGAATCTTCTTCCCGATTCGATCGGCATGCTCGAGCACGGCGACGCGCCGCCCGCGTTTGCCGGCCTCGATGGCGCAGAGGAGTCCCGCGGCCCCGCCGCCAAGAACCAAGGCGTCGAATTTGCGCATCAAGAACGAGTCTCGCTTGATCCGGAAGCGGCCGTCTGCAGAGTTTTCATCGCCATGACACCTAAGGTTAAACTATGTACAGGAGAAGACCGAGAAAATTGGCTCCGATCATCAGCGCGCAAGGATTGTCGAAGACGTACGGCGTCGCACCGCTCTTCCAGAACATTTCGTTTACCGTCTCTGAAGGGGATCGCATCGGCGTGATTGGTCCGAATGGTTCGGGCAAGTCGACGCTGCTGGAGATGCTCATCGGCCGCGTCAAACCAGACAGCGGAGATGTGGCGATTCGCAAGGGCACGCGGCTGAGCTACGTCTCGCAGATTTCGGAGTTTGCTCAGGGCGTGACGATTCGCTCCGTCATCGAGACCGCTCTCGCACGAACGGCCGTTCCCGAAGCCGAGCGCGCCTCACGTTTTGCCGAAACGCTGGGGCGCGCGGGTTTTACGGATCTCGACGCGCACGCCGCGACGCTCTCCGGCGGCTGGCGAAAACGCCTTGCCATTGCCGAGGCCTTGGTCCAGGCGCCGAACATTTTGCTCCTGGATGAGCCCACCAACCATCTGGATCTTGCGGGGATTCAGTGGCTCGAATCCGTTTTGCAGAACGCGGCGTTCGCGTGCGTGGTGGTCAGCCACGACCGTTATTTCCTGGAAAACGTCGCGAACGAGATGGTGGAACTCAATCGCGCTTACGAAGATGGCGCGCTCCGCGTGAAAGGGAACTACAGCGCATTCCTGGAGGCCGAGGAGCTGTACCTGCACGCGCAGAAAAAGCGGCAGGAGTCGCTCGAGAACCGCGTTCACACCGAGCTCGAATGGCTGCGCCGCGGACCGAAGGCGCGCGCCACGAAGGCGAAGGCGCGCATTGATAAAGCGCACGAGATGATTGGCGAACTCGCAGAGATGAACGCCCGCAGCCGCACGTCGAGCGCCGAAATCGATTTTTCCGCGACGAACCGGAAGACCAAGCAGCTCATCATGCTTGAAGGCGTTTCGTACGGCATCGGCAGCCGCACACTATTCAAAGACATTCTGTTCAGCGTGACGTCCGGGATGCGAATGGGGCTGGTGGGTCCGAACGGCAGCGGTAAGACAACATTGCTACGCCTGCTGCGCGGAGACATCAAGCCAGAGTCCGGCAAAATTCGCCGTGCCGAGGGATTGCGAATAGTGTACTTCGACCAGGACCGCGAACTCGATCCGGACATTACTTTGCGCCGGGCACTCGCGCCGGACAGCGATGCGGTGATTTATCAAGAACGCGTGATTCACGTTGCTGCATGGGCCGAACGATTTCTTTTTTCGGCTGAAAATCTGAATCAGCGGGTCGGCAGGCTATCCGGGGGCGAGCGGGCCCGCGTGTTGATCGCACAATTGATGCTTCAGCCTGCGGACGTCCTGCTGCTTGACGAACCAACCAACGATCTGGATATCCCCACTCTGGAAATTCTGGAAGAGAGCCTGCTCGAATATGGCGGGGCGCTGGTGCTGGTCACCCACGATCGATTCATGCTGGACCGCGTCTCAACCGTGGTTCTTGGACTCGATGGTCGTGGAAGCGCGGAGCGTTTTGCTGATTATTCGCAATGGGAAGCGTGGCAGCGCACGCAGTTGTCCCTGGCTACCCCGAAGTCAGCAAACGGAGACCGCGGGCCTCGACCGGCTAGGGACGAAGTCCCGCGCGCCGTTGCAAAAAAGAAGCTCTCCTATACCGAAGCCCGCGAATTCGCGGCCATGGAAAGCCGCATCAATGAAGCGGAGCAGATACTTCACGCCAAGCGCGCCGCACTCGAAGATCCTTCAATCACCAGCGATCGAATAAGTCTCCAGAACGCCTGCGCCCAATTGGATGAAGCACAAAAATCGGTGGACACGTTATATGCGCGCTGGGCGGAACTCGAACAGAAGCAGGGGTGACCTTGCTCGACGATTGCCAACCGTGGGGATTGTGGATTTCCCTTGACTTGCATCGGACGCATCACTCGACGCTGCTGTGTCCTCGGCTCTATTTTCCGAGCAAACTCTTCCAGCGGACCCAGGCGTCGGCGCGAGCCTTCTTGTCGGCATCTTTTGCATCGGGGGCTTCGCCGGCACGCATGAAGCCGTGTCCCGCGCCGTCGTAGGTTACCGGGTCGTAGGTCTTGCCGGCCGCCTTCATTTGAGTGATGGTATCTGGAATGGTCGCGTCGATGCGTGCATCGTTCCCGGCATAGAATCCGTAGACCGGCGCTTTGATGCGCGCCATCGCGTCCTTCTCCGGTGGCCCGCCGTAGAAAACAAAGGCGGCCGCCAGATCACCGCGACTAGTAGCGAACCGGAAAGTTTGACTGCCGCCCCAACAGTAGCCACCAACGAAGAGCTTGCCACTCGCGGCTGGAAGTTTGAGTGCATAGTCCGCCGCGGCATTCAAATCCGCCGTCACCTGATCGGGATTCAGGTGACTGACGGCTTCCATCGTCTTGCCTTCCGCAAAATCGCTGCTGCGGCCACCGTTCGGACCCATGCCGGAAAGAAGATCGGGCGCAACGGCAATGTAACCAGCCGCGGCAACCTGGTCCGCCAGATCTTGCACCCAGTCCGTCATACCAAAGATTTCGTGGATGATCAGCACAACGGGAGTCTTGCCCTTCGATTCGGGATAGACGACAAACGTTTCGACCGAGCGGCCATCGTGCTTGACGGTGACCCACTCGCGGTGCCTAGGAGATTTTTCCAGAGTAGCCTTGGCCCACTCCTGCGCCGAAGCAATCTGCGCTGCGCAAAGAATCAACAAGGGAATCAGAGTGATGCGTTTCATGATGTCGTTTCTCCTGTGCGCCGGTTAAACCGGCGAGGTGTAGTGAATGCAAAAGTCATACGAATGTGAAGTAGCGACCCACATCGGCCCCGAGTCATGCGGAGCTGCTCGCAAGGGCGGCGTCGAAGCGTTGACAGGGGAACGTGCGGG
>DATHIB010000054.1:0-5742 GCA_035490055.1 Candidatus Limnocylindria bacterium | reverse complement strand
TTCCTGGGAAGAGAACAGACTGTGTCGTGGTATGCTCGGGCACGAAAGCCTCCGGATTGGTCTCAAAACCGCCTAGACAACGGCTTTGTACCATGAACGAGGCTTTTCGTGTCTTAAAAACGTGAATTATTCAGGCTAGGGGGGTGACAACGTTGGTTCGCCATCGCCGCCTGCGCTGGGCATATTTCCTGCCGATTCTTCACCTTTGGGCGCCCGCCGCGCGACCTCAAAGCCGCGAGACGGATTTGGCCTTTCATGCGATTCCGTTCCGTCAATGGCTTGCAGAAGGACCAAAGTCACAACTTCCGTGGCGGGCGCGCATTTTTGCGCCGGAATTGTCGCAGCACCAGCGAATTTGGGCGCACATTCAGATTGAGGTGGAAGGAAAGGAGTTATTGAAGCGGTGTTGTGACGGACGCTCGGTGGCGCTGGTGGAAATCACTGACCACCAGGGGCGCACACACCGGAATTATGCAGCGCAGGATTTGAAGGAAATCAAACCCGGCCTGAGCCAGTACACGGTTACTCTCTCCTGGAACGTGTTTGTGTTGCCAGGCGACTACCAGGTGGCACTAGCTCTTTACTACAGCGGAAGGGAGGGACACAGCCTTGCGGTCGAGAGATTGCATGTCGACGCCCTGAAAAACGACCCTCTGCCTGAGTCCTGGCGCGGTCTACCCAGCGTGGAATTCTGTGACCCTCAGCCGGAAGGAGTCGACGAGTACTTGCTTCCGGGCGTTACAGGGCGACTGCACCTAGCAGTCATGACACGGCGTCCGATTCGTGTTGAGATACTAGAGAACTTGACCTCATACCGAGCCGAGCAGCGTCATCCCACGCGGTACAAGGATCGACTTGGAGTCTTCCTGCCCATCCTAAAAACTTTTGGACAAATGGAGGTGACGAACGGCTCGCTAGGCGTGGCCACGCTGGACTTCACGCGGAGCCGCGAGACGTTTGCGCAGGAGGGTGTCAAAGAGGGCCACGTAGACTGGGCGGGGTTGAAAGAGGCTCTGGCGGCTAACGCCACAACGGCGGTCGATGTGCACGACATTCGAGAATCGGAGCAGTACGGTGAGTTCTTTCGACAGGAAATAGCTCGAAGACTTGCGGCGGAGAAGGAGAGCACAGGGCCGGGGGAGGATCGCGCTCTGCGAGTTCTCGTCATTATCAGCGGTATGATGCAGTTCGGCTTCGGAAGACCGATTTCCATTGCGCCGCCGTCCGATGGCAATTTTGTTGTGTACTACCTGAGATATGAGTTTCTGCCGACGCCTAGCTCGCAGCCGAGTATTTTAGCCCTCCCGCAAGTACAGGGGCAGGACCACTTGGAGAGGTTCGAGCAAACGGACGATGGGATCGGCAAGGCGCTCAAGGACGTGAAGCCGAGAGTCTTCGCGGTGCACTCGGCCGAGGGTGTGCGTAAAGCGATCGCTGCGATTGTTGGCGAGATTTCACGAATGTAAGGAAGTCGGCGCCTAAATAGAATGGCTGGCGAGCCTGTAAGCGGATCCTCCTAACGATTTTTCATGTCCTCAGCCCGGCGTTGTCTACTCTTCAATGCCTTTGCCCATTCACTCGATGTACGGTAATCGACTTACCGGGAGTTGGCCTGAATCTTTCATCCGTCGTGAGGTAACCGAACAAGCCAAGTACGCTACTTTTGCGGCATACTTCAAGCGTGGCGACTATTCCGCTCGATTCGGAGACCGTCGGTCCAGCTATTGTGGAGTCCTTCCGGGACTTCGAACAGCCCGCGACCTTTAAGAGAATATCGTGGAGACGTTGTTGCGCTCAATTCCAACGTTTTGCGAGCCCGGCAGTCCTTTGAGCGTCGGAAATCGCCCGCAGCACCTGGCCGCCCAACTATTTAGCGCGCGAGCCAGTGGTTTGGACCAATAAAACAGCGCGCCACCCAACAGTGCAACGTTCACGTCGAGGAGGAACTCGCGAAAGTTATTCCAGTTGGTCACCAACCTCGTTCGACTGGCGCGGGAGGTTGCTAGTCGGCGTGACGCGAGTCTTCAGCGACGTCTTCAGCAAGATTCCAAGAGAGAAAGTTCTTCGATGCGCCCGATCGTATGATCGGCTGTGCGATGGTTCGTTGTTGACCTCATAATGAAATCCGCCAGATTGGACCTGGCGGAACGTAGCCGCGAATAAAAAGCGGCGTCTGTATTGCGGACACCGCGCTACACTTTCCGGTAGGAGTTTTTCCATGTGGGTGGCTAAAGGAACTTTGCTCGGCCTGTGCTGTTCGCTGCTGGTTATGGCTACTATCGCAGCAACGAGCCATACGCCAAAAGCGCCAAAACAAGTTGACGTTCACTTTAGGTTTCAAGAAAACGTGGTGACGCTACACGAACCCGTCGTGGTGTTCTTCGAGGTCCACAATGGGCTCGCGCAGCCGATTACCGTTACAGTTGGAGCGTTGGTCCGTCAGTATTTCGACTTCACGCTGACGACGCCAAACGGCCAAGTCCTCCATAAAGACCCCTTTGACGGACAAGTAGACACCGTGACCGTTGGAGACGGCAAAATAACCGTAGCGCCTGGTGCGGATTACCAGGAACCACTGGTGATGAATCAGTGGTTCCCTTTTGCGAGTCAAGGGACGTACTCCCTAACCAGCAGGCTTACCTCGGACATCGAGACTGCGGACGGGAGCTTTCAAGCCGAGAGCCAATCCTCTCAACTACGAGTCATTGCGAGAAACCCTGCGCTGCTCAATAAGATTTGCGCGGAACTCGCAAAGCAGGCACAAATCGCTACTACTGTAGACGCTGCGCAATTCCCGGTACGGGCTTTGAGCTATGTCGGCGACTCCATTGCTGTGCCCTACTTGGCCCGCGTGTTGTCTGCCCATGCTTTGGCCTATGAAAAGGCAGTGCAGGGATTGGAAAGAATAGGGAACGACGATGCTGTCGAAGTTCTGTTGTCGGCGTTGAACGAAAATTGGGGGGACATCGCAGAGTTGGCGACAACGAGCTTGGGACGAATGCAAGACCGGATTGCCAACCCCAGTCTAAAAGAGACGGTCAACAAGGCGGTAGAACGTTCGTCTGCGCGGGCGCGCGACGAATTTATCAAAACGCAGATCGCATATTTAGACTACCGATCCCCGCAGCTTCAATACGCCGCCATACAAGACCTTACGCGAGTTCGGGAAGGTTTACAGCAGGCGGAACCTGTTCTGCAACGACTTGCCAATGATCCAAATCAACCCGCCGATGTGAGGGCTGCAGCGAAGGATGCTCTGCAGAAACTCCATCCTCCGCAACGATAATCTATGTGGATTCTGAAGGGCACGTTGCTCGGACTGTGGGTTTTGAGGTTCGGCACTTTGGCCTTGCCCTATTTTGTGGTCTATCGCAACATGCGGCCCAACTCCGCCGTGGGAATAAGTGTCATCGCCCCATATACCTCACAGAACCCATTGTGGTGGACCGCTCTCGCAGTCTGTCTTGTTCTCGGGTTGCCGATTGCCCGCTTGTAGTCGATTGAGTGTCCCTGGTTCGAGTTCAGACGGCATCACTGCGCATAATAATCTTGACGACTACGATCACTCCAAGGATAAGGCCCGCCATTAGTACGGCCCAAAATACAATTGAATCCAGGCGGTAGAAGTCGGCTCCGATGCCAAAGCGATATGTCTGAGGGATCACGGCCTTGAGAACAAAGGCGAGGACGATGAGCACCGCAGCTAAAACAGACAAGAACTTGTCTCCAGTTTGCATCATCATCCTGCGCCTTTAACGTTGCTTATGAGTTTCTGACATAGCTTTTCCAGTCATCGACCCGTCCCCGCTCGCCTGCCGTATAGAGTCACCTTGCCGTCAACCACGTTCGCCATGAAGAGACCCTCGCTTAGAAACTGCATCACCTTCTTGCCAGACCGCGCCATTTGCGCCCAACGGGATTTTGTATCAGGGTTCTGCTCCAGCCCACGAATCTCGTCCCCGTCGAAAACGAAGTCCACTTGTCGCAATCCGCGCTTGGGCGTTCTACGAACGGGGTAACGCGCTTTCCCTAAATCGACGACCTTGGCATTCTCGACGAGAGCTTGGCGCCAGACCTCGATTAGCGTTTGCTCGAAGGAAGGGTTCATTGCAAGTTCTGATAACCGTCCTCGAAGGAGCGGACAACGAAGTAAGTTGTCATCAGCATCGCACGCAGCCTGTTCCCGAGTGTATCGTTATCGGCGCAAGGAAGCGCTGCTCCAATTGGAATCCATTTAAGAAAGCTTGGGAAGCTTGTTGAGTCGCTGAAAATACCCCTAGAAATGGTCGGTTTTGGACGCCAGATGGCCGCCGCCGCCGTCAATGGACGCTGCCGCAGGCCACTGGACTGCGAGATTTGTGTCGTTAGGCGAGAATTCCTCGGACGGTCAACTCGACGCTACCAAACACAGGTCCGTCGAGTTCAATCTCAATTCTGTTCGAGGTCTGCAGTTCCAGGTCCACCATTGCAGTTGGTTTTTCCGGCCAGGAAATATCAGCGACTTCGCTTCCGTTCAGCTTCACTCGCGCTAACCGGACCGGCGGAAACGGGCCTGATGGGGTGCTCATTTCGAGCGTGTATGGGGGCCGAAATTCCTTGTCCAATTCAAAATCTATTTCTCTTGGCCACTCCTTGCCCGTGTGCGGAGTTGCGTGGAAGACGACCGTTCTGACCTCCTGGTCGAAGTCCGCCAACTTGCGACTTGGCGTTAATCCACATCGTGATAGTTCGTCCATCCATTCCTGGTTTAGCGCAACCGCAGCAATCACATCTGTAAGGGAAGGTTTCTTCCCTACGGCATTTGCTAACTTCTGACCGAGCCACAGGAGCCGGAGAACATCGTCGCTATAATTCAAAGAAAAGGAAAAACTTGATTCGCCCGACTCAGACGCCAACCCGTCAAGCATGACCTTCGGCAAGAGTCCTTCACGACCGAAGCGATGTACCGGAAAGTTCTGGCTAACGACGGCTTTGAAATCTCCTCTGAAATGGCGTGTGATCTCTTCCCTGTCCTGGAGATATAGGCCGCATAAAACGTCGATGATTCCAGTCTGTTCTTTCTGGTTTTCGGCGCACGCCAAGGATGTTCGCCGCAGAGATTCCGCAAGTTCCAGTGACAGTACGTCGGTGAAAAACGTTATCCGCTGTTGTGCGTAACCGCGCTGGAAGTCATTGAGACGTATCTTCATCCGGAACTCCTGGCACGCACACGTAACCTAGCACACTGTTTGCCAGAGGCTAAGTTCTGATTAACACCGGAGAAGTCCTATCGGATGGGCCCGAGCCCCATAGTGAAGTTTCGACGGTGGAAATGTTACAAAACAAGAAGTCCGCCCCGGTTTCAGCCGGCCTCAAGTCGTTTGTTGGTGTGGCGCGATCCGGAGAGAAGATTACAAAATAGCCAACGGGACCGGGCGGAGAACGCCGCGAAAGATTTTTCTTTAGTTGCTTCTGGTTTTTGCAGTTCTTGTATTTTCAACAAGTTAACGGAGAGCGCTGCTCCGGCGTTCTGCATCGTCGGAGATTTCGTAAGTCGCTGATTTCTTGATGGTTCCCGTACAGCAACTGAAGATTGCTCTGCAGCACCCAACTTGGGGTGGCGTGTCCCTTCCCAGCCATGGATCAGCAGGTTCAGTTCTTCGGGACGCAAACAGCGGCTCGGACCTTCCCCAGTGGGCCAGCCGAAGGTGCTTTTTTCCAAACGCTTGGTACACACCCACAGCCCCGAGCCGTCCCAGACCA
>DATHIB010000053.1:0-2267 GCA_035490055.1 Candidatus Limnocylindria bacterium | reverse complement strand
GGGTTACTTCAACTACTACGCGGTACCGGGAAACACCGACAGTCTCAACGCGTTCCGCACGCAGGTGAGTCGATTCTGGCGTTGGACGTTACTCCGTCGCAGCCAGAAACGCAAATTCAACTGGGCGAAAATGCGCAAGCTGATTGAATACTGGATTCCCAAACCGCGCGTGCTCCATCCCTACCCCGAGACACGCTTCGCCGCCACCCATCCGAGATAGGAGCCGTATGCGCTAATGAGCGCCCGTACGGACCTGTGCGGGGGTTGTGTCAAGACGACGCGAGAGCGTCATGCTGTACGAAAGATGAAGGTAGGCCCTTCGAAGCCGCCCTGTAGGGGGAGGCTTCAAACTGCCATAAGCTGCTTCGGTCAAAAGCCGCGGTGGTGAACGTTATGGTTAAAAGGCGTGACAGTCCGATCATGTCAAGTAGGAATAAGAGAGATGAGTGCAAACTAACCTCTGATGAAGCATCGAAAGGATCTACGACGACACCAAAACCGGAGTTTCCCCCGTGCTCTGGGAGCAGCATGGCAGATGCCTACGTACTGGCCATGTGGTGTCCGGTGTTCAGGAGGCATGACTCTTATTCGGGCTTTCGTACGGAACTTGAGAACCTGTTCGGTGATTTTAAGGGAAAAGGCACAAGCGGAGGCCCCGCGAGGCTGAATGTACCGATGCGCCGACCAGGCTCGGACTGCTCCATAGTAGTGATGAAACGGAGTAATGCCCGTGGAGCGAAGGGAGCAGGTCACCCACGCTGGGATTGAGTCAACTGGAAACAGGAAGAACTCACCGTCCTGGCGGAAGGCGGTAGCTTTCACTGGGTGGCACGAGCCGTGTGACTGGAGACGGTCAAGCACGGATCTGTGAGGGCCTCGGGGTGAAATTCCCCGGGGCTACTCGGCGCATCGGGCAACCGATGTCCCTACCGCGACCTGTTCGGGTAAATGGAAACATGATTTTCAAAGGACACAAGCTCACGATTGGTGTGGACCTCGGCGATCGCTGGTCGAACTGCTGCGTTTTGGATGAAGCGGGCGAAGTCCTTCTGGAACAGAAACTACCGACGACACCGGAAGCGATGAAGCAGACATTTGAGAAGATTCCGCGAAGTCTCATGGCCCTGGAGAGGGGAACACATTCCCCGTGGTCAAGCCGGCTGTTAAGGGAGCTGGGACACGAGGTGCTCGTGGCGCACGCGCAAAAGGTGAATTTGATCAGCAAGAGCACTCGAAAAGATGATCGCCACGATGCACGGACACTGGCACGGCTGGCCAGAATCGATCCTGAGCTGTTGGGGCCGGTGCGGCATCGCAGCGCTAAAGCACAAATTCATCTGACAGTGATCCGGGCACGGGCGGAATTGGTGAGTGCACGAACCGCCTTGGTGAATGCGGCGCGAGGATTGGTGAAGTCTTATGGTGAACGGCTGCCGAAGTGTGGCACGGAGCAGGTGAGCCGAGAGCTGGCCGCGGAATTGAGCGCGGAGTTGCGTGAGGTTCTGGAGCCGTTGCTGAAAGAAATCGAATCGTTGAACGAGCGCATCAAGGAATACGACGCGCGAATGGAGAAAATCGCCAAGGAGAGCTACCCGCAAGTGACGCTGCTCAAACAGGTGAAGGGGGTAGGAACACAGATCGCGCTAACGTATGTTCTGACTCTAGACGACCCGCATCGGTTCGCAAAGAGTCGCGAGGTCGGCTGTTTTCTCGGGTTAAAACCTGGGCGCAGGGACTCCGGAGAGAGCCAGCCGCAGATGCACATCAGCAAAGAAGGAGACCGCTATTTGAGAACGATGCTGGTGCAGGGGGCGCACTACATCCTGGGGCCGTTTGGGGAAGATAGTGATCTGCGGCGATGGGGACTGCGACTTGCTGAGCGAGGAGGGAAAAATGCCAAGAAACGAGCGGTTGTTGCGGTAGCCAGAAAGTTGGCAGTACTACTGCATCGGTTGTGGGTGAGTGGGGAGGTGTACGAACCACTGCGCAATAGCCACAAAGCGATGCGCGCCGTGGCCTAGAGTAAAGAGGTCCCCACAAATATTTCTCTGTGGAAAACTTGGAAAGGCAGAAAGAAAGAAAAGGAGCATACAAGAAAGAAAAAGATCCAAACAGCCGAGCTCGAAGGCGGTGTAAAGACTTTTGTGTAAACGGCCTTCGGTTTTTTTCCTTTTTGATTCCTTTTTCGTTCCAGTAAAACAACCCGTCGCCGGAGCTGTGGGAATGTGGAAATCTCGCGTTTTCTGCGAGATTTCCAAGGAGCTGTG
>DATHIB010000052.1:0-21985 GCA_035490055.1 Candidatus Limnocylindria bacterium | reverse complement strand
GAGCATCGCGATCGGTAAGATGAATCTAGCCCTTCACGATTGGACTTCGGTGTCTACTGGGTGTGCTGATTCGATTTCTGGAACAATGAACAAATGTACGAGTTCATATAAACAATGAGCTATTATTCTTGTGCGGTTCCTAAGCAAAGAGTCTGACGAAGCGCTCGGCCTCGCGAATCACGGTGTTAACCGAAGGGTTGCAGGTTTGAGGGTCACCTGGACATTCCGACGAAGCGCGCACGACGGCGTAGCCAAAGACCCCAGAGCACTGTGCCAAAAGTGTGCCAAATAACTCTGGGTTGTGGCGATTGAGGTTAACCTTCGAGCGAAAAGCAGATTCCCCAATTTGTTGAAAATGTTAGTTCAAAACGCAGAATGGAAAGGATGGAGTGGCTCGGCATGCTTGCAAAGCAGGTGCTCTCCCAGCTGAGCTACACACCCCCTACACCTATATGATTCTAATAGATTTTCGTGAGAGTGACCACCTGCTCTCTTAGCAGATGCACGGACGCGGAGATTAATCTCGAAATGAAAGCTCGTGCACTCGAAAAGTGTGACATCCCTGGCGGCGCGAGTGCGGCCGTAGCGCCCACTGAATCGCTAATGGCTTTCTTGCGGGCGGTCATAACCGGGGATAGAATGCCTGCAAGGGTGCAAACGAGGTAGGACGCTGGTTCCCCACAAGTGAGATGGTCTGCATGATGAATTTTTCGCGCAAAGTCCGCGACGTAACTAATCCACTGAAAGAGCAATTTCTTGTGGCCCTCATCGCTTTAGTTGGGGTGCTGCTGGGCATTTTTAGTAGCGTGGTCTTCGCGCAAAGTGCTTCCTTACCGCAGGGGGAGGCGAACATTGTGGAGGGCACGGTCCGCAGCTCGGCTGGCAAGCTGCTTACGGGGGCATCTGTTCTGCTGGAGGAAAAGGAGCGGTCGAACTCTCTTGAGACGAAGACCAAGGCAGATGGAAGTTTTGTTTTTTCGGGAGTGAGCCCAGGAGTATATACGCTGAGGGCGAAAATATCGGGATGGTGCGAGGGCGTCTCGAATCCCTTGGTTCTAAGCGCGGGAGATAAGAAGCGCGTAGACCTGGTCTTAGAGTCTTTGACGGCGGATCTTCCTAGCGGTTCAGGCACACCCTTTTCTTCCGGCTCTGCGGTGGGAGCGATGGAATTTGAAGACAAGCCAACCTTCACGGTTGCAGGAGTCACGGATTGGAATAATACGGGGGTACATGGGTCGGACTTGAACGTAAGAACAAGTGAAGCACTGGCAAAGGAAACGCTGGCGCTCAAAAACGGAGAGTTGGTTGAAAAATCGACAGGGGATACCAAAGCTGGGGCGCCGTCACTGAACTCCGGCGAATCTCAGGAAAGATTGCTTGCAGCTCGTGAGCAAGCGCGAACGATGCTGGCGAAGGCGGATACTGCCGACGGGCATCGGTTGATGGGCGAACTCAACGAACGATTGGGTGATCCACTGGAAGCGGTACGGGAATATGAACGGGCGGCGCTGATGGACCCTAGCGAGCAGAATTACTTCGAGTGGGGCACCGAGTTGTTGCTTCACCGAGCGGATGGACCGGCGGTAGAAGTTTTCACGAAGGGATCTCACGCGCATCCGGACTCCGCGAGAATGCTGGCGGGGCTTGGCGCGGCGCTGTACGCCGAGGGTAAAAGGGAGGAGGCAGCGGCGCGGCTCTGCGAAGCTTCGGATTTGAAACCGGCGGATCCTGCGCCTTACGTTTTCCTGGGAAAAATGGAGAAGTCGGCGACCGGAGTGCTGGCGTGTGTGGAACAAAAGCTAGCACGATTTGCGCAGGAACGGCCTGGGAATGCTCTCGCAAACTATTATTACGGAGTGACGCTGTGGAAGCGCGGCCGGGGATCGGAGAAAAATGCGGCAGGCTTGCAGCAGGCTGAAGCATTGCTCGAAAAAGCGGTGAACATTGATCCCAAACTTGACGAGGCATATTTACAGCTTGGGATTTTGCATTCCGAGCGGGGCGATTTCGAGCAGGCCATTCGCGATTACAAGAAGGCGATCGAAGTAAACCCACAGCTCGGCGAAGCCCACTACCGTCTGGGTTCCGCCTACAGACGGATTGGCGAAGAATCGAAAGGGAAGCAGGAATTTCGGGCGTACGAGAAGATTAAAAAAGCGGAAACCGCTGCAATCGAGAGCCGAAGGCGGGAACTTCGACAATTCCTGACTATTTTAAAGGACCAGCCGGCAGCCCCTTGACCACGTTGAAAATCGGAATAGTCTATTTAGTCTTGGGGTTGACGCGTGCTACGATCCCGCTGCCTTCGCGGATGGTCAATATCTGATTCACCTTCACCTGCTTGAACTGCTCGACTTTCTGCGTAGTCGGCCATTTGACTTCGATGAGATCCACCGTTTGAGCTTTTCCCAAGCCGAAGTGCAGGCGCAGATCGCTCTGCGACATAACGCTTGAGCCGCTGTGGACTTCGTCCATCTGGGCATGCTTGCCCGTGACAACCCGCACGCGCACGCCGATAGCGGTGCGATTGCACTTTGTGCCGATCAGCTTGATCTTGATCCAATTCTGCTGGTTGCCGCCGTCGTTGCGAAGCAGTGAAGGCGGGTCGTTCATGTTCAGCACCAGAGCGTCGATGTCGCCATCGTTGTCATAGTCCCCGAAGGCCGCGCCGCGGCTGGAGAAGCGCTCGCTGATACCAGGTCCCATTTCTGACGAGACATCCTTGAAGCGGCCTTCACCCAAGTTCTTGTAGACCAAGCGTGGATTTTTGTAGGTCTGCCCAAGCTCATGGCCCTCGATTTCGGGATAGACGTGTCCATTGATCTGCAGGATGTCCGGCCAGCCGTCATTATCGTAATCAATGAAGCCGCAACCCCAAGCAACGTACTGGTTGCTGATGCCGATTCCCGAGGAGAATGTAACGTCACTGAAGGTTCCGTCGCCGTTGTTGTGATAGAGGTTGCACGTGTCGTCGGCGAAGTTGGTCTTGAAAATATCAAGCCATCCGTCGCAGTCATAGTCGGCGACGGCAACGCCCATTCCGGCTTGTTCGTGGCCATTCTCACTGTAGGCACAGCCGGCGATCACCGCGACATCGGTGAAAGTGCCGTCGTGGTTGTTGTGGAAGAGGATGCTGGGTTCGGAATCCACGGCGACATAAATATCGGGCCAGCCGTCATTATCAAAATCATAGGAGACGGCAGTGATGCAATACCGAGGGCCAGGCTTGAGGATTCCGGACTTCGCGGAGACATCGGTAAAGGTGCCGTCGCCGTTGTTGTGGAAGAGAACGTTGGTGTCGCCGGTTAAACCGCGCGGGCCGCACATTACGGGGACGCCTTTCCACTGACACTGAGGCGGGTCAGTCTTGGAGGGAGTTTTTCCTGGATCGAGCTTGATGTAATTGCAAACAAAGAGATCGAGACGGCCGTCGCGGTCGTAGTCGAGCCACGTACATCCGGCTCCCCAGCGGATTTGTTCGTCGTAAACACCGGCGTTGCGCGTGACATCAGTGAAGGTGCCGTCGCCATTGTTGTGAAAGAGGATGTTGTGTCCCCAGAAGCAGCAGAAGAGATCGTCCCAGCCATCGTTGTCGTAATCGCCGACGCAGACGCCCGTCTGCCAGCCGGTGCGGGCGAGGCCGGACTTTTCTGTGACGTCGGTGAAGGTTCCGTCGCGATTGTTCTTGTAAAGATGCGAGGTGGGAGTTTTGCCGGGTGGCCAGTCGGTATTGAAGCGGCTTCCGTTGGTGAGATAGATGTCGAGCCAGTCGTCATTGTCGTAATCGAAAAAGGCCAGTCCGCTGCCCTTCGCTTCGATGATGTATTTTTTGTGATCGGCGCCGCCCCAGACATTGGGAACGGTTAGGCCGGCCTCGCGAGCTACTTCGACGAACTGGACCGGCGAGGCTGCCGATGAATTTGAAGCGGATGGAATTGGAAGAGTTGCCGCTTCGAGGCTCATCGTGCCACGCCATTTCCAGAGCGGAGTTGCGAGCGCGTCTAATAGTGAACTGCCAAAAACGATTAAGGACGAGCCTAGAAATCGGCGGCGCAAAAGATTCATAGTCAGTGATCACCCGGGGGCGCAGGTTGCCGAGCTGCAATTTGGCGAACGAACCAAATCCCCTGCGGAGCGTCTTCGGATGTCTCTTTTCATTTATCTGGCACCTTGGGAAAATTGCGAGGCACGATTCCCGCGCCCTCCTTGACGGCGATGATCTTGTCGATGGGCACAGTCGTCAGCTTATCTATCTGCCCGCTCGGCCAAGTGATTTCCAGAGATTCGATCTTCACGCGCTTGCCCAAGCCAAAATGAATTCGCGGATCGCAGGCCGACATGTAGCTCATGCCGCCTTTGGACTGTTCGACGTGGGTAATGCCTTCGGAGGTGAGCTTCAGAGAAGAGCCAATTCCATCGCGATTGGATTTTGTACCAATGAGCAGAATTTCCAGCCAATGATTGGCGTTGCCTCCATCGTTGCGAAGAAGCTCCGGATAGTCACCGCGATTATTGATGGCGATGTCGATGTCTCCGTCGTTGTCGAAATCAGCCGTGGCCAGGCCCCGGCCAGCGATGGGGCGGATGAAGTCTGGGCCTAAAGAATCCGAAACTTTTTCAAACTGGCCCTTTCCCAAATTCCGGAACATCAGCAGCGGTTCCTTGTAAGACACTTCGCTGTGGTACAGATTCACGTTGTCCAGCATGGCGCCGTTCAACTGCAGAATATCGGGCCAGCCGTCGTTGTCGTAATCCAGAAACTTCGTGGACACACCGCTCAACAGGATGGCTTTGTTGCCGATGCCGGAGCGATAGGTGCAGTCGTCGAACGTTCCATCACGGTTGTTGTGGTAGAGACGATTCAATTCAAAATCGAGGTGCGTGACATAGACATCCTGCCAACCATCGCCGTCCACGTCCGCGGCGTCAATGCCCATGCCCGCTTCGTAGCGGCCGTCTTCGCTCGCCGCCAAACCGGAGACGAAGGAAACATCCTGAAATGTTCCGTCGTGCTTATTGAGGAAAAGAAAATTCGGCCAAGTATCATTGGCGATGGCGATGTCGGTCCAGCCGTCATTGTTAAAATCGGCGAGAACGACGCCCATGCCCTTGGATTCGGGCTTGCCAACACCGGACACATCGCTGACGTCGGTAAACGTACCGTCGTGATTATTGTGATAAAGCTTGGTCTTCTGCCCTTTGTAGTTGCCGGGATTACAGTAAGAGCGGTAACCCGGGCGGCGCTCGCCACACCACAGATTTGTCTTAGGCGTCCATTCGATGTAATTCGTTACCACCAGGTCGAGCCAGCCATCCTTATCGTAATCGAACCATCCGGCGCTGGTTGACCACTGGCCTTCGTCGGCGACACCGGCTTTGAAAGTGACGTCGGTAAATGTTCCGTCCCCGTTGTTGTGATAAAGGATTGCGCGGCCGTAGCCGGTGACGTACAGATCGGGATAGCCGTCATTGTCGTAGTCGCCGGCGGCGACTCCCTGACCGTAGTGGCCCTCACCGCCGACGCCGGCTTTTTCCGTCACGTCGGTAAACGTTCCGTCACCGTCGTTGTGGTAAAGTGCGGAGCGCAGAGGATGCGGCGGTTTGTAAATGTCGGTGGCGGCCGATTGTACAAAGTATAGATCCATGAGGCCGTCCTGATCATAGTCAATCCAGCCGACGCCGGTGCCCATCGTTTCGAGGTAATACTTTTCTTCGGTTTGCGTGGATTCCTGGCGAAACTTGATTCCGGCTGCTTGTCGAACATCGGTATACCGAACCGTGATTCGCGCGTCCTGCGTTTTAGGAGCCTGCCGAGCGGAACTTCTTAGTTGGATAGCGGCAACACTCATAGCACTGAGTGCAAGGATTGCGCTCCAGTTGTTTGTAAGCCTGAATGCCCTGCTGCTCGTTGTGTTTTTCCCCATTCCCTGTCTGCTCACAGTGTCCGGTCAGCGAGCGACAACGCCAGTTGAAGCAGCTGCTGCCTGGCAGCCATGGGCATGGGTTCGCGGAGCGAAGATGACGTCACCGGGGCTTTGGCCAGCGCTTCTTCAATACGATTCACGTCCAAACCACCGGCTGCGTTGCTGCCCTTGAAACGATTCAGCACTTCCCGGGCTTTGGTGATTTCTCCCGTTTGATAATAAAAAACGCCCAGCGTGGAATAACTCCCGGGCCATTCGGGCAAAAGGTCCACGGCGCGCTCGAGGTTTTCCGCGGCTTGCGGGGTCTTCCCTTCCAACACCGAGACAATTCCCAAGCCCCAGAGGATTTTCCCGGAGCTGGGAATTCGCGCCAAACCTTTCCGCAACGTCTTTTCGGCGCCGCTGACATTATTTTCGCGGAGTTCGACGAGAGTCAACGACAGGTAATACTGGTCGTTGTCAGGATTGCGGCGGATGGCCTCTTGGAAAATTCCTTTGGCGCGGGCCGTGTCGCCGAGACGCGCATGGATGTCACCGAGCAGCGCCAGGTAAGCATCGTCCTGCTGGCCCGCGGTCGAAACTCGCTGGGAAGCTTCGAGCGCCTGCGGGTAGAGGCCTTTGCGAAAGTAGGCATCGGTCAAATCAAATTTCACGTCGTCGGAATCCGGGTTGGCGCGCAAGGCCGATTGGAAATGCTGAATGGCGTCGCCGTACAAACGGTAGCGGGCCAGCAGTACGCCCACTCCGGTCTGTGTACGGTAGTCGCCCGAGCTGATCTGATCAAGCTGCGCAATTGTTCTTCGAGCACCTTCGAGTTTTCCCAGTTTCAGATAAGTTTCAGCCAGCAGATAGAGGTCTTGCGGCTGGTCCGGATGTCTCTGAATCTGCTCGGTCAGCTCGGTCAAATCCAGTTGAGTCCGCGCCTGAGGCGAAAGGCCGGAGCGGTTATCGAGGTAGTCAAAAAGATGTTGGTACGGGTACGGCCCCGGCGAAGCGTCTTTTGAGAGTGTCTGAAAAACATTCAAATCCCTCTGCGCGGCCGCACGCTGATGGAGGCTCCTCTCGGCCATTGCCAGCTTGTAATATCCCGAAGCGGCGTTGCGGCTGACTTTCACATATCGTCGAAGCAGCTCCGCGGCCTCTTCCAATCTCTTGTTGGTAATTCGCAGATTCGCCAATTCCAAGAGCGCTTCGGAAAAATCGGGTTTGGAGCGGAGCGCTTGTTGAAACAACTCCTCAGCGCGCGTGTGATTTCCCTGGCGCTCCTCGATGTAGCCGATGTTGAACAGACAGAAGGCGTTGCGCGGATCCTTCTTGAGTCCCTCTTGAAAATACTTCCGGGCTTCATCGAAGCGCCCTAGATGCCGATAAGAGAGTCCCATGAATGTGTAGGATCGCGGCGACGGATCCAGTTGAATCAGTGTCTTAAACTCTTCGATGGCCCTTTCCGCCTTGCCGGACATGAAATAGCTCTCGCCCAACGCGGCGTGGAGATCGACGCGCTGCGGCGCGATTTTCAGACCGGATTCCAGGAGCGGGATGGCATCTTCAAAATAATTCTGCGACATGCTGACCCGCGCCAGGAGAAAGATGATGTCCGTATTCAGGGGAGCCAGCTTGTGCGCACGAACCAGCAGATCCAGAGCATCGACTGCTCTCGTCTGATCCGCGTAGACTTGCGCTAGCAGATAAAGCGTCTCGGGTGAATCGGGTTTCAATTTCAGCGCCCGATTCAGTGCCCGCTCGGCTTTCGTGTATTCCGCGCCACGAAGATAAGTCTGTCCAAGATTGAAGAGAATCTCGAACGTTTCCGGCTGCAGCGCAATGGCCTTTTCCAGTTCGAGTTGGCCTGCCGGGTATTGTTTTTCAGAAGCCAGTAACACGCCAAGAGTGAAATGCAGTTGGACGTCGTCCTTATTCTGAGCGGACAGCTCGGTTGCAGCTTTCAGGCCTTCGGCAGTTCTGCGAGCCTGGAGAAGCGCGCGAATGAGGTTGAAGAGAGTTTGCACGTTCGCGGGGCGCACGCGCTGAAAGTGGACAATGGCTTCGCTAGGCTGGCCCTTCGCCATCAGGAGCAGGCCCAAGTTGTAGTTGCCATCACGATTCGCGGGATCCAGACCCAAGAGTGTCAGGAACTCTTTCTCGGCTAGATCTGGCTTTTCCTCGGCGACATAGACGTTCCCGAGGTTGTTGCGAGTTCTCGCGGAGTTGGGGTCAAGCTTCAGCGCATGCTGAAACGCTTCCAAGGCGTTGGCGTAATCTTTTTGGTCGCTGTAGATAATTCCCAACAAATTGTACGCCTCCACGCTGGAGGGATTTCGCTGGAGCTCTTCCTGAATTTTTTCTTTGGCTTGTTCTATCAGACCTTGGCGGAGCAGTTCTTCCACTTCCGGAAAATGTGATTGGATTTTCGCAGTTTGCGTGGCATTTTTCCTGCTTGGGACAGATTGCTGCGCTTCGGATACTCCTGGAAACAAGAAAATTAGGGACAGCACGAGGATTCCCTTAAATCGGGGACTTCTACCCGTAAACTTCGATGAAGGCCGCATTGAAACACTGAACTTCATCCTTCAGTATGCCTCCCTAAGTGCTCTGATCGCACTTGCCGCAAGGTCACTGTAGCATCTCCAGTTCTTTCTGAGCCACCTTGTGCTGCGGTTGTTGTTGCAGCAGCGCGAGCAATACCTCTTTGGCCTTTTGTTTTTCCTCCAGAATCACATAAAGGCGGGCCAGATTAAGATAGGCCTGGTCAAAGTTTGGAGCGACGCTAATGCAGGTCTTGAATCGCTCTTCGGCGTCGGAATTTCGCCGTTCACGGACAAAAAGGACGCCCAGGTTGTTCAGCGCGTCGGGATAATCCGGCCGCAAGGTCACTGCATTTTCCAAGTACCGAGCAGCTTTTTCGAGCTGGTTTTGCAGCGCGTAGAGCATTCCGAGGCTGTAGTTGATCTCCGGATCATCCGGTGTAATTTCCATCGCACGGCTCAAGAGTTTTTCCGCCTCGTCGAAGTCACCCTGCCGCCGATACACGTTCCCAAGATTCGTAAGCGCGATGGCATAGCTTGGCCTCAAGCTCAGTGAATGTTTGAAGTTGCGGATAGCTTCGTCCGCCTGGCTTTCCTGTGCGGCCACCATTCCCAGATTGTTCCACGCCTCCGGATAATCCGGGCGCAGCTTGACTGTCTGATCGAGATATTGCCGCGCGTCGCGCAAATTGTTTTTCCGGAGATAGAGCGTTCCCAGATTGTAATAGGCCTCGGGATCTTCCGGCTTGGCCGCGATGACCTGTTTAAATGACGCCGCTGCCTGCTCCAAATATCCGCGCTGGAACATCGCCACCCCGTAGGTAAAGTCGTTGCGCTGAAACGCGCCCTGGTAAAGCACTCCATTGAAAGGAAGCGCCCTCTGAATGCGCTCGGCTTGCGTGCGCGGAAATGATCTAAAATCTTCCAGCAGCCGCTCGGGATGCACCGGCCCTTGGTAAACCTTAACAATCATGCCGTCCTTGTCGAGCAGGAAAGAAACCGGAATGGGCAGATCCCGTCGGCGGTCGAACAAGTAGCGGTAAATAATGTTGTAGATACCGGCGACTTCCGGGGTGGCGAGTACGTTGGGAAAGCTAAATGCTTGTTTCGCAGTAAATGTTCGCGCCGCCTGTCCATCGTCTGGATTATCGACGTTTATGCCAAGAACACTAAGGCCATTCGCGGCGAGAGCGGAATGATATTTCTGTAACAGCCGCAACTGTTCGCGGCAGGACGGCAAAGCCATCGCCCAAAAACTCAGAAGCAGCGCACCCCCTCGGAACGACCGCAGTTCCTGCATCTTGCCCGCGAGGTCGGGCAAGGTAAACTCCGGTGCGCTGAGGGGTTCGATGAGCCATGTTTCCACCGACGAAGGCAGAAGTTCTAGCTTCTGAGGTTCACCAGCTCGCGCATAAGAAACTGCCGAAATCCCGAAGAGCTTAGCCACAACTTTTTCCGAGCCTTCCTGAATTTCAATTCGATGGTTAACAGGCAAATGGTCGAAAGCCTGCGTCACACCGCTGGGCCAACGAATCGAGGCCCGTACCGTTTCTTGGATTTTTCCAACGCCAAAAAAAAGCTCCTTGCTGTGCTGCGATAGAAACCCGGAACCGGCCTGCAGGTACTTGGTCTGACGACGTCCCTCGGTTTCCACCGTTACTGCCGCACCGATCGCATCGCGATTACTCTCTTGTCCGCGCAAACGGAAGGCGATCGAGTTGCCGAGGTCCTCCATCGCGTTGCGCAAGATCCGAAGTTGCGGCGCGTTCCGGTTTTTCAGGACGACTTCCAATCGTCCGTCCTGATCCAGGTCGGCGAGCGCGAACGCTCGGCTGTCCTCAAGAAAATCCAAGCCCACTGCCCCTGAGACTTCCGAAAATGTGCCGTCGCGATTATTCGCGTAAAAAACATTCCTCTCCCGCCCGCTCCAGGAGTTGTCCGACCGGATCAATTCATTGACGGCATTCCAACTCTGTTCGTAGCGCAACGACGGGGTTTGGTTCTGAGGCGACTTCGCTACCAGCTGTCGCCAGAAAAAACTCGAAACGTCGCTCTTTTCGCCTTCGGAATTCACTGGACTTGAAATATAGCCATTCGCAATGTAAAGGTCCGAGTAGCCGTCGTGGTCGAAGTCCCATGCGTCCGAGGACCAGGCCCAGCGGCCCATCTCAACTCCGGCTTCGCTTCCAATATTCTCGAACTTCCCATTCCCCTGATTGCGATACAACGAATTGCCGCGTGCGTGCTGGCGATAGAGTGCGCGGACGCTCTCCGGTTCCTTTTCATGAAACCACTCTTGTTCCGAAACTCGTATTCCCGCGGCGGACCACATGTCAGCGACGTAGATATCCTGCTTCCCGTCGTTGTCGAAATCGAACCAAGCAGCGCTCATCCCCGCCCCGACATCCTCGACACCTGCTTCCGCGGAGACCGCGGTGAATTTTCCTCTGCCATTATTGCGGTAGAGGTTGCTTCGCCCGAAGTCGTTGGCCACATAGAGGTCCGGAAGACCATCACTATTGTAGTCACCCCAGGCGCACGCAAAGCTGTACCGGTCGTTGTCCACATTCAGCCCCGCCGCCTCGGTCCGGTCCAGAAACGTGGCATTCCCTCCGTTGTGAAGCAGAAAGTTCGGCGGGCCATTACGCGCGTCAAAATAAGGAGCGGGATAGTGATACTGGTCCAGGCCCACGTAATAGCTGTACAAGCAGAAATAGATGTCCAGCCGTCCGTCGCCATCGTAGTCAGCGATGGCGGCGTGTGTGAACGTCCCCTGCGGAGGCCGCACGAACTGGAAGGCATCGCGTTTGAGTAAGTACTTTCCGTTCCCTTGGTTCAAGAAGAGTAGCGGCCCGGTGCCGCAAACCACGAGAAGGTCCTGGAGCCCTTTGTTCTCGAAATCCGCGAAGAGAGCGCAAGCCGCACTGTCCAACACGCCCACTCCGGCCTTCTCAGTCACATCCTCGAACGTGCCATCGCCGCGATTGTGGTAGAGCCGGTTGGGAAGTCCCGCGGGCTGGCAGACATAGAGATCATCCAGGCCATCTCCGTCAAAATCCCCCGCCGCCAAACCGTTGTTCCCGTAAACGTCAATTCCACTCGCCCCGTCCAAAACCGTGCGCCAATAATCAACTCCGTGGAGCATCTGATTTCTGTACGATGCCGTTTGGCCCAGAGCGTGAGAAGTAATGTCAATGAAAACCGGCTCGCGCGCCCGGCTCAGCGTTTCTCCGGTCGCTGTCCATTGAATGGCTCGCCACGCGCCGGATTCATCGCGTGCCCAATCAATCTTCCAGTGTCCAATATGCTCCTCGCGCCCCAAGTCCGTGCGCGTCCCGACAAGGTCGTACCCAATGTCGATGTGCACTCTTGGCGATGTCCCCGCGTTTTGTTTGATCCCGACAATTTCGAATTCAGCGGTCTCCACCCGCGACATCGGCGCAAGGTAACTCTTCATCTCCTCGAGAAATTGCTCGCGGCCCGTTATGCCATTGGTCGAAAACCACCTTCGATAGACATCGATGCCGTTTCCCGAACGCAAAGTTTTTTCCTGAGTCGGAATCAGCGAACTGGCTTCGATCGAGACGTCCAGAAATTTCGTCACAACGGCAAGAGCCGGCGGTGACGACTTGAGGGCTTGGCTCCATTCACTAAGTTGCCGCATGATTTCAAATGCGTATTTTTCCGTGATGTACTCATCGGAGCCCGGAACTAAGCGGCTCAAAACATCCTCCAGCGGCGATTTCGTCGGATAGTGCGGCGTCAGGCGAAGATCAGCGAACGGAAAACTGGCGTTACGATCTCCGGAACTGTCGCGTCGCACTGCGGGAAAGGAAAACCCCTGGATGGGAGCGGGAAGAAAAAGTAGAGGGGCCCACTGCATCCCTCTCAAGAAACTCCGGCGTGAGAAACCGCCTCTTTCGTCTTTGCGACGCGCCATTCTTAGGTGTCCAGGTAGCGATACCTCAACTTTTGCATGCTAGCACCTGGGTGAGACTGCTCCAAATACTTAGGCAACTATTCAAAGGGAGCGGGTCCTGAGGAATCTCCTAAAATCAGCTCGGCGGGAATTTGATATTCCTTTCCCTGAGGATTAGCGGAGCGGGAGAGTTCATGAAGAGCGTCGGCTGCCATCTGCCCCACCATCTCCCTGTGAACATCCACCGTGGTGATGGAGGGATTGCTATACTCGGCCAACCGCGTGTTGTCGAAGCCCGTAACCGAAATATCCTGCGGCACACGGCAGCCCGCTTTCAATAAACCCTTGATGACCCCTACGGCTGTGAGATCGTTAATGGCCACAACCGCGGTGGCTCTGGGAGATAGCTTTGCGATAGCTGACCCCGCCGCTAAGCCCCCCTCGAAGCGCAAGTCGCCAGGCAGAACCGGTCCCGCCTGGAGTCTCAAATCTCTCATAGACTTTTCGTATGCTTGCAACCGGGCAATGTTGGATTTAAGCCGAGGCCTCCCCGCGACGAAAGCAATTCTCCGATGTCCGCTTCTGTGGAGGTACTTGATGATCTGCTCGACTCCGGAGAAATAATCGATTTTCAAATTACTCATGTAGCTGCCGACAGGCGCGAGGTCGAGGAAAGTGACGGCAATTCTTCTCCGGGCGAGTTCGTGGATCAATTGCAAGCTGATTTCGGAGGTCATCACGGCGACACCACGGACATTGTGCTCCATCATTCTCTCCGCAGCCTTTCGAGTTCTGCTGGGGTCATAATTCGTGTCGCTGAGAATGGCGTCGTAACCAAGCTGGCGGGCGCGGACTTCGAAACTCTTGATTACTTCAGGGAAGAACGGATTTTCGATGTCGGACACGATGATTCCGAGTGTCCTGCTGTCGCGCGAGGCAAGGTGCCGCGCATGAACGTTCGGGAAGTACCCGAGGCGTTTGACCGTAGAGAGCACCAGGAAGTGCGTGCGCCGTCCCACCTTGCCCGTCTTGTTCAAGACGTTGGAGACGGTGGCTGTGGAGACGCCTGCAGCCTTCGCGACATCACGAATGGTTAGACCCATATTGGTTAGTCAGCCGCTCGCAGGCGGTTCCGTTTGTCTCCGGCATTCGAGAGTATGCCGGCCACCGGGGAAGTATAGATGAAGAAAATTGCTTGACAAGATGCAATGAACGGTGTACTAGCTGGCCCACTAGGTTAAGCGCTTAAGTGGTTTGGGGGGCCCGATTGGTATCGCGTCATATATCCATTCTGGCGCTCAGGGGTCTCAAGAAAAATATACGTTGGTGCCGCGCAGCGGTATTTGATCGTGCTTCGCGCGTTCGATGGGCTGATCGGTCAAGCCGCCGTCCGCAGGAAGTGTTCGAGGAAGGCTCGGGGGAGCGCGTTTTTTGTCTCCTGTATGGTCGAGGAGCAGGCTTAGAGTGAAAGCGCTTGCAAGAATTGCTGCGCATTGTTGCAAAGAGACTGAGGAGGAACGGATATGAATCGGAAGTCCATTTCAGTTGGGACCCTGCGAGCTTCCTTGGCGACGATGGCCCTGGCGATGTTTGTGTTCATGAGCGCGCAGCCTCTCCACGCTCAAGTTGATACCGGCTCCGTCTTGGGAACTGTGTCTGACGCCTCGGGCGCACCCATCCGCGGTGCCAAGGTCACGTTGACGAACGAAGGTACAGCCGCCCTGCTCTCGACCATGACAGGTGCCGACGGCATTTACAAATTCACGCCAGTCAAGATTGGCAATTATAAGATCAGCGCCTCCTTCCAGGGCTTTCAGACAATTACCCAGACAGGTGTCGAGGTCAACGTGGGCGCGGACGTCGTCGTCAATTTCGCACTCAAGCCCGGCCAAGTAACCGAAATCGTAGAGGTATCGGCGGCCCCTCCCGTGCTTGAAACGCAGAATGGCTCTGTCGGACAAGTAGTGGACTCCAAGAGCGTCAATGAACTTCCCCTGAACGGCCGCAACTTTACTTTCCTTGCCCAGCTCGTCGCCGGCGTGAACACGCCCCAAGCTGATACTCGCGGCAACGCTTCCACCGGCGCCTTCGCGGCGAATGGACTTCGGCCCGCGCAGAACAATTACTTGCTCGACGGCATTGACAACAACTCCGACACCGTGGACTTCTTGAACGGTACGAACTTCGTTGTTCTTCCTCCCGTCGATGCTATCCAGGAATTCAAAGTTCAAACCTCGGGCTTCAGTGCCGAATTCGGCCGCTCCGGGGCAGCGATTCTCAATGCCACCATCAAATCCGGCACCAACCAGTTGCACGGCGCCATCTGGGAGTTTTTCCGCAACGATAAGCTCGATGCCGCGGATTTTTTCGAAAACGCGAACAACATTAAGAAGGGCGAGTACCGCCAGAACCAGTTTGGATTGTCCGCCGGCGGTCCAGTCGTAATTCCGCACCTTTTTGACGGTCGAAACAAAGTCTTCTTCTTTGCCGATTATGAAGGTCTACGAAGGGTCCAAGGGACGGTTCATTTCGGGAGCGTACCTAGCCTCGTGGAGATAAACAGCGGTTACACCGATTTCTCAGATCTGATTCTCGCTCAATCGACGCCGACAAATGATAAGACAGATGCCTTGGGCCGCAAGGTACCCGTCGGGACCATTCTAGACCCTGCCACCACACGACCGGTTACCGCGGGTGCGGTGGATCCTGTGTCAGGCATAGTGGCTGTCAGCTCTGGATATGTCCGCGATCCTTTCGGTACCTGCCCGGCTAGCACGATGGCCTTTACACTCCCGGCCTGCGGCCTGAATAATCTCGCTCCAGCCATCGCAAGCGGTCGAGCTATGTTAGACCAGAACGCCATTAAGCTGCTAGGGCTCTATCCGAAGCCGACCAACAACGCCACCGGTTCCCTTTTATCCAATTTCGCCGATACTCCGGCCACGCGGGAGCAACGCAATGCCTTTGACTCTCGAATGGACATCAATTTCAGCCAGAAGGATACGTTGTTCTACAGATTCAGCTATGTGGATGACCCACAACTTATTGCCGCCATCTTCGGTGGTATCCCCGACGGCGGCGGCTTCCAAGAGGGGAATCAGACCGCAAATTCGCAGCAGAGTGCCTTGGGCTGGACCCATACGATTTCTCCAACCCTGGTAAACGAAGCCCGTGCGGGGTTGAGCTACCTGCACACTACGCGCGTGTCGCCAGCCGCAAATAATCTGGCCGGAGCAGGGGGAGGTGGCCTTCCTGCAGATTACGGCATCTTGGGGATTCCGCAGGCGTCCGAAAATGGCGGACTCCCAGCTTTCGGAATCAGCGGACTCTCTACCTTGGGCAGTAACGCCTTCCTTCCCTCTGATGAAGTTAGTACTACGTTTCAATTTACCGACAGCGTCACAAAGATTTACGGCAAACATACCTTCAAAATGGGTTTCGAGTTTCAGCACGTCAAATTCTCCACGCTGCAGCCCCCTTGGTCTCGCGGTGAATTCGATTTCAGTGGCCTCTACACAGAAATCCCGGGGGTAGGAGGTAGCAACACTGGTCGTGTGCAGATGCTGCTGACTCCGAAAACAACTAACCTTGCGGCTGGCCAAGGTGGAATTGATTACGTCGGTGGTCCATCTGGAAATGCGGATGATGGGGGACTTCATAACGGCATACAGATCTCCAACATCTCCTTGACCGATAACGGGAAGAACTACTATGGAGGGTTTGCCAACGATGACTGGAAGATTACTCCCAAACTGACCCTCAACCTGGGTTTGCGCTGGGATTTCTTCGGGCTTGTGTTCGAGCATCATGGCAACCAGGCCAACTTCATCCCTTCGGGCGGTCCACTGAACGGACCAACCTACTTGATGCCCGGCGGGAAGAACACCTGCGATGCCACCACCCTATCGAGTGACCCGACGACCGGCTTTATCGCTTTGCTCGCCAAGGACGGTATCCAATGCGCGGCCACCAACAAGTACGGTAAGGGACTTGGCAACTCGCAGAAGGCGAATTTTGCACCCCGCGTCGGTTTTGCCTACCAAATGAACCCTAAATTGGTTGTGCGCGGCGGATTCGGCATCTTCTATAACGGCTTCGAGAACCGTGGGTTTTCTCCAAACCTCGGTGAAAACTATCCTTTCCAATTCAACTTTTCGTTCCAGCCACCCGACGCCGGTCACCCCGTCACATATCCGGGTTGCACCTCGGCAGGAGCAACTCCCATTGGGAGCGCCAAGCTTGAGACCGGGTTCTCTTGCACCCCGCTGAGCCCGCTCGTGGTCAAAGCCGGTGGCCTGGCGTTGCGCGGAATTCAATTCGATTACCTCACTCCTTATTCGATGGGCGGCAACCTTACTGTTCAGTATCAACTCACTCCTTCGATGTCCGTTCAAGCCGCCTACGTGACTTCCCTCGCGCGTCATTTGGAGTCGTTTCCAGGCTCCAACCGCCCCAGCCAAATCGTCCCTACGAATTTGCCGTCTTCCATACCATTTGCCTCCTACCTGCCTTTCCCGGATTTCCAGGCAGGACCGAGTTATGCCGCAACCGAGGGGAGCAGTGCCTATCACGGCCTTCAGACCAAAGTGGAAAAACAATTTGCGGGTGGCTTGAATTTCCTGGCCACCTACACTTTCTCCAGGACTCGCAGCGACGCTGGAGACCTTCTCAACGGAGGCAGCCTGGCAGGCTACCGAGCTCCGTATGTTCCAGGTTTCGGAATCCAAGGCGACTATGGCTTGGCGAATTTCGATATCCGGAATGTCTTCCATTTCAGCGGCGGCTACGAACTTCCATTCGGCAAGGGCAAACGATTTATGTCCGACGCCTCAGGGGTTGCGAATAGAATCGTCAACGGCTGGAGCCTCATTTGGATCGCCACGCTTCAGGGTGGCCAGCCGATTACGCTTACTTGCCCCTCCGGCACCGGCAATGGGACGGGGTGCTATGATCTCGTCGTTAGCGGCCAGAGCCCGAAGCTCGGACTGCACAACGACAGCCACGGAAAACTGAGCTGGATCGGAAATGCGGCAGCATTCACCCAGCCTCCGCCATGTACCTTGGTAGCTGGTACGCCAACAAATTGCGGCCTCAGCGCACTCGGTGGTTCACCGGCCCAGATTCCAGGACCAGGCTTCCATAGGCTGGACTTCTCGATCTTCAAGGATTTTCCGTTCAACGAGCGCGTACGGCTCCAGTTCCGTTCGGAAATCTTCAATATTTTCAATCACCCGAACTTCAACTCGCCCGGATTCGGTGGTAACGGCGTGGTCGCCATCAGTGGCTCGACCAATTTCACCAGTTCCAACTTTGGCGAAATCGGCGCAACTCGTGATGCTCCACACGATCCGAGACAGATTCAGTTCGCTTTGAAGTTGTACTACTAGGCCCCAAGTGAAACCCCTCAAAGGGCGCCCCAATTGGCTCGGGGCGCCCTTTGTTTCACCCTGGCTTGGCTGTATCCGCTGCTCCCGCCGGCCACGGCGCGGTGGTAATCTGCAATCATCGTGACGATGCAAAAGCGGTCGATCTGTTTAGTTTTCTTCCTGGCCCTTCTAGCGTGCCTTACAACAGAGGCGGCTGCTGGGGGACAGCAGAGTCGCGATCTAGATCGCGAATTCCAGGACGCCGTCGCTCAGTACGACTCGGGCCATTACGCCGAAGCTGCCGCAATACTGGAGAACCTAGTGCGCGAAGCTCCAGAAAGTTTTGAAGTCCAGGAACTCCTGGGATTGGTCTATGCCGCGCAATCCCAGGACGCCAGAGCCACGCAGCACCTCCAAAAGGCTGTGCACCTGAAGCCGGGTTCCGCGCCCGCCAGAACCAACCTTGCCGCCAATCTCGCGCACCTGGGAAAACTCGATCTCGCCGCCGAGCAGTTCAAGAAAGCGGTCGAGCTCGACCCGCGCAACTTCGACACGAATCACAACCTCGGCGAAGCCTATGTTCGCTCCGGCAAAATCGCCGACGCCGCGCCCTTCCTCGAAAAGGCTCAGCAAATCAATCCCTCCTCCTACGATAACGGCTACGACTTGTCTCTGGCTTACATTCAAATCGGCCGACTCGAGGACGCCCGGCAACTGATCCATGATCTTCTAAAGCGCAAGAACACAGCGGAATTGCACAACTTGCTTGGCGAAGTGGAAGAAAAAGACGGCCAGTTCGTCGCTGCAGAAAATGAATACGAAACCGCCGCCCACATGGATCCTACAGAGAGCAATCTTTTTGATTGGGGCAGTGAACTCCTTCTCCATCGCACGCTCGGACCCGCCGTCGAAGTCTTCCAGCAAGCTTCCCAGCGCTATCCCGCCTCACAGCGCCTGGTGATTGGCCTCGGCATGGCTCTCTACGCCCGCGGCAACTATGACGACGCCGTCAAATCCCTTTTGCGCGCGGCCGATCTCAATCCCGCCGATCCTGGCTGCTATCTTTTTCTCTCCAGGGCCTACGATAGCTCCCCCAGCCAGGCGGGCGAAGTCATCCAGCGCTTCCGCCGCTTCGCGGAGCTTCAGCCAAACAACGCGCGCGCGCGCTACTATTACGCAATGAGCCTATGGAAGGGCAAGCGCGCCCAGGATCCCAGCTTGGATCTGCATCAAATCGAATCCCTGCTGAGCAAATCGCTCGCGCTCGATCCCAAGCTTGCGGAAGCGCACCTGCAGCTAGGCAATCTCTACTCCGACCAAAATAAATATGTCCAAGCCATCCCGCAGTATGTGCGCGCGCTTGAGCTCAATTCCGATCTTGCTGACGCTTACTATCGTCTTGGCCAGGCTTACGTTCGCACCGGCAAAAAGGACCGTGCCCAGCAGCAGTTCCAGGTGTATCAGCGGCTCCGCGAACAGCACCTCGCCGATCTCGACAAGCAGCGCGCGGAAATTCGGCAATTTGTTTATTCGGCGAAGGATTCCCCTGCCGCGAAACCGTGATTCGCTCCGGTCTTTGCGGCGCGGCCATGAAAAAAAGTATCGGCGCGTCCGAGTGATGTCTTGACACCCGTTCGGCCGCGTCGTAGTTTCTACGGAAAGCGTTCAAATTGAATGAGTTCCGATTCTTCATCGCGAAGCGCAATGGACCGGGCTCGCCTGGTCGCCGCGAACGCATCCATTCCTCAAGAACTCGCGCGCCATCTCGCATGGACCCGCCGCGAATTTTTGCGTAGTGCCGCAGGAGTGGCCCTGGGCAGCTCCCTACTGCCCTCCAGTCTGATCGCTCGAACGGGCATCTCCCCCAGCAAAAGGAAAGTGGTAGTCATCACCTTCGGTGGTGGCGCCCGCGACCAGGAAACCTTCGCTCCCGAAGGCCAGGAAAACATTCCGCACCTGATGCGCGAACTTATTCCTCAGTCGGCCTTCTTCACCCAGGTGGTGAATCGCGGAATCCTGGGCCACTACGTCGCAACTGCCAGCCTGGCGACTGGCGTCTACGAAACCATCAACAATTTTGCTTCCCTTCCCCCTGAACATCCAACCGTCTTCGAATATTTCCGCAAGGATTTGAAGCGACCGGCCTCCGATGCCTGGGTCGTCGCTCCCAGCAACGGGTTCAATCGCATTGGAGAAAGCAGCCACCGATCCTACGGCCCGGGACTTGGCGCGAAAGTGATTCTGCCGAAGCATCTTCTGACGGCCGCAACCTCCGGCGGCGGCCCGGACTACGAACATCTGCTCCGCGACAATTATGAGACGCCTTTCTACACTCCGGAACTGGGCGGCAGCGAATTTGAATTGCAGCAATTGGGAATGATGCTGAAGCTCTCCGTCGACGACTTCAAGGCCCATGCGCTCACCCTGTCCAGCCCCGACGAGCTCTCCGTCTACATCGTGCGCCAGCTCATGCGACAGCAAGCCCCGAGCCTTCTATGGATCACCATGCACGATATCGATATCGCTCACGCCGGCGCCTACTCCCTCTACATTGACGGCATCCGCCGCACCGACCGGCTCTGCGCGGACCTCTGGAAAACCATCCAGAGCGAGCCCGAGTATGCCGGCAAAACAACCTTGTTTATTCTGCCTGACTTCGGCCGCGACTCGGATGACGACTCCGGCGGCAACGGATTCCAGCATCATCGCACCGGCGATGCGCTCTCGCGCACGACCTGGATGATGGCGCTGGGCGCTGGCGTTCGCGAGGGCGTGGTTTTCGACCGCTCGATGGAGTCCACCGATCTCGTCCCCACTCTTGGATCCATGCTGGGATTTTCCGCTTCGCTCGCGCAAGGCAAACAGATACCGGAGCTCTTGTAAATTTATGCTTCCATCCGATCTCAAACCGGAGCAGTTCAATGGCTATCCACCGGAAGCAAGGAAACTGGTCAGCAGCTATGTTTCCGCGCTGCAACGCTTGCCGCTAAGCTTCCTGCCCAACCTGTTGCGAGAAGTCATTGAATACGATTTCAAGTTTCCCGCCGAGCGCCGCGCCCTGGAAAAAGAACTCGCCACCCTGAACTCTCTCTCTTCCGAACAAATCAAGGACTGGCTGCAAGGTTTCGCGCAAATCCGTCTTTCCTCCCAGCTCGAAGATTCCGATTGGGTCAATGCCCCCGGCCAGTTTGTGGAACAACTCTCCTCTCATCTCTGGAGCACCCATCAACTGGATGCTTTTCGAACCGCGGCGCTCGCTTACGCCGGTCGCTTGCGCGCGGTTGTGCCGCCTCAGCCGCCGCCCGTGCCGCGCCTCGGAATCACCGTCATCGGCCAAGGAGTCGCCGCACATGACGAGCCCCTCTTTCGCAGGCTCCGCTCGCACGGCACCTATTTCAGCGGCGTCAAGCCGGACAACGGCCTCGAACTCTTGCTGAACGTGGTCGCCGCCCGCGCCAAGGAGCATCCGCTTCCCTACGCTCACTGGTACATCGATGGCGGCCAAGCCGCGGCTCACGATCCCGCGCTTACTTGCGTCTCCTACCACGCGCTCGAACCCGTGCGCGCTGCGTTGTCCACCAAAATTCGCATCGAAATTCGGCGCCCCGGCATGGGGCCTGAGGCGCTGCGCACGCACCTCGCGCAACTTCGTCCCGCAGATCTCGGTCTCGCCAAAGCCGGCGACGCCGTGCTGGATCGCTTCCAGGTCAAGATGTTGACCGAAGGCTCCGGCACGCAAATTTTTAGCACCACCTTCGCGCAATGGACCGCGCGCGAAGCCCTCCGGCGCGCCCAGCCGCTCACGTTGCTGGTCCGCTTCGCCCCGCGCCAGCGCCAGAAGCCCATGAACGAGATGCTCTCCGCCAGCCGTGAAGCTGCCGAACTCGATCCTCTCGGCTCCTTGATCGATGCGGACATGGGCGCCTACTACAACTGGTTAAACCTCCAGCGGCTCACGGGAGCCGAACAATCTTCGTTCCTGGTCTGGTTCGAAGGTCACAACGAAGCCATCGCTATCGGACCTTCCTTGCCGCGCGGCACCGTATCCAATGCTGCCGCTGGCATGGAGAAGTTGCTAAGCTGGGCGAGCTAGCGGCGCAATGAGGATGCCCCTAGCCCGACTTCCGCGGCCGAAGGTCATTTTTTCGCTTTTTAGACAGACAAGTCCTCTCGTTTCAGCCAAACCCTACTGGAAGTCGTAAATAGTGACGAATGTAAATTGTATTTCTCTTGACATGATTGTTGTATATG
>DATHIB010000051.1:0-17762 GCA_035490055.1 Candidatus Limnocylindria bacterium | reverse complement strand
CAGCTGCACGGTGGGTCGGCTCACGCCGAGCCCTGCGGCGATGGCCACATTCTGCTGACCCGCCACCGCTCTCAAGATAATCCGGCAGCGCAGTGCCACCTGTTGAGGCGTTCCGTGTGCGGATTCCCACTGTTCCAGTTGAGTGCGCTCAGCTGGTTGTAACTCGATCGCCAGACCTGTGTTCGGCATGACTGCGATCATAGCAAGCGCTGAAAATATGTCAAGCTATTTATGGGACACTACACTAGGATGGATGACCCCACGCGCTGGTGTGAAAACGACGCCAGCAATTGAAACGCGCCTTCCAGGGCCCCCGATCCCAAGCGGGGGCCCCTCTTTTGCAATCCTGCCACCAGGATCTAAAACTCTCAGCTTGAGCTTAATTCACTCTGCGGGCGACGGCGATGCGTGCTTGGCCCAGCACATGCGCGACCTGCGTCTCGCGCAGGCGCGAAGCGTCGTATTCGAACGAGAGTTGCTTCTTCGATTCGTCGACGCGAAAACTGCGCAATCCATAGGTGTTCGCGAATTGGCCGAGATGGCGCAATTGCTCTTCTGTCAGCGGTGACTGCAATTCATAGGTAATTTCCACGAGTGTCATGCACGCATTATAGCAGCGTGCGCAAGCGGGCCCGCAGGGCACGCTCGGGGACGCTTGACCTTAGATAGGGAGTGGGGGTATATATAGGGGTGGAGGGTATCATGATGCCAAGCACGGCGAAATCCATTCGCGGCCCAAGAGAGCATGGCCGCCCGAGCGTTACAAATTGTGCCTGCGCATCGGACGCTGGTGGACGCAAGGCCACGGGGGTCGATCCCGGTCTGAAGGAGGCTAATCAAAACCGCCTCCGCCGCATCGAGGGCCAGGTGCGCGGTCTGCAAAGGATGGTCGAGGAAGATCGCTACTGCGCCGACATCATTACCCAGGTTGCTTCCGTCCAAGAGGCGCTGCGGGGCGTCGCCCGCAACCTGATGAAGAACCACTTGCATCACTGTGCGGCCAAAGCGCTGAAGAGCGGGAAGAAAGAAGAAACCGCGGCGATGTACAACGAACTGCTCGAACTAATTTACACGCATTTGCGGTAACACCGCCGAAGCAAGGGGAGATCACCAATGAATTCGCAGGATGCAGGCGGAGTGTCACTTCCGATTTTGCCGGGGCCGGCCAAGCACAAGGATCCCGTGTGCGGAATGACGGTTGCACCGGAAAAGGCGGCCGGCAAGGTTGAGCACGCCGGAAAAACGTACTACTTCTGCTCAAAGGGCTGTGCGGAACGGTTTTCCGGCGAGCCGAAGAAGTTTCTTGCTGCTTCGGGGACCGCACCCGCGGAACACGGAGCTATGCAGGGCACGGGAGCGGACGCGTCGCACACGGCGGACGAAAAAAAGGTTCGTTACACCTGTCCGATGCATCCGCAGATCATCCAGATCGGTCCGGGGAGCTGCCCTATCTGCGGCATGGCGCTGGAACCGATAGATGTTTTCGCCGACGTGGAGGCCGATCCCGAATACGACTCGATGCGCCTGCGTTTCTGGATCAGTGCGGCGTTATCGCTTCCGGTCCTGCTCCTTTCCATGCTTGGCGAATCGCTCGGCTTGCATCTTGCCCCACAGGTTCTAAACGCAATCGAGTTTTTTCTCGCGACACCGGTGGTCCTCTGGGGCGGCTGGCCCTTTTTCGAACGCTTCTGGTCGTCGCTCGTCAACCGCAGCCTGAATATGTTCACGCTGATTGGATTGGGCACGGGTGCTGCGTATCTCGACAGCGTTGTGGCTACTTTTTTTCCACAGATCTTCCCGGCCTCTTTTCGGGGCATGGATGGCGCCGCACCCGTTTATTTCGAGGCAGCTGCGGTCATCACCACGCTGGTTCTCCTGGGGCAGGTCCTGGAATTGCGCGCCAGGCAACGAACCAGCGGTGCAATTCGCGCGTTATTGAATCTCGCGCCACAGCAGGCGCATTTGCTCGCGGCGGATGGCACGGAAAGAGACGTGCCACTCGATCAGGTGAAGCGCGGCGACCGGTTGCGTGTCCGTCCAGGAGAGCGCATTCCCGTCGAGGGCACGATACGTGAAGGCGCAAGCTCCGTGGATGAGTCGATGGTGACCGGTGAACCCATGCCGGTCGAAAAAAGCGCAGACGATAACGTCATCGGTGGCACGCTGAACACCAGCGGCAGTTTCATCATGGAAGCGGAGCGCGTCGGGAGCGAAACCATGCTCGCGCAAATTGTGAAGCTCGTCAGCGAAGCGCAGCGCAGCCGCGCGCCAATGCAGCGCCTGGCTGATCGCGTCGCCTCGTATTTTGTGCCGGCCGTGATTGGCATCGCGGTTCTGGCCTTTTTCGGCTGGATACTTTTCGGTCCGGAGCCGCGCTTCGCGCACGCGCTGGTAGCGGCTGTGTCGGTGCTGATCATAGCGTGCCCCTGCGCGCTGGGCCTTGCAACGCCGATGTCCATCATGGTGGCTGTGGGCCGCGGGGCGCACGCGGGTGTGCTCGTTCGAAACGCGGAGGCCCTCGAGACGCTCGCGAAAGTTGACACCCTCGTCGTGGATAAGACCGGAACGCTTACGGAAGGTAAGCCTCAAGTGGGGAATATCGTGGTCTTTGAAGAAAGTGAGGTTTCGAGGGAGCAATTGCTTCGATTGGTGGCCAGCGTGGAGCGAGCCAGCGAGCATCCACTGGCAAAGGCGATTGTACACGCGGCGGAGGACGAGAAGCTATCGACTCAATCCGTCGAGGAATTCCGGGCGACACCGGGAGGGGGCGCGGAAGGCAAGGTCGCAGACAAACACGTGTTGGCCGGAAGCGCGGAGTTTTTCAAGGAGCGCGGCGTTCAGCTTCCATCAGGAAAAAGCATAGGAGTTCTCACCGTTGGAACGGCATCGATTACCGCCGTTTACGCAGCGATCGACGGCAAAGCCGCAGGGGCTTTCTTGCTGACCGATAAGGTGAAGAGCTCATCGGCCGGAGCGATCCAGCAACTGAAGGCCGAGGGCGTGCGAGTGGTAATGCTCACGGGAGACCGGGCGGAAACTGCACAATCTGTGGCCACGCAGCTGCAAATCGAAGAGATTAGGGCGGAAGTCAGGCCCGAGGGGAAGAGCGAGATCATAAAGAATTTGAAAAAAGAAGGCCGCATCGTTGCGATGGCGGGCGATGGAATTAACGACGCACCGGCGCTGGCTGTTGCGGACGTCGGAATCGCCATGGGGACAGGCACGGATGTCGCGATCGAGAATGCCGGCATCACGCTTGTGAAGGGTGACTTGCGCGGCATCGTCCGCGCACGCAAACTGAGCCGCGCCACGATTCGCAACATCAAACAGAACCTTACCTTCGCATTTCTCTACAATGCGATCGGAATTCCCATCGCTGCGGGAGTTTTCTACCCCATTTTCGGCTGGCTGCTGAGCCCCATGCTAGCCAGCGTCGCGATGAGCTTCAGTTCCGTCTCCGTCATCGCCAACGCCTTGCGCCTCCGCAAGGTTTCTCTGTAAACCTAGCGAATTTGAGGATCCTTCCCGACCATCGAAAAGATACTTACGGGAGGCATTCATGGGCCTTTCCCGGGAATCCCCTCAAACTTCCTGAGACTCTGGCGCAGGGACCTGACCAAACGCCTCGCCCATCGTCTAAACGAGCAGGGCAAGGGAACTTTTCCTACACGGTTGCGTATCACTTGTAGCAGCGAGGCGAATATAGCGGGGGTCGGGTATGTCCAGCAATGGCAATGGTTTAGGAAACGGAAAAAACGGCAAGAAACGCCGTCGTATCATCTGGGCGGCGATTGCGGGAGTGGTGCTGGGGGGCGGCGGCTATGGCGTGAAGGCGGCGCTCAGCCCAAGCCGCACCATCGATCCATCGAAACTTGCTTCCGCGGAGCGCGGCGACCTGGCACGCGTGGTGGTGGCGACCGGCAAGATTCAGCCGCTTTCCAAAGTGGAGATCAAATCCAAAGCCAGCGGCATTGTGAAAAAGCTTTACGTGGATTACGGTGAACGGGTGAAGCAGGGGCAGTTGCTCGCGGAACTCGACAAGGTACAGCTCGAAGCCGCCGAACGCGCCTCCCGTGCAAACTTGCAAGCCGCCGAAGCGGCGCTGGACTCTTCCAAAGCCACACTCGAGCGCAACAAGGTCGATGCCGAAGGCCCTGATGTGCCGTTCCTCAAACTCAATATGGAGCGCGCCGAGCAGATGTACAAAGACGGCGTGATGTCCAAGAGTCTCGTCGAAGATGCAGAGAAAAACTATCAGCTCGGGCTTAACAAACAAGTGAGCGCGCAGCGTACTCTCGCCGTATCCCGAGCGGAAATTGCCAAGTGTGAAGCCCAGGTGGCGCAGGCCAAGGCGTCGCTGGAGAACGCGCAGGAAGATCTGCGCAATTCCACGATCGTTAGCCCTATTGAAGGCTTGGTCCTCTCTCGCGATGTAAATGTCGGCGACGCGGTCAGCTCCATCCTGGTGCTCGGCTCGCAAGCCACCTTGATCATGACGCTCGGCGACGTCAGCGAAGTTTACGTGCAGGGCAAGGTCGATGAAGCCGACATCGGCAAGGTTTTTCTCAGTCAGCCCGCGCGCATCGTGGTTGAATCATTCAAGGACAAGAAATTCACCGGCAAGGTCACCAAGATTTCCCCGTTAGGCAAAGAAAAGGACAACGTCACCACCTTCGAAGTGCGTGTCTCGATTTCGAATCCCGGCGGCGAGCTCAAGGCTAACATGAGCGCCAATGCTGAGATCCTCCTCGAGGAAAAGAAAAACGTCCTGATGGTTCCGGAAGCCGCGCTCATATATGACAAAGAGCGAAAGGCCTCCATCGAGATCCCTGCCGCCAAGGCGGACAACGGCAAGAAAAAGCTCAGCGTAAAGCTCGGCATCTCGAACGGCGTGAAAACGGAAATTCTCGAAGGTCTCAACGAGAAACAACAAGTCATTCTGCAATAGTTGAATCGACCGGCGGAGCGCCATGTCATTTCAGGACTTGCTGCGAGACACGCTGGCAACGCTTTGGGCCCATAAGCGCCGAACCATGCTGACCATGTTCGGCATCGCCTGGGGCATCATCTCCATTACCGTGATGGTGGCGGCGGGTGAGGGGCTTGGCAAGGGCATTCAGAATAACCAGGAAACGTTTGGCAAAGACGTGATGATCGTTTTCGCGGGACGCACCAGCATGCAGGCTGGCGGGACGCGCTCCGGACGCCTGATCCGCTGGCGCGAGGAAGACTATGTCCAGGTCGCGAAGGAAGCGCCCGCCTGCAAATACGTCATGCCGGAGCTTGGCAACAACGTCCAAGTGCATAGCCTCTTCAACAGCGGTGATCTTCAGGTTGTCGGAGCACTGCCGCCATTCACCGAAATTCGCAGCATCACCGTCGCGCAGGGCCGTTTCTACAACGAGGAGGACAACGCTGAAGCGCGTAACGTGGCTTTTCTCGGCAGCGACGCGAAAAAGCAGCTCTTTGCGGAACGCGAAGCCCTTGGCCATACGATCTCATTGAACGGAGTTCCCTATACCGTCATTGGCGTCATGAAGCCAAAGGAACAGAATTCCAGCTACGACGGCGCCGACGTCCGCAAGATATTCATCCCCTTCAATTCGATGCGCCGCGATTTTCCGAACAAGCCGCCGGCCGTCGGGCACAGCGTGGACCGTTTGCTCGTGGCACCCTGGTCGCTGGAGACGCATCCCGATTGCGTCAAGCAGATTCGCCGCTCCCTCGGCCGGCTCCACAATTTTGATCCCCGCGACAAGGAAGCTGCCAGCATCTGGGACACCGTCAAGAACGCCGAAGCCAACCGCATGATCATCGTGGGGATGGAAGTGTTCATGGGTGCAGTCGGCGTGGCCACGCTTTTCCTGGGTGGCCTGGGCGTGATGAACGTGATGCTCGTCTCCGTTCGCGAACGCACCCGCGAAATCGGCGTCCGCAAGGCGCTCGGCGCCACCCGCGAATCCATCCTGCGTCAATTCTTTCTGGAAACCGTCATTGTCGTTGGCTTGAGCGGTGGCACGGGGCTGCTTCTCTCCTACGGTTTTTGCGCGCTGGTGAATCTGCTGCCCATGCCGCTTTTTTTTGCCGGTTTGCTCACCAGCTGGAAGCTGGGTGCTCTTTCCGTTTTCCTGCTCGGTGTGATTGCCGTCTTGTCCGCTCTTTATCCGGCCAATCGCGCTGCCTCTGTTGATCCTATTGAAGCGCTCCGCTTTGAGGCGGGAGGCTAGATGCTCCTCGAAATCTTCAAGGAAGCATGGGCCGCACTTGGCCGCAATCCAGTCCGCAGCTTGCTCACAATGACGGGCATCGCGTGGGGCATTGTTGCGGTGACGCTCTTGCTCAGCTACGGTTCCGGCTTCCGCAATGTTTTGATGTACACCTTCGAGGTCTTTGGCAAAGGCGCAGTGGTTTGCTGGCCCGGCACGACCAGTGAGCAAGCTGGGGGTGAACGTGCCGGCAAAGCCGTCCGTTTCGAACAAGAGGACGCTGATTGGGTGAAGGCGCAGTCCCCGCTCGTCAAGCGCGTGACGCGCGAAACAGTGCGTTGGAAGGGCATTACGCACGACGAACGGCTCTCGGACACCGCCATCCGCGGCGTCTATCCCGAATACGGCGAAATGCGCAATGAAATTCCCATGGAAGGACGCTGGATTTCTCCCGAAGATATCGCCGAGCGCCGCCGCGTGGCTTTCCTCGGCGCCATACTGCGCAGGAAACTTTTTAGCGGCACCCCGGCCATTGGCGAAACCGTGCGCATCGACGGCGTTAAATTCACCGTCGTCGGCTCCATGGACACGAAATTTTCCGACAGCAACTATTTTACCAGCGACGATGAGTCTGTGTTTATCCCGTACACCACGGCAGGCGACCTGTGGGACGCGCGCTACGCCAGCGTGATGCTCTTCGAACCCGTCGCGCCCAATTTTGAAGCGGACGCCATGCAACAGTTTCGCGCTGCCATCGCCAACCGCCAGCACTTCTCGCCGAGCGACAAGCGCGCCATCACCATGTTCGGCCGCGAAGAATTCAAGCCCATCTACGAAGGAATCACATTGGGTATCGAAGCTTTGCTCTTTTTCGTCGGCGCACTCACGCTGGGCATCGGCGGCGTGGGGGTGATGAATATCATGCTCGTATCCGTCGAAGAGCGCGTCCGCGAAATCGGCCTGCGCCGCGCGCTCGGTGCAAAAAAATCACACATCCGCTGGCAGTTTTTGCTCGAAGCACTGGTCATGACGCTTGCCGCCGGCGTGATCGGCATGCTGCTCTCGGCGGCCATCACTTCAGCGATCGGCACGCTGCCGTTCCTCGGGCCCGCCTACGAGGACGACTCCGGCAAAGTGGACATCAAGCTCACTCTCTCGTTGGTCACCATGATGCTATCTACCGCCATCCTCGTTGTGGTCGGCGTGATCAGCGGCTGGCTCCCCGCCATGCAAGCCGCCAAACTCGACCCCGTTGAGGCCCTGCGTTACGAGTAATTTGCCCAGAAAAGTCCATGCGAAGACGCGGCCTTCACCGGGAAAAAATAAAGCCAGAGAAAGCGGGTGAGCATTTTCCTGTATCTGCTCGGAGAATTCTTTGCGCCTCTGGGTTTGATTGTCTTTTTGATGTTCGTTCTTAGGTTTGTCCGAGGATGGCGTCGAAATACGCCAGCATATCCGGTGAATCCCACTGTTGGGATGAGAAAAATTTTCGCAAGATTTTTCCGTGCCGGTCGATGACGTATGTGTCAGGGAACATCGAAGTGCCGTAGTCGAGCGCCAGCTTTCTCGTAGGTTCGCGGAAGGTCGGAAAAACAACGCCGTAGTCCTTCAAGAATTTCTCATAAGCCGCGGGGTCCTCGTCAACGCTCACACCCAGAACTAGCGCATTGCGCGATTCGACGTACTTTTGAAGCCGGTTGAGAGCCGGCGTTTCCTCGATGCAAGGTGGACACCAAGTCGCCCAGAAATTCAGAATGACGACCTTGCCCTTCAGATCGGTGAGGTGCCCTGGTTTCCCCCAAACTTCCAGAGGAAAGTCCTGTGCGGTCTTGCCCGCTATCGAGGCTTCGCCTTGCCGGTACGTGGGCATAGCGAAGAGCACCAAAACCAGCGCAGCGATACCTATCACGGCCCAAGCCCCAATTTTTCGAACGATTCTCATCAAATGCTATACTAACCCAATTGCCCGAGATCGGGAAACGATCCTTCCGCATCCAATACACAATGACTAACGACGCCCACCGCTTACCGCCCATCGGCGCCGCCGTCCCGACGACGGCCTGGGGCTCCGTTACGGCTATCGTTCCGGCCCGGAATGAGGAGGCGGTCATCGCGGCGTGCATTGCGTCCTTGGCGAGCCAGCCGGAAATCGACGAGATCCTGGTAGTCAATGATCAGTCCACCGACGGGACCGCTAACGTCGTGAAAAGCCTCATGGGGAGAGTTCCAAACCTGCGCCTGCTGGAAGCCGGCGGATTGCCCGATGGCTGGGTTGGGAAGAACCACGCCCTCTGGGTCGGAGTTCAACAGGCCAAATGTGCCTGGCTCCTTTTCACCGATGCCGACGCGGAACACGGGCGGAATTCCGCCTCGCGTGCACTTCAAGTTGCGCAGGAACACAACGCCGCTTTGGTTTCATTTTCTCCCGAGCAGATCACCGAGACGTGGTATGAAAAAGCGCTGATTCCTTACATCTACCTGCGGCTGGCGAAGCGCTTCTCGTATGAAAAGGTGAGTGATCCAAACTCACCCGCCGCTGCCGCGAACGGCCAGTTTCTGATGATGCGCCGCGATGTGTACGAGGCCATCGGCGGCCATTCCAGCGTCGCCGGCGAGGTCCTGGAAGACGTCGCCCTCGCCATGCGCGTGAAGGCCGCGGGCCATCGCATCTGGTTCGGCTCAGGCAAGGGCATTGTTTGCGTGCGCATGTACCGTTCGTTCCAGGCGATGTGGCAGGGCTGGAAGAAAAATCTCTATCGCTTGATGGGCGGCACTCCAGGGGCTGTGTTTCGCGAGATGGAGTCAAGCCTCCCTTGGATTCCGCTCCTTCTGATCGTCGCAGGGATGAAGTATCCTTTCCTGCTTTTCCTAGGAGTCTTGCTCCTGATCGCCCGCCAAACCAGCTACGGTTTTGACTTGGCTCGTAACCATTTCCCATTCTCCTTCATCTTTTATTACGTGCCCGCCGTGGCGCTGTACGTAGCTGTGCTTTGGGCGTCCTACCGGAGCCATGTAAAGGGAAGAATCCAATGGAAAGGGCGGGAGTACTCCGTCGGAGCTCCTCAATCGGCAAGATAAGCGAACACCGATGGTTCTTCTCACGCGAAAAATCGAGTTTGCCGCCTCGCACCTCTACCACAACCCGAATCTTTCGGCCGAGGAGAACCGTCGAATCTTTGGGAAGTGCAATAACCCTCACGGCCACGGGCACAATTACACGCTGGAAGTTACCGTTGAGGGTGAGCCGGATCCGGTGACCGGCATGGTCCTGGACCTGAAAGAACTAAAAGAGATTCTCGAACGCGAAGTCATGCAGCGCATGGATCATCGTCATCTCAATTACGAGGTCGCTGAACTGGCCGGACAGATTCCGACCTGTGAAAACATTGCACGCGTAATCTGGCAATTGCTGGAGCCGAAAATCACGCAAGGCCGGCTGTATCGCGTGCGGCTGTACGAGTCGCCCGACCTCTTCGCCGATTGCTACCGCAACGGCGCCAGCGCAGCAGGTAAACCATGAGCGGCGGGGAAGCCATGAGCAACGCGCTTAAGATCGAACTGGGCCGCCGGTATCGATTCTCGGCGTCACACCGGCTGCATAGCCCGCATCTAACCGAAGCGGAGAATTGCCGTGTCTTTGGGAAATGCAACAATCCCTATGGCCACGGCCATAACTACGTGGTGGTAGTCAGCATGTCGGGAGACATTGACCCGGCCACGGGCATGATCGCGAATCTGGCCGATCTGGACGCCTTCGTCGAACGCCAGGTGCTTGAGGAATTCGATCACAAGTCGTTCAACGAAGATGTCCCCATTTTTCGCGAGAAGGTGCCCACCACCGAGAATTTGTGCATTGAGATTTTCCGGCGCCTGAAATCCTTCCCCACTGCGAAGCTCGAACGCGTCCGCGTCCAAGAAACCGGCAACAACAGCTTCGAATACGCAGGGGAAAACCTAGAAGGGAACCGCCCGTGAACAAGCCAACGGAAGAAATTTTGCTGAACGACCGCAAGGAACTCGACGCGCGCACCATCGCCTGCCACATGCGCGAGATCATCAAGATCATCGGAGAGGATCCCAATCGCGAAGGCTTGCGAAAAACGCCGGAGCGTTTCGAAAAAGCTCTCAAGTATTTGACCAGCGGTTACCACCTGAACCTGGATCATGTGTTGAACGGTGCGACGTTTAGCGTGGCCTACGACGAGATGGTCATCGTGAAGGACATCGAATTCTTCAGCCTCTGCGAACACCACCTGCTGCCGTTCTTCGGCAAAGCCCATGTGGCCTATCTGCCGGACAAGTGTGTTCTGGGGCTCAGCAAGATAGCGCGCGTGGTCAACATGTTTGCGCGCCGCTTGCAGATTCAGGAGCGCATGACCAGCCAGATCGCGAAGTCCATCGAGGAAAAAATCGCTCCTCAGGGTGTCGGCGTGATTATCGAGGCCCGCCATCTCTGCATGCAAATGCGCGGAGTGGAAAAGCAGCATGGCCAGGCCGTCACCAGCGCCATGCTCGGCGCGTTCCGTCACAATAAGCAGACGCGAGACGAATTTTTGGCCCTCGTGCGCCGAAAGAATTCCTAACTTCAGATCAGCCGATTCATCCGCGGGCCTGGCGGTAGAAGAATTTTCTTCGTCAGGCTTTTTGCTTTTGTGCGGCCCGGGCGCGGCGGACGCGAGCGCGGTTGCCGCAGGTGCGGTCGTTGCACCAGCGCTTGGTCCTGGCTTTGGTCGGGTCGTAGAACACCCAGCGGCAATCGGAATTGGCGCAGACCTTGATGCGCTCCACCTCGCGGTCCGCTAGCATTTCTCCGAGCGAAGCAGCAATCCGTGCGATCACCCAAGTCCAGTCGCTCCGCACCGGAACGGTCTCGGCGCGGATTCCATTTTGGTCCTGTACTAGTTTCTGCCGCACCGGTACCTTCAATGCCTGATTCACCTTGGAAATCTCTCTGGGGTCGAGAGAGCCTCCCGCGGCTAGTTTTTCCGCGGCGCGGCGCAGCAGAACACGCAACTGCCCCAGTTTGCGGTGCGGAACGTCTTTCGAGGGAAGGGGATGAAGGCTCCAATGCTTGAGAAACGTGGCGAGCCACCGCGGGTTCGCAAGGTGATCAGTGAGCTTCCCGAAGCCATTCCATTCCTCGCTGTTGGTGAGATCGACCCAGGGAGCGACCTTGCCGAACCCCGCCGCGTGGAAGATATTGTGGGACGTTTTCACTGTAATGGTTTAAATGAACTTGACTCGTTACAACAAATCACCTACGATACGGTAATGAGTATAGCAGTGATAGAGCATTACAACAACGGGAGCTTGGGGAGCCGTAACGCGGCTCGCGTCACCGCTCCTTGGTGAACTGATGGCCATGAAATCCGCGACAGTCATTCAAGAAGTTCCAGCGGTCATGAACCCTGCGCGTCCGCGATTGCATCGCGCCACCGTCATTTTGTCCTTTCTCTCCATCTACCTCATATGGGGTTCCACGTACCTCGCGATTCGTTACGCCGTGGAAACGATTCCTCCGCTCTACACCGCGGGCCTCCGCCACTTGGTAGCGGGCACGATTCTCCTCGTCTGGTGCCTGGCTAAGCGACTGCGACCCACTTGGGCGCAGGTTCGCGCCAGCATCATCATCGGCGTATTTTTCTTTCTCATCGGCCACGGCACGCTTCACTGGGCCGAGCAAAAAGTACCGTCTGGCCTTGCCTCTCTCCTCAATGCCAGCGAGCCCATCTGGGTTTTCCTGCTTAGCGCTATCGCCGCCCGGCGATGGCGCTTGAACGCGACGCTTCTGGCTGGAATTCTTCTGGGATTCGGAGGCGTCGGCCTCCTGATGGGCCGAAGCGCCCTGAATTCCGGGCCGGGTGTGTTCGTCGGCTCGCTCGCCGTCCTGCTAGGTGCGTTTGCTTGGTCCGTGGGGATTGTCTACTCCAGGCGGTCGCATCTCTCCGGGCATCCGCTTCTCTTGTCGGCACTTTCATTGCTGGCGGGTTCCGTCCAATTGCTCCTCGCCGGAACGGTTGTGGGGGAATATCGCGGTTTTTCCTTCGCGTCCGTCTCCTTGCGTTCGTGGCTCGCGCTCGGCTATCTCATTCTCTTCGGCTCGGTCGTGGCCTTCACCGCTTACAACTGGCTCCTCGAGCACTACTCTCCCACGCTCGTTGCCACCCACACTTATGTCAATCCCATCGTCGCCGTCTTGCTCGGCTGGTTCTTTGCCGGCGAGGCCGTCACCTTAAACGTTCTCCTCTCTACGGCTCTGGTCATTGGCGCCGTCATGCTCGTCGATCGTGGCATGGCGCGCCTTCCGCGGGGTTCCTAGAGTTCCGGCATTTCACCCAGTCGAAGAAAAATCAAAAAGGCGCGCCAGCCCGTCAGCCGGCGCGCCTCGCTTCATTTTAAATCGCCTTCGACGCGCCGCTTGGTGCTCCCAAACACGCAGCGCCCTTGCGGGAAAAGGCAAGAAAACCGCCTCGAAATCCCAGTTTTCTGAATGAAAACTAAAAATTGACAACCAAAAACCTTTCCAAACAATTCTACATCTTTGCTATTTCCACGGATGCCCGTGTCGTCTCCCAATCCATCCGCAGCGTGCAGCCGCTGGCCGTCTTGTCAAAGGCGATCGTGAAGTTCTCGACGGCTGAGGGCAGGGTCGAAGCCTTCATGTCGATTCGCGCCAGATCTTCCGGCTGGCCCGGGTAAGCGGTACCCCATTCGCCGGTTTTCTTGCTGATAACCAACGCCCACTTGTCCTTGTTCGGAATCGCGAAAATGGTGTAGCTGCCGGCAGGCACATGGGTCCCGCCGACCATCACGTCGGTGGTGGTAACGAAAGTGGTCGCCTCATTGGCTCCCGCGCGCCACACTTCCCCATAAGGGACCAATCCGCCAAATATCTTGCGCCCCTTAGCGCGTGGGCTCGAATAATCCACGGTGATGCTCTTCCCGTCGGCCAGCGCGCAGCTCGCTTTCGCCGCCGGACTGGGTCGCGCCGCTTTGTCCACCTGCGCTGAACCCAACGCCGCCATAAGACCCAGAGTCAGACATCCCATCGCCAAAACTGCAAATTCTTTTCTCATTCTTCTCCCCCTTAGACTGTGCCCAAACATTGAACCGGATTTGCCGACCGAGTGCAACATCGATTTCGCCCAACCCTTAGCGACGGCTGAAACGGAGACTCGTTTCGGCCTCTCTTTATTTCGCTCGCGAAATACTCGCCAAGCAAATTAAGGACCTCGCCAAGGGCTGACGCCCGGTTTTCATCGGCCATCGAGCCGAAATACCCTCCGTTGCTCGGGATGTTCGATCACCGCCCGGTCTTTTACATTTCTTTACACTCTTGTTGCGTTTGTGTTAGCCTGAATGAGTCGAAGAGAAGAGGAATAATTCAGGGGATGACGGAGAAGGGCACTTGAGCGCACCGAAATCAGCGTTGATCGAACAATTCCGGACCCACATTAAGGACACGGGCTCGCCCGAAGTGCAAATCGCGCTTCTTAGCGAGCGGATCAACTATCTGACCTCGCATCTCAAGTCCCACGTGAAAGACCATGCATCGCGCCGCGGATTGATCATGATGGTCAATAAGCGCCGCCGTTTGCTGGACTATCTCAACCGCCGCGACCCGGATCGGTACCGCGAGATTGTTGAACGTCTTAGCCTGCGCAAGTAATCGTCCTGCCCTTGCATCGGAATCAGGACGGTATTCACTGCGTTCTCACGAACTGACACATTCCACACGGAGTCTGTCGTCAGGCTTCCGGCTGAATTAATGCCGGAATTTCTCGTGGTGTCGTCCGTCGCGCTTCGTTAGCCTCACGGTACTTCTCGCCTCTAGCTCTTCATCATGGATGGCCGCATTGCGGCCAACGTAAACTCAAGGCCCGTTTCCCCCTGCGAACGTGCCTGAAGATGCTTCGCTCGGATGCGGAGCCAAAGGAAATGTTTCATGTCTGAAAATACGCACACTCCCGCACCACATCGCGTCACTGTCGAAGTCGGCGGGCGCACTCTGACTCTGGAAACTGGAAAAATTGCGAAACAGGCCAATGGAGCCATCACCGCCCGCTACGGCGACACCGTCCTGCTTACCACCGCTTGCATGGCCTCGGCGATGAATGACCGCGACTTCTTGCCGCTCACCGTTGACTATCGTGAGAACACTTACTCCGCCGGAAAAATCCCCGGCGGTTTCTTCAAGCGCGAAGGCCGCCCCTCGGAAAAGGAAGTTCTCACCTCCCGCTTGATTGACCGCCCCATGCGTCCGCTCTTCCCTGAATCCTGGCGCAATGAAACTCAGATCGTCTCCTTGGTGCTGTCCGCAGACAGCGAGAATGACCCCGATGTCATCGCCGTAACCAGCGCGTCGGCTGCGGCTTACTGCTCGGACCTCCCGTTTGAAAAGCCCATCGCCTGTGTCCGCGTTGGCCTGGTCGACGGCCAGTTGCTGATCAATCCCACCGTCGCCGACCAGAAGAAAAGTTTGATGAATATCATCATTGCCGGCACGGATGAAGCCATCGTCATGGTGGAATCCGGCGCGCTCGAGGTTTCCGAAGAAGCGGTTGCAGACGCCCTCGAGTTCGGCCACGCTCAAATCAAGAAAATTGTCGCCGCCATCAAGGAACTCTACGCGCAGCTCAAGCCCAAGAAGGTGGTTGTCGCGCCGCTCCCGTTCGATGAAGCCATCTACAGAGATCTCCAGAAAAAGTACGGCGACAGGCTCCATGACGCGCTGAACACCGAGAAGCATCCCAAAAAGGAAAGCTACCACCTCGTCGATGCTCTCAAGGAAGAGATCATCAAGGCGATTCCCGAAGAGCCCAAGAAGGAGATGGACGAGAAGCGCACCCTTACCAAGCGCGGCCTAGAACGCCTCCGCGAAAACATTTTCCGCGACGACGTTCTCAACGCCCGCCGCCGTCCCGACGGTCGCGCCTTCGACCAGATTCGCCTGATCACCTGCGAAGTCGGCTTGCTCCCCCGTGTCCACGGCTCCGCCCTCTTCACTCGAGGCGAAACCCAGGCGCTCGCCACTTTGACCCTGGGCACCAAGGAAGACATGCAGCGGCTCGACCTGCTCTTCGAGCAGGACCAGTTCAACCGTTTCATGCTGCACTACAACTTCCCGCCGTTCAGCGTCGGTGAAGTGAAATTCCTTCGTGGCCCGGGCCGCCGCGAAATCGGCCACGGCGCTCTTGCGCAGCGCGCGCTCGTGAACCTGCTTCCCCCCGAAGCGGATTTTCCTTACGCCATGCGCCTCGTCTCCGACATTTTGGAATCCAATGGTTCCTCTTCCATGGCCACCGTTTGCGGCGGCTCTCTCGCCCTGATGGACGCTGGCGTCCCGATGAAGGCTACCTGCGCGGGCATCGCCATGGGGCTCGTCGTCGGTGACGACAAGAAATACTCTATCCTCACGGACATTGCCGGAGCCGAAGATCACTACGGCGACATGGACTTCAAAGTCGCCGGAACTCGCGCGGGCATCACTGCGCTGCAGATGGACATCAAGGTCCTGGGCATTTCCATCGGCATGATGCGCGAAGCCCTGGCGCAGGCGAAGAAAGCCCGTCTCCAGATTCTCGACACCATGGAGAAGACGCTCAGTGAGTCGCGCACCGCGATTTCGGCCTACGCCCCGCGCCTCTTCAAGCTAAAAATCCCGCAGGACAAAATTCGCGACCTCATTGGTCCGGGTGGCAAGAAAATCAGATCCATCATCGAAGCCACCGGCGTCAAAATTGACGTCCTCGAAGACGGCACCGTGCACATCTTCTCCACCAGCGGAGCCGGCGGAGACGCGGCCTTGCAGATGGTTCGCGACGTCACCGCCAGCGCCGAAATCGGCAAAACCTATCTCGGCAAAGTCGTTCGCCTCGCGGAGTTCGGCGCCTTCGTCGAGCTCTTCCCGGGCACCGACGGCCTCCTGCACATCAGCGAAATCTCCGAGCATCGCATCCGCGACGTTCGCGATGAGCTGAAGCTCGGCGACCAGGTCCTCGTCAAGGTTCTTTCCATCGAGGGCAACAAGGTCCGCCTGTCACGCAAGGCCCTCATCCGCGAAGCTCGCGAAAAGCAGCAGAAAGCCGCTGCCGGCGGCGGAGGCAACCCCGGTTCCTCCAGCGGTGAAGGCCACAGCGGCGATTCCGGCTCCCACGAGTAATCTTTAAACTCTGGGCGTTGCGACGGTTTGCGGAAGGGCGGGCCTTGGCCCGCCCTTCCTTTTTCTGCTCGGTTTTTCAACGGGATGCATGCACGATCCGCATACTTTCGCACTGGGCGTGCGCAAAGGTTTCCCGCACTCGGAGCAGGCAGGGCCATAGAGAGAGAGTTTGTGATGATAGATTGCATTTGGGTTGGTTTCGTGAAAGCCCGTTACTACTACCCGCGCTCGTACTCACGTAGCAACGCGCTGAACATGCGCTCTCGAAGAGTCTCTCCCTCGCCCTTATACATAAGCGACGTTATGCTCTGGAAATTCCTCATCATCAAGCATGGGAACCTCAGACTTGCATCGCCAACACCACATCATCTTCATGGCCAGATTATCGCACCCTCTAAATGGCGAAGGCCCGGCGTCTCCTGCCGGGCCTCACAATTCCGTTCTTATTCCTTACGTCCTTACCTCTTTACATCCTTACTTCCTGTTTTTCACAATGCACCGCATCCAGCGCCCCCCAAAGCGCATCCAGTGCCTCATTCGTCGTCGCCAAAATCTCTTCCTCATTCCCATCCGCGTGCTCTTCCAGCCACCCGCGCCAAGCCGCCCGATGCGCCTTGTCCGCTTCCTCATGGACAGTGAAATACGCCAGCCCTTCTGACTGCGTCACCCCATAAAAGTTCTTCAACCCATCAATCTTCGTCGTCGCGATCTCCGGCACCTGCGCTTCGTATGCGTAGAGTGCCGCCACGGCTTCTGCCACTGGCCGGTCCCCGCAAATCTCCCGGAATGTCTGCACAACCGCCTGCGTTCCCGGCAGGGCGGGGCAGCAGGTAATGTCGTCCTCTCCCACACCCACTGCCGCCGCGAAGTCCCTCCACAATTTCGGGTGTGAACCTTCAGGATTCTCTTCTTCCGCCAGATTTTCCCGGATCAATCCCTGCAGCGGACCCTCCGTCCGCGCCGCCAGCACCCGTAGGTGCTGCGGGAACGCCTCCACATGCCGGTAATACTGTGCCGCATAAAGCTGCAGCGCCTCCCGGCTCAGTTTCCCCGCTTGCCAACCCTGATAAAACGGATGCTTCAGCAAACTCTTCTCCGCAATCGCCGCATCAATCCGCGCCAGCAGTTCGGTGTTAGTCATTGTGGGTCTCCCCTGGGGGCCGCGCGGCGCAGTCGTCGCGTTCGCACCCCGCCAATTTCGTGTCGCGCATTGTACCAAACTTTAGTGTGTTTTGCCTGTATCACAGCCACTCCGGGTGTGCGACAAATTTGTAGGTGAAAAACCGGCCGGATATCAGCCAGCGGCGCGTTGTTCCCAGAATTCTTCCCAGCGGCCACTGAGCTGGGAACAACGAAGGGCGATAATTGCGTTCGCGTGGTCGACTGTCCAACGC
>DATHIB010000050.1:0-13461 GCA_035490055.1 Candidatus Limnocylindria bacterium | reverse complement strand
ATGTGAAAACTTGTAATTACGGCATCTGGTGTGTCTCCTGTCCCGCTTTTCGGTTTTGGTCCCTCTCATTGCGCCCGCTTTTGGCCACCTCCATTAGCGACTGGTTCCATCGCCTAGCCAGCAATCACTCGTCACTGCCGTCTTGTGCTTTCTTCAAAACCTCTGGATTTGTTGAACAGGTCAACTTCTCGCGAATCTGGCGCCACGCTTCTTGATTTTCCCTTTCGAGCCACGAATCTCCGATTTGCTTGATTTGGTCTTTGGTTAAATGCCAAGACAACGGAGCCGGTGACTTCGTGGCGAAAAGAAAGGGGATCGTCGTTACCTTTACTGGGTCTTTTTGGGAGGCCAGATAGTCCTGGGCCATGTCACGCTCGATTGAATCCCTGAGCTGCTGGGAACTGGCTCGCACGTGCAAGAGAGTTTCGAGAGGACCGACGAGTTGCTTCTGCCAGGACCACGAACTGCCCGCTCTCTCCGGGCCAGGTTTCGCATCGATGAGAATAAGAAAGACCGTTTTGCCCTGGAGCGCGCTGCCTGCGTCCCGCAGCCATTCGACCGCGCTCAGAAGACCGGAGTTGTCGTAATAGCCGCCGTCGCCAACATGGTAGGCCGTGGTAACCGAACCAGCCGATGGCCTCGCGAGGGGTGACGCGTAGGGAAACGTAGCCGACAATCGCGCGGCTGTCGTTACATCCATGTCCCCGGCAGGAAGGAGAGTGAAGAACCGCTCGGTTCCACCGGAAGATGTGTCGGTCGACGAGATCAGGAATCGGTCTCCGGTCTCGCTCGACGTGGCATTAAAGATCACCGCCGGTCGCAATCCTTGGCGCACGTCTTCGCGCCATTGTTTCATTGTAGGTGTCTTGAATCCCTTCTCTCTCCATCCCGTGGCCCAGGTGTTTTCGAGGGACCACCCGCGGTCAAACGTCTCGGGAACAAAGCTGCCAAGCACCGGCACCGTGCGCGCCAGGTCGGGATACGCGAGTCCCCAGCCGACGGCGCTCAGCGAAGAGCGCTTTGCGTTGAATCGAATCGCTGCGAGTTCCTCATCATTCACCGGATACTCGCCTTTGCCGGAATATGGTGCCACCACAAACATCGATCCTACGCTTCCTCCGGACACCGAACTGAACAGCACAAGCGAGGAGCCTACCGCCGCGCAGTCTTGTTCGAGCCGCGTCATGACTTCCGCGGTCCACGCGGCAGCGCGGATTCCGCCGCCGGCAGTGGCCACCACGAGAATGGTCTGGCTGTTCTTGCCTCGCGTTTCTTTCCACTTGTTGATGACGTCGGAAGGGCTCAGCCGCGTATCGGCGGTGTTCTTCTCGCCCACGACGAACTTGTGATCGGTCCCCATGATCCCTGTCAAAAGAGACACGACAAGAAGGGTGGTGAGGACTGGAAGACGCGTGCGGTCCAGAAAGAAAGCCGCACCGGAGAAGAGCCACGTCAGTACAGCCAATAGCACGAGGAGAAAGAACATCGCTGCCGGCTCGCGATCCGGATTCCACCATGCGGGAGAAAACAGCCCTCCAAGGAATGCGTAGAGCAAGAGAAATACCGCCAGCGCAATCGCGGCCATTTCATGGCCCGACCGAAGGCGTGGTGTGCCACCCGTGGTGTCCAGAATGCCGGCCGTCAAATCTGCCGGCAGATGCCGCGCCAGATACGACGCGATGAATCCCCAGAACTTGGAGGTTGGCCTCGTGGCCTTTGCGAGAAATCCAAACGAAGGAAAAATAGCCTCGGCGCTGTGCCCGCAAGGGTCTTCGATAGCGAAGTGCAGAGAGGCTGTAAGGGCCAGCACGCCAATCGCGAGAAGGACACCAAGGATCGACGCCAAAAGCTTCGACCAGGTGCCAGGGTGGACCGTCCCAATGAAAAGAACCACGACGACGGGCAGGGCCAGCGAACCGAAAGCGGCGACCATCCCCGCGCCAACGCGTTTCGGTTGAATTGACGTTGCACGCATGAACCGGTCGGGCCCGTACACGAAAACCAAACGGCTCGTCACCATGATCGTCCACGCTAGCTGGAAATCTACCCATACGACAAAGAGGAAGGAGGGAAAGCCCCGTGCGTCAAACAGGCCGACAAAAACGCTCGGGAGCAGGTGATAGGCGAGCGGGAGCGTCAGCGCGAGAATTGCTCCCGCCACCACCTGGAATCTCAGAAGATAAGCGTATTCAATCCACAGCAAGACGGAATCCGCTGGATAAGGCCAGACGCGAGCCAGGATAAGCACGAAGGACAGTGCAAAGCCATCGGCGGCGTAGACCATGACGTGCGGAATCCCCAGACCCACAATGGTGAGAACAGCGGAAACGACCAGCGCAAACCCGAGCAGGTGAGGGAAACGTCCCTTGCGCGACCACACAAGAATCCCGGTGAGGCCAAGCGCCAGGCCCAGCAGAGTCCATTTCACGAGCGAAAACGGTCGTGGCAGCAGACCCTCGAGGTGTTCGGAATTCGCGAGTTGAGCGAGTCCCTTCAAAATTCTCAGGTTCTCCAGCACATCGAACAGCGCAGCTACAGAAATGAGACCCATTACCCATTTCGTCCAGCGACCTTCCTCGACCCGGGCGAAGAGAACGAAAACGCCCCAGTACAGAAGGATGAACAGAAGATCCATGTAAGTATTCACGCGAAAAAACCCGATGTTGTGGGCGAGTTTGTCGGCAGGTCCCTGTGTGGCCACGACGATAAAGCATTCCGGTGTCTTGGCCAATTCCACATCGAGAATCGGTTTCCCGCTGAAGTAGCAACTCGCCGGAATTTGCTCGGGCTCTACCGGAGCGATGCCATTCGCTTCAACACCTATGGCTGCACTCCAAACCATGGTCAAGATCAATAGGAAAAACAGGCGACGCTCAAGCGGGCTGGCCACAGGCAATCACCTCGGAGGTATTGCCAGTTACGCTATCACACAGGGTAACAACTATCTACGTCTCGTCAATCGCGCTTTTTTACTGGCGATGGAGGCATCATTCGTTTTCGCAGATTTGATACCTTAGCCTCAGAGGCATGCGTTAAGCCGGCCGGCCACAGAAGTATCTGGATGACAGGTTGAAACTGGTCGGCGAAGCGGCAAATGCCTGGTATGGGACATGTCCGTAATGCGACTAGCCGGGAGTTAGCACGCTGCTGGCATGGCCGATTTGGTCCGAGCATTGGGGTTTGGAGTCAGTGGGTGTTAGCGACGGTTGCCAATGGCTGACCGTAGGATGCGTTCTGTTTCGGCCGGATCAGGCGGGCATGCGATGTAATCGAAGGCTCCGGCGCGGAGAGCGGCGAGGTAATGGTCCCATTCCGCGAAACGCGATAGTACGACGACTGGGGTGGGATTCGCTGCCGCGACCACAATCCGGAAATCACCATCCGGCAGCGTGTCATGGCAGAACACCACGCTGAACCTGTGTTTGCTCAGGACGAGTTGTGCTTCGTCAAATTTCTTGCAGCAGAATGAGCTCAGACCACATTTGTTCACCGCTGCTTTAATCTTTCCATGATGTTCTATCTCGGGAGAGATCACCAACACCTGCTCGACGCTGATCATGTTCTTTCCTCTGTCTCTCGGTCATTAACGACAAATATGGTAGCCATGTCGGACGTCACTCGAAGAGAAATTGGACCGTTAACGCGGTGACCGTTCAAAAGAACGGATCGAACTACGGAGACTCAACGTCTCCAGACCGCATCGGGGGAAGGTTCCTTATTCATACTCCCGCCTGTCTTCCAAGGCAAAAATTTGCTAATTCCGTTGTCGAATGAGTTCACGCCGTGCCCGAGGAGGTCCGCCCGTTGTGGATGGGCAGGACCGCTATTCCCGGTGAATCTTTCCGGCTAGATTTTGTGAAGAACGCGTCTCAAGGTGGCCCAATGCCCGGTAAGCCACTGGAAACGCGCCGACAGAAGGAGCGCGTGACTCAACAAACCGGAAGGCTATGTCGTGACGCCGGCTTGCGGACGGTTCTTGAAGTACCGCAGGACCACGAGCAGTAACTTCGATCACATCCTGGCGACCCACCGGACAGATGTCCTTCCGGGGGAATTAGTCGGGGCGGGATACTCTGCCTCGGATTCATATCGGATAACGCGGGGTGGAGTACTTACTCCTCGAACGCAAAAGATAACTTCAGTTTTGACCGAATGTTGAGGTATCGGTAGATGCGCGCTATTCTTCATTTGCGCCGTGTCATGTATGGTTGTACAGTTGTGACATGTGGATCGACTGCAGCAAGGTCCAACGCTGCGAGCGTGCCGATCACATTCAGTCCGCGTTGGCGAGCTATAGTCACGCCGTCTCGTTCGTCCATCAATAAAAGAGCGGCTTGGAGTTCGGACGCAAGCGCTATTGCTTCGCGCTCGCCTTCGTCGAGATGTGCAAGAGCGGAATCGACGGGCTCCTTCAGGTTCACTACTTCCAACCACAAGGGAGGCTGCGAAATCCACGCACGCACAATAGTCGGCGTGTTTGCATGGGCCAGCTCGACCTTCACAGCGGGAGGGATCAAAACCCTTTGATATAAGCTTGGAAGAATATCGGCTGCTTGGATAAGTACGAGGTAGTTCAGGGGAGTTGTGTCAGCTACGATCGATTGCATCTACAGGCCGAGTTGCCGGTGCGTCTCGCGATCCAATAACAGTGAAGGGAATCGAAATGTTCAGAGCTTCCCAAGCTTCGGACGTGGGTTCGATTCCCATCGCCTGCTCCATAAGTCTCGATGATCCGGTTGCCTTTATGCGGCTGAGTCGCTGAAAATACCCCTAGAAATGGTCGGTTTTGGACGCCAGATGGCCGCCGCCATCAATTGGACGCTGCTTTGGCGTTCGAGCCCAAGATTTCTTGGAAGCGATCCGATGCCGGCAGCGATCTACTTTGGGAAAAGGGAATGCGGATGATGAGGGACAAAACCGTGGATGTCGTGGGTTGACCGGGTTGGCGATCGTCGTTTCTAGGTGATCCTGGCGCGAAATTTCTTTGTCGAAAGCTGGGGATAGGCACAAAGAAAGAAAAGAGGAGCAAAAGAAAGAAAGGCCGGTGGGCACTGTGGGCGGCAATCTGTTGGGAGTTTCACCACCGCTAACCCACATTATTCGTGAAAGCTAAGCTGGGCGATCATTTCTTCACTTTTCGTCGACGACGAGACGGTGCTTGACAATGAGAAAATTTTCCTCGACGGGGCCACTGATTCTAAAGCTCTTGGCGAGACTGAAGGTCGGATTTTTGCGAAAAACGAGACACCTCGACGAATAGGTGAAGAGTAAAAAATTTCCAGGGGTGACCTCTAGCCAGGTTGAGCGCCCAAGCTCAAGGCCAGACGATGAAAGCTATCGCGATACGGGAAAGCCTGAGGTAGGTGCAGCACGATGCGGCGTACCGAGGCGACCACCTGGGCTCCGAGTTTCAAGAAGCGCTCGCGGAGGATGGAAACCTGGGTTCGAGCGCAGTCCGTGCGCGCCAGGCGCAACCGCAGTTCTTGCAGGAGTACGTAGGCAGCGGCGGTCATCAATACACGGAACTGGTTGGCCCAGAAGTCGGTGCAACTGGTGCGCCCAATCTCCATGCCGTAGTGCAGTTCCTTAATTCTATTTTCGATGTCACCCCGTTGACAGTAGACCTTCTCGTAGAGCCACTTGGGACTCTGCTTCATGTTGGTGACCACGAAGCGCGGATTATCTTTCGGGTCGCGGTCGGGATGGCGAGTGACTTCCGCCTTATAGATGATGCGACGCTTAAACCGCCAGGTCTTCTTGGTTTTATAGCGGAACTCCCCGTAAATATGCTCGGTCTCCCCGCTTTCCTTCGACAGGCCGCGGGCCGTGCGCATAGCTCGCTCGACCATGCGATCCAACACCGCATTGGAGGCCATATTTACGAGATATTCTAAATGCGGCTGACCGTCCAGAAAATCAAACACCTCCGGCGCGGCGAACCCTCCGTCCAACCGCACCCGAATCCTGGCCTTCGGAAAGGCCCGGCGCAGGGGGGAGATCAGCCGACTCAGAATTCCTACTGCCCCACGGGATCCCGAGGCATTCCCGGGACGCAAAACCGCCGCCACCAAATATTGATCCGGCTCCTTGTCGAAGGTGAGAAAGGCCACCGCGGGAAGATAGCAGTAGCAGTCGTAGTGCGCGTTAAAAAACGATAGTTGCTGCTGGCCGTGCGTCGGATCATCCGTGGGATCCAAATCGATGGTGATCCGGCGAGCGCGACCGTGCAGACGCTGGCGATGCCGTTCGATCACGCTATCGGCCAACGCTTCCGCCATGCGAAACAGCTCTTTGCGATCCGGACTATTTTCAAAGCGCGAGAGGGTCGGCTGCGAAGCCAGATCTTCCCCTTTCACGGGATCCCGACCGACCAGCAGTTTGTGCACCGGGTCGCAAGCCAAGCGGGCCGCGTCATTGGCATCTTCGTATCCACAGGCGATGGCCATGACCCGCTGCGTTAGCAGTTCCTGCATCTCGTGATGGATTTTACCCGGTTGCCGCTCATCGTCCAGACAAGCCGCCAGTGCTTCCGTGAGCCCTAAGCGCCGGTCAGCGGCTTTGAGCAGAATCGCTCCGCCATCGGAGCTACCTTGGACTTGATCAAACTTCGCGACTACTGGTCGATCAAAAATTTCTGGGAACAACAAACATTGTGTTGTGGTATGTTCAGTCAAGCGAAAGCCTCTCTTGTGGTTTTAAAACCTTTAGACAAAGCTTTTTTACCACGAAGGGGCTTTCGTGTCTCCAAATACGTGAATTTTTCGGGCTAATGCATTGCTCACTTCCTCGAACACCGTTCTGGCCAGTGAGGGGCACTTGTCCGGGTACCCCACTTATGGGGAGTTAACGGACTTTTGTTTGGACAACCTAAATTGGTGACGCCGAATCTCTACTGACAACAGACGTTTGAGTATGTCTATCTTTCATTTCACAACGCGTCCAGCTCTGTTGTTGTTTCCTTTGTTTTGCGCGGAGCCATTCCTCGCACAGGAAAAGCCGCCTCATGCCTGTTTTGAACAACCGAATGGCGCAAAGGAGGCGATTCGTCGACTTCCCGAGAGTGTCCGTTATTGGCTGGCAGAAGATGCCATTTACATCATTACGCCGGAAGAACGTTGTGCGTTTCTGCATCTGGGGAACGACCCAGAGAGAGAGCAGTTCATTGAGCAGTTTTGGTATCGCCGTTCCGTCGACCCCATTTCGCTGGATTACGACTTCAAAACTGAGTTCTACCGCCGCGTTGTCTTTGCCAATGAAAAGTATGGTAGCAAACTACTCGCCGGACGGAAAACGGACCGTGGAAGACTCTATGTGATCTTCGGACCACCGGAGTCTGTGGATGGAAACTCTGGTCGATCGACAGGAGCGGCTGCCTCGCATCCAATAGAGACGTGGCACTACCACTACATCAAAGGAATCGGCGAAAACGTACAAATCCACTTTGAGTACATGACCCGTTACGACGACTATGTTCTCCCAGACGCTGATCGAGATTTGGTTGGTCAGGCCGAGCCGAATCCCGGTCCCTTCCCAGTGACGCCCGAAAACATAGGCCTGCACATTGGCTCCGAACGGCCTCCCAAGATAAGGTTCAAAGATTTGGAAGCGCTATTGGTTTCCCGGATGGTTCGCAATGAAGTGAAATTCAGCCAGCAAATCGAGTACTCCGCAGCCACGCATGCGACCACGTTGGTGCGAATCCACATTCAAATTCCTTGCGAAACTTGCACCCGTGATGGCCAAACCGCTGCCGAATACCCTTTGTTTGTCCGCGTTAGCAAGCCGTCTGGTTGGGTTGTCGCAACGGCGGAGCTGGTCGCGGACGTTGCTATACACGATAAGTCCGATTCCAAACTCACCCTGACTGCTCATTTGGATGTTCCCGTCGCGCCGGGTACGTATCAGCTTGCGATCGCGACTAAGAATGCGACCACAGGCGATGCGGGCGTACTCCGTACCCAGATTGACGTTCCCACCTATGAATCCCTGGGAACGAAAAACTGAGAAATCACGTACCTGACTCGGTTAAGTCCTGGGCAACAGCATACCCGTCCATGTGGAATTTCAAGTTTCCGAGTACCCCACTACTCAGGCAAGTGAACACCACAAGGATGGGCCGACCTCGGTTTTGGGGACTTCGACCTGGACAATAGGCCGGTTCTAGTTGAATCAATGCCGCCCGCAAAAATGGGCAGGCTTCCCACTGCGCCGTGTAACAATGGTCCGAATAGCCGCGGTGAAAAACATGTTCATTCCTGCACCATTGAATGGGAAATATCTTCTTCATACTCTGCTCCTGGCCTGGTTTATGAGTCTCTGCCCGATTGCTCATGCGCAGTGTGCTATTCACGTCGAGAATAAAGGCAATCCGTCGAGTGTGCGGGTAATTCTATCCAAGGCTGCGGGGACGACGGTCGAGCTTGCAGATGACCGACAGAAGGCCAAGGCGTTCGAGGAAATCGCGCACATTCTCTCGGCCACGGGTGCCAAGAGCGAGGCGTTTCAGTTCTACGAATGCGCGATGAAGGCTGGCACCAATGTAAAGATGTATGAGGGCAGCGAAGCAGAGGATATGTTTTTTCGCATCGAATTGATCACGGAACGGGCAGGTCATGGTGATATTTCTGGTGCCCTCACACACATCAAAGACTTCCCGCAGGTTGAGTCGCAGGACTGGGCCCGCTTCGACCTAGTGCATGTGCTAACTATGCAGGGCAAGTTCGAGGTCGCTGAACAGGTCCTGTCCTCAATTTCGGATTCCAAAAGGAGGGATTCAGCGCTTGCCGACTTGGCGGGTTACGCCGCCGGCGATGGGAAGTTTGCTGTGGCGGACCGTGCGGCTCATTCTGTGAAGGATGATATCGAGCGCATTCAGGTACTTACGAATCTGGGTCTAAAACTGGCGAACGACGGTCAGCGCGGTCACGCGATTGCCATTTTTGCGGAAGCGGTCGACATCGCCAAGCGACTCCGGTCCGATGATGAAGGCCGGGGAACCGGTGGTGCGCCTCAGTACTGGTCACACATGTTCAATTCCAAGGACACAATGCTGGGGTACATCTCGACTCAGCAACTCCAAGCCGGTTTCGATTCTGGGGCTGACGACACTCTGGCGATGATCGAGGATAAACCAGCGCACGCGCACGTAAAATATGTCCTCTTCAATGAAAGGGAGTCGCTTGCCGCTTCCGCTGGCCATGCAACAAAACGAGAAAAACGTCCCTCTGTCGATGACAAATCGACCAATCACAGCCCAACAGAGCGGGCTATAGGGCTTGCTGAAAGCGGGGACTATACGGGCGCTGTCTCCGGGGTATCTAATCTGGAATCGTACGAAAGGCCCTATGCGTTTAGCGAGATTGCGCGAGTCGAAGCGCAGCGTGGAGACATAGCACAAGCTCTACAGTTCGCGGACAGCCTTCCTGCGGCCGAGAAGATCTTAGCGTTGCTGGCAATCGCTGAAACGCTCTTGGACGCCAAAGACCGCTAGGCTAGGAACATAAGATTCACATTTGACTCCGGCAGTCGATGGCCACTGCGCATAGGCACTTGGACGATTAACAGCGTAACCAGAAAATTGTCTCGGCTAGTGCTCGACACGTCCGGTGTACCTGATATTCGACTTTCGTATTACGATTATCTTGTCATGGCCTTTGGACACCCAGTCGGCCCCCCCGCCGAAGCGGCATCTCCGCTCCATTACACTCGCGCTATCATTCGCCCAATTCGAGGTGCATCCGTGTCTCACTACACCAGACGTGAATTCCTGAAAACCGGACTCGCCGCCGGCGCCCTTTCCATCACCGGGAGTCTCCCGCTGAGCGCGACGCGCCAGACCGCGACAGATTGGGTAACGCTAGGAAAATCTGGAGTGAAGGTGACGCGGCTCGCGTTTGGCACAGGCAGCTTCAGCGGCCGAGTACAGCGCGACTTGGGACAAGACGGGTTTACGAGGCTGGTGCGCTACGCCTACGACAGCGGCATTCGCTTTTTCGAGACTGCTGAGTCTTACGGCGAGATGCACAGGATGCTCGGAGCGGCCCTAAAGGGCATTCCACGTGATAGTTATCGCCTCATGTCGAAGGTCACCACCCGGCAAGATGTGAATCCGCAAGAGAAATTCGACGAACTGCGCAAACTCGCGAATACCGAATACTTCGACGTCATGCTGTTGCACTGGCAACATACCGCGACATGGCCAGCAGACACGGGCAGGTGGCAGGATGGAATTCTGGAGGCTCAGTCGAAGAAGGTTATAGCAAGTCACGGTGCGTCGGTTCACGGGCTTCCCGCGTTGCGCAAAGTCCCCGGAAACAAGTGGCTCGACATCGCCATGATCCGGGTGAATCACAAGGGCACCAAAATGGACGCCGAGGATTACAACACCGACGGACTAGGCAACGTCACCGAAGTTGTCACCCACGTCAAGCAGGTACGCAAAGAAGGAATGGGCGTAGTCAGCATGAAACTTGTGGGAGAGGGTACGTTCAACCGTGAGGACCGCAAGGCGGCGATGAGATTCGCGTTCAAGAACGCGGGTGTCGATTGCGTTACAGTCGGATACAAGAACACTGCGGAGATCGACGAGGCAATCGAGAATTTGAATCTGGCACTCGCGTAGTAGGCCGGGCGACCGCTCGTAGGACCCTGCCCTCTGACGATTAAGGAGTAAACGATCGGCTTCTGAAAGTGCATCGGTGCGGCAAGCTGCCATCGCAGTCGCCGGTTTGTTGGCATTGTAGAAGGCTTTTTCTTCAGTGCAAACCCGGTGCAACTCCTGATAACGCGGAAACCGTCCATGTGGATTTTAGGAGTTGTGCAGGTTCCCGTTGCAAACTATGCTTCTTGCGACTTCACCGGACGGCGCAGCCATGTCGTTAGTCCAGGAAAAAACACCAGCACAATACGCCGCAGCACCATCCAGGCGACCTTTAGCAGCGCCACGATTGTGAAGCCCCATATCACTACAACCGGAAGATTCAAAAAGAGTGCCACCATAGCGTCGGCGTAGTCGGCCATCCCGACAAGTGCGCCGCGCATCGACAGCTTCGCCTCGTAGAGCGGCCGCCAATGGACGCCGAACACTTGTGCTTGAGCCACGGCACTGATGTTAGTCGTGAGCAGTGACATTTCCACTTGGTGATGAAGGAAACGCAGATCGGCTTCCGACTCGTCAATGCGCCCCCGCACCTCGGCCAACTTCGAGCTCACCTCCAAAATGTCCTTTACCTCAGCGGCGCGCTTCAGAATTGCCAGATACTGCGCTTCCTCGGCGCGAGCGTTGCGCAAGCGCGCTTCGTGGTCCACGTACTCGCGCGTAGCGTCACGCGCTTCAATGGTGTCCTGCTCCACTGTCTTGGCGATCCTTCGCACCTGTGTTCGCGCCTCATCAAAGTATTTGGCGGGAATGCGCACGGTGACCTGGGCCGACCGCGTCCGCTCGTCGCTACCGCTTACCCTGGAACTCACGACAAATCCGGAGAAGTGCGTTGCGAGGTCGCGCAGCTGTTCAGCCGCTTGCACAGGATCAACGACGATGATTTCGAGCGTCCCGGTACGAACTACCATCCGCTCAGTATTTTCCAATGGCGTAGCCGGTTGTGAACCATTTTCTGCCAACCGGACACTTCCGGGCACGCCCCCGAGCACGCCGCCAATCATACCGCTGGGCGAGCCGCTGATGGAGTCCAGGCCTGATCGCATGTGCCGTTCGGTGCTGGACCATGGAAGGATGCTTTTCTGGTGCCACGCCGACGCGGAATCTGCCGAGAAGGATGTCATCCCCGTTGCATTCTGTGAGGCGATGCCACGGCGTTCATTCTGCCAATTCATGAACATCAAGAGCAGGAACAAAATAGTGGAAGCGAGAAATCCTGTGGCCAGCCAATGGCGACTCGCGTTCCATGCCGTTCGCACTGCCTGCGCCATCTAAGCTCCTTTGTTGTATTAGACAGACGCCAGGCGAGTTTTGTTCCCGCAAGATTGCTCGAGTACGAGCGCACGCTCTTCAGATTAGGTGGGGAACTCAATAAATTCGGCGGTGCTGTGGCAGGCAGTGCTGCTCGTCACTGTCAAAGCCGATCCAGATTCCTACCAAATCCTTAGCAGAAGGGGACTTTGCTATTTTGTCTTGCGCCACCCCACTTCCAGTCTGCGGACCAATGAGAGAAACGAGCGTCAATACACCGTACAGCAGAGACAATCGAACACGCATTTAGCCTCCAGTGCGAGGGCAGAACAATTTCATTGTATTGCGGATGCCTCTAAAAGCTCGACCCTGTTGTAAGTCCTGATTAACGCGGTGCCCATCCGGGCGGCCAAAATGGAAATTCCAGCTGAAGAACATACGGAGGAAAACGAAATGAAGAAATCACTGATCGTGTTGGGAGTGGCGGCTTTAATCATTGCCGCGGCGTCGGTGGGTGTTTCGCAGGCCCAGAAAGAGTCGAGCATGAAGAAGAAGAAGAAGAAGAAGAAGAAAGAAGAAGAACGTGATCTACGTGGCTGCAGATAAGGCCAAGTTCAACGAATCGCCGGCGGCGGGGTCTCCACGGCCGTACTTTGGGGCGACCCGGACAAGGGGATCACGGAACATTCACGAAGTTCACGCCGGGGTACGACGCGGGAATGCACACACATACTAGCGATGTGTGGATAGCCGTTATCAAAGGCGCTTATCTCTACAAAGATGAAGCGGGCGAAAAACGTGTGGGGCCGGGAGATTTCCTCCGAGTCCCGGGCGGTCATAAGGATTGAAGCGGCGGTGACAAGGCAGAAGGCGCGCTCTTTTATGAGGAAGGGGCGGCGAAATTCGATATCATACCGGCGAAGTAGCGGCCACACGGCTGACCCGCCTTCACGTGTTACGTCAACGGCGGAGAAAAAGCGCTTTGCTTCCACGCTCACATAATTTCAAAGTAGCATGATCCTTGGGGGCTTGGCGGGGACCAATGCCGGGATTCGATGATGCTTGGACGGCGGTAGCTGTACCCCATGATGGAGAACCAGTCTCGGATGAGCTTCGCCCACTCCTTCGGGCCGTCTATACACAAAGCCTGTCCGAGCCTCTTAATTTGGTCGGATTAAAGAGGGGGCTAGAGGATTTGCTGATGTTTTTGGCTGGTGAAGGCCGGACGAATGCAAATTGCTGGGCCGTCGATTTGTTCTTCGCTCACAGCCAGGGCTGGGAACGAGATTGGGCCGAACAACATCTTCCCGACGACTTTCACGATGTCCTCGCGACGATGGGGAGCGCGTTGCACGACACAGTCAAGGCTCCTGATATCGCGCAGAGCTTTGGTTGTTTGCCAGAACAACTATTACCTGAATCCGTCGTGAAAACGTAGGGTGAATGTGATTTTTCGCCCTATTTGACGCAGTTTTTCTTAACGTTCGGCTGTCTGACTAATTCCTAACGCTCTGTTAGGATTTAGTCAGCATGCGGTATTCACCTAGAAATAT
>DATHIB010000049.1:0-3925 GCA_035490055.1 Candidatus Limnocylindria bacterium | reverse complement strand
AAAAGGCTTGACTCCTCATTTCGAGAGTGAACACCGCGTGCTGCATAAGGATGGAAGCTTTCGTTGGATGCTGAGCCGAGGGGTCGCCGTTCATGACACATCCGGAAATACTTTGCGCATGGCCGGATCACAGACCGACATCACCGAAGGAAAGGTCTCCGACCCACTGACGGGCTTACCGAATCGGCTGCTGTTTATTGACCGGGTAGGTCGGCTCATCAAACATTTGAAGCGCCGCAAAAACCATATGTTTGCCGTTTTATTCATGGACCTTGATGGGTTCAAGATGATCAACGACAGCATGGGCCACCTGATTGGGGATCAACTCCTGCTTGGAGTAGCCAATCGGTTGGAGAAGTGTTTGCGGTCCACGGATACCGTCGCGCGTCTCGGGGAAACCTTCACCGTCGCGCGCTTAGGGGGAGACGAATTTACAGTCCTGCTCGACGATATTAAAGATCCGAGCGATGCCAAGCGCGCCGCAGACCGCATGATGAAGGCTTTGGTAGCGCCATTCATTTTGGGTGGAAAAGAGGTGTTCACCTCCGTGAGCATCGGAATTGCTTTAAGCACCTCCGCCTACGAGCAACCGGAAGAGATCCTGCGAGATGCCGACACGGCAATGTACCGCGCCAAGTCTATGGGCAAGGCCCGCTATGAGGTTTTCGATGCAGATATGCGAGCCAGTGTGATGGCTCGCTTGCAGTTGGAGACGGATCTGCGTCGCGCCCTCGATCGGGGAGAATTTCGCAATTTCTATCAACCGATTGTTGCTCTCGTTTCCGGAGAAATTGCCGGCTTTGAGGCTCTGTCACGATGGCAACATCCAACTCGCGGTCTGGTCGGACCAAATGAATTTATCCCCGTTGCGGAAGAAACCGGCCTCATACGCGAGCTGGGCTGGTGGAATTTGCGGGAGGCCTGCCGACAAATCAGCGAGTGGAGAGCAAGTTCAATTGCCCACCGTCATCTAACAATTAGCGTCAACCTGTCCGCCAAGCAATTTCTACAACCGAACCTGGTCGAAGACATTAGAAAGTTGCTATGTGAGCTCGCCCTTCCTCCGGAAGCTTTGAAGCTGGAGATCACGGAAAGCACGGTGATGGCAGACCCTTCTGGAGCCGTAGAGATGTTGCAGCAAATGAAATCCTTGGGAATCCGCCTGGCCATCGATGATTTCGGTACAGGTTACTCCTCCTTGAGTTACCTGCACCGTTTTCCCCTTGATACATTGAAGATTGATCGCTCCTTCATCAGTACCATGTGCGAAGGTGGAGAAGGTATGGAGATTGCACGGACCATTTTGCCCATGGCCAATAATCTCCGGTTGGATGTAGTTGCCGAGGGAGTAGAGACAGTTCAACAGGTTGCCATGCTGAAAAAACTGGAATGCAAATATGGCCAGGGATATTACTTTTCCAGGCCGCTGTCCGCCGAGGGGACCACGGCATTGTTGGCAGGAGAGCTGACGTGGCAAGCGTGCGAGCAACTCGTGTAGCTCAAAAGACGTGAGTATGGTGGAGAACATGAAAGGAGAGCGCCGCTCGGACGCAGCCCAAGGCCGTGACCGCTGGATTACACAAGCCGCTCTCTGCTCTCCAAACTTGTCGATAGCTGAGCCCCTATGAAAATCGCTTGGGACCAATACGCACTGGATGCCCGCTACACGGCAGAGCCACATGTGCTCGAGTTCGCAATGCGAAGCGATACCTACATGGAATCTGACAACGGCAAACGCGCCAAGGAATGTGGTGTGCGTGACCGGCGGTATTCGATCCGCTATCCCTTCGCAGCCGACGCTGAGATGCTGGAATTGGAATCCGGGACTCGGGTGAGCGGCGTGACTTCAGATCTTTCTCTTGGAGGATGCTTTGTGTGTACGCGCCGCTGCCTGGAGGTTCGCGCTCGGGTCCGCGCAACGCTCACGCACGAAGGCCAGAAAGTAAAGATGCTCGCCGTGGTCCGTGTCGTGAAACCGCAGGTGGGAGTGGGCCTTGAGTTTCTGGACATTGATCGAGACTCCAATGCAACACTGCTGGCCTGGATCGAAAACCTTGGCAAGTCGCGCTGAAACTTCCGTCATCTCCGGAGGTGTCGAAGACGTGACTCAGGAGGCCACCTCTCGGAAGCGCAAATACCGCCGCATCTCATTGCCGAAGGGCATGCGGGTGGCTTGGCACGGTGGGGATCTGCAACTTTTTTCGCGCGTACGGACGCTTGGCATGGGAGGGCTGTTCATTTCCGTCCCCGATCCACCTCCAGTGGGGACGAAGCTGAGGCTTTCGTTTGAAGTGCCCGGCGGAAACGTGCAGGCAGAGGCAGTCGTGCGAAATATTGTCCCCGGCGAGGGGATGGGTGCCGAGTTCACGAGGTTAGGGTTGAAAGACCGAATTTTGCTGGAAAACTTGCTGAAGCGATTGTTACGGTGACGAGTTCTCAGCTGTGGAACCCGAACAGTTTGGGGCCCCGGAAATTCCCGTGCCAGCTTACGGCTTCGAGTTTGACCCGCAGCCAATCAAACTGTCCGAGTAAATGATCTGCGCACCTTTCCACTGATGGCGAGCCGAATCCGAGAGCTTCAATTGAAAACTCTCATTCTTTTCCAAGGGGAAAGGTAATTCGAGTTCCAGCAAACTGCGTTGAAGAATCGCTTGGTACAAGCGCGTGAGAGTCTCTTGTGTTGTGGCCTTTCCATTAGCGTTCGCACTCAAACTAACGCGATCATTGTGCCACTCGGCTGTGCTGAGGATTGCGCCTCCGGACTTTCGGGCGATCTCCGAAAGCTCTTCAGGACCGAGCACCTCTTCGGCAGTCTTGTTCCGATAACCAATTTCCCGTTGCAGGAGCACAGCAAAAAGGCGCACTTCCATCGCAATGAGACGCTGAATTACTGCGCCGAAATCATGAGTTGCGGTGTTGTTTTCTACCGCGTCCGAGAGAACGTAAATGGCGTCCGCGGAACTGGTGTGGTCGAACAGCTGAAGCCCTTGCAGAATTGCATCATGAAGTGTCGCTGTACCTTTAGTAGGATCGTTTCTCAGGTTGTCGTAGCCCTTGGCAGCTTCCTGTAACTTGACATCCACTGCTGCATTGCCCTGCGAAAAATCCACGACGTCGTTGATCTGTTTGCTGAATATCAGCAAAGCGATTTGAGCTTTTTGGCGGTTCTGTTTAAAAAAATGTTGCGCTAGAGCAATCTGCCATCGCCAGCGAGGAGGTTCCCCCGGAGGTTCCCCAGTCTCCGCGTTGTTCATACTGTGGGTCGTATCTACGATGAGAAGAAGTCGATGCGGACGCGAGTCTGGTGTGATCGACAGAATCTTCACTGGCTTGCCGTGAGCCTTCGCTTCAAAATCCGCAGGAACAAGACCTGTAATGGGGCTCCCTTGCGAGTCTTGAACATAGACCGAAACGGAACGATGAGAACATGAGTCAGCTTGCGCCGAAACGAAAACAGCGGAAGACAGGTTCAACAGCAAGTAGGCGGCCAGTAGAATTAGGGAACGAACCATAGCCGTGCAGGTAATAGAACAATATCTCTGCAAACGAAGTCAATCCGTCTCAACTCCTTCCATGAAGGCCGGTATGAGTCAAGTGTGTTTTTCTCTTTCTGTTTGCTCTTTCTGTTTTTTCTTTCCTTCCCGTGGATTCCTTGCATTCGAGCCAGGCCGCCTCTGTCGCCATCCTTCCATCCGCACTCTTGGTTGAGCGATTTTCGCTCGGTGCATGGTGGGCGTTCCCAATTCAGTAGGTGCTGCTACCTGATTATCGACCTTGGCTCCCGTCTGTCAATTCCGGCTGAAAATTCCCCATTGTACCGGTCGAAAATTCCCCACCCCTGAACCTCATGAATGGGCCTCCTTGGCCTCGGACGGAGTGGAGCCCAGCGCCGTCTTTTGGCGCGCTTTGGGCGGAACGGAGTCCG
>DATHIB010000048.1:0-32486 GCA_035490055.1 Candidatus Limnocylindria bacterium | reverse complement strand
GAGCATCGCGATCGGTAAGATGAATCTAGCCCTTCACGATTGGACTTCGGTGTCTACTGGGTGTGCTGATTCGATTTCTGGAACAATGAACAAATGTACGAGTTCATATAAACAATGAGCTATTATTCTTGTGCGGTTCCTTAGTTCCTCAAGTGTCGGGATCACTTCCGCTTCAGGCTCTCTCGACCAAAGTGAATATTCGCTCTGAAGCGCCGCGACCGGCTGAACGGCGTGTGCGCGACGGATGGTCTGCACGCCGGCTTCCGAGAGTCCGAAGTACTTCACCTTGCCTTGCTGGATGAGGTCTTTCACGGCTGCGCGTCTTCGGGCGATTGCCACGCTGGGAGATCAAAGCCACCGAACAGCAAAGGCGATTGCGTGGGTCAGGGCGAACTACGCGAAGCCGCTACGAGTGGAAGACCTCGCAAAAATCGCTGGCATGGGCGTCTCCACACTGCACCACCATTTCCGGACGCTGACCGCCATGAGTCCTCTTCAGTATCAAAAGCAACTTCGGTTGCATGCAGCGCGGGAACGCATGCTCATAGATAGTCTGGACGCCGCCAGTGCGGCTTTTGAGGTCGGATACGAAAGCGCCACCCAATTCAATCGCGAATATAGCCGCTTCTTCGGCCAACCACCTAAGCGAGATATTCGAACCCTTCGCTCGCCAGGCGCTCTGCCCTTAGAGTCAGTCAGTAATCAGTAAAGCGCCGTCAGCCACACAGCTTTCTTCATCTTCTCGGCGTTGAGTTCTTCGCCGAGTCGTGATTTCTTTGTCTCCGGCAAGTTCACAAAGGGGCATGTAGGACTCACGAGGTGCTTCAGTTTTGAGAACAGTTGCCGCCTGGAGGCCGGAACAAACCCGTTTCGGGTCCTGGCGACGTACATCAGGTCCTTGTTCAGGTAGCAGCCAACTATGATCGAATCGAATCCGTGTGGTCCGGGAAAGTAACCGCCAATCACGAACTCTTGCCCGTGGCTGATCCGATGCTTGAGCGCAAGGTCTGACCGCTTTCTTCCGAATCACGGCCACTCGGAAATACCAAGTGTCCGGTTAGACTAATCGGGCACTTGGAACGCGGACAGCCTATGCAGGACGTCTTGTCGCTTCAGCGGTTGCTGTGCTTGGACGCGCAGCCCATATCGCCAGAACAAGACCGAAGAACAGAGGCAATCGCCAGACAACGTAGTAGAAAAAAAAGCGAGAGGGCTGCATTACCCACAGGAACGGCAACACAATATTGCCAAGACTGAGTACAAGAAGGGCTACCAACAACCCTCTCAAGAATCGGCGCAGATTGAAACTCTGCGTGACTCCAAGGTACACGCAGAGTGCGGCCACAAGCGCAACAGCATCGATCAGGGTGAAAAATGCAATCTGATAGATTAGCGACAATGGCCACGCTAGTTTAAAGCCCAGATGGAGCAAAGACTCGAACTCAACATTCAGCCAAATCTGCTTCCAGGGAATAGCGCCAGTGCAAACAATTGCGAACACAATCCCGCCCGATCGCTTGCGCAGTTCCTTGTAGCAACCCACTAGAATCGCCATGAATACTTGACGCCAATACCACGCGACCGAACCCCGTCGTTGAAAGTCCTCTAACAAGTCTCCTGTAAGGGCCTCATTCTTCTCCCCGGGCACCAGGTGTTCCAATAACCAGGTTGCGAGTGGCGGTGGCTCCGACGATTTCATGCCCGGCCTCCTTGTAGTTCTCGCAGGCCGCGCCACAATTTGATTAAGGCCTGCCGTGTTTCACGGACTTCACGCAATCCTTTTGTTGTGACGCGAAAATATCGCTTGGCCCTACCACCGCGCTCGGCCGTAGGCTCGCCCAGATTGGAGGACACTAGGCCTTTTTCCTGAAGTCGGTCCAGGGTGGCGTACACACTCCCCAACGCCACCTCCCGGCCAGATTGCAGTTCAATTTCTCTTGAAATGGGAACACCGTAGGCGTTTTCACCGAGTCGCAGTAACACCAACATCACGACCAACTCAAGCTCGCCAAGATGCGTTCGTTCACTCATTTCTTCAACAATAATGAATAAATAAGAAAAATGCAAGCACTCTGGGCGGGCAACTCACTCTCAAGCGAAAACGCTTCACAAGCCTGATAAACGCCTAACCGGACATTGAGTCACCTGATGTCCGGTTTATGCTGCCAGCGTTTATCGGGCACTGGACTTCGACATCTATCCTGCGACACCGACACGCAGCGCGCAATCGCCTGGGAGTCGCAACCCGTGGAAACCGCCTAGGTCTTGGTGTCTGCCGAATTCCATTAAACCGGGATTTCGCAACACCCCTTATTCAACCGATTCAATACTTGACCCGCAGTGCCTCCTCCGAATAAATTTGCTGGGGTCAGCGGGCACCACTCCGTTGGCTCGTGAATTTGAGGAGAAGAATCATGACCGCGTCCAAACCGGCGCCTGCTCCGAAAATGACGGTCCCCTTCTATGGGCACGCCCGCCAGTACCGCAGCATTAAGAGCGAGATTGACGAAGCCTTCCACGCCGTCATCGAAAGCGAATCCTACGTAATGGGTCCGACGCTCGAGCGCTTCGAAAAGGAACTCGCCCACTATTTTGGCATGAAATACGCCGTCGGGGTGAACTCGGGTACGGACGCATTGTGGCTTGCGTTCATGGCGCTGGGCATCCGTCCTGGCGATGAAGTGATTACAACCGCGAACACCTTCTTTGCGACGGCTGAAGCCATCTGGATCGCGGGGGGTAAAGCGGTGTTCGTGGATTCCGATCGGGCGACCAATAACATCGATCCCACGAAGATTGAAGCCGCGATTACGCCGCGCACCGTGGGCATCGTGCCCGTGCATCTTTACGGACATTGCGCCGACATGAAGGCGGTCAGCGCGATCGCGAAAAAGCACAAGCTATGGGTTGTCGAGGACAACGCGCAGTCCGTTGATGCGCATGGAGACGGATTCAAGCAGGGTGAATTGAGCGATGCAGTGTGCATCAGCTTCATCATCCAGAAGAACCTAGGGACCTTTGGCGACGGCGGCGCGCTCACCACCAACCGGCCGGAGATTGACGAAACCTTGCGGCGGATGCGCAACCACGGATCGCTGAAGCGATCTGTGCACACATTTGGGTTCAATAGTCGGCTGGACGATCTCCACGCAGGATTCCTGAGCGTGAAGCTAAAGCATATTAGGAAGTGGACCGATCAGCGACGAGCGTGGGCCGAACGCTATACAGAGGGACTTATAGGCACTAGTCTGAAGCTTCCGAAGGAAATGCCGGGATATCGCCACGCATATCACCTTTACGTTGTGGAGCACCCCAAGCGCGATCACCTCGCGCAATTCCTGGTTGCGGCGGGTATCGATGCGAAGATGCACTACCCTATTACGATTCACAAACAGAAAGGCTATCCGTGGAACAAGCTGGCGGATCTGAACCCGCACGTGCCAAACGCCGAGGCGAACGCAGCACAATGCGTTTCTCTGCCGATGTTCCCCGAGTTGACTGCCGAAGAAGTGAATTACACCATCGCCAAAGTCAAGGAATGGGATTCCCAGTTCGGGAAGTAATTAATCAACGAAATCGGTTCTCCCGTGGGCTCAAAACGAAAAGCCTATGAGGATCACTTTTGGATGATGGCTCTCCTCAAAGTGGATCCGCGGCTTGACGGTCTCCATTCCGCACCTCGTTACGCCGACCTTGTCCGCCCTCCCGCCGTCAGAGAGAATCCTAACGGTGCCCTTCAAGCAGCTTTCGAGGTCCGGTTTCGGTTGCGTTAATCAGCAGTAGGTCAGGATGCTTACGGCAGAAGTTGCCATAGTCTGGGTTTTCTTCGTGCTCATCGTATGTGTGTTTGTGCTCATCGCAACGCACTGAGCAGAGTTGTGAGAGCCTATTGGAGTTCAGCCGCCCTCCAGAGCACACGTAAGTGGGTTCGGATGGTCTTCCTGTTCTTTTTCCTCGCGATTCTCGTACTTACCTGTGCTGAATTGTCCATTCATATATGGCGTTTTTGGCTCCAAGCGCCCTGAACGTTTCGCGTTTATTCCGCATGAGCAGGAAGACATCCCTCTCACTTCCGGCGAGTCGCCTTAACCGGACGTTGAATCTCCGGTAAGCGCGTTAGGACAGGCACAGAAGATGATGGATGTTACTTTACCTATTTTCCCGGTCGAAGTTCGAAACACTGCGGATTCAGATGATCGTCCACACCCAAGTCCTCCACATGGAGATGATTGATGAAGCATTCGTATCCGGTCTCATCCTCGGTAGCGCGGGCAAACTCAGAACCACGTGCTTTCGCTGCAAGTAGCACGCATCCCTTTTCTTCGACAAAACCTGCATCCAAGACACTCGACAATTCTGGCAAAAGAGCAGGCCTGTCGGTTTTCAGCTGCCCCAAATATCGACGCTGTTTTGGTTCGTCTTCATCTCGCGCTGATAGTGCCATAAATAGGAACTCCGAACGAAGCGGAAGATTAGACACGGCTAAGTCCGACTAAACGCGGTAAGTGACTTCTAGGGATTATCTCGACGCTCAGTGTCGTCACGCTTGGTAGAGCTGCCAGTTTCCCCATACCACACGAGAACGATGCACAGCACAAAGCAAATGGGCCCGAACGCCTCCGCCGGGATCACAGCACTATGCGGTTCCCAACCCGCATTCCGAACAGTCCCAAAGCGCCGAGTAACGCTCCCACTACACGAGCTAGTCGTTTCACAGGAAATGCCCTTCCACCGACACTCAGATTGTAATGTGTAGAGGCAAAGTCCTGGCAGCCGTTACCGGTAAAGTCGGTCTCAGTACCCAGTAGACTAGCTGCTCTTGGTTGCTAAGGGCTCCTTTAGTGAAGCGGTTCGCCTTCCCAAATGACGCCGCTTTCATCCGAGAAAGCTGCCCATGCTTTGCCTGTCGTATCTCGTAAGCGCAGGTCGTATCCCTTGCCATCCGCATGTACGTTCAACCGCAGACTGTACCCAGGCAAAATATCTGGCGCGTCTGCGAACCTTGCTTGTTGCGAGTCAGATTTTGCGAGCCACCTATTGAAAAACTCTGGCTGGTGAGCCAGAAGATTCTCCCACGACGAATACGACCCATACTTCACGACTTCCGTTACTTCGTCTGTGTTAATTGTCCTAACAAGGCCGAGGCAGAGTGCGTGGCGTTTTTGCTGCTCAGCTTTCTCAGCGTCCGGGGAAGGCTCCTGTGCGAATTGTGGCGCTACAATGCCAAGAGCAAGCACGACCAAAACTGTGCTCAGAATGATTCGATGTTTCTTCAAGATGGGCTCTCCTTTCTCGGTGCGGTGGGCGGCGTGCCTCTAACATAAAGGATCGGCGACTGTCGGTCGAGTGTGTTCTGCCTGGTAAACGCGCATCCGGTAAAGCGCTAGCGTTCATCAGGACTTGTCGGCCTGTTTCGTATTCGTAGCAGCTTTGTTCGCGGCACGCCAACGAGCGTATGGCACTCCGAGCTTGCGACAGAAAGCCTGCACCTTCATTTCTCCTACGGACTCGTCCACTAACAAGGGGTCGCCGCTAAATGCGTCGTACCACTGCATCAATCCTTGATTGCCGTCATATGCATGAAAGTGGTCACAAATCTCAGGCCCCGCATGTCTCTCCGCGAGAGCCGCAAGTTGGCGGAGGAATTGTTCTGTCGCACGTACATGAAACACACTCGGCTTCGGCCAGATGGTTCCCAGCGGTATTTGTAGAATCTGTGTGGCTGCATGTGAAGCAAAGAAGGATTGAACGTCCGGTGAGATGCTCGTGCCCTCGAAGCACAGATTCGCAGGCAGGGCCAGAATTTCGGGCAGTACAGGGAAGAACTTCTCCGCGCTTGCTATACCGGGCAGTTCCCAGCCATTGTCGAAAAGGGGTTTGGTTGACATGGCCCCAGATGTTATCAGTTTCCGGCCCAGTACGAACTTTACCGGTTACGGCGTAATCAGGACCTTCAGATGCTTCGTGTGATTTACTGAGAGTAGTCATCCACGGGAGCGAGAAATTCAGAGGCGAATTGAACTTGCACGATATTTGAGGTCGCTCTTCCCACCCAAACGTTTGTCGTTTTCAGCATCGATTTCGGAATTTCGGACCGTTCTGTCGTGAGTTCCGCTTGCAGCGAGTATTTGCCTGCGGGGAATCTGGCGCCGTCGTACTGCTTGGAATCAGATAAATCCACATATTTGCCAATCTCCAACGGAAGAGAGACGGACTCTCCGCCATGGAGAATCACGACGTAAAATTCAATCTGACCAGCGCAGCCGAAATGATACGGAGGACCGTCGCCCAAATAGGGCAAGTGCCGATGCTGCTTTCCTTGCGGTCCCGTTAGATTCAGTTTAACGGCGCTTGTTTTGGAAGGAGTCATCCCACACGCGATTAACGTGCCCGGAATGAACGTAAGGTCCTCGCTCCTCAGATTGCTGAATGTAACCTTGAAGTGCATTGCCTTGTCCGGGCCGGTGGCCGCCTCGTCAGGAGCGATTGACATTCCTAGTCCGTTGCCCGGCTCGATTCCAGTTTGCCGATGAGTCGCGTTCCCCACTACGGCAAGACAGGTAATCATTCCGACGAACAGCAAAGCCTTCATGGCTAACCTCGACTCTTTGCGAGACGGAGCGACCGCGGTCTCATAACATTGGCTTGCAGCAACAAGTCTAGCAAGGCCCAGATGTCAAGGCCTGGTCGGGTTACCGGACATTTGGCTTATAGTATCCACTTGTCCAGTGAGCCCGTTCATCAGACGTGCAGATAGTTCCCGACTTGGCGTAGGTGCGTTTGAAGACGTGTAGGTTAAGATCTCTGGAAAGGAGTTCCGCATGTTCGGTGTTCCGACCAGTGTGTCTTTGATCTACCTCATGGCTGCCTTGAGCCCAGCAATGGCCCAAACGTCGGCACAGCGTCCTCCCGACAGAGAAACACCGGCAAAGGCCAGCAGCGAGGCGCGCCCGCCGGCTCCGACCCGCGATCCGAACACGCCCGGGTATGTCAAAGCAAATGAATTGCCTGACGGCACCATCCCTTCGCCAAAGGAAGACGGGAACTTCATCATTGGCCCCACCCACAATCCCGCGCGGGAAATGGCCGCGAACGAAAGCGTGCCCAAGGGTGACGTCTTTGAATTCACCATGGAATCCAAGGACAGCAAGATCTATCCCGGCATTGCGCGTGAGCCTAACACCTTCGCCGTGCCAGACCCAGCGGACCCGAACAAGGTGATCGTCAACAGCTATCCTGCTCCCTATACGCGCCGGGTGGCGGTGTACGTTCCCAAACAATACGTACCCGGCACTGAAGCCCCGTTCATCGTCGGGGCGGATGGGCCGGACCAGACTTTGTTCACTGCACTCGACTATCTGATCGCCGAGCACCGGGTGCCGGTAATGATTGCGATCTCCATCGGCAACGGCAGCGGCGACGCTCAGGGCAGCGAGCGGGGACTGGAGTACGACACGATGTCCGGGCTTTACGCGGAGTTCGTGGAGAAGGAAGTGCTGCCCCTGGTGGAGAAGAAATACAGCGTGAAGCTTACCAAGGATCCCGACGGGCGGGCGACGACGGGCTGCAGCTCGGGAGGAGCGGCCGCGATGGCGATGGCCTGGTATCACACGAATCTCTACCACCGCGTTCTGAGCTACTCGGGAACGTTCGTGTACCAGCAGTGGCCGTACAACTCTGAGACTCCGCACGGCGCGTGGGAGTTCCACGAAACCCTCATTCCCAACAGCCTGAAGAAGCCGCTGCGCATCTGGATGCATGTTAGCGATCAAGACATTCTCATCACGCGCGACAACTATCACGACTGGGTCGTCGCCAATGAGCGCATGGCCAAGGCTCTGGCCGCCAAGGGGTATCCTTACCAGTTTGTCTTTGCTAAGAACGCAGTACACTGCGACCGCGGCGTTAAGGCACAGACTCTGCCCCTGGCACTGGAGTATGTATGGCAGGAATACACGCCGAAGAAGTGAACCGGCTTAAGGCCGGGCTATTCAGAAGTTATCATCGGACTGTGCATAGCCGGACATTGAAGATCGGGCCGATTTCACTTGGACGGCAACCGCGTTATCAGATGGGATGAGAAGGCCGGTCTCCACGGGATGCGATACGCTCCCAATGTTCGACGTGCTCAAGGCACAAAAAAGGAGACCGGCTATGAAGAAGACTAGCACTGTTCGCGTAAATGGAAACATGATTTTCAAAGGACACAAGCTCACGATTGGTTTGGACCTCGGCGATCGCTGGTCGAACTACTGCGTTTTGGATGAAGCGGGCGAAGTTCTTCTGGAACAGAAACTAGCGACGACACCGGAAGCGATGAAGCAGACATTTGAGAGGATACCGCGCGGTCTCATGGTCCTGGAGACCGGAACACATTCCCCGTGGTTAAGCCGGCTGTTAAGGGAGCTGGGACACGAGGTGCTCGTGGCGCACGCGCAAAAGGTGGAATTGATCAGCAAGAGCAATCGAAAAGATGATCGACATGATGCCCGGACACTGGCGCGGTTGGCTCGCATCGATCCTGAGCTGTTGGGGCCGGTACGGCATCGCAGCGCGAAAGCACAAATTCATCTGACGGTGATCCGGGCACGTGCGGAATTGGTGAGTGCCCGAACCGCCCTGGTGAATGCGGCGCGAGGATTGACGAAGTCTTATGGTGAACGGCTGCCGAAGTGTGGCACGGAGCAGGTGGGCCGGGAGTTAGCCGCGGAGTTGAGCGCGGAGTTGCGTGAGGTTCTGGAGCCGTTGCTCAAAGAAATCGAATCGTTGAACGAGGGCATCAAGGAATACGACGCGCGGATGGAGAAAATCGCCAGGGAGAGCTACCCGCAAGTCGCGCTGCTCAAACAGGTGAAGGGGGTAGGAACACAGATTGCTTTGACCTACGTTCTGACCCTGGATGATCCGCATCGATTTCGCCGAAGTCGGGATGCCGGATGTTTTCTCGGGTTGCGACCTGGGCGCCGGGACTCCGGACAGAGCCAGCCGCAGATGCACATCAGTAAAGAAGGAGACCGCTATTTGAGAACGATGATGGTGCAAGGGGCACACTATATTTTGGGGCCGTTTGGGGAAGATAGTGATCTGCGGCGATGGGGACTGCGACTTGCGGAGCGCGGAGGGAAAAATGCCAAGAAACGAGCGGTTGTTGCGGTGGCCAGAAAGTTGGCGGTACTACTGCATCGGTTGTGGGTGAGTGGAGAGGTGTACGAACCACTGCGCAATAGCCACAAGGCGATGCGCGCCGTGGCCTAGAGTGAAGAGCTGCCCACAAAACCGGGGATGCTAAGAGCCGACGGAGTTGGCGATCGTCGTTTGCTAGGCGATCCTGGCTCGAATTTCTCTGTGGAAAATTAAAGAAAGGCAGGAAGAAAGAAAAGGAGCATACAAGAAAAGAAAGAAAAAGATCCAAACAACCGAGCTCAACCGGCGAGATCAGGTGACTGCGGCTAACTCCTGGCCCAACTTCCATCGAAAGACGGGAGCCAAGGTCGATTATCAGGTAGCAGCACCTACTGAATTGGGAACGCCCACCATGCACCGAGCGAAAATCGCTCAACCAAGAGTGCGGATGGAAGGATGGCGACAGAGGCGGCCTGGCTCGAATGCAAGGAATCCACGGGAGGAAGAGAAAAACAAAAACATCCATACAGGAAAGGAAAAAAAGAAAACATACTTGACACTCACCGGCCTTCTCATGGAAGGCGTTTATCGGGACTTACGAACGTGGATGCGCTTCTTTTGCAGAAACTTTGTCGTACCAATTCAATCCCTGAGGCAATTCTGCTGCGGCAAATTCGAGGTGAATTACGCGTCGAGATTTTGTAATGGCACTCGCGGACGATGCGTGAAGCAAGAGAGGTCGCATGACCAATGCCCCGCTTCTCGGCACGGTGCAGGTCACCGACTCTTCCTTACTCCACGTTCTGATTCGCTCTCCTGATAAGCGGCCTGCGCTATGCGAACCGGCAATCACGCGCAAAGGACCGTTATCACATCCGTTTTCGTCCAAATGAAGTCTGATGGCGAGCATGCCAGCCATAACATCGCACGGCGGTTGCACGTGGATGACTCCAGCCTTCATCGTCCAAGGACCAAATCCTTCAACGTTCTTGCGCTCGCGGACCGCAATCGTCAAGTCTTGATGCCAAGCGACCTTCCAGTTCGATGTTCGCGTCTTATTGAAGAAAATCCCCCGAACCGCGAAACATTCGGGTCCAAGGATAGTCTCCATGATTTCGCGGACGGAACTCGATGTTGCAAGTGTCTGTATACTTTGAATGGAGAGGAGGTTTCTTTCGGGGTGATGCGAGTCGTCAAATTCTGTGCTGAGAGACTCCAGCGTGGTTTCGTCCAAACACGCCGGGATGACGGCGAAGCCGTCCCTTTGCACCTGCGTCTTAATATCCTGGCTCATTGAGGCGGAATCGCTCTTTTTCCCCGCTTTGTCATCATCGATTCAGCTGCCAAGACCATCAACACGATTGCTGCGAACCAAGCCCCAGCCGCGAGAAGGCAATAAAAGTAGAATTGGATGAGACGGGCACTCAGCAACAGTCGTCGCCCCAACTCCACCGCTGCTCCCAACGAACACAGAGCAAAGAAAGTCCGGAACAACAACTGGACCCAAACCGGATACGTAGGACCCTTGATACCGTAGAACTTGAGGTAGCGCTGCCAGTCTAAGTTCCACCAGATTGTCCAGACGAAACCCGCTACGATAAATCCGATGGTGGTCGCGCCGTCATTCAGCATTCACGAAGCTTACCTCAAATTTTACCTGTTATTTTCAGACGGATGTTGGCAAGTGCCAAACCGGACCATTACTCCATCCACGGCGATTCGATTCTTTGCCCGGGAAAAGGCTGCTACCAATCCGGCTCGTAGGTCATGAATTTCGTCCAAGCTCGGCTAAGGCTCGGTGAATGATCCACTGCGGCAATTGAATCCCAATCATTGCGAACGAACTCTCCGAGGCAGCCATTATAGTCAGGGCCCTGAATCGCCGTAGTTCCGCGGCGCGGGACAATGGATTCTTTGACGATCCTGACTCGCGACCGCCTAGCAAGGTTAACTAGAGTTTGTTTTGGATCGGGTAGTTGATCTGGCTGGAGCGGGACAAGCACATTACTGATCTTCAAGAACTGAGAGAAGCCTTCTCGGTCTGCAAGAATCCAAGATTCTACTTCTCGAACTGCGATACGAAAAATAAGGTTGGGATGAGGTGCCGCACCTAACCATGTATTGATTAGCCCGGACGCGCAGGGGTGTCGATCGAGATCGGTGAGCAAAATGATCGGTGTGCCAGCGGCAGCGGCAGCATTCCAATTGGGGGCTGTATTACGAAGATAACCATATCCGGTACGGCCAAATGCCGCTCCAACGAAATATTCACGCTGGGTGTCCGCAAGCAATCTGCGCACGACCATTTCACTAAGATCATCCTCAATCGCAAGATGAACGGGAATAGGGCTCATTCTAGATTGAGTGTCAGTTGCTCAACATTTTGGGGCGACGTTCGAGGCAAGGCGACGTCCGCAACACTAAGTCCCGACGAGAGCAGGTTTCGGATATCGGCATCGTTGGAAGCAATCGTAGCGGTGGTTCCTTCAGTGCCGGGCTGTAGCAGGACAACATCTTCGCCCGCTATGCCTCTGTCCTGAAGCATTTCCCAACTGTGCGTACTCACAAAGATTTGACGCCTTCGCTTGCGCTGCATTCTGTAGAACAAAGCAGGCAGTTTTTTTATGATTGCCGTGTGCAAGGATAGCTCGGGCTCTTCTAGCAGCAATGGCGCGTCGCCGTCCAACAACGTCCAAAACAGGCCGATCAATCGTAAAGTCCCATCAGAAAATTGGTCTTCGCGCTGCAGACCTGCACGAGGACGCCAATGGGCATAGGTGGCTTCTAGGTGCGGGATGCCAGTCTCATCTTTGGCATCGGAAAGATTGATTAATTGAGGCACTGCAAGCCGCAGGGCTTCCTGTATTTTTTTCAAACGCGAACGCCTAGTCTTCTCGGGCGTGCGAGCTACCAGTTCGATGAAATTCTTGCCGAACGGATCGTCTGTCAGGCCGGGCCCCTTGAACGCCTCAGGGTGTTTGAGAATTTGGGGGACGAGGTGCAGATACTTGACTGATTCGAGAAAGCGCGATATCTCGCGAAACTGAGAGTTGGCGTTGATCTGCTCAAGGTGAGTCTGTGTCAGGCGAATTTCATCTTGCACATCTAGATCTTCAGGCCGCTCAAGAATTAATTTGTTACCTCGCCACACTTTTTCAAATCGTAAGACTGGCTGGCGATGCCCGCGGACCTGCTGCGTAAGCCCAATCTCATATTTCCATATTGATGAGGGTTCGTTGCCGTTTCTCAGCTCGACGGCAAGTTCGACATCCGGTTCGCTCCTAGCTGCCAAACACCTAATTTTTGAAACGCCGCCACGCTGAACAATCGCTTGCTGGAGGCCACCTCCAGGCTTCGCGATATCGCGGAGGAAACGTACCGCATCCAAGAGATTTGATTTCCCGGACGCATTCGGTCCCACAATAAAAACCCGCTCTGTCAGCTTCACGTCTATTGAACGGAAGTTTCGCCAGTTCTTGAGAGCTAATCGGGAGATGATCATCGGAGAAGATTCTACATTCTTTCTTTCACCCGTGCCCAGCTAGAGTGAATACATATTCGTAGGACAGGGCGAGTGGGGCAGGCGGATTCGTCCGCACTCGCCATTTCCGAACCGTGCGCCCTGCGAATTCGAGCCGGCACTCCGGCACAGCGAGGGATTTCAAGTCTATGAGAACGCTGTTTACCGGGACTCGACCGGCATGTTTCGTTATCGTCAGGATAGGTCCGAGTGCCCACTAACGAGGATTTAATCCGCGCGGCGGCCTCGGGTGCAAGGATCTAGCGGAATGTGTGTAGCTTAGGGAGAAATTGCTCCGGCAAGTGCCACCAAATCGCCGTTGCTCCAATCGCCCCGCGGCTCGGCCGCTGCGCGAGCGAACGTCCACAGCCGGACGCGCTCGTGATCGACGCCGAGCAGGTCCGCAAATCTCCGGATCATGCCGTGCGGGTCCGATCGCAATCTCGCAGAGCAATTGAACAGGTGTTGCGTCGCGTCGTAGGCGGGGTCTCCGACGAAGGGCTTTGGGTCGATGACGAGCCAGGGCTTGCGTTCCGCGTGGAGGACGTTGCCTGCGTGCAAGTCGGTAGCCAACACGAGTTCCATCGGTTCGGTGCGTAGCAACTAGGTAAAGAGGCGCAAACCTTCGCGGACTAGTCCCGGATCGGGCCACTGCTCGATTTGCGCAAGCGTCTCGTCACTCCAATATTTTGTCAAAGCCGACAAAGGTCGAAAGGGATGGTGTGTTGATGGCGGGCGCCACAAACGACGCAGCAAACCTGAAATCACCACGTCTTGCTCGCACTCCGATAGAGCGCGTAGTGCCGTCCCCGGCTCGCAACGCTCCAAGAGCATGGCGCCCAGATCATCGTCGGCCATGAGCAGTTGCACAGTCGGGTCTCCATTCCAGAATCGCAACCCGTGAATCTCGTGCTCTCCCTCCGATGGGGGTACGCCTCCGTGGCGCGTTGTGAGCGGGTGACGAGCAAGCGCTAGGATTCGGTTGGGCGAGTTGGGCAATTCACGGCCTTTTCAAAAAGCTAACTGATTGTGGCGACGCGTCTTAGCTTTAGTGATTCCCCGTTCGCAATGAGGAGGTCGCCGGTTCGATCCCGGTCTCGTCCACCAAACTACTTTGCTTTGCGAAAGCCGGATGCTCCGTCCGGCTTTCGGCGTTATGAGACCGAAAGGGTTGGTCTTTATTCTTCCGAATTCCGCAAGGCGTGGGATTCGCGAGCCGTCGGTCGTCGATTCCATTCGGAAGCTCAGCGAAAGCGATCTTCCCCCGCAGCCGTTCTCCATCCCGGCGAGCAGGACGCTCGATGATTCGTGTTGCAGTTGAAGCGAGGGCACGCCAACTGCTCTGGCACTTCAACGAGTAGCGCGTAATACGTCCAAGTGGGCGTCAGGAGTGGGATTATGATGTTCGCGCTTAACTAATTGTAACGATTCTACGGCTAACGCTTTATGCTGGCAAGTATAAGTGAGGTCAGGTCTCGCCGCGTAGGAGGTAAAGAGATGAGGATGCACACAATCGCAACGGCACTCGCACTGACAGTCTGTACAGCCGCCATCGGATACCAGGCCGAGACTCCCGCAGTGAAGGCGGGCGCCCCGGTGCCGCCGCAAGCGACGGTCTCGAGCCGCGACGCTCTCATCGCGCGCGCGAAATCGCTGGAGCTCAATACTCCCTACGTACCACCTCCGGGGGACCCGCTCGAACATCACACCTCAGGCTTCGCCAAGATCATGTGCTCAGCGGTGTTCGTTACTGGCCTTGATCCCGACTTCGCCGCCGAGAACGTCGGATACTTCACCAGCCCTTACGCCGAGCGCGCGCAGGTGGGAAAACCGGTGATTGACCGCGTCAACAAGGCCGTGCACATCACGCTCCCGAACGGCGTGACGCGCACCGCCCAGTACCTGGGTGACCAGGGGTGCGTGACGCTCCCTGTGGGCAAGAACTCTGTGAATTTCACACCGGTCAAACTCAAGAGTCGGTTGCCCGACGCCTCCACACAACAGTGGCCCATGGGCGATGCTCTGGCCAAGGAGCCGCTGCCGCCGGAGCTCGATGCCGCCAAGGTGAAACAGGCAGTGGACGCAGCCTTCGGGTCGGCCGCAGAGATGACTGCCGCCTTCGTGGTGACTTGGAGAGGACGCCTCATTGCCGAGCGTTACGGAGACGGCATCACCGCGCACACGCCGCTCGAAGGCTGGTCGATGGGCAAGAGCCTGACGGCCACGCTGATGGGCGTCCTCGTCAAGCAAGGCGTCTACGACCTGTGGCAGCCGGCGCCCATTCCGGAGTGGCAGAGTGCGGGCGATCCGCGCGCTAAGATCCGGATTGCTGACATCCTGCATATGTCAAGCGGGCTGCGGATCAAGGCGCCCCAGGATCCAGACTACGACCCATCCGGAACGTATCCTGACCACTTGTATCTCTACACGGGCAGCGTTGACTCCTTCCACTATGCTGCCACCCGCCCGCCGCAGTGGCCGCCGAACACGGTGGGCCGTTATCACAACACCGACCCCGTATTGATCAACTATCTCATTCGGCTTGCCATCCAGAAGCGCGGGGAGGAGTATCTCTTCTTCCCGCAGCGCGCTCTGTTTGACAAGATCGGCATCCGAACGATGGTGCTGGAAACGGACCCCTTTGGAAACTTTCTGACGCAAGGGTACGAGCTCGCGTCTGCGCGAGACTGGGCCCGCCTTGGCAATCTCTATCTCCAGGATGGAGTCTGGAACGGTGAGCGGATTTTGCCCGATGGGTACGTCAAATTCGTCAGTACGCTGGCGCCTGCCTGGGAAGCTGACAAGCGCCCCATTTATGGCGGCTTCTTCTGGATCAATGGCGACGGCAAGTATCCCGTACCCAAGGAGGCATTCTACATGTCGGGTGTGGGCGGCCAGACCACTCTGATCATCCCATCTCACGACCTTGTTGTGGTACGCCTGGGACACTACAAGGGCAGCCAAGCCGGAGACAAAGGCTTCAAGCAGGCTCTCGCGCTTCTTATGGACGCGGTGCCGCGGCGGAAGTGAGGCGAATCGCTCGCGTAAGATCCGATCCACCGCCACAGATTTTAGAGCTGGTGTCGATTTACGCTGGGATTATAAGTGGGAATGTTTATCGGCTCCTTTAACAACTCTCATGCCACCGGGACGTATAGTCGGCTATTCGTAGAAGTGACCTCGCCAGGATCCAACTACAGTCGACAACGGACCATTTTCATGCTGGATTCTGCCAACTTAGCCACGTAAGGCCGCTCGCACGATAGTTCGCCACTGGGCTCCGGAGTGGGACGCCCATGTTCGTACTCCCCCTGCTTCGCGAAAATAAAACTCCGGGTTGTCCAATTCAGAGGGTTCTCGAAAATGACTTTGTCGTCGTTACAGGCGCATAACGAAAACTCCATCCAGCGGTTTCCCGTCAAACGTCACATTGTTACTTCCCGGTCGCCTTGTTAACCCAGCCTCCAGTTCCCTTCCGCATGTCGCTGATTTCAATGGCATTCGTCACCGATAGGGTTTGCGGGATCCACAATGCGAACAAGCGGGTATAGACACGCGATGTAGACGAGAGCACGGAACGCGGCAAGGCCATAAACCCAGCGGGAGCTCGCCCAGTTGCGCCTCAAGGACTCCCAGAACGTTGCGAATTCCGGCCCTGCGTAGAAACGCCGCAATTCAGGGTTTCTCCAAGCCACGTAGTAGCCGAAGAACAGGTACAGAAAGACGAAGGCCGCGACGAGGATGGCGAGCCGCATCAGGATCGAACCGAACTTCAGCGGGGCAGCAGGTGACAAAGGCGCCCGAACCGAAGCACCGCGCCACTTGCCCAGCGCCAGGACCGCCAGAGGCGCGAACAAAGCCGCAGCAATCGCGCCTTGCACGAAAATGGCCCGAATCATCCCTTGAGGCAATTTGTTGGAGAGCAAGGCAATGGAATCGAGCTGACTTGCGACGGTCGAGATGCCGTACATGCTCACGAAGATAGCGCCGGCGAGCATCCAGCCATGCCAGCGAGACCTGAGGATGAGGTATGAGAGTGTGCCGCCGGCACAGAGTATAAAAATGAGAAAGCTGCGGAGAAAATCTTTAGGCATCTGGGGGACCTGCTGGTTGGCAGGCGGGAGGGACTGGGACGCAACCGTTTGTTGAGCGATCTTGTCGAGTCCGGAAAGTGTACCGCCAGCAGCAAAGCAGACCGCAAGGTAGAAGGCACGCCGCCAGGATTCTCAGACCGATGAGGAGAATTGTGCGAAGGGCCATAGTGCATTGCATTCCAGACTGCGAGAAGCGGAACCTGGGTGACCTAGGCGGGGCAGAAGGCCGCCGGGATTACCTTGACTCCGACGACCTCCTGCTCTTTGCCCGGGGTGATGGGCATACTTTGTCAATGCTGATAGTGTGTTCCCGCTGCCCGCCTTCAAGAAAGCCGCAACTCGGGCGACCTTCCCCTCGTTGGTTGCAGCATTCAAGCTCCGGTAATCTTTCTTCCCATGTGCATCAATCGTTCGAATCGAAACGTCAGTGCCCATCTTTAGGCGTAACAGCCGTCCCGTCCGACCAGCGGCCAACTGGAACCAGGAACACGGTCAGGCGCTCCTCGGGGTTCTTAAACGCGATCATCGGCGAGCCTGGAAGATCTGCGCCCCAGATTTTGGGATCGATTTCCCGAGTAAAAAACATCAAGTGTGGAAGCCAGTGTCCGTCTTGATCGTTCAGGTAGCCTTGCTTCGACATCATGTAGCACATCGCGCCGGGTTCCGGGGCCGGCAATTCCTTCTGGTCGATTGCAGCTGCGATGGCGTCGAAGATCTGCGCTTTCGAACGTCCAGCTATTACCAGCTCGGTTTTTTTGATCGTGCGTGGTAGATAGGACCGTGCCGCCGGAGCATTAAAGCAGATCGGAGCGCGCAGTTTAGGATTCCAGAATTCCGGATCGCCGATTCCAGCAGTCCACGATCGTTCCACAATACATACGAAACCGTTCCTGCCCGGAGCCGCGGTTTCATAACCATGTCTGCCGAGGACCAGGATCTCGGCGTCGCCTGAGATGGAGTCCGGTGCAGCACTGCGCGCGAGCTTTATCTCCTCGTTGCGATCCGGCATCAGATATTGTTCGAGCGGGGCCATACTCGGGTACGGTGTTTTGGTGTCTTGAGCTTTGGCTTCCCACGCCGCACCGAGCATGACGATCAGAGCGATGCTCCTTAATGCGCTCGTCCTCACTCTATTTCGTTCCATGACTTCTCCAGTCATGTTGTCCCGCACAAGCTCCGGCCTTGCGCCTTCGCGCAGCATATGGCTGGAATGCATGGTGCGGAAGCTACGAAAATACCATTTATCGCTCGAATCGGCCGAGTCCGAATCTCTGCAAAAGCTGATTGCCAACATTCGCGGGCAAATTGGAATGGGGGTGTGTACGTGCGAAATCTGCCATCGATGAGCCTATGCGTGCGTCTACAGGCGTTGCAAGATAGGCGTGGATCTCGCCCGCATGGGGCCCGGTGTGCACCGTTGCCATGCCCGAGATTTGTCCGCGCTCATTGATATTGCTAGCCGAAATTATGAAGAGGTTGGAATCCGCGGGAATTAGCGTGTTAAGGTCGGTCATCACACGGTTCTGCCAAATGAAGCCGTGGGACCAGTTGTTGCTGGAGTCAACGTTGTTTCCCACCACTTGGCCCCGGTTGTTGATGCCGGTGGCGAAGGCGGCATGGTCTCCCGGCAGAATGCCGAGGATTGTGAGTGCGCCGTCCGGCTGCCAAAGAGCGGCTACGTAGGTTGTGCCATCAACGCTACGGACTTTCCCAACAATTTGGCCCAGGTTGTTAATGGCGAAGGCGAAATTGGAACGTGCATGTCCGGTGTCCTGAAGCACGAAGGCAGTGTTGTTTTTCCACAATACGGCGTGAAGCGCCGTGGTGCAGTTTCCCGAGTAGCCTACGGCTTGGCCTTGATCGTTGATCCCGTTTGCGAAACCGTCTGGATCGGTACCTACCAGGGGAAGAGCGTGAGCTTGGCCTCTCTCCCACAATACCGGCAATTCAGCAGGGCTAGGCGGGCATGTGGGGTCAGCGTTAGCCGTTTCCGCAAATCCTACGACTTCTCCGCGGTTATTGATGGCGCTGGCCTGCCCGTTATTGCCGCCCACTGTCGGGAGAGCGCTCATGTGGCCGTCTCGCCAAAGAAACGGAACGCAGGTAAGGTGTGTGCCGAAGCCGCAAATGTCTTCGCCGTTCGGATCTAGATCAGCTGTTTCGGACATACCGACGGCTTCCCCGCGGTCGTTGATCCCGCCCCAGTTGATCCAACTGTTGCCGTCGGGTTTTCCAAGCGTGCCGAGGTCGATGTTGAATCCGTAGATGCTTATCACCGCGCGGCCCCTTGAAACTGTCGTACCCATATTATTCTCGGGAGGGTTCACGAACCCATCCATGTTCTCCGCCCAGCCCTGGTTATTGAGGCCCATGGCCATGCTAAAGTTGTCTTTGCTGTTGCTAATGCCCAAATCGGTGATTTTATAGCTCGTTTGAGCGACCGCATTGCTGAAGCAACCCAGAACAAGCGTGGCAACCCCCGGTATCCAGAAATTCCGCAACCGTCTTAGCATGCTCATATCTCCTCTTTTCCTCCGGTGAAAATCGCGGGCCGAGTTGACTGGCGATTTACGTCACGTACCACTCGGCGCTCCAGCAGTTGAGAGCAGAATTGGCTCACAACTTCACAAATCCCTGCTGAGTGACAACTGAGGAAGCACGTGGTGTTCCACGTTCACAACGATTACGTGACACAACAGGCCCAACGTTTCAGAGTTCGAAAACGAGTGGCGGACTAACAGCCTCCTGGGACGATCCCAAAACGGCTAGAGCGACTGTTTCTCCAACTTTTCATACACACTTGCGAGAAAATTATGAAATTCGAGAACGTCAGCAGCCAAAAGTCAGGCCGCTCAATTGTGATTGACTTTTCAGATCATTAACATACATACTGGTTGGTATGCTAAACGCGCATGACAGGAAGCGAAGGTTGCGTGATCCACAGCGCACGCGGCAACGCTTGCTGCAAGCGGCTTTTCGGGAGGTCCACAGATCAGGCTTCCAGAGTGCCGGCATCGATACAATTCTCGCCGCCACCAACGTCACCAAGGGAGCGCTCTATTACCACTTCGACGGCAAGGAAGCCCTGGGATATGCCATCGTCGAAGAGATCATCTCAAAGCTTGTCCGCGACAGGTGGTTGCGTCCTCTGCTTAGCGACGGGCAACCCATCGACATTTTGATCGGCATTGTCCGGCGGACACCAGTTCGGCCCGAAGACGTTCGAGCCGGTTGTCCGCTGCTCAATTTGGCACAGGAGATGTCTCCACTGGACGAGCAATTCCGCAAGCGACTGGAGAGGATATTCCTTGCCTGGCAGGAAGGAGTTGCTACGCTTTTGCGGAAAGGGCAGTCCCAAGGAACAGTTCGCCGCAACCTGAATCCAGACGAGGCTGCCAGCTTTCTGATCGCGATGGTCGAGGGCTACGTCTCGTTAGCAAAGAATGCTCAAGATGCGAAGGTGTGGGAAGTGGGAATCAGAAATATCGTGGGGTGGCTGAGGTCTCTTCGCGCACCTCGTCAATCGCGTAGAGGCGGACGGCGTTTGATGTCGAAGGAACGTGTTGTTAAGCAACGGAAGTGATTCTGCCGCAGGAGGAACTGATGAACCAAGCAAGATTGGTGCAACTCTTCAGTCTTCCTTTGGCTAGCGGGAAGTCGAAAACGAGAGACTAGATGCGTAGGAGTTCAATCATGAGCGGCCGCGAGGTTCAGGATCAGAAGGCTATTGCACGTGAGATGGTTGTTCAACAGGCTGTTCACGGTAATTCGGACATCCCGGCTGGCGCACTAGAGAGGAACATGATTTCCACCGTTAGAAGTAGACGGGATTACGCGCTCGATTCGGCGGCAGAAAACGCCTGCTACGAACCGACGGATATATCATCGCTCCCGATGACCCGAGTTGATGCTACAAAGCTCATCCGAACCTTGCAGCAGTTGGAGGGTATAACAAAACGACAGGCGCCACGAATCGCGATTAAGGCAAAAGGTAAAATCTTATTCTTGGATGTAGCCGAGATTGTGGCAGTGCAAGCTGAGGGTAACTATATTTCCCTGAGACACCGAACAAATCCGTATTTGTTGCGGGAGACCCTCTCGTCCATGGCGGAGAAGCTGAAACCTTACGGTTTTATGCGCATCCACCGATCGGTCATTGTGAATATTTCGGCGGTGGAAGAGATCCAGCCTTTACCGACAGGAGAGTACAGGCTGCGTGTAAAAGGTGGGAAAGAATACTTGGTAGCCCGTACGTACAAAGATAACCTCAGAGATTTGGCTCAACTCTGGGTAGGCTCGGAGCACCTTTGTGGCTAACAGGCAGCAATCTTCAACGGCGCGGATGTAACAATCTATGGTAGTCTCGGCGTAATTACGACGCTGGAGTTCTTCCAGCATCATTTTGCGAAGTCGGGTCATGGGGACCTCCTATGACCCGACAACTTATCTCAACCAACAGGCAACCACCGCTCCGATCGCCTCACGCGTAGCGTCCGCCGCCGGACGGCTTCGTTCAAGTCGGCTTGTAGGAAGTGATCGCGATTGCTCCCGGCTGACGGGCAAGCCCATGCAAAACCCGGAAGTAATTCCACCTGCTTGGTAAGTCGCCAAACCGGACATGTGCCACGGTCAAGTTCTTGAGGTGGACTTGTACGAGTACGGCGTTATCAGGACCCAGGGCTCACTATCAGTACTCCCTTGCCGCCAGTTCGGTTTTCCGCCTTAGTCCACTCTTTGTTTCTCTAATATGTCGGCCCAAGGGTCTGACATCACGATTTCTTTCTGATTTGCGTTCCACCAAGAACGGAAGTATTCATACGCCTTGGTTTGGGCCTTGGACAATTCCGCTTCGGAATCCGCGTCCAGCTCTCCGCGAGGAGGTGACGGCTGAGCAATTCCACTCTTGCCTGCGCTATTTGAAAGAAGGACTAATAATCTCTTCTGCAGATTCCGATGGGGAACACCCTCCATGTTACTTTCACCCGGGGTGGAAAAGACTTCAAGTGCTCTGGGCACGGCAGATTTGTCGCCTCTTTGAGCGAGAACCAGAGCTGCCCACACGCCAGGATCTCCGGGAAGGGTGGCAAACTCTTTGAGGTGACTCATCCCTTCCGCATGATCCTCGAACATCAGGTAGACGGCACCGGATACGCGGATATAGTCGTCCTTCGCCTTTAGAAGTTTCGTCAGGTTTTCTTTTCGGTTCTGAGTACAGTTTCGTGCGAAATAAGAGCCCAGTGCGTAGTCAAGGTCATGATCGCTCCAACCCTTGCCCCGATTGACCCAATTCACAAGGTATTCAGCGCGTATTCAGCGAGATGTCCGGGATCGTAGAGAGTCATTGGCTCAAACACTTCATAGAACTGTTCGTCGTTTGGGTGATTGAGCAATACGCGCCTCATCTTGGTAAGAGCCTCTTGCGAAGGTGGAACCTCGTCGCTCGTTTTCAGAGTGTCGGAACTGTCACTGTCAGTTGAGTGGTCAAGGCGTTGCTGAATAGCGTCGACGATTGATTTTCGTATTTCCGGCTTCAAAGCAGCGGTATCTATTAGATTCCCTCGCAAGACCTTCAGCGTTTCAGCTCCCCCGTAACGGATAAGGGTGTATTTGAGCATTCCGTCTTCTGGTTCACCCGCCTCAAATGCGACCAAAATGGAAACGTACTCCCGAACCGAGGAAGCGCGGCTCAGTTGGAGTGCAAGCCTGCCTCGCTTACTCTGCGCCGTGTTGCCACTCTCGGATGGAGAATTTGCTATGGGCCAAAGCTCCTTAAGAACACTTAACTCTCGTTGGGCGGGCGACAAAGCAAGAAATTCCTGAATGTCTTTTTTGAATGATTCGAGATCGCTCCGGTCAGATCCTAGGCTGCCCAATGGGCGGTTGCTCTTGCTTAGCGGTAATTTTGCAGAACCTTGAAACAGTGGAAGCGAATACTCAGCTGGAATATTTCGCCACCACAGAGGGACAGCCCCACCGGAACTCGTGCTCATGAGGATCGTAGGGTCATGAGACTTGAAAGCGGTTATCAGAACTTTGTCGCCAATCAGTGATATTGGGAATTGTGGTTCCCAGTAGTTCACTGCCATCCGCAATCTCAGCCGAGATCCCTGGGGGGGACCCTGCCATGACTCTATTACCTGATATTCGGCGACAATTCCCCCAGCCGTTGTGCATTCGACTATCCCGATAAAATCGGAGTTGTACACAAGTTCTCTCCACGACAATGGAACGATGGTCGTCGCGGCCGCGGGCGGCAAATTACAGACGATAACGAGAGCAAGAAGTAGGCAAACAGCGCGGTAGGAAGGCATTTGCCAAGTCCTCGATTCAACATCTGGGAACAAATACAAGATAGCATCTTTGGGCTTACTGGACGTTCTGCAAAGAGCCGATTTTTATTCGTACACACTCGTAATTCCACGCGGAACGTCGAGGGATAGTGCGGAGAAGTCAAATTCAAATGGATTCGGCGTTATCAGAAGGATGAGAAGTCAGGTGGATACGTCTCGGTACTCATCTGATTTGTTTGGATTGGCTTATCCGAAAGCCTTCATAAGCAAGATACGCTGATATGACAATGGCGACCGCACTTACCCACATCGGGACCTGCCAGCCACCGATAAGCACCACCCATTTGAAGATGAGCCGCAAGGCGTGAGCGACCGCGACGATAAGAAAAATCGCAGCCGCAAGCTGAGGAAACGTATTCTTGCTCAATTGTCTTAACCTCCGGTTGGCACAGAAGCACGTCCCTTTGCCGGATTGTACTCCCTTCGTGCGGGAATTACCGGGCAGATGCCATCTGGTAAGTTCGCCTCACCGGTAACTTGGGTCCGGGGCATAAAGCTCCGCCTCGGCGCGGCCACGCTGGGTGACGAAGATGTTCGCCGACTTAATATCACGATGGACGATCCCGGCTGCATGGGCAACATCAAGAGCGTCTGCAATCTCGATGCCGATAGAGAGAATGGTTGACAAATCCATCGGCTGGCCCGCGATGCGATGCTTCAAGGCTATGCCCTCTAGGAATTCCATGACGATGAACGCTTTGGCGTTTTGTTCCCCGATGTCGTGTATCGTGCAGATGTTGGGATGGTTCAGTGCAGAAGCTGCCTTAGCTTCGCGCCGAAATCGTTCCAATGCTTGGCTGTCGTTGGATAGGTCTTCAGGTAAGAACTTCAAGGCGACATACCGGTCCAACCGCGTGTCCTGGGATTTGTAGACAACACCCATCCCCCCGCCACCAATTCTCTCGAGAATGCGGTAGTGTGAAAAAGTACTTCCAAGAAGTGGATCGGAGTCGGTCATCGGTGCTGATGTTAGAGTTCTTAGATTTTCAAGTCAACGTGTGCCCTGGTCAAGCCGGGCGAATCAAGGCAATCGAAGTCACTGGACGTATGACGGGCTACTCTTCCACAATCAGCTTAGGTAAGGGTTGCTGACCATCCTGGAGCTATCGCACGGTGGCTCGAATTGAGATGTTACGTGCGGGCACTTCTACCTGCTGTAGCGCATCAGGCGGGATCAAAAGTGATCTGTTGAACGAGCTTCCTCAGTTCTTCCCTGGTGGGACGCGACGCTTCAGCTCCTCAAACCAGTTGAGGACGACGTTGATTGCGTTAGAGCCGCCGCCTCTTGCTCGGAGGGCTTGAACATCAAGAACAGCTGGCCATCGGGAGAAACGTCGTAGTTGGGGAACTGCAGCGGCGTCGGGAGATAGTCTCCCTGAAAGAGGACCCGAGGTTTGCCTGCGGCGAAACCAGGCCGCGTGGCAATCTCCACCGCCATCATCTTACGACCGCTGCGATAGAACAGTTCCCGCCCGTTGGGGTTCCAGACCGGTTCCGTGCCGCCATCCGCCGAGATTTGCCATTTGCCGCCTGGGCCCGGATAGGGTTGCACGTAGATTTCCCAGTGGCCGGATTCATCCGAAACGTAGGCCAACCAGTGTCCATCGGGAGAAAACCTGGGAGCACTTTCGTTGAACGCTGTTTGGAGAAAGGGCTGCGCCTTGTGGTCGCTTAGCCGCAACACCCAAATGTCCCATCCGGTTGTAGGATTCGGGTCAACGAAGGCCAGCAGTTGACCATCCGAGGACCAGGAATTCGCGGCAGGGGTGGACTCGCCGGTAGTCAACCGCTCCAATCCTCCACTGCCGTCGGCGAATTGCGAGAAAAGTTCCAGCGGCCCTTCCTTATTTGATTGGAACGCTACCCGCTTGCCATCCGGCGCCCAAACCGGAGCCTGGTTAACGGTCCCGCCAAAAGTCAATCGGGTTAATGTTTCCCGGAAAAGATCGAAAAGCCAGGTTTGCGCTCCTTCGTCGTCGATGGCCACGACTACCCGCCGTCCGTCGGGAGAAAGTCGGGGTATCCGATAAGCCCGAGCAGGGGCGGCAATGGGTCGCTCTGCCCCATTTCGAGTGACCCACACGAGCCTGCTCTGGTTTGCTTGGATGCTTCCCGGAACATAGACCAGCGATCCCATGGCGGAGAGACTGTACTGAGCGGCGCCAGTGATTGCAGATTGCAGAACGCCCTCCACCACTGGTACCGCCGCGCCGGTGAGTTCCAAGCGTTGTGGATCGAACGGCGCGGCCATCAAGGTTCCTGCATGCGCATACACCAAGTGGCCGGAGAGCGCGTAGCGAGGTTGCGTCCCTAGCTGGACCAAATTCCGCCGCTCGCCAGTAGCGAGGGAGTGAACGGCAATTTGTGGGTTGACCCAAGTCGAGCTAGTCATTGCAGCGCTAAAGAGCAGAGCCTTGCCCCCAGGCAGGAATTCTGGCCAGCGGTGGCTATTCTCCCCTTTCGCAACATGAGTCAGCGCTTGCGGTGTGCCTCCCGCGTCCGGCAGTTGCTGAAGAGTTGAAGCTAGCGATGGTGAATAGGCAATCGTCCCCTGACTGCTCAAACTGGCCCCGCGAGGCTGCGAAACGTCGCCGAGAGTCAGCGCCGCTCCCCCGCTCACCAACACTTTCTTCAGCTTTCCATTCGCAAAAAAGCCCAGCCACTGGCCGTCGGGTGAGAAGAAAGGCTCGGTCGCTCCTTCCGTGCCAGGGATGGGCTTGGCCTCCAGGCTGTCCATGGCCCGGAGATAAAGCTGTTGAGCGACGCCTTGCCGGGCGACATACGCTAGATGAATGCCGTCGGAGGAGAGGGCCACAGCGGGGCCGTTTTCCAGGCCTGCCAATTGTTGGCCCGGGGACAAAGTTACCGTAAAGCGGCCGACGGGCGGTGGCGGAGGCGAAGGCTTCAGATTCCAGATCGCAAATCCGGTGAGGGTTGCGAGCAGCAATGACACGACGCCCGACAGGAGAGCTCCTCGCCAGCGCGCGCCGATGCCTTTTGCGGGAGCGGTTGGGGGTGACGTAACCTGCGAGCCGGATTCAGCGATCCACTTCAGTTCGCTGGCCAAATCGCTTGCGCTTTGCCAACGTTCATCGGAGAGTTTTGAGAGACAGTTATTGACCGCGTGGTCCAGGGCCCGCGGGGTTAGCGGTTTGACGCCGCTGATCGGCGCAGGCTCCTGTTCGAGGATGGCGGAGGCCACGCTGAGCTGACTCTTTCCCTCGAAAGCGCGCTGGCCCGTGAGCATTTCGTAGAGCACCGCGCCGAGCGAAAAAATGTCGCTGCGGCCGTCGAGCTCTTTGCCTTCGACTTGTTCCGGGGACATGTACGGAAATGTTCCGACGATGGTGCCTTGTTCCGAAACGGGGGAGGACGGTGCTGCCGCTGCCGTGAGCGTAGCTAAATTGGCCAGCGGTGCTGTTGGTTTAGCCAGTCCGAAATCGAGCAGCTTCGCGCCGGTCGGCGTCAGTATGATGTTGGCAGGTTTCAAATCGCGGTGAACCACGCCACTACGGTGCGCTTTATCTAGCCCATCGGAGATTTGCGCGCCGTACTTCAACACCTGCTCCAGCGGCAGCGGTCCTTTCTCCAGGCGCTTGGCGAGAGTTTCGCCCTCGGCGCACTCCATCACCAGGTAATCCACGCCGTCCTGACTTCCGATGTCATACAGCACGCAAATGTGCGGATGATTTAGGCTGGAGATAGTTTTGGCTTCGCGTTCGAACCGCTGTTTGCGGACAGGATCGGAAGAAAGGTGCGCAGGCAGAATCTTGATGGCGACGGTGCGCTCTAGCCGCGTGTCTCGTGCGCGATACACCTCGCCCATCCCACCCGCGCCAATCGCGTCCAAGATCTCGTAGGGTCCCAACCGAACTCCGGGGGACAGTGGCATTTGGCCGCAATTCTACACCGAAAGCAGTTGGCTACACCGAAGCGGCAGACTAGGGATTCGTTCCGCGACCAGATACATCCGTGGAAACGCTCATCGAACAAGAGCGAGAATGACATTACCCGCGAGAAGTCGCGTTCTGTTTACCGGAGATTCGACAGCGTCCAAGCCGCGATTGTGGTCGGATGACGTGCAAACCGGATGTTATTCCGGGCGAGAAGTTCGCCTTACCGGTAACTTGGGTCCGGGGCATAAAGCTCCGCCTCTTTGCGTTTTCCTCGGTCGCGGCCTCGCACGATAGTTTCGCCACTGGGCTCCGGAGTGGGAGGCCCATTTTCGTACTCCCTCTGCTTCGCGAAAATAAAACTCCGGGTTGTCCAATTCAGAGGGTTCTCGAAAATGACTTTGTCGTCGTTACGGGCACAGGCCCCGCGCGTGATTTTATCCGGCTTCTCACTGGGAACTGCGTTGAAAAGACAAAGAGAAAACCGGTTTGCCAGGTTTGCCAATTAAGGGCCCCATGAAAATAGCTAAGTGATTGTGGCGCCTTGCCTTAGCTTATTTTCCCCACTGTTCGCAACGAGGAGGCCGGGGGTTCGAATCCCCTCTCGTCCACCAGATTCCAAACGACTTAGCCAGCTTTTCGAAATATGATGAGTGGGGCGCGTGGGGCAACTAAACGGGCCGGAAGCTCGAACCCCATTCCGATCTTCACTGCCCATTCCAGTCGAAAATCACGATCTTGGAGCAATTTTGTGTACCGCTCCAAGACGTGCGTTGGCACGTGTCCGGACCAAAAGTGCTGAAGAGCGTCAGGGCAATCTGACTTCTTCAACTCCGTGATGCGGAAGCGCCGGAAGATGTTGAACCCACCCTTTACGTGTTCCAACTTTTTCAGGATGGGATGGAGGCTGTCTCGAAGGATGTCGGTTTGTAGGATTTGCCTTCCGCTAGATGTGCAGAACAACAGCCCGGAAGTGCGCGTGCCGATGAACTCCTTGAGCATCGCCGTAAGGGACGTGCAAAGGTCCTCATCACGCTCGCCGTTCTGTGTCTTCATGTAAGGCTGGATGTCGCCGCGCTTCGCCCTCTGGCGAATGTAAAGGGTGCGGCAATCTTCGCTGATGTGCTTGCCGATTTCGAGCCCAAGGGCCTCCCCGGCTCGGAGTGGGCCGCATCCCGCTAGGAGTGCATAGAGCACGCGATACCGCCCCGCTGCTTCCTTCAGGATGCTCTCCATACCCTTCTTGTCGGTACTTGGCTGTTTCTGGTGCTTTATTAAGGGCGCATCGATGAATTCTTCGTTCCAGGTCCGCCGGAACAGTTGCCCGCCTCGCCCGCTATGGAGACACGCGCAAGTGGCTGGACGACGCGCAAGCTCACAATCCCCGACGGCCGATCTGGAAGCTGGTCCTGGAGTACGGCGTTTTGCAAAGTGAGTGCCGCGTGCGCTGGGCGGAACGAGCACTGGCGTTTATGACAAATCGAAACAGGAGGAAAAAACAATGACGAGTACCTCAGCCCATCAGAAGTTCTCCGGTTTGCTCATCGTAATTGGGTCATTAGTGTTTGTTTGCGGGGGAGCATTCCACCCCAAAATCAATTCCAGCCTTGGAGCTGTCATCGATCATCTGAAAACGTAGTTTTCTGAACTCCTGCCGGATCACGGCATTTGAATTGCTTATCGCTCCAGAGATAAGGAGCAGCATCATCCCTCCACACATCATCCGCGTCCTCCCGTATCTTCGCGTGTGCGGTGGAGTTTGTCGACTGAGTTGCCTCCGTTCTCACTCATCAGGCGCTCTGGCCGGTTTTCCCTCCGGCCTCGTGCGGCGGGGCAGCTAGGGGATGTTGGCCGGCTCCAAAAAATACGTTTTTACATGATCGCTAACAGGAGCGCTCGGCAGCTCGGAGTTCTTCCAAAACTTCTACATGCACATCGCCCACCACGATTCGTGGAGGCTCATTCACGGAATGATCTTAACGGGACCGCTGATGTGGCTGCTCGGTGCCAGTTCGTTTTGGAGCGACCGCAGCGGCTGGACTCGGATGGCGAACAGCGCCATGACTCTCGCCGCCACGGTATGGGCCGTGACTTTCGTCTTCGACGGCTTTGTCGCACCCGACATCGTTCGCTGGATGACGCCTGAAACGGGCTTGTATCAGCTCGCAGTGAATCAGGATGCCGTCATCCGATTAGGTTTAGTTTCCTGGCTAATGCTGGGCTTCTCAATAATCGCGGGCAGCATGGGATCCTCGTTTCGAGCCCCTCTAGGAGTGCGAGGGTGTTGGCGTCGGTCGGGATCTTGCTAGGAGTGTGGTCGTTCATCGCCTGGGCGACAGGGATGTTCCTTCCCGGACCCTTCACCAGCCGGTATTGGAATGCAACCGCCGTCAGCACGGCCTTTTGGTTCCTTGCTGTCGGAGTCTTTCTACTGGTTTCTGTGGCGCCGCAGAGCGCCATGAAGTCCGAGGGCTAGTGATCGCGCCTGGATCACGGGCCGCCGGAAGTTATCGGTTCATCCGTCGGATTAGTACCGACAAACGCGCCATCTCTTCAGTGCTTGATTTCCTGACGAGACTTACCGGGATTTAATGCTCCGGACGTTCAATTTGTGGTAGGCTCTTCGCCACTTACCGACGGAGCTCGTCCTCCCAGCCAACGAGAAAACAGTTAATCGCCAGGTCCATAGGAGAGGAATCCAAAACTACTCAAAAGGAGGACGCCATGACCGAAAGCAGTGCTGCACAACGGGCGACTAAGCAGGCAGTGGACAAGGATGCGATTCGTCCGTTTCACGTGAATTTTCCGGAAGCGGAGCTTACCGAATTGCGGAGGCGCATCAAAGCAACCAAGTGGCCGGAACGGGAAACAGTCACGGATGCAACGCAAGGCGTACAACTCGCAACGATTCAGGCACTCGCGCGTTATTGGGAGACAGAGTACGACTGGCGGAAGGTGGAGTCGCGGCTCAACGCCCTACCGCAGTTCATCACCGAGATTGATGGACTGGACATTCATTTCATTCACGTTCGCTCGAAACATGAGAATGCGTTGCCTCTCATCGTGACGCACGGATGGCCCGGCTCGGTCATCGAACAGTTGAAGATTGTCGATCCGCTCACTAATCCCACGGCACATGGTGCGAGCGCATCGGACGCTTTCCATTTAGTGATTCCGTCGATACCGGGCTACGGCTTTTCAGGCAAGCCTACAACAACCGGCTGGGGCCCCGACCGCATCGCGCGCGCCTGGGTGGTGCTGATGAAACGTCTCGGATACACGAAATTTGTGGCGCAAGGCGGCGATTGGGGCGCGGTTATCACGGATGTGATGGCTACGCACGCTCCGCCGGAATTGCTCGGCATTCACTCCAACATGCCTGGCGTCATCGCACCCGACATTGACAAGGCGGCCCAGTCCGGCGCTCCGACGCCATCAGGTCTTTCCGCCGACGAGACACTAGCATACGAGCGGCTGAAATTCGTCTACAGCAAAGGCATCGCCTACGGCTACCAGATGGGGTTGCGCCCGCAGACATTGTACGGAATTGCGGATTCCCCCGTCGGCCTGGCTGCCTATTTTCTGGACCACGATGCGTGGAGCTACGCGCTGATCTCACGCGTCTTTTCCGGAGAAGCTGCCGGCCTCACCCGGGACGATGTCCTCGACAACATCACGCTTACCTGGTTGACGAACACGGCGATTTCCGGGGCCCGTCTCTACTGGGAGAACAAGTTCGGCTTTTTCAGTGTCAAAGGCGTTTCCGTCCCCGCTGCTGTGAGCGCATTTCCTGACGAGCTCTATCAAACCCCGCGGAACTGGGCGGAGCAGGCGTATCCAAAACTCATTCATTACAACAAGCTGGACAAAGGCGGGCACTTTGCAGCCTGGGAGCAGCCGCAACTCTTTTCAGAAGAAGTTCGCGCGGGCTTCAGATCATTGCGCTAGTTAGAGCGGAGTGGCGGCGCGTACGACGTGGTCGGAACGCGAGCAGCACCAAGTCGGCAAAATTCCTGGTGTTTCTGTTGAAGGAAAGGGCGCTCCGGTTCTAGTGCCAGAGAGCTGTATGGACGTAGATCGACCACAGACTCAAGATTCTGTCACAAAGCGATGGGATGTTCGGTCTTAGCAAGTACGACCGGCAGTTGTGAAATGCCTCGGTCGAAAATGAAGGGACAATTATGAAAATCGTAGTTATCGGCGGCAGTGGACTCATCGGATCAAAGCTCGTCACGAAGCTTCGTGAGCACGGACACGAGACCGTAGCGGCATCACCTAATTCGGGTGTCAACACTCTCACAGGCGAGGGGCTGGCCGAAGCGCTGAAGGATGCGGCCGCGGTCGTTGATGTAACGAACTCTCCTTCCTGGGAGGACGCGGCGGTGATGAAGTTCTTCGAGACATCAACCCGTAACCTCCTCGCCTATGAAGCGGCCGCAGGCGCAGGACACCATGTTGCGTTGTCAGTCGTAGGAACGGAACGCCTGCTCGCAAGCGGTTTCTTCCGCGCAAAAATGGCTCAGGAGACCTTGATCAAAGGTTCCTCGATCCCCTACACAATTATTCGCGCGACGCAGTTCTTCGAATTCGTCAAGGGCATCGCCGATTTTTCCACCGATGGCAACAAAGTACGCCTGCCACTTGCGCTTATCCAGCCTATGGCGGCTGACGATGTCGCCAGTGCGGTAGGCCGGATCGCGACGGTCGCACCAGTGAATGGTACCGTGGAAGTAGGAGGGCCGGAAAAGTTTCATCTCGATGAACTCGTCCGGCAATTTCTAGCCGCACGAAAGGATCCGCGCGAGGTTGTCGCGGACCCGCAGGCGCTCTACTACGGCGTGAAGCTTAGCGAGAACACACTCCTTCCAGGCGATGGCGCGCCACTCGGCGAGACGCGCTTCGAAGACTGGCTTAGCCTGCCCGCAAGTCAGATCCTGCCAACGAAACCGCTGACCACAGCCGTTGCAGCCGCTTCGAATCAATCCAGTGGGCCTCAAAAATAACGAATTTCGCGTAAGCGAAGTACCGAACGCAGTCAATCCCTTGGCGGCGTGAGCCTCGCCATGCCGCAGGAGGTGGCGGAGATGGCGCGGATTTGGCGCTTGTATTGACTGGTCTGGCCAACTTCCGGCTGGTTATCCCGAAACGGCAATCTTGGAAGTTTGGGCCGGATCGCTACCCATTCGCACCTACTATGCGTAATCGCGAAGACAACTTGGATTTTGACCAGTTAGCATGGACGCGAGCAGCGCCTTCGAATGCCACGCGCGCAAGTAACTGGACTAGCCGCACGGGCGACTATTCCAAAGCCCGACGTGCCCTCGGTAGTCCATGAGTGAATGTCTGCATCTGTTATGGAAGAGTAGCTAAAAATTAGCGGCCAAATCTGTTTGAGCCTCATGTTTTAGCGTAAGTGCTTTAAGAATCAAACAGTTTGGCCGCTAATTTTCGGCTTTAGTGGTCCAATCTGTGCACGCGCTCGTAACCTGCAAGCTAAGAATGAGTT
>DATHIB010000047.1:0-4243 GCA_035490055.1 Candidatus Limnocylindria bacterium | reverse complement strand
TTTGGGCCGGGGCTGCTTCCGCTTGAAGACGGCGAGTTGCTGGCGAAGAGCGACGGCTTCCAGGGCGAGTTTGTGACGTGGCAGAAAAAGGGAGCGCAGGTAAGCCACCACCGCACAGGCAAGGGTAACCATGGTTCGATCAAAGTTGAAGGGCGCCCCGCAAGTAACAGGTAGAATGGTAGCGCTCCAACCGCTTGATTTTCATCCGTGATGGCATTTTGATGACCCACAACCTGAGTCGGCGGGCGAAGCCACCGGCGTCGATCTCGACAATGCGGCCGAGATCAGCTGGCGGAGGCGGCCCGGTGGCTTGAAAGAACGGAAGCCGTGAAACAGCGACGGCAACAAAGCTGGCGAGAACTTGATCGAAACGACGCCTTCAAGGCTTCTCGGGAGGCGCGTCGCCGGACGGATCGTCCTGTGCTTCGGGAACCAGGGGTAGGGGGCGCCGAGGGTGGATCTTCCTATCGTCGGTGGACTTTGCTGGCAAATCGTCGTGCTTCACGCTGACTTTGCCTGGAGATTGCAGGATGACTTCACCGGTAGAGCTAGACGTCTTCTTTTCGTTCTGATTGTCGGACATGGGGATTACTCCAATCTGAGGGCCAAGTCTATTGTAGCCCCGTCACCTGAGAGTTCAAGTATGCCTCTTCGAGCGGGAAGGAGAGGGAGCGATCGCTGGCGCATCTCCAGTTGACCAGAAAATAACTTGCCAGCCGTTGGCGTATCCTAGTAATAAGTGTCACTAGGAACTACCCTCCGGATGTTTTCATGGCCAGTCATCACGCACGTTCCTCACGTCGCATCCGGCTTCCCTCGGCGCCGTGCAACTCAGCGAATTCGGAGGGCTTCCGAAAAAACGCGGCACCACGAATTAAAGGGGCAATTCTTGAGTGTTGCAACTTGAAATGCAAGGAGACGTCATGCCGGAAACGAATCCCTCCTTTCAATTGTTGTCACCGACGAAAAATCCGATTCAAGTAGCTCATCTTGCTGCACCTCCGAAATTCGAGAGACCAAAGCGGATCCACCCGCGACACGCATTGCCCAGGGTCCGGGAAGGGATGGAGCGAGAGTTCCACAGCTCGACGATGCGTGCATTGATCAGTCGGCCGCTGGAAATAGTTATGCCGAGGCGTGCTGCAACGGACGAGCTTGTGTTGGTAACCAACACAGAACTAACCGGACCATCGCAGCAGGGTACGGCTTCAAACGTGGGAGAGCCGAGCACGGCGATCAACGGCCAAGTCGTTTTCTACACGGGGAACTGGTATGCCGCGAGTTCGCAGGACGGAGGCACCACATTCCGATACGTTGATCCCGCCACCGCGTTCAAAGAGTTCGATCCACCAGGTTCCCAGTTCTGCTGCGATCAGGTCGTGAACTACATTCCACAGGTTGACATGTTCGTATGGCTCCTGCAGTACGGACCGGAGGCAGGTGACAACATCCAACGTCTCGCGTTCGCGAAGACCGCAGACGTTGCCCAAGGTAAGTGGCGGCTCTTCGATATCACCACTCAGAGTCTGGGCGTGCAAGGCGCATTCATGGATTTTCCGGATCTCGCCGTGGGTAGGAACTCCCTCTATGTAACGACGAACATCTTCGGCCCTGGAGACAAAGTTGGGGCGGCGGTAATTCGCTTGCCCCTTGCCGGCGTCGACAGTGGAGAAATGACCGCGCAAAAATTTGTTTCGTTCGACCTCCAGAGTTTTCGAGTCGCTCAGAATTGCGGCGCGACGGCTTTCTTTGCGGCTCACCAGGACACCAGTACCTTACAAGTGTTTTCATGGGACGAGGGGCAGGATACGCCGGTTGAGAAGGCTGTTGGGGTCGCCCGGTGGATCGGTGGCAACGGTTATCAGTCACGCTGTCCAGACGGCAGACGTTGGCTCGATCGTGCTGACCCACGTATTACAGGCGCAACGCTCGCCGGAGGCGAGTTGTGGTACGCGTGGTCGGTGGATACGGGATCAAATCATCGGTCCAGACCCTTTGTACAGATTGCGAGGATTGACGCGAGCAACTTGACTCTGCTGGAAAATATCAATGTGTTCGATGTGGACTCCGCAATTTGTTACGGCGCTTTGTCTACGAACGCCAACAACGAGGTGGGGATTTCTTACGCAATCGGAGGCGGCCCACGCTTTCCATCGCATGTTGTTGGAATCCTCACCGGCACCCAGAAGAATGTCCTTGTCTCAGCGGGTGCGCGCGCACCGTTGCCGGACCAGCAGACCGGCAAAGGCGAGTGGGGAGATTTTCTAACCGTACGCCCCGTTTTTCCTGGTGGCAAACTGCTTGCGGCGACGGGTTACACGATGAAAGGGCCAGAGGGCGGATCAAATCGGGATTGCACTCCGCGGTTCGTAGTTTTTGGTCGTGCTAGTGACGCGACTCCCGTAGTCGGGGGAGGTGCAGGCGGCGGTGTTTCCGCACCAGGAGGAGTTGGAGGTCCGGCACCGGGGGGTGCTGGACCGGGACCAGTCGGTGGAGCAACGAAACCGGGAAATGATGGGGGCGGTGCACCGTTTCAAGATGTCAACACGCTGTCGATCGTCAGTTCAGACGTAGCTGCAAGAATCAAAGCCGCAGCGGGAATTCTGCAAGGTCCTGCGGTGCCGCAGGAAGAGGCATTTTTGACGGAGCCTGAGCTTGTTACTAAGCCTGGCGTGGAACGTTGGCCCGTAAAGACGGGCACGGACCAGGATGTGGCAATGGTGGGGAAAAACATGATTAACGGACAGGATTTAGGAGCCGGGATTGTTGAAGCGACGGTCGAAGAATTGGTCAGCGTGCCGCGGCCTCCGGATATGTCGGACCCGACCAGCCTAAATCCTGCTTTTCAGAATCGACGATCAGCTCCCGTGGAACAGACCGTGTGGAGAATTGAAGCAACGATCACAGCCATGAAACTGGAGACAGACGGGGACTATCACCTCGTTCTGCAAGGTTCCAGCGGCGAAACGATGATAGGTGAAGTGCCGACACCGACAACCAAATTCGTTGGCAACAGCCCGTGGATCACAAATATTGGAGAGGCACGTCAGGAGGTTGACGATAAATTTGTCAAACATCTTTCACCTGCGGATTTTGTTCCGATGGCAAAGTACCTGGTACCTCGCCCGGCGCTAATGACCCAGCCGCGAGCTTTACCGCCACTTCCGGCTTCGTTTTCGACACCGCCGGAAGGAAGTGGAATCCAGGTGCCGCTCTTCAAGACGCAAGTGACTCCTACACGGGCCCGCATTACGGGCGTCGGTTTCTTTGACAAGGTACACGGACAGACCGGTGTGTCCCAGTCGAATGGCATCGAACTCCATCCAATCCTAAAGATTGAGTGGGTGTGAGCGAGGTATTACTCGTGCTCTGAGGAGTACTTGTGTTCAATGCCCATCTCTCATTGGCCCCCGCGGTTTCAGTTTTCGCAGTGGCTTACACGACGGTTTTGCTTGCCGAGCTTGTCGGCGACAAAGCGGTATACACAATTGCCGCACTTGGTTTGAGATTTCGTCCTTGGCCCGTATTGGGTGGCATCGCATTTGCCTTTGCAGGCAAGATGCTTGCGACGGTATTGTTCGGGAAGGCCCTGCTGAAAATACACGGGCACTGGACTAGTGTTCTTAGCGCCCTGGGCTTTTTTGCTTGCGCAATCTTCATTTGGTTCAAAGAGCCCAGGGAAACTTTAGGAACTACTGCCGCGGGGCGGGGATGGCTCTACGCCGCCGTGATCTCATTCAGTTCATTGTTTTTTACAGAGTGGTTTGATACGGGACAGATTGCTGCAGCCGCCCTGGCCGCGCATACGCAAGAACTCTTGTGGGTCTGGTTCGGAGGCACACTCGCGCTTTTGACCAAGGGCGTCTTGGCCATGACCGTGGGTGTAAAATTGAGTGGAGTAATACCCGAACGATTTGTCCGAACGATGGCTTCTGTCTCGTATTGTCTTCTGGGAATACTCTCGTTGCTGCAGATTTTTGCTTCGTAGCCTTTGGTACCTGTGGTACGCAAAAATTCCACCCGGCTCCCATCCGACAGAGATGTTGGCACTTATTTGTCCAGCTTCCCTGCGCTAGAAAACGCAAGAAGCCAGCCCTGCCTGGCAGAAAACACTTCTCAGCTGGGCTGACCGTATGCCATCCTGACAGGCCATGTTTCGATTCTTTCAGAACACAAAGCGCTCACTGGATTCTCTGCTTAACTTGATCACCGATCTGGTCGCGGACGGCCTTCTTTTCTTCCG
>DATHIB010000046.1:0-7122 GCA_035490055.1 Candidatus Limnocylindria bacterium | reverse complement strand
ACGTCGCCCGGCAGCGGTGTGAGGTTGCGTGCCTCGACGGCCACATACTCCGCCAGCGTGCCGTCGCGATACCAGTCCGTGAGGCCGAACACCCGCTGTCCAATCGACAGCCCCGTCGTGCCATAGCCGAGAGCGGTCACTACTCCGGCCAGTTCGTGTCCGGGGATTGAAGGCGTCCGGTCACGGCCGACGCGATCGGTCCAGGTCGAGGGCCACGTCAGCTCATCCCCGGTGAATCCCGATGCATGAATCTGAACAACGACGTCGTTTATCGCCGCCTGCGGCTCGGGCCGCTCCACCAGCTTCACCCCGGCCATTCCCGCAGCCTGATCCGTCACCACGATCGCCTTCATCGGTCACCCCCCTGTGTCGAGTTCTTGCCTGCAAGGTATACGAAGTCGCGGAGCGCGTGGAGCGGTAAGTCGGAGCGCGCCAGTGGACCCATGGCTGGCAGTCTGGCTCGCCATTCGTGATAGTAAAGGGTATCGAACGCTCCAAGGCAGGCCAGCACGACAAACAGCGTGAGCGTAGTGGTCAAGGTCGATACTCCGCGCCCGAGGGACGATTCTAGAACTTTTCTCGGCGATTTCGTGACAAGGTTGACGCAGATTGAATTCCCTGGCGGTTTGAGTCTGCAGTATTCACCGCCGCCTAGGGTTTCGTTAGATAGGGTGCGTGACCGCAATCCGATGGAACTTGGCGATGACTTACGGCACCGTTTTGGCGATTACTTCCGTATGGCCGACCATCCACCAAGAAAACGATCAAAGCAGTCTGTCGTGAGTGTAATGGCGATTTTTCGCCAACAATCCTTATTAAGATACCGCCAACTCCACAGCTTTCATTGACTTGCCTGTTTCACATGTTGCTCTGCAAGCGTTCCGGGAACAAGCTTAGTCATTCTTGGTCGAGTGCCCAAAAGCCGGCCTTGGTGGCGCGGCTGAAGCCGTGCCCTTTCACCAGAGTCGCTCAACCCAAACCCTACGCCACTCCCTCAACAATCGAATCCCCGGCCGCCGTGGGAATGATCCGCGAGAGTTTCCATCCCGACGCTTCCAATAATTTGCGGAATTCTGGTTCAGTGCGTTCGCGTCCGCTGGGGAAAATCAGCATTTGCAAATCCAGAAATTTTCCGGGAGAGAAGTCGTTGCCCGGCTGAATCACGCAATCTACCACCAACAACTTTCCGCCGGGATTTACGCCTTGGCGGCAGGCTTTTAGAATTTTGACGCAGGCATCATCCGGCCAATCATGAATGATGTGTTTCATAATGTAGGCGTCGGCGCCTGCAGGGACCGAAGAGAACATATCGCCGGAGGCCAGCGTACACCGGTCCATATATGGCTTGAGGGCACCTGTTTTAGCTCCCTCCAGCACATGGGGTACCTCATAGAGCGTGCCTTTCAAGTGCGGATTCCGCCCGAGCAGCGTGGCCAGCAGAAGGCCGTGGCCGCCGGCGACATCGACAATGTTTTGTACGCCGGCAAAGTTGTAGGCATCGGCCACAGCGGGGCCATCAATGCTGGAAAGCCCGGTCATGGCATTGTCAAAAATCCGCGATTCCTCGGGATTGTGCTTTAGATAGTCGAAGATGGTCATGCCGTAAATCTCGTCGAGTGCCTGCTTTCCGGTGCGCACGCAATATTCCAGCCTGGACCATCCCCGCTCGTGCCATTCCCGGCCGGTCATGATGGCGAGCCCGCGTAGGCTGGGGTGCGCGTTGGTGCGCAGAACGGCCGACATGGGCGTCTGTGAGAATTTCTTGTCCGACCATTCCGCTAGGACTCCAACGCAAGCGGTGGCGCGCATGAGGCGGTAGAGCGCGTCCGGTTGAGCGCCGGTTTGGGCAGCTAATTCCTCAGCTGATTTCGCCCCGTTTTCGAGCAAGTCGGGGATTCCAAGCTGCGCCAGGCACGACACCGCGCCGGCAACATACGCACCGTTCACGATCTGCAGGATGCCAGAGTGGGCTGGGGGATCTTGGTTCGGTGTAGTCGGGTTCTGAGTCATCAACCGGAATCTCCTTTTTGAATTCAAGAGCGGCGAGATTGTACACCCATCCTGCCTGGTCGCACTCTCTCACGCGAGCCTGATCGGCGGCCTTTAGACAGCCTTTAGACAGATGATGAAGAAGGGCGTCCAGTGCACAGTTGACGTAATCGGGCGATTACACTCATAGTGCCGACCGGGGCGTATCACGGGCAACCCGGAAGTTATCAGCGCCCCGTCGGGTTATTACCGACAAACGCGTTCACCGTTAGTGACTCCTGAGTCGTCGGCAATCCGGAAAAGGGGTTCTGTGAGATTGGAATGACCCCTTGAATTGGCACACTCGCGGTGGACCTTTGCGGCCAAGGCCTCTGGTGTTATCTTTCGAGGCAGCGCCTCTGGTCTGCGCCGGGATTGCCACGTTCAACGCCCTGCGACATACCGGTGCGGCGGCTGCGGCGAAAGGAGCCTGAGACCATGGCAGATAACGAGCCTCGCATCAGCGAGGTGCCTACAGGATTAGTCGTTGAAGTTGGGAGAATAGAGAAGGGAGTTGTGACAGAAGCATCTCATTTCGTCACTTCGCACGCCGCGGGAGAGTGGGGGATGGGCCCCAACACCGGCGGTCGACGGGCCCCTACTCACGACGAGATTGCCCGACTCGCGTTCAAGCTGTACGAGTCAAGTGGCCGGCAAGATGGCCACGACGTCGAAGATTGGCTGAGTGCCGAGGCGGAACTCGGGCGTTACGTGTAACTGCAAAGTGCCGAGGAGTATAAGGCCCCGCACTGGGACATCCTTTGCGCTGGTATTTAATGTCGGGGCAGGCGAAGCTCAACGCTTCTGGTACGGGTGGAAGATGTAGTCCTTCGCCTTCACAGCCACATGGCATGAGTGTCCGCAGTCTGCGAGGCTTTTCTCATCGGCCGTGAACTTGTCCGATGCAGCATCGTAGTTGAACACCGCGTATCCCCACCCGCCGGTTTTCGGAAATCTCTTGCTGTCCTTTTCCATGACGAAAGCCTGCTTAAAGACGTCGGGCACATCTACGACAAAGGGGGCCTCCGTGCTCTTCTTCGGCTTCCACTGGAGTTTCACGATCATGGAGCCTTCGGGGAAAGGCTGGCCGTTGCCGGGAACCCCGGCCTTGTATGCCGTGATCATGGTCGGATTGCCGACGATCACCTTGAGCACTTCGTCGGTCCGCGCGGAAGAGACGACAGCCCAGTCCTCGTATCCCTTGAAGTCGGAAAACGCGATTCCGCTCGGCGATTTCAGCGAGTATTTGTCCTGTGCGTAAACGGCCGTAGCGACGAGGACGGCGAGCACTGCGACGGCGGTCACAACAACGGTGAAGCCGGCGACACGTTGCGCGGCGGTGCGTGTTTCTATCTTCTGTCCTGGTTGTTCTTGCGCCACAGATTTCGTCACGAGTTCAGACATGGTGTGTTCTCCTTCACAGGGAAAGCTTTCTAAGGTCGAGTGGCTCGGGTTGGAATCGCGTCTTAAGATGACCGCCGGGGGATGGTACCACACCGTATGTTCCGGGAGTCTAGCGACGCCGCGGGTGGTCCTCTCCGGGCTGCTACGCACGGTAGTGGGTCAGTTTGGATTTTTTGGTTCGTGACACAATCGTTCAAAAATCCAAACTGACCACTACCCAACGCACAACTTGTTTTGCTCGGAAGGGCTCTTGGGTATACAAGGGTGAGCATCCGGGAGCAGAATGGGAATCCCAGTTGAGAGGGGCCGTCAATGAGCAGTGTACAAATCGAACAGAACAGCTATGAGAACCGCGAGAGGGGATGAGCATCGCGCAATTTCTTACCGTCGCCGACATCGAGCGATCGGCTCACTACTACGAAAAGGTCTTCGGCGCTCGCATTCTGACCCTGGGCGACGGCAACGCGCCTGCGTACCTTCTGCTTGCGAATATCTGGATGATTCTGAACGTTGGAGGCGGGCCGACCCCGGATAAGCCGACGGTAACGCTCAGCGTCCCCGACCCGAATCACATCAACAGCTTCATGAATTTCCGCGTCGCGGATATTCAAGCCTGCTACAAATTATGGAAAAGTCGAGGAGCGGAGTTCATCACGGAGCCGATCCCCAAGTACGGCGAGATCCGCTGCTACATCCGCGATCCTGACGGTTACATTATCGAGGTCGGACAGAGCACCGATCTCAAGTACGGTTAACGCTCTGCGCGGCTAGGATGCCGACCCTGCGCTCCGTCGTCGCGCTTCTGCCAATCCTTCCCTTGAACAGTCACTCGCGCTGACATCGAAAGGAGTACCAGATGGATGGCACAAATGGACTGAAAGAGACCACACTTAGTGTGAACGTTTTTACCGCTCCGGGAAAGGCTATGGTCGGCGAGCGGCCAAGGCCCTTCGGCGAAGCGCTCGGCTTTGACCCGATCACGTCGACTTTAATCTTCGGCGAGCACGACGCGGTGCTGGTAGACGCAATGATGACGGTGGCTGAGGCCGAGGCTCTCGCGGATTGGATTGCTCTGCACAACCGAAACTTGGAGACGATCTATATAACGCACGCCCATTTCGACCACTTCTACGGTTTGGGCATTCTGCTCGACCGTTTCCCGGGCGCTCGGGCGATAGCAACGCCCAAGACGTTGAACGCCATGCAACTCTATCTCTCTCCCGCAGTGGAGCGGTTAGCCCGCCGGTTGTTTCCCGGGCAAGTGCCCACGAAGTTGCTGGCACCTGAGCCCTATGAGCATGACACGTTCACTCTAGAGGGCCAGGAATTGCGCATCATCGAACAGGAGCATACCGATAGTGCCGACACGACATCTCTCTACGTTCCATCGATCGGCCTGATCGTTGCCGGCGACGTTGTGTACAACCAATGCCGCATGTACGTCGGCGACACCACCGCCGAGAGCCGAAAAAATTGGATCGCGGCACTAGACCGGTTAGCGGCGCTGAACCCGGAGATTGTTGTCGCCGGCCACAAGAAGCCCGGCGCGCCCGACTCTCCCTCGGCGATCCAGGACACCAAGCGTTACCTACAGGATTTCGATCGGGTCAAGAAAACCGCGACGTCCGACCAAGAGCTGTTCGATCAGATGACGGAGCTATATCCGCATTGGGTAGCCAATCAGTCGTGGCTGATGTTCGGATTCCCCGGGGCATAACTCACATCAACCGCGGTGGCCCGTCCTTGCGCACTTTGGAGGAAGAGCGAGCTCATATTCAGGAGAACAGAATTCGATTTCAAAGAGGAGAACAAAATGACAACAAAAGGAAAAGTCTTAGTGTTAGTCTCGAGCGGTCACGGTTTGCCCTTGAAAGACGGCAAGGTATATGCCGGCGCTGGCTACTATCTCAACGAGCTGACGGTTCCGGTTCGCGCCCTGATGAAGGAGGGCTACGAAATCACTTTCGCCAACCCCAAAGGCAACACGCCGCAAATGGATGTCCATTCAGCTGTCGCCGATTTCTTCTGCGGGGACGAGGCTAGGCTTCAGGACTATCTAAAATTCCGCGACACCCTGACTGGGCTCAAAAATCCAACTCGTATCTCGGATGTCATCGCATCGGGCCTGGATCAATATGACGCTGTTTTCGTCCCCGGCGGCCATGGCCCGATGATGGACCTGCTCGATGATCCCGACGCTGGCACCGTGCTGAGACACTTTCATAAGACATCCAAGCCTACGGCAGTGCTCTGCCATGGCCCGATTTCACTTCTCTCGGCTCTTCCGAACTCGAAGGAGGTAGTCGCGGCTCTGAGTGCGGGCGATGCCGCTGGAGCGCACGCAAAGGCTCAAGGTTGGATCTATTCTGGATATAAAATGACCATCTTTTCGACCGCGGAAGAGCAGCAGCGGGAGCCGCTTGAGATTGGCGGTAAGGTTCTCTTCTACCCCGACTTCGCCTTGCGTACGGCGGGCGGTGACGTGAGTGTGGCCGCTCCATGGCAGAGCTGCGTCCTTCAAGATCGCGAGCTGATCTCAGGTCAGAATCCGTTCTCTGATGAAGCGCTTCTGAAACTTCTTCTACCGGCACTCAGTGAGAAGAAGAAGGTGGTTTCAGCGGCATGAGAGTCGGAGACGCCCGGGAAAACTCGGGAAAAACTGGGGACGGGAAAAACTGGGGACAGACGGGAGTTCCCCGATACCTTGGTCCAATTGTTTCTCCTTTCCTCGTCAGGCTTAATCGGCAGCAGGCTTGAATACGAAAGAACCGGAATCAGCGAATGTCTATCGGAAATGGAGACATCAAATGAGCAGCGTACAATCGACCAAAAGAGTTATGAGATGCCTCCGCGAGAGGGGATCAGCATCGCGCATTTTCTCACCGTCGCCGACATCGAGCGATCGGCCCGCTACTACGAAAAGGTCTTCGGCGCTCGCATTCTGAGCCTGGGTGACGGCAACGCGCCTGGATATCTTCAGCTTGCGAATATCTGGATGATTCTGAACGTTGGAGGCGGGCCGACCCCGGATAAGCCGACGGTAACCCTCAGCGTCCCAGACCCGAGTCACATCAACAGCTTTATGAATTTCCGCGTTGCGGATATTCAAGCGTGCTACAAATTATGGAAAAGTCGAGGAGCCGAATTTATCACGGAACCGATCCCCAAGTACGGCGAGATACGCTGCTACATCCGCGACCCTGACGGTTATATCATCGAGGTCGGACAGAGCACCAACCTCACGTACGGTTAACGCTCGGTCCGGATGGGATGCGGATTCAAACGCGTATGGATGTCCTCAATCGCCGGGCGCGCGTTCACCATGAAGCGAGAACTGCCCAGACCGGTACGCCAAGTACCTGCCAGGGCAGCAGCACGGCATGGAACTGCCAAAATAACGGAGCATTCAAAATAACCGATGCGCGCGATCCCATCGGAGGAGCTCGAACATGCGTCCTGACATTGCCCCCGGAGGCGTTTTTCCCGACTACGAGCTGCCTGATCACACGGGCAAACTGTGTAAGCTCAGCGAGCTGCAGGGCGATGATCCGCTAATCCTCACGCTTGCGCGCGGGCACTATTGCCCGAAGGAGCACCAGCAGCATTTGGAACTCGCCGCCTTCTACCCGAAGATTGCGGTGTCGTACACTCAGATCGCTACGATCGCCACCGACGATCACCATACTCTGC
>DATHIB010000045.1:0-28509 GCA_035490055.1 Candidatus Limnocylindria bacterium | reverse complement strand
TCCAATTCTTGTTTACCGGAACCATAGAAACAAAACGCAGCGTGACCACACTACCGTGTGACACCCACGAGTGTCGGCGCACCATCGTGTTCGTAGCGATTTCACTACGACATCCTGCGTGTATCTGGTTTAACGCTTACCATATAACTGCCTTTGTTAACGGAGGGTTTCCAGCCATGAGGATGATGGAACGAGAAGGCCAATTTGTCAGAAGAAATTGTTGCCCGCCATGAAACATTTTTCGATTTTTCACGTCTTTACTAGTGAGGAGAAGATAGGCTGAATGTGGCGGAGAAACATTATGATGATAAGCGTTCCAAAACAACCGCCCCTCGTGGAAGATCTGCGGAACCATTCTGAGGAACAGATCGCTGAATTGCGTCAACTTCTCGCGGCGGGGGCGCCTTCGCGGCCAGATCCGCGCCGGCCTGGCTTTTATGAAGTGGAAGGCCTTTCGAGCACGTACTACGTGTTTAAGTATCCGACGGGCACGAAAGTGCTGCTGCTCGGCGTATGGGGACGCGAGAGCGATCCGGCAGCCTCCTTGGTGGCATGCACCTGTCCGGCGGCATGATTTTCTTTTCGCAATACTCCTGAGAACACGCAACCAAAAGAAGCGCTCCGACCCGATCGGAGCGTTTTTTTAGTCTTCATCCAACTTTAAAGCGACGGAGTTGATGCAATACCGCATCCCGGTGGGTTGCGGTCCATCATCAAAGATGTGCCCGAGGTGGGCGTCGCAGCGGCTGCACTTCACCTCCGTCCGTCGCATCCCCTGGCTCGTGTCGCTCTCGGCCGCGACGGCCTCTTTGCTGGCTGGAGCATAGAAGCTGGGCCACCCGGAGCCCGAGTGGTATTTTGTTTCAGAACGAAACAAGGGCTGCCCGCAACAGACGCACTTGTAGGTTCCTGCCGTTTCGGTATCCTCGTATTCGCCGGTGAAAGGCGGTTCCGTCCCCTTCTTCCTGGTTACATAGTATTGATTCTGCGTGAGTTGTTTCTTCCATGCTGAGTCTTCCTTGCGAAGCTTCTCTGCCATGGCCCCTCCCTCTGATGGCTATCGTTCTAGGATGGATATCGTTCTAGTAAATCCAGCGCCTTATAAGATTCGGCGCACTGGCTTGACGTTTCCAACGCTACTCCGCCGGGCGGTCGTGGCAAGAGCCTGTCGCGAAAGCCACCTTGCCAGAAGCCTCAGCACAAGAATACCCGGATAAACGACGCATCCGCAGGCGAAAAATCGCCCGCGCTTGGTCCTGACACGCCTGGTCCTGCCGTTGACACGGGGCGAATAGTCCTTTATCTTGGTTCTTCACAATGATTGGCACACTTAAAGTCCGGGGCCACCATCATCATCACGGCCACACGCCGCGCCCCCTGAGGTGTGCATAGCGATTCGCTAAAAAGAGCACTCTTCAGCCCGCTGGCGCAACAAGCCCCAGCGGGATTTTTATTTTCGGTTTTATTTTACTCAGGAGACGACACCATGGAGATCGACTTTCAGAAAAGCAGCGGGCTGGTGCCGGCCATTATCCAGGACGAGCGCACCGGCGACGTGCTGATGCTCGGATTCATGAATTCAGAGTCTTTCGCGGAGACGCGGCGCACTGGAGAAGTGGTGTTCTTCAGCCGTTCGCGAAACAAACTCTGGAAGAAAGGTGAATCCAGCGGCCACGTCTTGCGGGTTCGCGAGCTGCGCGTGGATTGCGACGCTGATACGCTCCTCGTGCGCGTCGAAGCCGTGGGTCCCGGCGTCTGTCATGAAGGTTACAAGAGCTGCTTCTTCCGGAAATTAGAGCCGGACGGAAGCTCCAAGATCATCGCCGAGCGCACGTTCGCCCCCGAAAAGGTTTATGGACAGGAGAAGACTCGATGAGACGTCTGAAGCTGGGAATCCCCAAAGGCAGCCTGCAGGACGCGACGCTGGATCTTTTTTCGCGTGCCGGCTGGAAGATAACGCTGGGCTCGCGAAGTTACGTTCCGGCGATTGACGACGACGAAATCGAGTGTTTGCTGGTGCGCGCGCAGGAAATGGCGCGTTACGTCGAGTCGGGCGCGCTGGACGCCGGGATCACCGGTCACGACTGGGTGGTGGAAACCGGCGCGGCGGTGGACGAATTGTCGGAGTTGATCTATGCCAAGCAGCGGCTGGCGCGCGTCCGCTGGGTTCTGGCTGTGCCGGAAGACTCCGCGATTCGAGAACCACGCCATCTGGAAGGAAAAGTTATCGCGACCGAGGTCGTGCACATCACGGAAAACTATCTCGCCAAGCACGGCGTAAAAGCCCGCGTGGAGTTTTCCTGGGGCGCCACCGAAGTCAAAGTGCCGCAACTTGCGGACGCGATTGTGGAAGTGACGGAAACGGGCTCGTCGCTGCGGGCGAATCGCTTGCGCATCGTCGATACCGTGCTGGAATCCGCGACGGTGTTCATCATGAATCGCGCCGCTGCCGCCGATTCCTGGAAGCGCGAGAAAGCGGAAAACCTGATTCTGATGCTGCAGGGCGCTATCGCCGCCGCGAGCAAAGTGGGTCTGCTCTTGAACGTCCATCGCGACGATCTGCAGGCTGTTCTAGGGGTCCTCCCCGCGCTGAAGAAGCCGACAATTTCCGCTTTGAGTGACCCGGACTGGGTCGCGATCAACACTATCGTCGAGGAAGCTGTTGTCCGGCAGATTCTGCCAAAACTCAAAGCCGCGAAGGCCCAGGGGATCGTCGAATATCCCTTGAACAAGATCGTGCTGTGATGCGCATCGTGAGACTTACGCCTGCGGTCGAGAGAAAGCTTTTGCGTGCGCGCCAGGAGCATGACGCAGAAGCTGAAGGCATCGCGTCGAAGATTGTCGGCGATGTTCGCCGGCGCGGAGACGCGGCACTGTCGGCTTGGGTGAAGAAACTCGACGGCATCGATCTCCACCGCGAAAGTTTGTGGATCTCCGGGGGTGAAATTCGCGTCGCCCGCAAGCAAGTTAGCCGCGATTTTCTTCGCGCGCTCGAACACGCCGCCCGCAACGTCCGCCGCGTCGCGGAAAAACAGTTGCCGAAGCCATGGACGATGGAAGTCGAACCCGGTGTGAAAATCGGTCAGCTTGTGCGCCCGATCGATGCCATCGGCTGTTACATCCCGGGCGGACGGTTTGCGCTCGTTTCCACTATGGTGATGACGGTTGTGCCGGCCAAAGTTGCGGGCGTCCGGCATATCCGGGTGGTATGCCCCCGGCCGAACGCCGCCCTTCTTGCCGCCGCCGGCGTTCTCGGAGTCTCAAGCGTCGCCCGAATGGGCGGCGCGCAAGCCATCGCGGCCCTTGCCTACGGCACGAAGCGCGTGGCCCGCGTCGAAAAAATCTTCGGGCCGGGCAATCGTTTTGTTACTGCCGCCAAACAACTCGTCAGCAGCGATTGCGCGATCGATCTGCCTGCAGGGCCAACAGAAGCAATTGTCTTGGCCTCCACAGGAAACCCGCGCTGGATCGCCGCGGACCTGCTCGCGCAGGCCGAACACGCTCCCGATGCAGGCAGCTATCTCGTTACGACTTCAATCAGTCTTGCTCGGCAGGTGCAGACAGAAGTGGCGCGGCAACTGCATCTATTGCCGCCGACGAATCCAGCGCAATTTTCGATGAAGCGTACGGGCACGATCCTGGTCGCGCCGTCCCTCCATGCGGCCTGCGAATTCGTAAATCGATTCGCGCCGGAGCATCTCAGTCTGCCCGGCAATGGGGGCGCGCTCTTAAGGAAGATTCACGCCACGGGAACCGTTTTTCTCGGTCCTTGGGGAGCGCAACCGCTTGGCGACTACGCCAGCGGAAGCAATCATGTGCTTCCTACGGGCGGGTGGGCTCGCAAAAGAGGTGGACTCTCGTCGGCAGATTTTGTGAAATGCATCTCCGTTCAAACGATTGGCCGGCGGGGCTTCGAGCGTCTTGCTGGAACCGTCGAAACACTTGCGACGTCGGAGGGGCTCGTGGCGCACCGTAACGCGGTGAAGGTCCGCCGATGAAAGTTCACTTGCCAGTTCGCGAAGCGATTCTGAATCGCCGCACCTATGAAGCGCCGGCTGAGGGACGCTCAAACAAATTGCGCCTCGACTTCAATGAGAACACCGCGGGCTGCTCACCGGCGGTAAGGCGTGCGCTCGCAAAGCTCACCACCAAACAACTGGCGATGTACCCCGAGTATCAGGCGCCAACGCGGCAGATCGCGCGTTACTTCGGTGTCCGCCCGGAAGAATTGCTGCTCACCAACGGTGGTGACGACGCCCTGCGCGTTTTCTTCGATACCTTCGTCGAGTCCGGCAGTGGCATTCTGATTTGCGAGCCCACCTTTCCGATGTACCGCTACTACGCGGAGATTTACGGCGCCCGGATTTCGGTATTGCGCTACGGCAGCGAAATGGAATTCCCGCTCCAGGGCGTCATCGCCGCGTTGCGCAAGAAGCCGCGCGTTCTCTTCATCGCCAATCCCAATAATCCGACGGGTACTCTGCTTCAAAAAGAAGAGTTACGGAGAATCTTGAAAGCCGCCACGCACACAGCGGTAGTGATGGATGAAGCCTATGCGGAGTTTTCAGGCTTCACTGCGATGCCGTGGATTCGGAAATATGCGCAGTTGTTTGTGGCAAAGACGTTTTCGAAAGTTGCTGGGCTCGCAGCCTTGCGCCTCGGCGCCGTTATTGCCTGCGAAGAGTCGCTCGCTCTGGTGCGCCGCGCCATGCCGCCCTTCCCCGTCAATCTTGCTGCTCTGGTAGCGGCCGAAGCGGCGCTGAACGACCGGGAAACGATGCAGCGTTACGTGAACGGGGTGAAACGGTTGCGCGCGTGGTTCGCGGCAGAATTGGAAAAGCTCGTGGTGAAGACGTACCCGAGCGCCGGAAATTTCCTTCTGGCGAATTTCGGGCCAAGCGGGTCAGCACTCTTTCAGAAGCTGGAGAAGCAAGGGATTCTTCTCCGCGAGAGAAGCAAGGACATCGGGCCCGGGTTTGTGCGCATCACCATTGGAACGCAATCCGAAATGCGGCGGTTGCTGAAGTCAATTCGAAAGGAATGGAAAGCTCCGGCCTGAAGTCCGGAGCTGCAAACGAGCTCACCATGCCACGCACGGCAATGATTCATCGCAAGACAAACGAGACGGATATCCGCCTGAAGCTAAATCTGGATGGACGCGGAAAAGCGCGCATCGCGACGGGAATCCGCTTTTTCGATCACATGCTGGAGCTGGTTGCTCGACACGGCGCGTTTGACCTGGACGTGGACGCGCACGGCGATCTTGACGTGGACCAGCATCACACGGTGGAGGATGTGGGAATTACTCTCGGCGAGGCGGTGCAGAAGGCACTCGGCTCCAAGCGCGGCATTCTGCGCGCGGGCTATTTCCTGATGCCCATGGACGAAACACTTGCTGCTGCCGCCGTGGATCTTGGCGGAAGGCCTTACTGCGTCGTGAATGCGAAGATCACGGCAAGACGCGTCGGCGATTTCCAGGTAGAGCTGGTCGACGATTTTTTTCAGGGCTTTTCGCAGTCGGCGAAGGCCAACGTCCATCTGCGTGCCCTGTACGGGCGCTCGTCGCATCATCAGGTCGAGGCCATGTTCAAGGCGTTCGCACGCGCCTTGCGCTTCGCCGTGGCGCGCGACAAACGCCTGCGGAAGGTTTTGCCCAGCACAAAGGGACTGCTATGAAAGTAACGATTATCGACTACGGCGCGGGTAACGTGCCCTCTGTGGAGCGCGCTTTGCAGCGTCTCGGAGCAGAATCCGAGCGGACAAGTTCACCCGAACGCATCTCGAAAGCGGAGGCTCTTTTGCTACCGGGCGTGGGACATTACGCCGCTTTGGTTCGCGCCCTCGACGAGAAAAATATGCGCGCGCCTCTGATCGGCGCCATCCAGCGGGGCGTTCCTTTTCTAGGCATCTGTCTGGGGCTACAGGTGCTGTTCGATTCAAGCGAGGAAGCGCCCCAATTGCGCGGCCTACAGTTGCTGCCCGGCACAGTGTGCGCGTTGCCATCGACCGTGAAACTTCCGCACATGGGCTGGAATCAGGTCGCGGCAACTTGTACTTCACGTCTGCTCGAAGGCATCGACACAAGCGCTTACTTCTACTTCGCCCACTCCTACGCGGTCCTCGATTCGAATGGAGCATCGGCGGCAACTTGCTCGCACGGGGCGCCGTTCGCTGCCGTCGTGGAAAAACGAAATATCTTCGCCGTGCAATTCCATCCGGAAAAGAGTGGCGACGCGGGCGCGCGCCTGTTGCGGAATTTTCTGAGGATCTCGGCGTGAGCCTGGCGCATCGCATCATCTCCTGCCTCGATACCGATGGCGAGCGCGTCGTGAAGGGAGTGAATTTTGCCGGGCTGCGCGATGCCGGAGATCCCGCCGCGCTCGCCGCCCGCTACAACTCCGAAGGCGCCGACGAATTGGTCGTTCTCGATATCGCGGCGTCGCGCGACCGCCGCCCGACGTTTCTCGAAACCATCCGGCGCGTTGCCGCGGAATTGGCAATTCCCCTCACCGCTGGCGGCGGCATTCGAACGCTTGAAGACGGCCGCGCCGTGGTGCGCGCGGGCGCGGACAAGATCACGGTGAATACCGCGGCGGTGGAACGGCCCGATCTCATTTCTGAATTATCGCAGGAATTTGGCGCACAAGCCGTCGTCCTGGCGATTGATGCAAAGCGTGCCGGCGATCACTGGGATGTCATGGTTCGTGGCGGAAGGGAATCCGCATCTCTCGATGCCGTGGACTGGGCGAAGAAGGGCGTTCAATTTGGCGCGGGAGAAATCCTGCTGACCTCTGTCGATCGCGACGGAACACAGCTGGGCTTCGACACAACGCTTACGGCCGCAATTTCCAGAGCTGTTTCTGTCCCGGTCATTGCCTCCGGCGGGGCCAAATTGCCGGAACATTTCGTCGACGTTTTCAAGCAAGGCGCGGCGGATGCTGCGCTGGCAGCGTCGATCTTTCACGACGGCGTGCAGCCCATCCGCGCGCTGAAGGAATTTCTTGCAGCTCGCGGCGTCGAGGTGCGCCTGCCGTGCTGATTCCCTGCATCGATCTGCAAGACGGGCAGGCGGTTCAGTTGGTTCACGGGCGGAAGCGCGAGCTTGCCGTCGCCGACGTCTTCGGCCTTCTGAGGAAATTCAAAGAATATCCCTGGTTGCACGTCATCGACCTCGACGCCGCCATGGGGAAAGGCCAGAACGACGATCTCGTTCGCGACCTCTGCACCAGTGCGCGAAAAGATTTCGGCATGAACGTGCGCGTCGGCGGCGGGATTCGAACCGTTTCTCGCGCCCAAGAAATTACCGGATGGGGCGCGAGCCAGGTCATTGTCGGAAGCGCCGCTTTCGGCCGCCGAAAAGTGAACACCGGATTCTTGCGGCGGCTCGCAAAAAGAGTTCCCCGAAAACAAATCATCATCGCTCTCGACACTACCAGGGGAAACATCACCATTCACGGCTGGCGCACGCGCATCGCGCTTCAGGCAGAGGCAGTGATGGCGCAGCTCGAACCCTTCTGCGCCGGTTTCTTGTGCACCGACGTGGACCGTGAAGGCACGATGACCGGCGCGAACCTCGAATGGTTTCGCAGGCTGCGCGACGCGACATCCCATCCGATTATCGCCGCGGGCGGCATCAAGACGCGCCGTGAGATCGCTGCACTAGAAAAGTTGGGAATGGATGCCGCCGTCGGCATGGCCATGTACAAGAACCGGCTGCGCTAACCGGTGCGCTCGATCCTCGTTTGGTATTCTCTCAAGCCCCGTGATCTGGCAAAGCGCATTCCGACGCATCAGCGCAGATAGGCGTCGGTGATGTACTGCTGCACCATACGCTGGGTGTTGAAGAACGAGCCATTGATGGCAATGGCGTGCTGCATGACTTCGAGGAACTTGGCACGATCGTTGTAGTACATGGGAAGAATCACGCCCTCCAGCTTGGCATAAAGCGATTCGGCTTCAGCCTTGTTATCAGCGGGAGCATTGCCGGCAGCGGTGCGCCGCGATTCGCCGATGCACCACCCGGTGACCCCCTCAATGTGGCCTTCCACCCACCAGCCGTCAAGAATGCTCAGACTCGGCACGCCATTCAGCGCGGCCTTCATGCCGCTGGTGCCGGAAGCTTCGAGAGGAAACTGCGGCGTGTTGAGCCAGAGGTCCACGCCGGAAGTTATCTTCCCGCCGAGCTCAAGATTGTAATCGTCGAGGAAAACCACGGGCACTGTTTTCCGCAACGCTTTTTTCGCCTGGAAAATCCGGCGAATGATGTCCTTCCCGCCTCCGTCATTCGGATGCGCCTTGCCGGCATAAATAATCTGGAAGTGGCCGGCGTTCTTGGCAATCTCCCGGAGCCGGTCAAGATCGGCCAGGATCAGGTCGGCGCGCTTGTATCCCGTTGCGCGGCGCGCAAACCCGATGGTGAAAGCCTCGGAATCAAACTTGAGGCCGGTCTTCTTGCGAACCGTCTCGAGCAAATCGTGCTTGGCGATCAAATGCGCCGCCCAGACTTCCTCCGCCGGCAGGCCGAGGGCACCCCGCAAACTGTGGTTGTCTTCCCGCCACGACGGAATGTAGCGGTCGAAGAGTTGCTGAAATGGACGTGAAGTCCACGTGCCGGCGTGCACCCCGTTGGTGATGGCCTCGATCGGTATTTCCGGAAACATCTGGCGCGAGGTTTCGCCGTGCTGCTTGGCAACTCCGTTGACGTAGGTGCTCAGGTTCAGCGCCAGCTGCGTCATGTTCAGGGATGCGCCGCGGCGTGCCGCTTCCTGCAGGCCCGGGAAATCCTGCTCGACCTGCAAAACGCGCTTCATCAAATCCGCGGAAGAAGCGTCCTTTAAATCGAGGAATTCCGTCTGGCCGGGAAACACGCGCGTGAGGTATTCCATTGGAAATCGGTCGTGCCCGGCGGGAACCGGCGTATGCGTGGTGAAAACGCATTTGCTGCGGACTTTTTCGATGTCCTCGCTGCGGATGGACTGGCGCCCCGCCTTCGCGGCCTCGTCGTTCAGCAATTGAAGGGCGAGGAGCGCCGCGTGGCCTTCGTTCATGTGGTAGCGCGTGAGGTCGTTGTAGCCGAGCGCGCGGAGAATGCGTACGCCTCCGATGCCCAACACGACCTCCTGGCACAAACGATAGTAGGAATCACCGCCGTACAGAGTGCCGGTGAGGTTGCGGTCGGCTTCGGCATTGGTAGGAAGGTCGGCGTCGAGAAAGTAAATAGGAACTTCAAAGCCGCGCACCCCTTTTGCGGAATACCGCCAGCAGCGCAGCTCGACGTGGCGGTTTTCTATCGAGACGCTGGCGCGGGCGGTTTCCTCCTTCAAGAAGTCTTCCACGCGCCACTCGACCGGTTCTTCGGTTTGCGAGCCATCTTCAGCGAGGCGCTGGGTGAAGAAGCCCCTGCGGTAAAGCAGGGAGATGGCCACCATGGGCAGGCGCAGGTCGGCAGCGGCGCGAATCGTGTCGCCAGCAAGAACGCCGAGTCCGCCGCTGTAGCTCGGCATGGCATTCTCTAAGGCAATCTCCATCGAAAAGTAGGCGACGATACGCTTTACGGAATTTACCTGACTGGCCATTTCACTCACTTCTCTTTTGGGCCCGGGAAACCGCCACCGTGCGGAAAAACACGCATCTGTAAACCTTAGATTGTCAGGGATTCGCTACGCGCAAGCAAGCGCCGAAGGGAGCAGCATGTGTCCATAGGTCCCGTTCCGGTATTCCCGCACCACCCCGAAAAAACGAGAAGGGCGCCGAAGCGCCCCTCTTCGGTTGAATTGCTTTTGTGACTTGCGTCCGCTTCGTTAGAACTCGAAGCGCACGGACAATTGTGCCTGGCGAGGATCGCCCACGCCGACACGCAGAAATCCGTTGAAGTCGAAGAGAGCAGGAGTGCTCAACGGGTTCACGTTGTTCTTGTTGTTAAAGGCGTTGAACATTTCGATCTTCGGTATGAGCTGCATGCGCTCGCCGAGATGGAACGGGCGATCTACACCGAAGTCGAAGGTAAAGAAGGCGTTGTCCTTGCGCAACGAGTTACGCCCCTGATCCACGCCGCCTACAAAGCGCGGTTCCGGCGTGATTGGCTGGGCGGAATGCGCCTGCATACGGACGTTTGCGTGGAAACCGCCCGGCAGATCGGCAACCGTATAGGCGTTGAACTTGTGGCGCTCGTCACGGTCCGAATACGAATACTCAGCCGCGAGGTTATGCAAGTCCGCGTAGCGGAACGTAAATGGATCGCGCTCATTAGAATCGTCGTCGCGATCCACGGAATAGGTGTAATTCGCATCAAAGAGGAAATGATGGCTCATGCGCTTGCGCATTCCGATAGTGAATCCGCGATAAAGGGACTTGGCGGAGCTGACGGTATCTGTAATCGTTCCCAAGTTGGTGAACGGACTTGCTCCGGTGTAGCTCGCGGTATCGCCCGTGGTAGGAATTACGGAAACGGGACCGACATTGGGATTGATAAAGCGCGTCAAATGAACACCTTTGGACCATGTGAAGTCCGCATATGCCGCGTAATCGTCGACTAACTGTTGCTCATAGCCGACGTTTGTGGTGTAGATGCGCGGATTGGCGTAGTCCTTGCTAAAGACTGTGACGTCCACGCCTGTGGGGATCGTTCCCGGCGCGGGAGGATTCGCGATGGGGCCCGCATTCGTCCCGTATGCCGGCGGTGTTCCAAAAGCGGAGCCGGCTGCGAAGGCCTGCTGCTGGACTCCATTGGTAGTGATCGCGCCGACCTGGGTCAGCATGTTCTGGCGCGCATTGAAGATGCCCCAGCTTGCGCGGAGGGCAGACTTACCATTGCCGCGAATGTCCCATGCAAGACCAACGCGCGGCTGGAACATCTTTTTCTGATTGGGAAGGAACCCGTTCGACGGAAAATTTAGATTGCTGAGATTCGCACCATAGGCCGTCTTGGCAGGCGGTATTGTCGGGTCAGGGAAGATCTGGGCATCCCATCGCAGGCCGTAATTCAACGTGAGATTCCGCCAGACCTTCCACGAATCCTGGGCAAACAGTGAGTAGTCTTGGTTGGTGATGCTCGAGGCGCCGGACGCATCAAACGACTCGCCTTGCACTGCCGGTCCATGCTGCAAATATAGCAGTAGAGGTCCACCCGTAAAGGTAGTTCCACCCGGGCACGCAGGGGCGATAAAAGTGATTGCGCTTGTCGTGTTGTTCTTACATTCCTTTACGGTAGGTCCGTCGGTGACGTAGTGCATGAAGCCCAGCGTGCTGTCAAAGATATAGCGCCCCGAGAAGAAGCCGCGGAAGACCTGGGTATTGCGGCTGTGAATCCATTCGCCACCGAACTTCCAGGTGTGCTTGCCTTTCACCACAGAGAAATTGTCACGTATATCCGTGCGCCAAAAAACCTCGTCGACCGCTGGCTCAAGGAAGAATGGTTGGCCGAAGCGAAACGTCGGGCCAAAGCCCATGGCAGTGTCCGGAACGCTGGAAGGATTGTCGGCATTGCGCGGGCGATTTTCTCGGGCATAGGTAAAGTGGGCTTCATTCAACATGGTGTTGGAGAGGGTGCTGAACCAGTTGGTGCTGACAGCCTGAATCTTGGAGGGTCCCTCAATGCCGTTGGCGCTCGAACCATATGTCGGCACGTCAAAGGTCTGATTGGCATTCTTGGACCAATCGTAATTATAAGAACCAAAAAACTGGTTCTTGGCGTTCAGGTTGTAGTCCACGCGTCCAAAGACCGCGGCGTTTCTCACCTGATGGATGACCGGCTTTCCTTCGTCGGTGTTCTTGAAAGGAGCTGGGAATGTAGCGGTCTTGAAGAAATTCAGAAGCGAGGCGCGCTGGCATTCCGCGCTACCGGCAATGACAGCGTCGTCAACACCCACAACCGGCGTTGCCACGGGGCAGGCAGGCCCGAGCGGCGCACTAAGATTTGACCGCGTGAGGTTCTCCCGAATGCCTTCCCCAGCGGCAAAGAAGAAGAGCTTGTCCTTGATGAGGGGGCCGCCGAGGCTGCCACCGAACTGATTGCGACGAAAATCCTGGAGTGGCTTGCCATCCGAGGTGGCGGCGGTCAAGGCTTCGGTACGGAAATATTCGAACCCGGAACCGTGAATCGCGTTGGTGCCGGATTTCGTGACGACGTTGATTACGCCGCCGGCGCTGCGGCCGAACTCCGCGTTAGCGCCGCTCGCGGTGATTTGAAATTCCTTGACGGCTTCCAGAGTGATATCGATCGCCGCGCGCTGGCCGCCCATCTGCTCACCGAAAAATCCGTTGTTGTAGTCGCCGCCGTCGAGGCTGATGTTGTTGAAGATGCCGCGCTGCCCGTTGATGTTGATTTCGTCGCCATCCGGACCCTGCGTGATGCTCACGCCAGGCGTCAGCGTGAGGAGGTCTTCAAATTTGCGGCCGAGGACCGGGGTCGTGGCGACAGAAATCTCGTCAAGCGTGGAAGATGATGCCGTTTTTGTGACTTCCACAATCGGCACGTCAGAGACGACAATCTGTTGCGCGACCGAGGAGATCTTCATCGTCACGGGCAGGGTGATGGTTTGCCCGACGGTGAGGTTCACATTTTCCTGAACGATCGTGGCAAAACCAGTTTTGCTGATGGTGAGGGTGTAACGCCCTGGCGCAAGACTCAAGAAGGCGAAATGGCCGTCCGTGTTGGTGGTATCCGTCTGTGCGAAATTGGTCGCTAGATTCTTTGCTTCGACGGTGGCGCCAGCGACGCTTCCGCCCTTCTCATCCACAACGTCGCCCTGGACGGTTCCCGCATTGATCTGCGACTGTCCCCACCCCGACGAGGCCAGCCCCAGCGCGAGTGTCAAGGCACAGAACGCACACAACAGTTTTCTCATTTTCTCTCCCCCAGACATCACAACCCCCCATTCGCACGAGCCCTGGAATTCCCCAGAAGGTTGGGGCGGCTCGCAAGAACGAATACTGGGAGGGAGTTTATGCCGGGACGGTCCAAGAGCACAAGAGTGGCGCCTGTGGAAACCTCCAGTGCTTTGAACCAAGTTTTGTATGCCCTCCATCGGTTTGCAGAAATGCACCACGGATGTTGAAGGATGGCAGGTCGCGAAGTCAGCTACAATCGCGGCCCGTGGAAACAATTCTCCACGTGAGCGAGTTTGCCGTGGTGAGCATTACGGTCCTCGATCCAGAAGTGTGGCTTCCGCCGGAAACAAAAGCCACCGGCGAGTGTCCAATAATGAACAACTTCCTTTCCCATGATGAAACCGTTTGGGTCGCTTCGCGCATCTAATATATGGGAGAAAGATCCGGAGCGGGGTGAGACCGGTCGTAGAGCGAAAACCATGGGCCTGGGTGGAATGGTTACGAAGGTTGGGAAACGAAGCTGCCGGGTGGGTTCTTGTGGCAGCGCCGCGATTACTACACTGGATCACCAAGCTCTCTGCCTGAACCACTTCCTGATGCGTTGTTATGAAAGGCTTGACGCCCTTGATCCGCGGGGCCGCAAGTTCAGCGCTGAACCCATCGACGTGGTTTCCATGCGAGCCTTCATCGAGGAATGCTCTCAAAAGGCACTCGACGTCAGCCTGCAATCTCAGAACCTAAGCAATCTCCAGCGCGGCCGCTTATTGGATATTTTACTCTGGGCCAGTGAACTGTTCCTTTTGTTGCGGGCCCCACGCCTCACCCTCGCCCAATCCATAGCTGCCTCTGAAGGTCGGCCTACGGCCCGCGCGGCTTCTCCGCATTTCTGAGTCTCTCCATTTTCCGATTCTCTTTTCCTTGTTCTCGGATCACAAGAATGCTTCGCACCTTCCCGAACACTCTCCGTTTGCCTTTCGGAATACCCGGCCGAACACCGTTGCAAGGGTCGAAAGTAGAATTCAACCGCGCGCGTAGCGCTGGCGCTGCGACAGGCGGAGTACATTGGCCGGCAGGTGAAAGCGCGCAACGTCTGATACTCGAGAAACGATCCTAAGGTAAGGTAAACAAAAGCGAATCGATTTTTCAACGCTCGGGCTGCGCTGCATCGGCTTGCGCGTGACTCCGCTGGTCTCCAGGTATACGAGCCCCAAAGAGCCTATATTTTTCCAAGCGTTGGCATCCCTTATACGATGAGCTGGAAACGGCCTACGGAAGGGCGGGGTTTCTTGCGCCCAGTCTGCTGGTCCGAGCGCATCGCGCAATCATTTTGCAGTCTGGGCGAAATAACAATCTTTTTCTGGGAGGGCGACGATGAGAATAGGAATGGTTGCAATTCTGGTTTTCGCGACGACGATGAGCGTTCAGGCCAAAGACGCGCCGGCGTATGAAAAGGGCGTGCTGATTCAAATGGAATCATCGTCTTGCGGTTACGCCGAAAAAGATGGCAAGACCATCGCGGGCGAAATCTTTGGAACGGACGGCCAGCACAAGAACACCAAGGTAGTAATGTGCCAGGAATACGTGTTGCAGACGGAGCGGGTCACCTATCGGATCAGGCCGAAAGACGATAAACATCCCGTCCTCTTGCCGGTAGGCGAAACCGCTCAATTCCGGATTCACAAGGACAAGTTGCTGCTTCGAGTTCCCGAAGCCGACGGCAAGGAGCGTGAATATTTTGTTCTTTCAATGACTCCTCGATCGGATGTGGCGGTGGCAAGCAAGCCGGCGGCGCGAGGAGAGATTCGCTAGCCACTGAAGGCCAAGCGCGAGTCAATCATACATAGATGTCCTCGCCGAACTGGCGGTGTTCGGCACAAGTGCGGGATTGCGAGGATTTCGCCTCCTGAACTCCTGCAATCCCCCACTTGGATTAGCCCTGGCATCCAGATTTACATTCTTTTCCAAACTCCGAAGAATCTCCGCACTACACCTTCTCTGAAGTCTGACGCAACTTTCCACTAATCTGAGAGAATTACCCTTGGCGCGCAACAGATGACGTTTGTCTTGTCCGCTCCATGATCCTGCCGCAACATGAATCGAAGTGAGGGAGGGGCCAGGACAGGCCCGGCGAATGGCATCCGTTCTTGAAATCCAGGATCTTCACGTTTCGTACCGCTCGCGCGAGGGTGTCCTCTGTCCGGCGTTAAACGGCGTCAGTTTTACCCTCATGCCCGGCGAAATACTGGGTGTCCTCGGCGAATCCGGATCAGGCAAAAGCACGCTTGCGGTATCGCTTGTGCGACTCCTTCCCGGAAATGGGGAGATCACTCGCGGGGCTGTCCACTTTGAAGGGAAGGATCTTCTGCAGGCCAAGCTTGAGGAACTGCAACAAATCCGTGGCGGGCGCATTTCGCTGATTTTCCAAGAGCCATCTCTTGCGCTCCATCCAACCATGCGCGCCGGCGAGCAGGTTCGCCAAGTGCTGGCCGCGCACAGTTCCCAGGGAAAAAGCGGGCTGAACGAAGGGACGCGTCAAGTTTTCGCAGAGGTCTTTCCTGAAGAGGCGGACCGCATTTCACGCTCCTATCCGCACCAGCTGAGTGGCGGACAACGCCAACGCGTGCTGATCGCGCAAGCGATCGTCTGCGGCCCTTCCGTGGTGATTGCCGATGAGCCGACCGCGTCGCTCGACCCCGCGACACAAATGGAAATTCTCGGAGTGTTTCGAACGCTCAGGGAAAGGCTGGATCTCGCGATGATCTTCATCACCCACAACCCCGCCCTGCTCTCCGGCTTTGCCGATCGTGTGATGGTCCTTTACGGCGGCCAGGTCGTCGAATGTGGCCCGGCCGAAACCGTACTCGCGTCGCCCCGGCATCCCTACACAAAAGCATTGTTCCAGTCCATTCCGGCGGTTTCCGATGGGCGTGGAAGCAGTCGTAAGACCAGGCTGCCTGTAATCCCTGGCGATTCCTCGCAGTCGTCCTTGCCCCGTGGAGGTTGTCCGTTCGAACCGAGGTGCACGGAAAGAATGAACATTTGCAGAGAGCGTGAGCCCGCACTGGTGAACTTGGGTGAGTCTCATGTAGTTTCTTGTTTTAAGTATGAAAATTGAAGCATCTGGCAGTGGCCAAAACATGCAGCCACTCTTGAAAGTAGAAAATCTCTTGAAGCGCTATGCAAAGGGGAGTCTCACTGGCGCGGGAGAAGAGCTGCTTGCTCTGGATAGTGTGTCCTTTACCATTTTCCCGGGGACCACGCTGGCAGTGGTCGGCGAATCCGGATCGGGCAAGAGCACGCTGGCGTCCTGTCTCGCCTGTCTGGAATCTCCTACGACAGGAAACATTTGGTTTGAAGGAAAAGACATCGTCAAGCTTGGGGAGCGCGCGCGCCGTGAAGTTCGCCAGCAAATCCAACTCATGTTTCAGGATCCCGCAAGCTCTTTGAATCCACGATGGAGCGTGTTCGAGATACTCGTTGAGCCGTTGATTTTGCAGCGCAAATTCAAGCATGAAGAGATGAAGCAGCGCGCTAATTCCTTGCTCGAACGAGTTGGTCTTTCCCCGGACATTGTAGAGCAGCTTCCCACCGAGTTGAGCGGTGGTCAACGCCAGAGGCTGGCCATCGCTCGCGCATTGGCCCTCGAGCCCAAGCTGTTGATTCTGGATGAGGCGCTTTCGGCCCTCGATTGTTCGATACAGGCGCAAATCGCCAACCTCTTGATGGAGCTGCAAAGTTCTTTGGGGATGACGTATTTGTTCATTACGCACGACCTGGCCATGGCCGCTTACCTGGCTGACGAGATCGCCGTTATGAATCGCGGGCGGATCGTTGAGCAGGGTCCGGCAGAAAAAATCTTGAAGCAGCCCCAGCATGAAACTACACTCCGGCTGCTCGCGGCCGTGCCTAGAATCACCCGCGCGACGCGGCCTGCGGTGGAGCAATGATGCGCTACCTCTTGCGCCGGCTCGGTCACGCTTTGCTCTTATTAGTCGGTGTGTCTGTTCTCACTTTTCTCTTCACGGCGCTGGCCCCCGGGACGTATTTCGACGAAATGCGTATGAATCCGCAGATTGCACCGGAGACGGTAGCTGCGTTGCGTGCACAATACGGTCTCGATAAGCCTCTTCCTCTTCGTTATTTATCCTGGCTAAGTTCCTTACTCCACGGCGAGATGGGATTTTCTTTCGCCTATAACAGTTCCGTAGCGCCACTTCTGTTGGTGCGCGCGCGGAATACGCTGCTCCTTACAATTACCTCCACACTGCTAGCCTGGATGGTTGCTCTGCCACTCGGTATATGGAGCGCAGAACGTGCGGGGCGACTGCCGGACCGCTTGCTCTCCTGGGGAACCGCGCTGCTCTTAGTAATCCCTGACTTGGCCCTTGCTCTGGGACTCTTAGTCTTTTCGGTAAGAAGTGGATGGTTTCCGACGGGAGGGATGGCTTCCGTCGGTTTTGAAGCTCTCTCACCCTTTAATAAACTGCGCGATCTGGCTTTGCACATGATTCTGCCGGTGATGGCCCTTGTGCTGTCAACCCTGCCGCTGCTCGTTCGTCATGTTCGTGCAGCCGTGGCAGACGTGCTCAACGCCCCATTTCTTCTGGCCGCATTGGGGCATGGGATACCGAAACGCACTCTTCTGTATCGCTACGCGCTTCCGGCCGCGGCAAATCCCTTGATCTCCCTTTTTGGTTTTAGCATCGGTGTATTGTTGAGCGGATCGCTGCTCATTGAAGTCGTGATGAGCTGGCCGGGCCTGGGACCGCTATTATTAGAGGCCATTCTGTCGCGCGACCTCTACGTAGTCATCGGAGGTATCCTGTTCTCGACATTTTTCCTGGTCGGAGGAAATTTGCTAGCGGATTTGCTTCTTTACTTGGCCGATCCCCGAATCCGCACGGAGAGTAGCGCACGATGAGCACGCGGCGCACGTTCGCGAAGTGGCTCGTCGCACTTGGCGTGCTGCATGGGATTGTGGTCTGCGCGGGTTTCTTCGCGCCTTACGATCCCGTCGAGCAGGACCGCAAAAGCCCGTATCTACCGCCCACGCGGCTTCATCTCGTGGATGCCAACGGCCATATCCACGTACGGCCCTTTGCGTATTCTGTGAGATTGCGCGAAGGCTCGTTCGACCAATATGAGGAAGACACGACGGAGCCCCATCCCGTGAAGTTTTTCCTGAACGGGGCTCGCTACGGATTGTTGGGATTCCTGCCGTGCCGAATGCACTTTTTCGGCGCCGAAGACACACGGATCTATCTGCTCGGCACTGATGCTTACGGCCGCGACCAGTTTTCGAGATTCCTCTTCGGTGGACAGGTATCGCTACTTGCCGGCCTTCTAGGGGCAGGGCTCACATTACTCCTCGGCTTGTGCTTTGGTGCAGTGGCAGGCTACTATGGCGGTTGGAGAGACAGCGTGCTCATGCGCTTCGCTGAACTCTTTCTGGCGTTGCCGTGGCTGTATCTTCTTTTCGCTCTCCGCGCATTCCTGCCTCTAGTGGTCGGCCCGCTCGAGGCTTTTTTTCTGATCATCGCGGTCATAGGTGCAGTAGGCTGGGCCCGTCCGGGGCGACTCGTTCGTGGCGTCGTACTTAGCGCTAAAGAACGTGACTTCGTTCGCGCCGCGCGTGGATTCGGAGCATCAAATGGATACTTGCTCCGGCGCCACATCCTGCCGGAAACTTCTAGTGTGCTTTTGACACAGGCAGCGATTCTCATCCCGCAATACGTGCTGGCGGAAATGACCCTTTCGTTTCTCGGTCTGGGAGTCCCCGAGCCGGCGTCAAGCTGGGGAAACCTTCTCTCCAGCCTGCAGCAATACAGCGTGCTGGTTTCTTATTGGTGGATGTATTTGCCCGCCCTGATCATGGTGCCGTTCTTTCTAGGATACCTGGGGCTTGCGAGTTCATTGCAGGAGCGCGGGGAGGCGTACAAGATAGAAATGAGCAGTCTCGGGGGCCTGACGTGAAAAGACCGGGAGCCAATACCCATTGCTGCTGGATCCTCTCGAGCCTGCTCCTGCCCCTTCTGGCTCTTGCCGGCGGCCATGCTGCTGCCTCTCCTCAACAGAAAAGCGCAGAAGAAGAATTACTCGTACTCCCGGGAGAAGTGGGCCGGCCCGGAGGGCGCCTCATCATGTCGCTCCGCGGCGAACCGAAGACCTTGAATCCATTGATTGCTGCTGACACGCGATCCCGCGAAGTCATCGCTGTAATGCAGGCCGACCTCGTCCATATCAACCGCGCGACGCAACTGACGGAACCTGAGCTGGCCAGGTCGTGGAAAATCTCTCCCGATGGGCTTGCATACACACTCGTTCTCCGGCAGGGGATCAAGTTTTCGGACGGGCAGCCGCTCGATGCGGACGATGTGCTCTTCACGTTCCGCGTGTATCTTGACGAAAACGTGCATGCCCCGCAGCGAGACCTCTTGATCGTTGGCGGAAAACCGATCGTTGTCCGCAAAGTTGACGCGCGTACCGTCGTGTTTCAACTGGCCAAGTCTTACGGGGTGGGCGAAAGGCTGTTCGATGGGTTGGCGATTCTGCCTCGGCATCTCCTGGAAAAACCCTACCAGGAAGGGAAGTTGGGGCAGATCGGATCCTTGGCCACGGCCGCTGATCAATGGGCGGGACTCGGGCCGTTCCGGTTGAAGGAATACGTCTCAGGGCAGCGTCTGGTCCTGGAGCGCAATCCTTATTATTGGAAATCGGATGCCAAAGGCAATCGCCTGCCTTATGTGGATGAACTCGTATTTCTATTCGTGCCGAACGCGGATGCGCAGGTCTTGAAGTTCCAATCGGGCGAAACCGATATGATCAGCCAGCTAGGCGCGGAAAATTTCTCCGTGTTATCGCGACAGCAGCGCGGTTACACCATGCTGGATGCCGGAGCGGGGCTCGAGTACAACTTTCTCTTTTTCAATCTAAGCGATGCCGGCGAGAAAGCGTCGCCGGAGCTGCAGCGGAAACAAAAATGGTTCCGCGAAGTGAAGTTTCGGCAGGCAGTTTCTGCCGCGGTGGACCGCGAGGCGATCGTGCGGCTTGTCTATCAGGGGCGCGGCGCGGCCATTTGGGGACTGGTGGCGCCGGGCAACCGGCGATGGGCGAATGAAAAACTCGCTCATCCGGCGCGCTCGCTCGAACGCGCACGCACACTCCTCAAGGAAGTTGGTTTTTTCTGGAGCACTGGTCCCAATGGTGAATCAACGCTCCTGGATTCCGACGGGAAGCTCGTGGAATTTTCCATCCTCACTAGCTCTTCGAACGCGGACCGCGCAAAGATGGCGGCGCTCATCCAAGATGACTTGAAGCAGCTCGGAATGCGTGTCCAAGTTGTGCCGCTCGAGTCTCGCTCTCTTCTCGATCGAGTCACGCAGAGCAGGGACTACGATGCCTGTATCATGGGGATAGCCAGCTATGATGCGGACCCGAATTCCTATATCAGTGTCTGGCTATCGAGCGGCGGATTACACTTGTGGAACCCCTCGCAAGCGCACCCCGCCACTCCCTGGGAAGCGGAAATCGATCGTTTGATCGAGGAACAGATGTCCGCGCGCACCTTCGAACAGCGGAAGAAAATTTACGACCGCGCGCAGGAGGTTCTGGCGGGGAATCAGCCCATGATTTTCCTGGCCAGCCCGAACATTCTTGCCGGCGCCAAAAATTCCATCGGCAATTTTCATCCCGCCGTTCTGGAACCGTATGTACTCTGGAATGTGGAGCAGCTCTATCTCAAAATGGGGACGGAGAATGCCACCCGATGAGCCCCGTTTTGACCAACGCCAGGAAGAAGCCGCCCGCCGCGTGGGACGACACGAAGCTCGTCAAAGCTTGTCTCTCCGGCGATGAAGAAGCATGGTCTTTGCTCATCGACAAGTACAAGGCACTGATCTATTCGATTCCCGTGAAATACGGTTTGTCACGGGAAGAAGCCGCAGACGTTTTTCAGGCCACCTGCACGGAACTTCTCGTGCGCCTGCCCGACCTGCGCGAACCGCGTGCGCTGCCCAAGTGGCTGATGCAGGTGGCGCACCACGAGAGTTACCGCTGGAAGCGGCAAAGCCAGCGCACAGTGAGCCGCGATGATGAGGAAACGGATTTACCGGAGCCGGCCACGCCCGCGATGGCCGAAAGTCTCGTTCAGCAGACGCAGGAAGAGCAGATGTTACGAGAAGCCATGGCGGTGCTGAAGCCGCAATGCCGGCGGCTAGTGGAGCTTCTGTTCTTCGAAACGCCTTCGCGGTCTTACACGGAGGTCGCAGCGGAACTGGGCCTCGCCGTGGGCTCTATCGGATTTACCCGCCAGAAATGCCTGGAGCGGCTGCGGGGGCAACTCGAGGAACTGGGTTTTAACTGATGCCCGCAGCCTTTAGGAAAAATTCAAACGACACGCTGATGGCCGAGCTGGGGCAACTATCCACTGAACCGGCGCGCCGCAAGTTTCTCGCGCAACACAAGAAGTTGATCCGCCAGGAGATTGTCGAGCAACTCTCGCAATTGGTGGTCCAGAAAGTCCGCGTAAGCACGCAAGAAGCACTCTGCTTGGCTGAGGCCGCGGTGCTTATCGCAAAACGCCTGCGCCGGAAAGAGGTTCTCGCGCTTGGCTTGCGCGCAAAGGCCAACGCTCTCTATTCCTCTGGCGATAACCGGTCCGCCATCGAGCACCATCAACAGGCTTTCCGGCTTTACGAGACCTTGGGCATTTGGAACGAAGCCGCGCGGACTTTGAGCAGTTCTATCCAGCCGATGATCCTCGCAGGTGAGTACGACCAGGCGTTTCAGGCTGCGGAACGTGCGCGAGAAATTTTTGCACGTCTGAACGATCCATGGCGCTTGGCCCGCCTGGAAATAAACGTCGGGAACATCTATCACCGCCAAGACCGTTTCGAAGAGTCGATCGCACATTACGAGCGCGCTTACACCGACCTGATGCCATACAAAGACACCGAGGGAATCGCCGTCGTCCTCAGCAACATGGCTGTCTGCCTGATCAGCCTGAATGATTTTCCGCGTGCCATGGCCACTTACCGGCGAGCCCGCTCGTTCTGCCAGCAGAACAGCATGCCTCTCCTTGTGGCGCAGGCGGATTACAACATTGCTTATCTCTATTACCTCCGCGGCGAGTACAGCCGTGCCATCGAGGCGCTCAACGCGGCGCGGCGCGCCTGTGAAGCCACCGGCGACGCTTATCACTTCGCGCTATGCCATTTGGACCTTTCCGATATTTATCTGGAACTGAATCTGAGCGAAGAAGCCCGGGAAATAGCGCATGAAGGATTCCTGCGGTTCGAAAAGCTCGGGATGGGCTATGAGGCCGCTAAAACACTCGCGAACGAAGCCACGGCTTACGGCCAACAAGGGAAAACGGTTCAGGCTCTGGAGCGCTTTGCAAAAGCGCGAGAAATGTTTAGGCATGAAAAAAACCTCGTTTGGCCCTGGCTGATCGATTTGTACCAGGGCTTGTTGCTCTTCCATGAGGGACGGTACTTTGAAGCACGGCGGCTCTGCGTTGCGGCCGCTGCTTTTTTCGATCAATCGGCGCTCCCTGGGAAAGCCGTACTCGCGCACGTGCTGCTCGCGCGCATCGCTCTGCAAGTAGGAGACCCGGCGGAAGCACAAAAGGAAACGGACGAATCTCTCGCGCGGCTAAGGGGCCTTCAGACACCGGTGCTTGCCTATCAAGCTCACTTGCTCGAAGGACAGATCGCGCAGGCTCGCAACGACCCCCCTGCGGCGCACCAGGCCTACTTGGAAGCCAGGAAAGCGCTGGAAGCCTTGCGCAGCCGGTTGCAAGGCGAAGAACTAAGAATCTCTTTTGTCAAAAACAGAATGCAGGTCTACGAACTGCTGGTGGATTTGTACATTGAGGGACACGGAACAGAGAATTCCGCCGAAGAAGCGCTCGCCTGCATGGAAGCCGCGAAATCGCGCAGCATGATCGAAATGATATTTCAAAGCGGACAAAGTCTTCCGCTGGGAGAAGCGGGACAGAGCGATCTTGTCCGCAGAATCAGAGATTTGCGCGAGGAGCTCAACTGGTATTACCACCGCATCGAGCTCGAGCAGCTTCGCCCTGAAGAAAAATCCCACCAAAGACTCGGGAGTTTGCAGGAAAAGGCTCAATTGCACGAGAAAGAGCTAATGCGAACTCTCCGTGAACTTCCGGCGCACGAGCGAGAAAACGCCACGCTGGAAGCTCCCGCGGAATTTTCCCTCGCAAAGCTGCAAGCCCATCTACCGCCGGACGCCTCCCTTGTCGAATACTTTTCGGCCGGGGACCGCCTCGTAGCCGCCGTCATCACCCGCAACGAAATCCAGATTCTGCCCGTGACCTTGCTCCACCGGGTCGCTCATTTTTTGCAATTGCTGCGATTTCAACTCTCCAAGTTTCGCATGGGCAACGAATATGTCCGGCGATTTGAAGAACCTCTCTTGCGTGCCACGCACAACCATCTGGAAGCTCTCTATGGCGAGCTCATCGCACCTCTGCGCCCATTTTTCCAGGGGAAGCACCTCATAGTCGTTCCGCACGGCCCTCTTCATTTCTTGCCTTTCCACGCTCTACGAAATGGGGAAGAGTATCTCTGCGATTCCTTTACGGTTTCCTACGCGCCCAGTGCTACGGTTTTCTGCTGGTGCCAGGAGAAGCCGGCCAGCGCGACCGCAAGTTCTCTCGTTTTTGGAATCGCCGACGAGCGAGCGCCCCAAATCCTGCAGGAAGCCCAATCCGTGGCGGCGCTCTTGCCACACTCTTCGCTCCACGTTGGAGACCAGGCGACTTCCTCCGTGCTTCGCAAAAAAGGTCCGCAGAGCGGCCTTCTTCATCTCGCTACTCACGGCGTCTACCGGCAGGACAACCCGATGTTTTCGGGCATCCGGCTGGGCGACGGATACTTGAATCTATATGACCTCTACCAGATGCGGTTGGACGCCAAGCTCGTGACCCTGAGCGGCTGCGCCACAGGCATGAACTTCGTCGCCGCTGGCGACGAATTGCTCGGACTTCAGCGGGGCCTTTTCTGTGCCGGAGCAACCACGCTGTTGCTGTCCTTGTGGGACGTACACGATCAAAGCACTTCGCAGTTGATGCAGCTCTTCTATCGAGAATTCCTGCGAACCGCCAACATGGCTGGCGCGCTGCAGCACGCGATGCAAGAACTCCGGCAGCAAAACCCGCATCCTTACTTCTGGGCGCCCTTCGTCCTGGTCGGCAAACTCTCTGATTCCGCAAGACTTACCTAATTTTTCACACTCTTATATTTCTTGGACCCCGGCCTTCCCTTATACCACGAGGGTGATAGATCGCCCCACTCACGGGGGAGCGCTCGGGACGCAGAAAGGAATTTGGGGGGAAGAGATGGAACACTTTACGACAGGGAAGTGGATCGATTTCGTCAATCAGGCTGTGGGCGCCAGCGAGAAACAATTGATGGAGCAACACCTGAAGCAAGGCTGCAAACGCTGTATGAAAACAGTTTCGTTGTGGCAGAGGGCTCGCCAATCGGCGGCTTCAGAAGCGAATTACCAGCCTCCCGAGGACGCCGTCAGACTCGCCAAGGCAGCGTTTGCAGGAGCCGCGTTGACGGGTCAAAAAAAGGGAGCGGGCAACCGCATCAAACTTCTCTTCGACAGCTTTCTTCAGCCGGCTTTCGAAGGAGCCCGATCGGTAGGCACTGGCACAAGGCAGATGCTTTATCGCGCGGACCCATTTCAGATCGATATTCAGGTGGAGTCCAAGCACGACGGAAACCGCATCGTGGTTACCGGCCAGCTCCTGAACCTGAGCAGTCCTGGAATCATTGGCCAGGATGCCCGCATCGCTCTTTCCAATATGCGGGGACAAGTCGTAAATGCCGTCACAAATCAATTTGGCGAGTTTAGTGGAGAGATTGAAAACAGCGGAGACCTGCAGATGACCTTCGCAAGCCCCGGTAGCCCGCCAATCGTGATTTCGCTTCGGGATGCGCTCGGCAGTCTGCCTGGGGGTGAGCGATGAATGGCAATCCATTCACGCCGTTGCCGCACATCGCCGCCCCGGTAGGAAAGTACCAAGACCGCTGGCAATTTTGTTTAGACAGGAAAACCCACCCGTACTATTGGCCCGGAAGATCTGCCCAGCAAGACTTGAGGGGCAGTCAACCGCCTCCAGACCGGTTAATTCACTCTCAGGAGAACCCTTCAAAGGGTTTAAACTATGACACGCAGGTTCACCATACTCGTCGCGATGATCGCCCTGATGCTTGCTTTTTCGAAGCCGGCAACAGCGCAAAACCGTTATATTGTCCGCACGACGGGCGGCCTGTCCTCCGTCCTGAGTCTCTGCAATCTCCTGCAATGCCAAGTCCAGGGTGGCCTGGACGGCCCGGTCGGCCAGAACTTTCTCGTGACCTCCTCTAATAACTTTCTCGCAAACCTTGTGAACGGCGCGCTGAACCTCGTGGAATCCTTGTTGGGCATCGTGAGCGTTGAGGCCGACCACCTCCTGCCCATCCCGCAAGCGCCCCTCGGCAGCTTCCCCTCTGGTCTCTACGACAAGACCCCGGTGAATTATTACGGCACCATCGTTTGGCACGGTTACGCGAGCCAGCCCGCAACACATATCATTCGTCTCGTGGATGCGCAGAACGGCTTTCGTATTGGCGGTACCGGCATTGTGGCCGTGATTGACACCGGCGTGGACACCAAACATCCCGTTCTCTACCCCGTGCTCTTGCCCGGCTATGACTTCACGCGCAACCAGCCAGGCGCCTCGGAATGGCTCGATGTGTCCGGTCTGCAAAGCGGCTATCTCGTCCCCAACACCCAGAATCAGCAACCGGGCTATGTGCAACAGTCCACGGCGGCCGTGCTCGACCAGTCCACCGCCGCGGTCCTCGTTGGCGGACCGTACTCCGCATTCGGCCACGGTACGATGACCACTGGACTTGTGCACCTGGTTGCACCCAACGCTAAGATCCTTCCGCTCAAGGCGTTCTCTTCGAACGGCACCGGCTATCTTTCGAATATCGTTGCGGCTCTCTATTACGCCGTTCAACACCAGGCGAACGTCGTGAACATGAGCTTCGATCTCACCTCTTCTTCGCCGTCGCTCACGCAGGCCGTAACCTATGCCAACAAAGCGGGCGTCGTCCTCGTCGCTGCGGCCGGAAATGAAAATACCAGCGCCCCCGTCTATCCTGCTGCATTAAACAACTATGTCGTCGGCATTGCCTCGACGACGAATTGGGACAGCCGCTCTTCTTTCTCCAACTATGGCTCAACGGACGTCTTGATTGCCGCCCCTGGAGAGAACATCGTCAGCACCTTCCCCGGCGGGACCTACGGCAGCGCTTCCGGCACGTCGTTCAGCTCGCCGATTGTCGCCGGCACAGTGTCTCTAATGCTCAATGCGAAGTCATCGCTAAATCAGAATCAGGCATCGAACTCGCTGTCCCATGCGATCAAGCTCACGCCGGATCTCAATCACGGCCGTCTGGATGTGTATCAGGCGGTCTCTGCCTGGGTAAATAGCTCTGGCTCAACATCCGGCTCTGGCTCCTGCATCCTGTTATGCTGGTAGCTGCGATGTCGAACGACCACATTCCTGCGCCCATGGAAGGTTCCTCTTCCTTCGCGGCGCGGGAGTCTCTCCGCGTCAAGCAACTCGAAGCACAGACTTCCGCGCTTCGCAGTTCGGTCATCTGCGCCTTCAACCAGCTCCTCGACTTGAAAGATCTCAACACCGGCGTGCACAGCACCCGGCTGGCGGAATGGGGTATGCGCGTCGGACAGGAACTGGGCCTGGAAGAAGCCGAACTTCAGAATCTCGAAGTTGCCGCGCTCCTGCACGACATCGGTAAAGTGGGCATCCCGGATTCCATTCTCCGCAAGCCTGAGCGTCTCGACCCGGAAGAGTATGCGCTCATGAAAAAACACTCCGAGTACGGCTGGGCTGTCTTGCGCATGCTTCCAGGCTTCGAACGCGCGGCTCTCGATATTCTCCATCATCACGAATCCTTTGACGGGAAGGGTTACCCCGCGGGATTAACGGGCGCCGAAATTCCCGTAGTTTCGCGGATCGTCTGCGTCATCGATGCTTTCGATGCCATGGTTTCTTCTCGTCCCTATCGCAAAGGCCTGGCCTACCAGGAAGCGGTACGCCGGCTCAACGAAGCCAGTGGCACTCAGTTTGACCCTGTGGTTGTCCAGTCCTTCCTCACCTTCGCGGAATCAGAAATGTCACCAGTCTTCGCCGCCGCCGGCACGTCGGTTTCCTCCGCCCTGTAAGCACACTTTCCCGGCACTTGTGTGAAGAATTTGTGTTGCGATGGTCACAGTAATATAACTATTATATTATATAATAGTTATATTATATTTTGTTGGACTCCTGAGCTGTCCGAATGCAAGCAAAAACCGCGTTAATGATATGCACTCTTGCGCGAGTCTGCGTGGCAGGTCGCAAGGTTTCAATAATCACTTCGGAGACCAGTGAAACTATACATGGAATTGGGCTGTGCTTAACCGTGCGTCGCGCTGTTCTTTGTCTTCTCGACTCTGGGGTGAAATTTCTTCTCCGGGCTTTCACACGATGTACGCTAGACCGTATTCTGTAGGCGCGTTCTCGGAGCACTTTTTGTAGCTGACGATGCGTGCAGGTGCAAAGATATTCGGCGCTTTAGAGGAGTAGGGTGTGGCTAATTCGACGTGGGAGCCTTCCGCGTAGTTGTTGCTGCTGCAGAATCTGACGCCTCCGGGCGCGAGGTCCAGGACGAGCACGATTTCGTCGCCAAGAGGTGGATGGCGAATGCACCCAACCGCTTCCAGCCGTATGCGCCCGTGGGAACGCTTGTCGTGATCGTCGGGCTCAATTTTCGAACGAGGTGCGAACCGACATATTTCCCGAGCGGCTTCGACGCTGTTCATCACGGACATACTGACGTTGAGAATTACCAGATCGAGCTTTAGCTCCCTAACCTTCTCAAACGCTTGCTTGCCATTTTCGGCTTCGCCGCAAATTCCCAGAGAGTTCCGGATAAGAAGAGACCGGATACCACGCCGTATAGCTTCTCGGTCGTTGACAATTAGAATTCATGTCCTACGCCATTCGCGCTTGCCTCGGCCAACCACTCTTCGAGAACCGCTTGATCTTTGGCCTCAACCTGGACAAACCCGATTCCCATCCCTTCGTCGGACAGGTTATGGGCCACATTACCTACGGCAGAGAAGTTCGCTTTAGAATTTGAGATTTTCAGGCTAACTCTTGTCCCTTTGGGGGAAGGAGTCTTAACTGTGACGAAGCAACCGCAGAGACTCAGGTTGCGAGTAAGGGAAATGAGTTGCTTCCGTGATTCTACATTGATCACTTCGACGGCGCTTACGAAGTGATGGCGGGTTGCGCGACGCCGTTCGACCTGTGTGGGGCTTCCGATACGAAACGGGTTTTTCTGTGTTGGGTTAGTTCTGCGCACGCTGTAGCAGGCCATGTTCACCTCTGGAATTGAGCGCCTTTTTTGCGTCGGTTTCAAGAGGGGGCGTTAAGGGCTCTTGCTGCTCCGATCCTAGCCTAACTTCCGCGCTCGTTGGGGCGAACTGTTTTGTTTGCAAGGGGTTGTCATTTCATTCCGTCACTATGTCGCCGGTTCATGCCAAGTCTTGACCGGCTTCATGACCTCCGCCGGTATCTGCAGCGTCGCATAG
>DATHIB010000044.1:0-43760 GCA_035490055.1 Candidatus Limnocylindria bacterium | reverse complement strand
CGATGGTTTACCGATTGGCTCTGCATGCGCGCCCGCTTCGCGCAACCGCAACCGAGAGGTTCTGGCAGTGCCTGGTGCCTACAACAAACCAGAATTCGGACCGTGTGCGCCGGTTGCTGCTACCTTACGGACGGATTGGGGTTCCCCAAGTCCGCTTGTGAAAATGGCTCGTTCACATCAAATTCACCCGCTACCACCCCTTGCCTGATTTTGTCTTTTGTTGCTGCACCGCGTATTCTGCTGAACTGTCGTGCCGTTCTGAGGAGATTCCGTGTCCTGCCCGATCTGTGAAAAGCGCAAAGCCGCCCGCTTCTGCCCCGCCAAGGGCGAAAAGATCTGCGCCGTTTGCTGCGGCACCGATCGCGAAGTCACCATCGATTGCCCCTCCGATTGCTCCTATCTCGTCGCGGCACACCGTTACGAAGACGAGCATCGGCGCTCCCTGCCCGCGGACACGCCGCTGCTCGACGAAAAAATCCCTCAGGATATCGTCTACACCCACCAGCAGCTCATGGCCGCGCTGGCCTTCTCCATCGCCAAGTTCTGCGCCGTCCAGCCCGCCACCGTGGACGCTGACGTCCTCGCCGCCATCCAGGCCCTCGCCCAGACCTACAAGACGCTGAGCTCCGGCATCATCTACGAAAAACCGCCCGACGCTCCGCTGCCGCGCGAACTTTACGCTGCATTGATCGCCCTTATTTCTGAACTCAAGAGGCAGCAAGCCGAACGCGCCAACTCAGCCGGCCTTAAGGATTCCGAACTTTTCCATCTGCTGGTTTTTCTCTACCGCATGGGTTTGCTGCGCACCAACGGCCGCCCCCGCTCGCGACGCTTCATCGAATTCCTTCGCGGCCAATTCCCGCAGGCCCCCGAACTCAAGCGCGAAGAACCCCGCATCATCGTCCCCTAGCAGGTTTTTTGTAGCACAGCTACTCCTGGCTGTGCGCTTTGTTGGCGGCCTATCCTGCGGCGCAAGACTGCACTTGTCCCACTGGTTGTACCTCCGCTGCTGCTTCCCAACCCAAGGACAATTGCGAGCACGGCGCTATTCGTTTTATTTCCACCCACGGCCGCGGCCGGAATCCATACTTCTCGCGGATCCGTGCCACGCGCTCCGAGGCCTTGCGCCGGTACTCTTCAGGTGCGTAGCCGTTCTTCGCATACCACTGCTCGTACTGCTTCGCCAGGCGCGGAAATTTCTCACGCACAAATGGCAGGAACTGTTTCGCCGACGACGGCATCAAGAACAGCACTCCCGAGAAAAACCACTGCGCGCCCGCCTCTTTCGCTGCTGCCGCGACTGCTTCGAGCTCGCCCTGTCCATCCGTAATTCCTGGCACCAACGGCGACGCCGACACACCGACAGCCAATCCCGCGGCGTGCAATTCCTTCACCGCCGCGAGCCGCAGGTTCGGCCGCGGCGCGCGCGGCTCCAGCATTCGCGCCAGTCTCGCTCGCATCGTCGTCACCGTAATGTCGATTTGTAACGAGGACCGCGCGGCAATCTTCTTCAGCACATCGATGTCGCGCACAATCTGATTCGATTTGGTGATAATCGAAATGCTCAACCCTTCGCGCTTAGCCAATTCCTCCAGGCACGCCCGCGTCACCCCGTGTTCCCGCTCCGCCGGTTGATATGGGTCCGTGGCCGTCCCAATGGCGATGTGATCCGGCTTTTCGCCCCCTGCCTTCTCCGAGGTATAGGAATACTTGCGCGAAATATCATGCGCCAGCAGGGGCGCGGCATCCTTCTTCACATAGATCTTTTTCTCGAACTCTGACCCGTCCAGCTCCATGTACTCGTGCGTGTACCGCGCGTAGCAATACTTGCAGGCAAACTCGCATCCTCGATAAGGATTGATCGTCCATTCGAACGGCACGCGCTTCGAATCGCACCGGTTCAGGATCGACTTCACCGGCAGCAAAAAATACTCCGGCCGCTCCGCCGATTTTCTTTGCGTCTCCGCCGGCGGGGAGGATGCTGCGAGGCGGGCAATGCCAACCAGTCGCGCGTGAGCGCGTCCAGGGGGCCCCGCGGCATCAATTCGAATCGGACCTGTTTCACGGTTTTGGGTTCCGTGCTGGGTCCTGGACGCCGGGGGGCAATCCGCCGTCGCTTGATTCGAATTGCTGCCGCGTTGGTCAGCAACCGGGGCGTCGACCGTTTTACGGTCGCCAGCCAAACAGTCGCTGGCCATCTTCATTGGGCTTATGGCATCAGGGCACTCAGGAAAGAGTCCTACTGAGGTTGGTGAAGCGTTGCGGCGTCGAATCCGAAAACTCGGCGCCGATGGGGAGTGAACTGGAGACATAGCCCACCTCGAAGCACGCCGCAGTATTTCGCTTTTTGTTCGCTTAGTCAAGCACTATTTTCGCTTTTTCTTCATTAGGCCAACCCTGCTCGCATTCTCCCCTTTCCACCGTACCTCCATGGATACGGCATCTCTTCGCGAAACCTCGCAGACAATTGCCTCCCTTGCCCCCACAAGGTATTCTCAATGTCCGGGGGAAGCGTCTTCGGCATGCTTACTGGATCCAAACACTTTCTGCTCGCGGCATCTGTGCTTCTTGCTGGCCTGCCTTCGCTCTCCCTCGGCCAGAATCCTCCTCCGGCAAAGAAGTTGCCTGCAGGTCCCCAGGCTCCTCAATCCACACACTATCCCATTTTCATCCTTGCCTTTGGCAACGATCCCAACTGGAGCCTGCGCATCGGCCAAAAAGGCCCTGAACGCATGGATCGCCCCGGCTACCCCCCCATCCCTCTCGAACCCTCCGATGTTACCCATGAAGCCGCCGCCGATTCCTGGACCTATCACGCCAAGGACTCCGGCACTGGCGCGGCTGTGGCCGTTCATTTGACCCGCGAAGCTTGCACCGACGCTTCGAACGACACGCTGACTTCCGCGCCGCCGCCCGCGGGAAAGTACTTCTTCCGTGCCTCCGTCGATCACTCGCAAATCGGCTCTCTAAAGGGCTGTGGCCGCATCGCCGCCGAGCTCTTCCCCAAGATCAACAATCAGCCTGACGAGGACGAAGACGCTGACGCCGACAAAAAGAAACCACCCGCCCCAACCATCACCAACTTCAAGCCTCCCGTCGCCGTCGCCTACCTGAATTCAGCTGGCAACGTTGTTCTCAGCCGCGGCTCCACGAAGAAGATCGCAGCGCATTCTGGCTCCGAGCTGGCCCTCTCCCACGACGGCAAGAGGCTTCTCTACTCGCGCTCCGATTCAAAAAGCAGTCCCGATCGCACCATCGTTCTCTACGATTTTGACACCGGCAAATCACTGGATTTGGTGCAAGGTCTCGTGCGGCACGCCTTCTGGTCCCCCGATGACGGCCGCGTCGCTTTTCTCAAAGCTCTGGATCAATCGTGGCAGGTCTGGTCTTTCCCCGCCTCAATGCCCGAGGCCGCCGCACTCTTTTCTTCACAGTCCGTGAATTCTCTCCACGGCTGGGTTGACAACCACACCGTCCTGGCAACGGACACGCAAAACGCCTACTGGCTCAGTGAAGACAACCAGCAACAATCCGTGGCGCTCAAAGATATTTACGGCAACGCATTTCAGATCATGAGTTCGGATACGATTCGCGCGAATCCCCTCAATTCGGACTTGCTGCTCATCTCGGCTGATTATTTGTCGGCACCCGCCGGAGCTCTCGTCGTCTCCGCGGGCCTGGCCTCGGGTTTCTTCCTTTACGAACCGCGTTCGAAACGCCGCGTCATCCTCTCCCCGCCTGACCAGTCGGGCCACGCGGCGGAATGGTCGCGCGACGGCCTTCAAGTCTTTTTTTCCGGGAGTGATTCCTTGCATCGTCCAAGCATCTATCGAATTTTCTGGGATTCCACGGGTTTGCAGCGTTTTCTCACCGGCAGCAACTATGTAGTCGGACAGTAGCCTACTCCCCCAAGGGTACCGATAGGGGCTCAGACCACCCTTGCCCGATACGTCGCCGACACTCGATTCTACGCCTCTCACCGTCGCCCTGGCGTTATACTATGTATTGTGAGTACTAGCTCCACCCCCACTCCTCAACAGGTCGGCATTCTTGTCCTCGACGACAATGCCCCGGGTGGAAGTGCGGTCAAGCAGATCTTGGACTCCGAGGGGTGGCGCGTCCGCATCGTGGCCGACACCCAGATGCTCATGGCCGAGCTGAAAACGGGGGAATGGTCATTAGTCATTGCCGATGTGGCTCTGACGGGAGTCGAAGGTCCCGCCTTCGTGACCCTGCACGAGCTTGCCAGCGTCTCTCCCGCTGATGGTGGCCGCGTCCGCGTTCTATATCTCATCCCGGAACTATCCAGCGGCCAATACATTGTCCAGTTGGAAGCCGCACGCCTTCCCTACGTGCTTCGCCCCTACCATCTTCACGACTTTCTCGAAAAAGTCAGCGACCTGCTCGTCGAAGTGAAGGCCATCGAAGGTCCCATCCGTCAGGTCCGCCACGAATTCGGCGCCCTGCGCAAGAAGAAGAAACTGGCCAGCCGTTCCAACTCCATGTTCGCCTCTCGCGACTCATTCTCATACACCGACGAGGAACTCGCCGAATACGAGAAACAGGAAGGCGAAGCTTCCAAGTCCAGGCGCAACAAGCCTCGCATCAACCTCGGGGACCCCAGCGGCTGAAGGGGCCAAGCAAGCTCCAAGTTCTTCGTTCTTAGTCCTCAGTTGTTGCTAGGCGCCTCAAGTTCGTCCCGCTGCCTTTACCTGGTTCACCAGGCCCGTTCCTTCTTCCTGACTAAGAACTAAAAACAAACAACGAATAACTTCCACCAGTGCAAGGAATTGTTCCCTCCCCGTTCTAATCCTGAATGGTATCCCCGCTGGTTCGCTCTGACCGGATTGGGATTCACACCTAGGAGGCTTTCATGGAACGTTCGATTCTCACCGCCCTGATCGGCGGGCTTCTCGGTATCATCACTCTTGGCGGCCTGGCTTTCGTGGGGTCAGCGCCAGGCTCACTTGCCGCTCCCGCTTCTCGACCTGAGGGCGACTGGCGGCTTCTCGATCCCGTCACGTACGAGAACATCTCCGTCTTCCCCGTCGTCAGCTCCTACAGCCAGGACACCAGTCCTTTCCTCACACTTGAGGAAGGTCTCTCCACAGGCGACGTGGCCGTCCGTGAGCAAGGTTCCGAGAGCATGGTTCGCGGTCGTGATGGCCGCCCCGTGTACCTTCCACAGCCCACCACCGGCGCTTCCGTCAACCAACTGGTATTGATCAACCGCAGCAAGCGCCCGCTGTTGCTCCTCGCGGGCGAACTCGTCAGCGGCGGCAAGCAGGATCGCGTCATCGGCAAGGATCGCATTGTTCCCGCTGGCGCCCCGCCTCTCCCTCTCGACGTCTTCTGCGTCGAGCACGGCCGTTGGACCGGCAGCTCGCAATTCGCGGCCGCAAAAACCATCGTGCATCCCAGCGTCCGCGAAAGCGCAGCTGTTGATCAGGCCCAGACAAAAGTCTGGGACTCCGTTCGCAACGGCACCAACTCGAAGGCGCCTGCAACCGCCCCTCGCGCTCAAATATCCGCCGACAATCTCCAAAGTGCCATCGCCGGCAATGGCCGCACCGAAGCCTACGAAAAAATTTACGAGTCGCGCGCCGTCGGTGTATCCATCGACGATTTCGTTGACGAATTGCAGCGCCGTTTCTCGATCGCGACGTCCGGTCTAAAGGGTGAGCGCGTCGTCGGCGTAGTGGTGGCGTACGGCGGCGAAGTGGCCTGGAGCGACATCTTCGCTTCCGGCGATCTCTTCGATCACTACTGGCGCAAACTTCTGCGCAGCTACGCCGTTGAAGCCCTCACCCGCCCCACGTACCGCCAAGTCGCCTCGCGCGACAACGCCAACGACTTCTTGCGCCGTTTAAACGGCCGCGAAACTCAGGAAACCGAACCCGGCGTCTACCGCTGGCGCGAAATCAAGGAAGGCCAGCTCGCCCAAATCGAGCTCGACGCCCTCCAACCAAAACCCATGACCCTTCACCGTTTGCTCTTGCATCGCACCAGTTGACGCGTCTTATTTGGCGGCAACCGTAGGGGCACGATATATCGTGCCCCTACTCTGCCTGTCGCACCGTACTGCGATCCGGCGTTTCATCGAGCAGTTGTTTCACAGTCTTTTTCAAATTGGGGTGCACCGCCTCCGCCGCAATCTCCGCCAGCGGCACGAGCACGAACTGTCGCAGGTGCATGCGCGGATGCGGCACCTGCAATTCCTTCGTGTCAATCGTTTCCGAGCCGTAGAGCAGGATGTCCATATCGATCAGCCGCGGCCCTTTCGCGACCAGCTTCTTGCTCCCCATCCGCAACTCGATTCCACGCAGAGCTCGCAACAAATCCAGCGCCGGAACCTCCGTCTTTCCTTCGACCGCACAATTCAAAAACCAGGCCTGCTCCAGGAAGTCCACCGGCTCCGTCTCATAAAATGACGACACCTGCGTCACGCGCACACTCGCGTCTCCCAACGCGGCAATCGCCGCGTGCAAATTCGCCTCTCGGTCCCCCACATTCGATCCCAGCGAAAGATAAACCGTCATCTTCTCTTCTCGCATTTGTCTTCTCGGCATGCCCGAACGGTATCTTTCTCATTTATTGTTGGCAAGTAAGGCCTATGGTACAGTCCCCCGCCAATCATCTCGGTTCGACCGGAGGATTTTCTCATGCTCACTTGGATCGAGCGGATGTTCCGGCGCGAATGCATTCGCCGTCTCTCCGCCTGGGCCGCTGTTACGCTCCTCACCGCGCTCTTGCTCACAGCGAACCTGCGCTACGCACGAAACTTCCTGTACGGTCCATTTCCCGCCACCGCAAGCGAATTGAGTAAGATCACCGACCCCAACGCGGCCGATAAGTACTTCGTAAAGGTCGTCGGTTCGAAGGTCGCCAACACCGGGCTTCAGGAAATCGAGATCGAGAGCAGCGGCGGGGTCGAGCAAAGCCGTAAAGTTTCCGCAGGCTACTACGCTCTCCAGGTTGGCAACCGTTTTCTCGTCGTGAAAAGCTCCAAGCCCGTCTCCGATTCAGCTTCGGGTGAACTCGTCCTCCTCTCCGGCGACATTTTTAATCAGATCAGATCTTCTGTGGGGCCGCAGCGCTTGCAGCAGGATTTCTATCCTCTGATCTTGCAAGCCAACGGTTTTCGCGAGGATGGGTTTGCGGCCATCGGCCTTGCCGTTGTCGTTTTCGTTGGCCTGTTATTCTTCGCTCGCCCGGTCTGGCTCCGTCTGAAGGATCTCTCCCGTCATCCGGCGTTCCAGCGCATAAAATCCTGGGGCGAGATTCAATCCACCTCCATGGAAGCCGAGAATGAATTCAGGACCAGCGTGCGATATAAGGCAGCCGGCATCCGGCTCACGGACCGCTTCGCCTTCAAGAACAGTTTCTTCACCTTCAACGTGTTCCGCTTCCACGATCTATGGTGGGCTTACAAGCTCGTCACGCAGCACCGCGTGAACCTCATTCCCGTGGGAAAGACTTACACCGCCGTATTGGTGTTCAACGGCGGGTCCGTGCAGATTCCCGGCAAGCAAGCCAAAGTGGACGAAATGCTGGAAAATTTTGCCACCAAGGTTCCCTGGGCCATTTTCGGCTTTTCCGAACAACTGAAAGAACATCTCAAACAAAACCCGGCAGGCTTCTATGCCCAAATCGAGGCTCGGCGCCAGAAGTTAAGCGTGAAGTAGAACTATTCCATCGTCGCGGATTCCACGAAACAGCTACTTCACTGTGTCCGCGCCGGCTTTCGCAGACTGCGCGTGTTGCGCGCTCGTCGCGCCGGAGACAACGAGCAAGAGAACGATACTCTTTACTAGTTTTTTTCCTGACATATTCTCTTCTCCCCTGTTTCAAGATTTGACCGCGTTCGCGTCGCGCCGCACCTCGGACGGCGTCGAAACCCCCTCGCAATCTTTTTCCCTCACTTACTCGCCGCGCACACAAAATTGCCTGCGTCGTTCGTATCGCCGCTGCCCTTGTACTTCGCCACCTGCGGATACGGACAGAGCGGCCGCATCATCTTCGCGCCTTTTGAAGGGTCGTCGCCTTCATACTTCGTCGCAATGACCGAGGTAGGCGCAATTCCTTTCTCTACCCATTCTTCGACCGCCAATTCCGCGTTGTGTTGCGCATCCTTCGCGCTCGCGCCGCCTTGACCGAACGAGTCCGGTCCGGCACCACCGGCGCAGTGCTGCATTCCCGGCACCATGTAGAGCCGCGCGAACGCCTCCGTCTCCCGCACGCCCATCTTGCTTACCACATCGTTGTAATAGTTGATCGTGTTGAGCGCCGAGATCGCCGGATCGTTCCAACCATGATAGAGAATCAGCTTCCCGCCCCGTTTCTTAAACGCCACAAGATTTGGGTCCGTGGCATTCAGGAATTGCGCAGTCTTCTCATCTGCCGCTTTCTCGGCTTGATCGACACTGGTGTCCTTGTAATTCCAGTCCGCCTTCCCATAAACGAAGTTGGAGAAATATCCGCCGCTGAAGGCGAACAGCAAACTCTTGCCTGGCGCTGGTCCGGTAATCCAAGTTCCCCATCCTCCGGGCCCCTCTTCCGCTCCCGGCAAATACCCCGGGAAAATCTTTCGCCCTTTCGCATCTTCGGGCCCTTCATACAATTTTTTCAGCGTGGTTATTTGCGCCGCCGTCAAGCACTTCTCCGAATCGCCTTCTTTGCAAAGCATCGTGCCCGGATCGAAGTGACATTGTCTCGGGTCGTTCAATATGCCGTCGGTCACTCCGTCCTGAGAGTCGCAAGCTGCATTCACGGCACGAGCTATCGCTGGCAGCTTCCTCGACGGGATGTAACTTGCTGGATCGAGAGTCGTCGCCTGCGCATCCGCAAGCGCTTTGGTCAGCAGGTGCGTAAAGTAATTGGCCGGCGCTCCCGCCAAAATTCCGTCGTAGTCTTCCGGAAAGCGTTGTGCTTCCATCAACGCCTGCCGTCCGCCGTTCGAGCAACCCCAGAAATACGAATGTTTCGGATCCTTGCTGTAATATGCCTTCACCGCCGCCTTCGCGATCCGCGTCATCTCGTGGATTCCTCGGTATCCGAAGTCGGTCGCTTTTTCGGGATGTCCCAGCGCCCAACTCGCTTGCGTTGCTTCTCCGGAGTGGCCGGTATCCGTGCCGGCCATCGCATAACCTTGGGACACACCAATTCCCAATTGCTGGTAACCAATCTCTCCGGCGAATCCTCCGTTGCCCCGGCCTTGCAGTTTCCCGTTCCACCCGCCGCCATTCTGACCATTAACGGGCATCCACACTTCGATCTTGATCGAGGAGTCGGCACTCGGTGCCGCCTCCACTACTACCCGGCAGAATGCAGAGAGAGTCTTGTAGAGAGAGGGGTCCCCCACATTCCATGGAGACATATTTGACGGTGGCGTGAATGCTCCGGCCGCGACCATCTGCGCCGAGAGGATTTTCGCTCCGGGCAGTTGGAGTTGCGCCAGCCCCTCGCAAGTCTGTGTTTTTGACGGCGCACCCTGCGCGTAAGCCCCGCACGACAGCAGCGCCGCACCAACCGTCACAAGTAGTAACTTTTGCATGAAAGATTCCTCCGATTTGAACTGGCTGCGCGTCCCGGCCGAGGCGCACGTTAGCCCATGTCGAAACTCCCGCGCAATCCTTTTCGTTTCGGCTTCACGCTTCTCTCGATAGCGGCCGATCCGCTCGGCGCGATCACTTGAAGAATTTGCATTCCGTCGTTTAGAATGCCCCCATGCGCAAGGTCGCCCTGGGCCTCGGCATCAGCCTCGACGGCTACATCGCCCGCCCCGATGGCGCGGTCGATTTTCTCTTCATGCCCAAGGACTATTCCATGGGCCCATTCTTGGCCACCAAAGATACGATGATCATGGGACGCAAGACTTACGACGTTTCTCTCAAGATGGGCGGAGGCGGATTCGGCGACTCGAAAATGAAGAGTTACGTCTTCTCCCATTCCCAGCCGCCCGGCGAGCGCGGCGGCGTCACCTTCGTCAATGAACCCCTGAAAAGTTTCCTCGAGAAGCTCCGCAACCGTCCTGGAAAAAACATCTGGCTGATGGGTGGCGGCGAACTCGCCCGCGACTTCCTCAAAGACGACCTGGTCGACGAACTTTATATCGGCATCGTTCCGGTCCTGATCGGCGAAGGCATTCCGCTCTTCCCCAGCGGCTTCCCGCAACGCGAATTCACGCTCCTCGAAAACAAAACCTTCTCGAAAGGCCTGATCGCTCTGAAGTACGCCCGCACCCGGAAAAAAACGAAGCGCAGAGTGTAGGCGCTGTTAATCGTCGTGCAAGTTGGCCGCTTTTGGCGGCTGGAAATTTGGTTTGCAATGCAAACTAGTTTGCGACTCGCCCTTCGGGTCCGAACCATAATACTTCTACTCATGCGTACATTATAATTTATCAGATCTTAAGTGATAGAACAGGCGGGGAATAGCTTTGCCCATTAGAAAGGCTGGCACTTGGAGACCCTTAGCTTCTTCTTCGGATGGTACTGAACCTGCGTCAGTTGGTTACACGGCTAGAACAGGCGGGGCTGGCGGCGGGGGAGTTCGCGGCCGAAGTATTCGTAGGCGCGGGGGGTGGCGACGCGGCCGCGGGGGGTGCGATCAATCATGCCGATCTGCATGAGGTAGGGCTCGTAAATTTCTTCGATGGCGTCTTCTTCTTCGGAGAGGACTGCGGCCAGAGTTCCCAGACCGACAGGGCCGCCGGCATACTTGTCGAGCAGCGCGATCATCAGGTTGCGGTCCACTTCGTCGAGGCCGCGCTCATCGACGCCGAGCATTTGCAAGGCTTCCTGGGCGACGGCGCGGGTGATGCGGCCAGCGGCGCGCACTTCCGCAAAATCGCGTGCACGTCGCAGCAGCCGGTTCGCGATGCGCGGTGTGCCGCGGCAGCGGCCCGCGATTTCTTCGGCGCCGCCTTCGTCCATCTGGATGTTCAGGATTTTCGCCGATCGGTGAATGATGATCAGCAAATCCGCAGGCTCGTAGAAATCCAGCCGGTGCACAATGCCGAAACGTGAGCGCAGCGGAGCGGTGATCAGGCCAGCGCGCGTCGTCGCGCCAATCAGTGTAAAGTGGCTCAGCGGAAACGGGTGAATCTGCGCCCCCGGCCCCTGGCCGATGATCAGGTCCACGCGGAAATCTTCCATCGCCGGGTAGAGCACTTCCTCGATCGCGGGCTGCAAGCGGTGAATTTCATCCAGAAAGAAAACTTCCTTTTTTTGGAGCGAGGCCAATATCGCCGTCAGGTCGCCCTTGCGCTCCAGCAGCGGCCCCGCGCTGGTCTTGATGGGCACGTTCAACTCGTTGGCGATGATTTGCGCCAAGGTGGTCTTCCCCAGCCCCGGCGGTCCGTACAGCAGCACGTGGTCCAGCGCCTCGCCGCGGCTCCGCGCCGCATCGATGGCAATCTGAATATTCTCTTTGACGCGTTTCTGCCCGATGTACTCGTCAAGCCGCTTGGGCCGCACGCTCACTTCGATGCGCGCGTCTTCGTCAAACGCCTGCCCGGACACTATTCGCTCTGGCTGTCTCTGTGGCATCATCCGCTTTGCCGTTCCGTCCGCCATCTATTCGCCGTCCGCCGCGCGCCGCATTTTTTCGACGTGAAGTTCGGCAAGTCTTGTCTTGCCTCTTTCATTCTGGACTATTTTGCCGTCCCTGACCTCATACTCCGCGGCCACGATCAAGTCGCGCCAATCGACCTTAGCCAAGTCCACTAGCTCGCGCACCCTCTCGGCCCTTCCGCCGCAAATTTCGAGAATATCCAGATGGATCCGATCATCGAAAGCGGGGCCGAGAGACCAATGAAACTCCCGCACCAATTCTCGAATGCGCGGCGCGTCTGCAGGCGGAAAAATCTCCCCAATCAACGCCGTGACTCGCTGCGAAAGCTCGGGAACGGGCTCCATCTGTCTCCGCGTGCCCGTCGAGATGCCTACGCACCGCGCGCCGCTCGTCCTTTCGGTGCACTCAACGACTGCAATGCACCACGCAACAACTTCTCAAAATTCGCCGCCCCCGCCTCGCGCTTCGCTTCTCCCACGGCGGTTTCCGCCGCGCGTCCGTCGTATCCTAGATTCACCAGCGCGGACACCACATCCGCCTCGATTCCCGCGGGCGAAGAGCGTGCCGGTTTCTCCGTCTCCACGGCCACGGATTCCAGTTTGTCCTTCAATTCGACCACCATGCGCTCCGCCGTCTTGCGCCCCACGCCGGGAATTCTCGTCAGCCGCGCCAGGTCGCTCCCGCGAATTGCCGGTACGAGTTCTTCAACGCTCATCCCGCTCAGAATTTTCAGCGCCAGCGTCGGCCCCACTCCGGAAGCCGAAAGCAGCATTTCAAAGAAATGTTTTTCGCGCGCCGAGACAAACCCGTACAGCGCCAGCGCATCTTCCCGCACATGGGTGTGGATCAGGAGGGTCACTTCGGTGTGCGGCTCGCCGAGCGCCGCGTATGTCGAGAGCGGCACCTGCACGAGGTACCCCACGCCGCCCACGTCCACGAGCACTTGATTCGGTCTTTTTTCGGCGAGCCGTCCGCGAAGCTGGCCAATCATCGTTCGCCAGTATTGCCGCTTTTCCTTCGCCCGTCAACGCGCACTCGACCCGTCAGCGACCGTATCTACCAATCAGCTCGGCGTGGGCGAGGACGTGAGCTTTCATGGCGCGTTCCAGGTCAGCCTTTGTGGCCCCTGATTTGAGATTCAGCTTCGTATCGAGCGCGTACAGCTTGAAAAAATATCGGTGCGGCTTGCCGGGCGGAGGACACGGCCCGCTGTATCCGATCTTGCCGAAATCGTTTCGGCCCTGCCGCGCGCCTCCGGCAAGTTGTTCTTGCCTTGGTACCCGCTCCGGAAGTTCCTTTGCGTCTGCGGGAAGGTCGTACAAAACCCAGTGCACCCAGGTGCTTGCGGGAGCGTCGGGATCATCCAAGATGAGGGCCAAGCTCTCGGTATTTGCAGACGGTTCATTCCATTCCAATTTCGGGGAGACGTCCTGCGCGTCGCACGTAAATTTCTTGGGGATCGCTTCTCCCTCCGAAAAGTCCGGGCTTGTAATGTGCAGGGCCATGGCTCCTCCTATCGCTTGCGAGAAGAGCTTTCCGGAAAACAACGCGGAGATGCAAAGCAAGGAGCCGGTCAGGAGCGCAAATCCTCTTCGCACCGCGGCATCGTCCTTTATTCTCACTCACGCCGCTCCCCGGCTGCGCAGAAATTCGGCGACCTCTGCGTGGCCACGTTCCTCCGCAAACTTCAAGGCCGTTTTCCCATCATTGGTCCTGGCGCTTAAATCAGCGCCGTTTCCCAGGAGCATGCTTACAATCCCCAGGTGGCCATTCGCGGCGGCAGTAAGAAGCGGCGAGTAGCCGGCGCCGTATCGGTAATTCGGGTCGGCGCCATTTTCCAGGAGCCACGCCACAATGGCGGTGTGTCCGCTGGCGACGGCCCCGGTCAGGGCGCTGTAGCCTGTCCCGTTGGTAGCCACGGCGTTGACGTCTGCGCCTTTCACAAACAAGTATTCGGCTACTTCCAGATGCCCGAACACCGCCGTCAGCGCAATTACGGGAAACCCATCGGGTGAGTAGCTCTTCGCCTGACTCGGCTCTTTCTCGACTAGGTGTTTCACGCGCTCCAGCTGACCAAGCGCCGCCGCTTCATGCAGCTCCAACGGAACTCCCTGAGCCAGCAGCGTATCGCAAAGCTCCTCGTTGCCGCTGTACACCGTCAGCAACAAGGCCGATTGCCCCTTTTCATTCCGGGCACTCGCCAATTGCGGTTCGGCGGCCAGCATTCTTTTAACTGCTGCCGTGTCCCTTGCTTGAATGACTTTGAAAAATTGGGCGGCGCTGCTCATACCTGCGCTTCCTCCAAATCCACGCGATCTGCAGGAAAAGGAGAGTAGCGCAAACGGCTGCTTGATGCTGAGGAAATCTGTGGAGAGCAGCGGGAGAAGCATCTCGCGTGGTGAGTTGCGCAGCCACGCGCCGCGCGCGATGAAATTGGATCAAGGGACGGATGCCGCTATTGCGGCCGTCTTGTAATCCCCCGGCAGCTGGGCGGGTCGCTCAGCGGCGCGAGCGGTCCTTGCGCACGGCTTCGTCGATCAGCGCATCGAGTTCGCTGCGCGTCAGCGTCACGTCATCGCCCGCGTTTTCTCCGCTGTCGCGGGTGATGGGCAATTCCGCTCCGCCGCCCGGCGGAGGCGCGACAAAGTAACGCGGACGAGCCGCCATCAGCTTCGCGACTTCCCGGCTGGAAAGCAACACCGGCTGACCGGCCATCTCCGCAGCCAGGGTGATCTTCGCGCTGTGCTCGATGGTCTCCATTCGAAAGAACGCCGTGAGAAGGTCGGGGCCGCAGGTCACCGCGCCATGGTTGGCAAGGAGCAGCGCGTCGTAGTGCGGTACAAACGGCTCGATGGCCTCGCTCAACTCCGGAGTCCCCGGCGTGGCATATTGCACCAGCGGAATCTGTCCAAGTCCCACGATCACTTCGGGAAGCAAGGCTTGATTCAGAGCGCGTCCGGCGACCGCAAACCCGGTGGCCGTGGGCGGATGCCCATGGCAGATGGCCATCACATCCGGCCGCATGCGGTAGAACAGGAGATGCATCGCCATTTCGGAGGAAAATTTGCGGTCGCCGGCGAGCTGACGCCCGTGCAGATCGGTGATCACCAGATCCTGTGGCGCGAGCATCCCTTTATTCATGCACGTAGGAGTGGTGAGAACGCTGCCGTCATCGAGCCGCACGGAAATGTTTCCTTCGCAGGCGACAATGTGTCCGCGCTCGTACATCCAGCGTCCCGCGACACAGATCTCGCGGCGGTGCTGCTCTTCACTTTTCGCGTGGCCTGACAAGAGTGAGTCCGAAGTCACCGGCGGACTCCTTCCTGGCTCGGAACGTTTTTCCGAGCCGTTCAGCTTGAATTGATCCAGGCACAGTCCGTAGGGGAGTTACGGAATGACTCATGCCGGTCCCCATAAGAGTAGCAGGAGCGAAGAAGAAATTAATACAACTCGCCTCCAGAAGCTAGGCATAAATACCGCGGAGCTTGAGGGCGCTGGCGACCCGGTCGATGGCCAGCATGTAGGCGGCAATGCGGTTATTCACTTTGTGAATTCCCGCAAAACGCACCACTTCATCGAAGGCATTGTCCATCACGTCGAAGAGGCGCTCGTTCACTTCGCTCTCCCGCCAGAAGAAACCCTGACGATCCTGGACCCATTCGAAATAGCTGACGGTGACGCCGCCGGCGTTGCCCAGGATGTCCGGCACGGTGAAGATGCCTTTGGCATCGATAATCGCGTCGGCCTGCCAAGTCGTGGGGCCGTTGGCGCCTTCGCAGAGAATCCTGGCCTGCACCTGATTCGCATTCTTCTCCGTGATCTGGTTTTCAATCGCTGCCGGGATGGCAATCTCGCACGGCTGGAAGAGCACATCGCGCGAACTCATCTTCGTTCCGCCGTCCGGGAGATCCTGCAGCGGTTTCTTCTGCGTGTAGACCCAATCGATCGCCTTCGGCACGTCGAGGCCCTTCTCGTTGTACAGTCCGCCGCCGATATCCGCCAGGCCGATGATTTTGTAGCCCGCTTTATGCATGAGCTCCGCGGCCATGGAGCCCACGTTCCCGAAGCCTTGAACAACGACGCGGCATCCTTCTTTCTTGATTCCCAGCTTGGCGAGCGCCTTGTCGCAGCAGATCATCACGCCGCGCCCGGTGGCTTCGCGCCTTCCGCGCGACCCGCCCAACTCGATGGGCTTACCGGTCACGACGGCCGTGGTGGCTTGACCGACGTGCATGGCGTACGTGTCCATGACCCAGGCCATGGTCTGCTCGTTGGTGCCGACGTCGGGGGCCGGTACGTCGCGCTCCGGCCCCAGCCAATTCGCCAGTTCCGCGGTATAGCGGCGCGTCAGCCGCTCCAGCTCTCCGCGCGACATCTTCCGCGGATCGCAGATCACTCCGCCCTTCGCCCCACCAAAGGGGATATTTACCACCGCGCACTTCCAAGTCATCCAGGTCGCCAGCGCGCGCACTTCGTCAATGGAAACATCCGGCGCAAAGCGGATTCCGCCCTTGCCAGGCCCGCGCACCGTGGAATGCAGCACGCGATATCCCGTGAACACTTCGAGGGTTCCGTTATCCATCCCGATGGGAATGTAAAGCGTGATTTCTTTGCTCGGATATTTCAAGTACCGGTAAAGCCCCTGCTCGAGTCCCAGTTTGTTCGCGGCCACTTCAAAGCGCGCTTCCGCGTTCTGGTAGACATTCATCTCTTCGGGCATTGGAGCTTGCGGCATGCGAAATTCTCCTTTGTAACGGGGCGGAATTACTTCGTTCGCTCTCAGGATAAAGCTGCGCCTGCGTGAAGAGCCGGCCACCCTGCGGTCAAACGCAGGGGCAAACCCGGCCTTTTCGGGGCCGGCCTTACGTAATCTAGCCTGTGATCAGCACTTACAGGCGCGATTTGAAAGGCCAAGGAAGGTGAGCACCAGCGGTCTACCCCACCGCTGGAACTGCCCATTGGCCGGGCCGCCAGTATACGAATCTACCTGGTATCCCGCAAGCGCCGCTGCCGTGAACCGTGAAGGGAGTTGCAATTCGAATGCGAAGGCGCACCCATGATGTGGGTGCACGAAATTACAAACGGTGGAGGATTACTGCAAGCGGAACCGGATCGTCACGGCCAGGTGCATCGGCACGGGTTTGCCGTCGAGCGACGCGGGCTGGTATTTCCACTGTTTCAAAGCGTCCATGGCAGCTTGATGAAGCAACGTGGGGCCGGAAACGACACTCATGGACGTCACGCGTCCGGTGGCGTCGATCAACGCGTCGACGAGAACGTTGCCCGAAACATGCTGGCTCTTGGCGAGCATTGGATAGGACGGAGGCACAGAAAAAATCAGTCTTGCCGGTCTGACGTCTCCGCCAATGGGAAGCGGCGCTGCGGGCGCCGTAGGCTGTTTGCTGCCGCCAACAAGACCGGCGGTAAGCGCTTCTACGCTGGGCCCGGGCTGTCCATCGCCGTTCAAGGCGATGCCTGCGTCAGCCTCTCCGCCGTCTTGGGCATGCCGGCTTTGCGTGATCTTGGGTGTGGCCAGTTGAACTTTTCCGAGGCTGGGCTTCTTCGGCTGCTCCGCAGCCGGTTGAGCTGAAGCCGATGTCGTCGCAACCGTGCCGCCGTTTGCCGGATTCGATGTGGGTTGTGAATTGTGTGCTGTCGCGGCCGCTGCGGCTGCCGGCACGACGCTCAAAGGATTCGGGGCCGAATTGGGATGGGCGGCGGTGTTGGTGAGCACCACCGGATTCGCTTGTGCTGGAGGATTCGTCTGTAGTGGTGCATTGGCTTTGGGTTGCGATGGCGAACTCTCCCCAGGAAGGGAGACCACGGAAGCTTGCACATTCGACGTCGGCGCCGGACCGGCATTGGCAGCACCAGACTGCGGGCGCATGTACCACCAGCCACCGCCGGCGAGCAGCAGGACACCGGCCGCAATCGCCACGGTCAGCATGCCTCTGCTCGAACCGTTGGATCCGCTTTCCTCGGCACTTTTCTCCTCGTCATCCGGAATCGTGTCGTCGAAAGTTTGCAGCGGCAGCTCGGCTATGTTGTGTTCTTCCGCGGCCGCGAAGGTCTCTGCGGCAGTTTCTTCAGCCTTAGGCTGCTCGGCGAGACGCTTTGCTTTTTCTCTTTCGATCAGTTCCTGGGTGGAAGCGGGGGTGGCGGCGTTGCGGGCCAGTGGCTCAAGCCACGCCGGAATTCTGAGTTCTTCCTTGTCGAGGGGAGATTTCACGGGCGGAGGACCAAGTTTCACGGGCTCAACGGCCTTGGCGGACACGGGCTCCGGCGCACGAGCGTGGGACAGTTCCAAAGCTTTTGCGGCGCCCACCGCAAGTTCTTTTTGCATGACGGCGGGAGGTGCATGCGGAGTTTGCGCTGAAACCGCAGAAGGCGCGGCAGGAGCGCCGGAGAACAGCATGTTCGAAAGTTGTTTCTGGAGGCGAGCTGTGTGCAGTTTCAGAGCGTCGGTCTGCGGCTCGCCGGCCGTTGGCTCCTGTGCAGGATGCACGGGGGCGGGCGCGACGGGCTTCGCCTCGAATACTGCAGGCGAATCTGTCGTGTTGATAATGGCGGGAGCTCCGAGAGATTTCGGCGGCTCCAGAATGGAAGCCTGCTCTTCCGATGCGCGCGGCGAATCAAAGAGGGTAGACGCGGGCGGGACGGGATTTGCGGGTGCGGAGTTCAACGCGAATTCCCGAGAGGCGGACACCGGCGCAGCGGGCACAACCGGAATTACCTGTGCAACCGGCGCTGCCGAGCTCGGGCTTAGTGGAGCCCCCGGATCGAAGGACGTCGAGAGGGCCGAGGAGAGCGGCGCGACGGGCGCGACGGGCTTCATAGCCACGACACTGGAATTACCGTTCGCCGCAGGCGCTTCGACCGTGAGCGCGACCGGACGGGGGATCGCAGGCGAGTCGCTGGCCGAGGATGAATTGACCGGCGCAGGCGCCCCCGTCTCCGGAGCGGAACCGAGGCGATCGCTTGGAAAACGCATGCCCCAGAAGCCAACCACGGACTCGGTGAATTCCAGCTCAACATACCCGCTCAGGCTGCGGTAGTTTTTGGACTTGACGACCTGGCAGACAACTTCTTTTTTGGTTTTTTCGTTGGTGAGAAAAAGCAATTGCCCCGGAGCAACGGAAGAAGAAAGACGAATGACGGCGCCGTTGCCGATAACGAGAACGGTCTTGGTGGTCTCGGAGAAAGGCTCGCGCTTGTCGCTGCCCTCGACGGTGCGCGCACCGTTGACCGTGACCGGCACTTCGAGCGCGACGGGCTGCTGTTTGATGGCCGTATCACCCGCCAGTGCGGAAGTTGGCGCGGGACGCTGGGCCGTGTCCGGCTTTGCAGCTAAGATTTCGTTCTCTTTGACGGTTGGAGGCATAGCGTGCACACTCACTAAAGATGATTTTCTTAGTCGCCCTGTCCCCGACAGGTTTCCCCTCGAACATCTATATGTTCCGCCTCCCGGGAGTACGGCAACCATAGTACTTGCGTACTACGATGGAAACACCTGTACGAATGGACAGGTCAAAATTTCGCGGATTGGCCATGCGGCGCGAGCGGTGGTTCGAAATAAGCGCGGAAAGAGAGAAAAAAGTTGTGAAGGTTATCGCGGAAGAGGGGGCTGGAAGCGCTGGTCGACTTCGACTTGATAGCCCGTTACGAGTTTGTTAGTTTCGTTGGCCATGCCGATGATGGCTTGAAGTTCCTTGAACATGGCGTCGGTCATTCCTTTGCCGAAGGCGGAAGCAGTGTGCGAGGCGATGCAGTAGTTGCAGTTGTTGGTGACGCTGACGGCGATGTAAATCATTTCTTTGGTGAGCGGATCGAGCGCGCCCGGCGCCATGATCTGCTTGAGACTTTCCCAGGTGCGCTTGAGCAACGCGGGATCGTGGGCGATGGCCTTCCAGAAATTATTAATCCAATCGGTTTTGCGCGTGGCCATGATGTCGTCGTAAACGGCGCGCACTTCGGGCACTGCGTCTTGGTATTCGATCAATCCGAATGTGGCCATGAGGGTCTCCCAACATCGTTGCGTGCACAGCTTCCAAGACGGTAACAGGAAGCGGCCGGTTCTGTGTAGTGCGGAGCGGAGGTCATCGTTGAAGCAAGATTTGCGAAGCGTGGGCCAGGGTTGAGCATTTCCGGACAACAAAAGACATTGCATCAGGTAGGAAAGCGTTGAAAAGGGCGCAAACTGCCAGGCTTGCGTCAATGGAAAAACGCGTTGCGGGAGCATCCTTCTGCGGGAGCATCCAGACGATGAAATTTTTGGGTTTGTCGAATAAAATTCATTCTCCTTGACACGTGGCGCGGAGAGGGTTAAAACTCAGACAACAAAGCCATATTGGCGTTAGATCTGTTTCAGTATTTTTTGAACGAACGAGGGGCGAGCTGGTCCGGGGGCTTGTCCATATTCTCAAGAACAGATTTCGATCATTCAATTGAATGCGAATGGTTCGCCATTTGGCTTTTCACTGAATTTCATTTTTCCAAGCGTGCCCCGACGGTGTCAGGAAATGCGGGTGCTGTCGATTGTAGTTCGATCTCGAAGAGGGAGTGTTGATATTTATGAAGCGCCTAGTCTTGGCAATTCTTGTTGTTTTGTTTCTCGCGGTGGCAGCAAACGCGCAGACGTTCCGTGGCGCGATCAACGGAACGGTGACGGATCCATCGGGCAGCGTGGTTCCTAATGCCGCGGTGAAGGCTACAGAATCCGCAACCGGCATCGATCACAATACCGTGACGACCAGTGAAGGACAGTTTTCTTTCCAGGACATCCCACTCGGCTTTTATAAAGTCTCCGTGACGGCATCTGGATTCCCGGTATACACCGTGGATAAGGTGGAAGTCGTCGCAGGGTCCATCTACACCTTGCAGGTCAAGTTGACGCTCCAGCAGCAGTCCACCACGGTGGAGGTGTCCGCAGCGGCTCTGACACTGGACACCACGACACAAACCCAGAACATGACTATCACGTCGGACGTTGTGGCGGATATTCCGCTCAACGGACGAGACTTCACGCAGCTGATCGCAACTGCCCCGGGTTATGGCGGATACTCGGTGGGCGGATTCGGCTCGCTTAACGGCACGCGCGCGAATCAAATGAACTGGCAGATCGACGGCGTGGACAACAACGACTTCTGGCACAACATTCCTGCGGTCAACCAGGGCGGCGTCTCGGGTATCGCCGGCATCGTACTGCCGATCGATTCGATTGATGAATTCTCGGCCCAGACGCAGTCGGGCGCGGAAGCCGGGCGCAACGCCGGGGGCACGGTAAACCTGGTCATCAAGTCGGGCGGTAACCAGATCCACGGCTCGGCTTACTACTTCAACCGCAATGAGTTCTACGGAGCGCACTCGCCGTTCTGGGTCCCAGCGGCTGGAAAGAAAGCACCTCCACTGCGTAACGAGAACTATGGATTCGCTGTAGGCGGTCCGTTCATCAAGAACAAGGCGTTCTACTTCGCCAGCTATGAAAAGCAGGTTTACATCATCGGGCTCTCGGGTCTGGCCACTGAGCCTTCCACCCCCTGGCAGACGGCAGCTCAGGCAGCACTTACAAAATATAGTGTGACGCCGAGCACACTCTCCGCGAAGCTGTTGTCGACCCTGTGGCCCTCTTCGGTCTTGACTGACCCCACGGTGGTTGGCAAGGGCACTGTTCCCAAAAATTTTTTCAGCTCCTCACCGTCGACAGGCTACAGCTATAACGGCGTTGCAAAGGTTGATTACAACATCTCCGACAAACACCGGATTTTCGTTCGCTGGTTTGGCGGGCAGGGCAGCCAAACAGCACCGACGGGTGGCAGCCCGGCATTGGGAACAGCCAGCTCGAACTTGAAGGACTATTTCGAAGTGGCGCCACTGCATGTCTACAACGGCACCGCCGTACTCAACTCCACGTTCACGTCGAAGTTGACCAATCAGGTGCTCTTCGGAGCTAATTATTTCAACCAGCTTTTCCATGACTTCAACAATAGTTTTGACACTAAAGCATTGGGATTGTTCCTGAGCCCCGATGCCACCACCCACGGACAGCCGATCCATGGCTCTCCGAATATCGCGATTGCTCCGCCAAGTGCGACTGGAGTTGCGGGCTTTGAACAAATCGGAATTACACCGCCGGAAGGACGCTCCGACTTCACGTGGCACCTGACCGATATCGCTTCGTATGTAACCGGCAACCACCAATTTCGGTTTGGAGGAGAGTTTCGGCAGGGACATGTGAATGAGTTCTATCATCGGCATGGAACGGGCTCCTTCGCATTCGATGGGACCCAGGGGCCGTGGAAAAACGACTCTCAATTCGACGCAAATACGAAGGCCCTGGCGGACTTTCTTGCGGGCGATGTGTCAAGCTCCTCGATCACGGTGGGGAACATTGAGCGATGGGTCAAGGTCAACGCTTTCAACTTCTTCGGTAGCGATAGTTGGCAAGTGACCAAGAAGCTGAACTTGAACCTGGGTCTACGCTACGAATTCTTCGGTCCGCTCCACAGCGATAAGAAAGATCTCGCGGTGTATGTTTTTGGGACGGGTTTGAAGATCCAGGGCAATGGTATCGATTCCATCTTCCCGGCGGACAAGAACAATTTCGCACCGCGGTTCGGCTTCGCGTATCAACCCACGGCGAAGAACGACCTCGTGGTGCGTGGCGGCATCGGTGTCTTCTACGATCAGATCAATATGAACCCGTTCCTGGATTATCGTCCGGGCGGCAGCAGGGCGGATGGTTTGGAGATCAATCCGATCGGTCCCTCCCCGGCGTCCAGCTACGGATCTCCTTTCTGCGGCGGGACTTCCTACAACTGGCAAACCGTGCAGAATGCAACCTGCCCGGCTGGAACTCCTAAAGCTGGCCAGGCCAATCCCGATGGCTCGGTTTTTCCGGGAGTCCTCGCGTGCGCGGACGCAACGTGCACGAATGCCTCGGGCCTCAGCGCCTACTCCGTCAGCCAGAATTTCCGCGCCCCGTACTTTTACAACTACGACCTGCAAGTTGAAAAGAGTTTCGGGAATGCGGCAATCTGGCAGGTCGGGTATGTCGGGAGCCAGGGACGCAAGCTGAGCATGATGTTTGACATGCCCACAGCTGGCACCAATTTCGGCTCGATCATTCAATTGCAAAGCGTGGGTACGTCCAACTATAATGCTCTGCAGACAACGTTCAAGCTCCGCTCATGGCACGGACTCACGTCGCAATACTCATTCACATGGGGACACACCCTGGATGAAATGAGCGAATACCGAGGCGTGATCTCAGACAGCCTGAATCCCAAGGTTGATTACGGCAACAGCGATTTCGACACGCGGCGACTGTTTACGGCCAGTTTTGTTTACGACTTGCCCAAGGCTCCATGGGCCCATAGCGCGTGGTCTACACGGCTCATCAACGGCTGGCAAGTCAGCAGCTTGTGGAACTTCCACACCGGGCAGCCATCGGATGAGGTCCTTTCCGGTCTGTATCTGATCGGGAATCCGTATAGCGGCTCTCACAAGTTCTCGGCATCGGCGGGGGGTGAGCAGTGGTGGAATCCGTCGGCCTTCGCCCTTGCTGGACCTGGCACGCCAAGCCTCGCTAGGAACACCCTCCGTGGCCCTGGCTTCGGAGACGTCGACCTCTCGGTGTTCAAGAACATCCCGATTACGGAGCGCGTCAGGATCCAATTGCGCATGGAAACCTATAACCTCCTGAACCGAATCAACCTCGCTTCCGGCCCAGGGTCGGTGAGCGCCAGTTGCGGGACGAAGGTTGTGGGTGCCACGTGCACGGATCCAGGGTTTGGATTCGTTAGTGACACGATTGGCGACTTCAACGGGGCTCCCGGAATCGGGCCCGGCGAAGCCTTCAATATGCAGCTTGCCGTCAAGATCATCTTCTAACGGCTGCGCAAACTCTTAACCAAACAGGCCTCCCAATCGGATCCGGGGGCCTGTTTGTTTTTTGGGTGGCTGCTATTCCCAGGTTTCAATTCCCATCACACTGCACGCTTTTCATGGCATGCGCTCTTTTTCTACGTGCGCTTGCCCAATGAAGAAAGGTGTCATGAATGCCTCGGTCTAGGGAGTCAAGTATATGATTCCCAAGAGAACGGCGAGTGTTTTGCGGTACGCTGCTAAAGACTTGGTGCGCGAGCGGCGAGGAAAAGCAGATTCCTCGCTTCGCTCGGAATGACATTCACGGAGCGCACTGCGAAGTATCGGTTAGCGATGGAGGAATTCCTCGAGGAGGAGGCGGGAGAAGCGGCGGGTGTTGTGGCGCAGGACGCCGTGTTCCTCGAGGAGATTGTCGAGGATGACGCGGAAGCCGAGCTTCTGGAGGGCGGGAAGATCGATGGCCACCGGTTCGGCGCCCTGCGCGCGATACCGGCGGGCCACATCGGGGGACACGGGCTGGCGATTGGCGACGACCCAATCGATGACGCGGCGCGGGACGTGCTTCTGGATGGCGCGGAGATGATCGGCGAGGGCGTAGCCGGCGGTTTCGCCGGGCTGGGTCATCAGATTGGCGACGTAAACGCGCGGAGCCTTGGACTTGGCGATGGCGCTGGCGATTTCCGGGATCAGCAGGTTCGGGAGAATGCTGGTGTAGAGCGAGCCGGGACCGAGGAGGATCAGATCGGCCTGCTTGATGGCTTCGATGGCCCCGGCGAGCGGACGCACGCGGCTCGAGGAAAGCTTGATTTTCTTGATCGGCGCGCCGCGGCTGGCGGTGATGCGGGTCTCGCCGTGAACAATGCGGCCGTTTTCGAGCGTGGCAACGAGGTGCACGTTCGAAAGCGTCGATGGAAAAATGCGGCCGCGAATGGCGAGCACTTTGCTGCTGACGCGGATGGCTTCGGTGAAATCGCCGGTGACGTGGGTGAGCGCGGCGAGGAAAAGATTGCCGAAATTGTGGCCGATGAGGCCGCGGCCGGCATGGAAGCGGTATTGAAACAGGCGGCCGAGGAGGGCTTCATCTTTCGAAAGGGCCACCATGCAGTTGCGGATGTCGCCGGGCGGGAGGAGGCGGTTCTCCCGGCGCAGGCGGCCGGAGCTGCCGCCGTCATCGGTGACCGTGACGATGGCGGCGAGATCGGCGATGGGGTGTTCGGCGCTGGCGTGCTCATCGATGCGGCGGATGACGAGTTCCTTGAGGCCGCGAAGGAGCGTGGAAAGTCCGGTGCCGCCTCCAAGAGCGACGACGCGGAAGCCGCGGGAAAGAGTTTTCGATTTGGTGGGGCGTTTTGTCATGCGGGTGTCCGGGATGGCGGAGCAGGTTTCATTTTACAGAAAAGAATTTAACTCAGAGGACGCTGAGAACACGGAGAAGAAAAAGACAGGACAGGCTAAAGCCCGTCCCACAAAACCGCTAGCCGGCGGTGCCGTCTTTCTCCGGATAGAGCAGCTCGGTGAAGCGCGGGTCTTCCTGGAGGAAAGCAAAATCTTCGTCGTTGCGCGCGTGGTAGCGGTTTTCCGGGCGCAACTGGATGGCGACCTTGAGATTGGCGAGGGCGGAATCGGCTTCGCCGGTGAGGCAATCGAGCGCGGCCAGCGCGTAGTGAATATAGTCGGCCTTGGGGGCGGCTTTGCGGGCTTTATCGAGACTTTCGCGAGCGTCGTCCCAGCGGCCGATGTTCATCATGGCGACGCCACGCTGATAATGCTCGTCCGCGGTGCGGGGATTTTGCTCGTGAGAAGGCCTCATGCGCTGTTCGGCGATTTTCAAGTGCATGCGCGCGCGATCGGCGAGTTCCTTGCTGGGGCCTTCGAGAACTTTTTCAAGTTCCTGCTTGGAGCGAGCGAATTTTTGCTGATGAAAGAGGGATAGGGCTTCGTCGTAGACTTTGAGTTGCGCTTGCACCAGGGGATCGACCAGTTCGACACCCCCACGCTGGGCGGGCGGAGGGGGAGGGAAAGTCTTTTTTTTCTGTGACTTAGACTGACTCCGCGCCTTGCCCTTGGAACGCCTTGAGGACGATGAAGTGGGCTTACGCGCTTTTGCCATGCGCCGCATGCTAGCAGAGCAGGATTCTGGCGTCAACGGATGTGAACAAAGGCACTTTGAAAGGGCGGGAAGCGTCAGGCGTTACCGAACGGAGGCATGGGCCGAAAATAGGACGTGGAGTTCCGGGCGGAATCGCGGACACTGTAGGTGCGGTAACAAGCAAGGTGACACACGGGGTGGGAAGGCTGGCCTGCCTTCGCCGCGTATGCTATAAGTTTGTGGCCGAATTCTGGTTGACGACAACGTGCCTTTCATCAATTTTCCTGCTCGCGAAATTAACTGCAAGCTCGTGTATTACGGTCCAGGTCTGGGCGGAAAAACCGCCAACCTGCAGTGGATCTACGACCACACCGGACAAAACCAGAAGGGCAAGATGGTGTCCCTGGCGACGGAGACGGACCGCACGCTTTTCTTCGACTTCCTGCCATTGGATTTGGGAACGGTGCGCGGATTCAAGACGCGCTTTCATTTATATACCGTGCCTGGACAGGTATTTTATGAGGCCAGCCGCAAGCTGATCCTGAAGGGCGCGGACGGCGTGGCGTTCGTGGCGGATTCGCAGGAGGAACGGCTGGACGCGAATTTCGAAACGATGGAAAACCTGATGGAGCACCTGAAAGAGCACAACCTGAATTTTACGACGATTCCGTACGTGCTGCAGTTGAACAAGCGCGACCTGCCGAATGCCATGGCTGTGCCAGAATTGACGAAGCAGTTGCAGAAAAAAGGCGAACCGGTCTTGGAGGGCGTGGCGATTCAGGGATTGGGTGTGTTCGAAACGCTGAAGGAGTTGGCTAAGCTGGTGCTGGCGGAATTGAAAAAGGGCGGGTAGACGCTACTTGCTGATTTGGAAAGTGACTTCGACTTGAACGCGAACCGCGACAGGATTCCCTGTAGCGTCTTTTGCGGGTCTAAATTTCCAAGACTTAACAGCTTCCATTGCTTTCTCTTCCAGCCCGTCGCCAGGACTCTTTATCACAATCACATCTGTCGCTCGTCCTTCCGGTGTTACTACAACATCCATCACAACAGTGCCCCTAATCCTGTCCTCTCTGCCCTTATTAGAATAATCAGGAACAGGACAATAAACGCAAGCCGGCACGCCAAAACCGTCAACGCCAGCTCGCGCTAATACGGCAGAATCCCGTTGGACTCCGAATCTCCCGGCGTCCGAATTGAACGGGCTAAAGTCGACAGCGACCTTCTGGCGGACTGGCACACTGTTTTCGGCAGCATCTCTTGCCGGTTCCACTTTCCAGTTGCTGACTACTTCCATGGCCGTTTGATCGAGCCTGGGTTCGAAGCTTCGGACCACTCGTGCTTGGTGGAGCTGGCCATCGACGCTAAAAACTGCGGAAAGAAGCACAGCCCCCTGGGTTTTCTTGTCCCCGGAAAGGGACGTGTAAGAAGGATTTGAGCCAACAAGGCACTCTGCAACGCTTATCCCATCGAGGCCCGCAAAATAGAAAATGGTTCCTGCGGAATCCGTGGCCGCAGGAAAGAGCGCTTCGAATTCGTCTGAGGATTGCTCCTGATATTGCGTGTGGTAGAGCTCTTTGCCGGTCGTTGCTTCACGAAGGGAAAGCTCCAGAGCGATGGCAGAACCAATTTGCCTAAATGTACCCATGAGTAGGGCGTCCACGCCTATAACCGCGGCAACTTTTGCGGAGGTTTCTGATTTCAAGAGGTCCGGCGGCCTGATTGCCGCTTTCGTTAGCAAGCGCTGTGCATCAATGCGATTGAGCACATCGAAACTACTTTTCGCGGCACTGAGATTCGTCGAAAAGACGGACGCGAAGTAACAGCCTTTGTCGGTACGGGCGGCGTCGCTGATTAGAGAGTTCAACCGTTCGAGGAAGTCTGCTACATAGATTTTGTGCAGATTGTGCCGTGCAATTTCGCTTGCGACACGCCCGGCGGCTGCTTTGCGCTCCTCTTCCGCGCCTGCGAAACCAACGGAGGCGGTCAAAGTGCAAACTGTGGCCAGGAGCAGAATGCGAAAGCAAGGAGTAGAGAGGTTTTTCATTTGCAATCCTCCGGCGGGACACCAGCGTAGGACTACAGTCTAACACGACGATTAAATGCAAGGTTGTTGAAGGATCGTAAAGCCAAAAGTCAGAAATTGGCGAGGGCGGCGGATTCGGATTCGAAGGTGGGGATGGCTTCGACGAGGCGGGTGACGGTTAGGGCGTCGCGGACGCGGCCGGAGCCGCAGACCAGGCGGAGCACGCCGCCTTCGCGGGCGAGCTTGATGGAGATGCGCACGAGCGTGGAGATGCCGGAGCTGTCGATCTGCGGAATGCCATTCAGAAGGACGACAACTTTCTTCGCGCCAGCTTTGACCACCGATTCGAGAGCGTCGTGGAGCTGCTCGGCGGGCTCGCCGATGGTGAGTCGGCCGCGAACTTCCAGTACCGATACTCCGCCGGATTCGCGGACGTTGATTTCCATGGGCACGCGGTCAGTCATTGGGCGCTCTCTAGCGGATCTCTCGGGCAAGAAGTATTCTCACAACGCGGCGGCCGTCTCGGATGACGACGCACGGCTACCCGCAGGCATTATACGATGCCGGGCGTGTTGGACAAGGAAATGCGCACGGGTCATCCATAGCATGGGCGCTACACGGTACGAAGGCACACGTGAAGCGCATTCCAGCGCGCATTTATGACGAGGATTCGGCAATCAAGGACCAACGGGTTAAATCACGGCTTCTTGCTCGGGTCCTGGATCCGTAGCGCTGGCGTCTTGCCGGCGGTCTTGCTGCTCTATGTTAGCAGCCAGCGAAACCAACAACAGGGATGCTGGCGCTACAAAGGGCCTGACTTCCACTGCGACATTACTGATTTCGTCCGGCGCGTTCGTATTGTTGCGAGGAATCCGGCTAGACCTCGGCAGGCACCAACGCGGGAGTCCGGAAAGCAATTTTCAGAAGCAGCGGAGTGAGCAGAGTGGTCGCCACGGCCATGAACACAACCACGCTGTAAACCTCCGTGCTAATCACCGCCATCCCCAGGCCGAGCTGCGCCACGACCATGCCTACTTCACCACGCGGCACCATACCAAGACCGATCTTCAACATGTTTTGCCAGCCGAGTGAGATAGCGCCGAGACCGCAGCCGACCAGCTTCGTCACCACGGCCGCGGCCAAAATCACCAGTGCCAGCGCAATTGTCGACCGGGAACGGAACACTCCGAAATTCAGGTGCAGTCCGATGCCCGCGAGGAAAAAGGGCACCAGCAGCTCGCTCACGCCCCGGGTCAACGTGCGCATACGGGCGTCGGAACTGTCCGAGAGTGCGAGGCCCGCCAGAAACGCCCCAACGATCGCGGCAACCCCGGTGTACTGCGCCAGCAGCGCCATCGCGAACAGGAACGCCAGCGCGATATGAAACTCCGCTTCATCGGCACGGGCACGCGATCCAAAGATCGGCAGCACGCGCTTAACCGCCGTCGTGCCCCAAATCGCCATAACCACGGTGAACGCCGTTGCGAGCGACGCGACCAGTGCGATCTCCCAGAGATTGACGCGGCCGCGCGCCACGCTGCTGACTACCGCCAGAACGATCAGCCCGAGGACATCGTCAATCACCGCAGCAGCCAGGATGACCTTGCTGGCCACTTCATGAAGCACCCCTCGCGCTGAAAGCACCGACGCGGTGATTCCCACGCTGGTGGCCACCATGGAAGCGCCGACGAAAATGGCTTCCAATTGCGGGGCGCCCCAGGCAAAGAGAATTCCCCAACCAGCGAAAAACGGAAAGATGACACCGATGGTGGCGACCAAGGTGGCCTTGCCGCCGACTTTGAGAAGCTCGGAGGCTTTTACTTCCATCCCGACGCCGAACAAAAGAAACAAGACTCCAAGGTCGGAGAGAGCCTTGAGGGTGTCATTGGGGGCGATCCATCCCAGGACGCTGGGGCCGACCAATGCGCCGGCTAAAATCTCGCCAACAATGCCGGGCTGGCCGATGCGTTCAAATAACTCGGCCAACAATTTGGCCGAGCCAAAAATGATCAACATCGCAAGAGGAAGCGGCAGAGGGTCATGCATCGGAGTCAGGCTAGCGGCTTTGCGGCGCGGTGCGCGAGAGTTTGCGCCAAGTGATAAGCGCAGCCAGGCCGCAGCCGGCAAGCACGGGGAAAACAGGAATACCTCGGGAAATGAGGAAATAGGTCGCGAAGAACGCGGCCCCGGCAAAGAACTTCCACTTGACCATCACCGGATCACCGTGAAGAGAACCGTCACAATAGCCAGGATAAGGCCAAAACAGATCACCGGGATAGCAAGAGATTTTGCCCAATTGGGCTTGATGGTGCCTTCGCGGGTCATGCGGCGAATTTCGGAAAGCTGATGGCGGGCCTGCGCAAGCTCCGCGGCGTTGGAAGCTAAATCCAACGCCTGGAGCGTTTCTGTTTCCGCGACATGCAGAGCGCGCAAACGGTACTGCAATTCCGCGAACTTGAATTGAGCGAAGAAATTTCGGGGTTCGAGGGCGCGGGCTTCTTCCAGAACGTCCAATGAACTGTACACATCGTAGTTCATGGCGTGCGCGATGCCGAGGCAGACGCGGAAGTCCGCGTTGGCCGGGTTCAAAGCGCAGGCTTCCTTAAGAGAGGCGATGACTTCGGCGAGTTTCTGCGGCGAGACCGAATGCGGGTCGCGCCAAGGAACGGCGGGAAGGCGGCTTGCGCCGGTGGCAGGAGTGAGAGACCCCGTCACCGGCGCAATCGCGGACGAAGTTAAGGAGTGGATGGACATAAATAGCCTCCTTCTGTTCCGGCTAGGATGGCGTCTTCAGCTCGAACTCCGGATAGCCTAGGGCACCCATTTCGGGCAAGTCCAGGCCCTGAAGTTCGGACTTCGCCGAAACGCGGTGACCGACGAACCAGTCAACCAGCAGATTGAAGACGAAGCTCAGTGTGAAGACGAAGCCGAGCAAGGTGGCCACGCCGATCAGCTGTGCGACGAGCTGGCCGCCGTTGTCACCGTAGAAAAGGCCGGTGACGGAACCCGCGACACCGTTCCATGAGCCGCCATAGTTGCTCTTGCCATCGGCAAAGAAGCCGATGGAGATGACGCCCCAGAGGCCGTTTGCGCCGTGAACGGAAATGGCACCGACCGGATCGTCCACCTTCAGTACTCTATCCACAAACTCGACGGAGATACAGACGAGAACACCGGCGATAACGCCAATGATCACGGAGGCCACCGGGTTGACGAAACCAGAGGGGGCGGTGATCGCGACGAGGCCGGCAAGCAAACCGTTACCGCTCATAGAGGCATCGGGTTTGCCGTAGCGGAGCCACATGTAGAGCATGGCGCCGAACGAGCCAGACATGCCCGCGAGCATGGTGTTTACAGCGACTGAACCGATGCGAAGGCCACCGTTGCCGGATGCGCCAAGCGTAGATCCAGGATTGAATCCGAACCAGCCGAAGGCAAGAATGAAGCATCCCGTTAGCACGATCACGATGTCGTGGGCCAGGATGGCGTTGGACTTGCCATCGCGAGTGTACTTTCCGATACGCGGACCGAGGATCATCGCGACAGCCAGTGCAGTGAGTCCGCCGACTGAGTGAACCACCCCCGATCCCGCAAAGTCACAATACCCCTTGCCAAGACCGAAATTGGCTCCCAAGTTGGCAAGCCAGCCGCCGCCCCAAGCCCAATTGGCGAAGATGGGATAGGTGAAGGCAGCCAAGAACATCGTTGAAACAATGAAAGCAGCGTACTTCCAGCGCTCACAGCACGAGCCCGTGACAATCGTAGTCGTTGTGTCCATGAAGACCATCTGGAAGAGGAACAAGACCATGACGGCAACATCATAAGTGCCCTTATGGACGAGGAAGAAACCGTTAGTGCCAAACAAACCGAATGCCTTCCCGAACAACGTTATTGTGAATTCCGAGTTGAGGGGGGGTGTGCCGCCAAGGTTGGCCACAGCTCCAACGCCGCCCATCTGAATCGTAAACCCGATCAGCCAGTAGGCGAGCATGCCCACGCCGTACACCATGAAGTTCATCATCATGGTGTGATTGGCGTTTTTGGCGCGGCAGAGACCGGTCTCAACGATGGCGAACCCGGCCTGCATGAACATGACTAGGAAGCCGGTGACGAGGGTCCAGACAAAGTTGATGGCGATTTTGTTTTGGCCCACCTGATTGGCAAGGTCGCCGATCGTAAGGCCTTTCTTTGGGTCACTAACAGTTACGTCGCTTGCGGTACCGGTGAGCGAGCCGTCCGGATCGCCCTTGGCACGAACATCTGCCGCAGGCACGGGAGCGTTAGCGAGGTCCGCGTCAGTGATGGGTTTCGGAGTGGGCGCCGGAGCCGCCGCAGGCGTAGCGGCCGCTGGCGCGGCAGGAGTCTGGGGGAATCCAAGCGGCGCGATACAAAGTACAACGGTCAATACCAGGAGTAGTCTCTTGGTTGTTGTCATCCTCGCTTCATCCCTTCTTCCAAATGGCGTTCTTCAAGTAGTGCTTGTTGAGGAGACCCATGATTCCGAAAAGACTGACCGCGATTCCCAGCAGCACAAGTACGAGGCGGCCGCCCACGGAACTGGCCAAAGTTAGGCTGAGCACACTGATCACGAACCCAAGCAAAGTCACGAGAAGTCCAATAAGGATGATCATGTCGGGTGTCCTCAATTCTCCGCGTTTTCCAGCGGCTTCGCTTTGCGGAACGCCGCCACCGAAGCCGCCAACAAAGCTATCGTCACGATGTAGAGCAGGATGCTCCCCGCATAGAGAGCACCGGACAGTGCGGTGAATCCTAGCAAGAAGGCCGTGATTCCCACGGCCTGACTGGGATTAGCTCCCATTAGGTCGTCCCTCCCTTTTTAGAATCAAGTTTGTACACACAGCCCGAGTGAACTCCCCACAGCGATAACTGCCACTGTTTGGGCCCGACACCGCGCGAGGACACCGAACAATAAGGTGTCCCCACGATTACCCCTACATCTCCATTGACAGCACTTTCAGGAAGCAGCCGACTCCGCTTGTGCCGCTGCTGCTTTCGCCTTTCGTGCAACAGGAGCTGGCTCGCGCTCCACTGCGGCCATTCCGGCTGGTGCACCGAGCGGCGAAATTACGTATTCCGGATAGGCGGAGATGCCGTGCTCGTGCAGATCCAAGCCGTAAAGCTCGCCCTCTGCTGACACGCGGAGAGTTCCCGTGGCGTTAACCGCATACATGACCACCATGGCGATCGAGAAGGTAGCAAGCGTGACGACCGCGCTGCCGATCGCCTGGGCGACGAGGAGTTGCGTTCCGCCGCCGTAGAAAAGGCCCTTCAGCGGCGCCGAGTTGTCTGCTGTGATGGGACCGGTCGCTCCATACCTGCCACAAGCGAACAGACCGAGCGAAAGCGTGCCCCAGATTCCGCAGAAGCCGTGAACGGGAACGGCGCCGATGGGATCGTCGATGCGGAACCATTCGAGCGCTTCGACGCCGAGTACCACCAGCACGCCGGCAATGCCACCAAGGAGAATGGCTCCCGTCGGACTAACCCAGTAGCACGGGCAAGTGATGGCCACGAGGCCGGCCAAGAATCCGTTTGTGGTGAAGCCTGCGTCCCACTTCTTGGAGGATTTGAAGGCCCAGAACATGGCGGTTAAGCCAGCGGCGCACGCGGCAAGCGTGGTGTTGGTGGCAACGCGGCCGATGCCCTCAAAGTCCATCGCCGAGAGCGTGCTGCCGGGATTGAATCCGTACCAGCCAAACCAGAGGATGAGACCGCCAGTAACGGCGATCGTCAAATCGTGCGGCAACATCGGAGCGCCGCCGTCACGCTTGAATTTGCGGCCCAGGCGCGGACCCAGAACGATGGAGCCGGCCAGTGCAATGAATCCGCCAATCGTGTGAACGACCGTGGAGCCCGCAAAGTCATGGAAGCCCGTGCCGAGTGATGGCCAGACGTGGCCATCACTACCCATCAAGGCCAACCAGCCATCCGGCCCCCAGGCCCAGTGGCCAATGATCGGATAGATGAAACCGGAAACGGCAACACTGTAGAGGAGATCGCCGACAAATCCGGTCCGGCCGATCATCGCTCCGGAAGTGATTGTGGAGCAGGTATCCGCAAAAGCAAACTGGAAGATCCAGACGGCGAGGAACGCGACGCCTGTGGTTTCGTAGGTCGCCGGCGCACCTTGCAGGAAGAACCAATGATATCCAATGAATCCGTTGCCGTGGCTGAACATGAAAGCAAACCCGATGGCATAGAAGAGGATGCCACAAAGACAGGTATCCACAACGCATTCCATGAGCACGTTCACGGTTTCGCGAGAACGACAGAATCCGGCCTCCAGCATGGTGAAGCCGACTTGCATGCCGAAAACCAGGAAGGCAGCAATCAGCGTCCAGGCCGTGTTGACGGGATTGACGACGTCAGCAGCTTTGACCTCCGCATCGGCGGCATAGACGCGACCGAAGACAAGGTAGGACATCGCGGCCATGACGACAAGAGTCAACCCGACGCCCATTAGTTTACCGGCGAACAGCAGCTTTCCGTAACGGCGCCATTCCGGAGCCCGCAGCCGCACGGCCAGCCGCGAAAGCTTCTCCGAGAGTGACAGCTTCTTCCCATATTGCGGGCTTCCACTCATTCCATTCCTCCCCAATTAAATTTCCTATAGAATTTGCTCAACACTCTCATGCTGCTGCATGAGTTACCGCTTGGGCCCAAAGAATGCCACAACTCCCAACGACAATGTGTCTTGGTTCTTGTAGGTTCCTAAGCCGGTGGTGCCGTTCACCGAAGAACCGCGAAAGAAAAATGGCTGGTTCGACCAATCGCGCCGGTACTCCAGCCGCGCGAGCAGACCCTCGATCATTCTGTATTCGCCCGTGAACGTGACCTCTTTAAGGTCTTGCGCCAGTCCGGTTTCGAATCCGTCGCGATCCTTGAACCATTCGACGCGCGGTGTGAAGGCCCATTTGCTGGTGGGCTGGAAGTGCACAGCGCCGGCGATGCCGTACCACTTGGCGGTGAATTCCGAGGTGCCCGATCCGGACTTGTTCTGACCGTAATCAAAGTTGATGTAGGCGTTGAACTTGCTGTTAGGAGTCAAGAGGAGCGTGGTGTCGTAGAGGTTGCGCCAGCCCGTGTTCGAGCTGGGGTTTTCCGGACCGGTGTAATAGTTGTTGCTCCAGGCGAATTTCTTGGTTGTAAAAGCGCTGGTGAACCCCACGGTCTTGCCGCTATTGTTGTCCTCGACGTTGTTCCACCCGTTGATGAGTTGTACACCGCCGGTGAAGTACTTGCCGACCGGGAACGATGTGCGCACGCCGAAGTGGTAATACGGAATGGCCCAGGCGAACAGAAGCGAGCGGGAATAGTTCCAATTGCTGTTGGTTTCGATGACTTCAGCACCCGCGCTGGTGACGAATTGGCCGAAGTCCACCTCGAAGCCCTTAGCCTTCGCCGGCTTTAAGCTCACATAAGCCTGTTCGATGTTCCGAAGGAAGCTCGGCGCCGTGCTTGGCTCGCTCGCATGGATGATGTCGAATGCGCGGCCGAACCCCAGATCCACTTGGAACCCGACCGGATCGGGCGAGTGTGCCACGGTCAGCTTGGCCATGTTCAGGCTGAACTGATTGGCCTTCACATCGAAGTTATACAACTGGTTGAACTGCGAAGAGGGATGATTGAAATTGAAGCTGTAATAACCGTCCACCAAACCGCTGAAATCGATCGGTCCCGCCGACCATGTAGGAGGCGCCGGCTCCGGCGCCGGCGTTGGCGCGGGCGTTTGAGCTGGGGGTGTTGCGGGGGCAGGTTCCTGCGCAGCCGGAGCGCCGGCCGCAGCCGTTTGTCCCGAAGTGGGTTGAGCGGAAGCGGTACGCCCCTCAACATCGGCGAGACGCTTTTCCAGTTGTTCGATTCGATCCAGCAGGATTCGTTCGCGCAGGTCATCCATCGTCCTCACGACTTGCCTGCCCGCGGTGCTTTGCTGGTTGGTAGTTGTCTGCTGTGCGAAAGCGGGTACTGCCAGCGCCGAGCCGAGCAATAAACTGAACCAGTACTTCGAGGAAATGTGCAATTTATCTTCTCCTTGGGACTTCCTTGGATACCCCGGGCCCTTGGACAAATGCGAAAGACGACATTGCTCTTTTCTTGGGGGGTGACTGTAACGGTGACTCATTGGAAACGCCAACGGAAACTTTCTATTGAATTAATGCAAAAAATTTGTTGGCCTGCCCGGCGCTCCCGTGCATTATTGTTGACCTGCGCGTATCGCCCGCACGCGGGCGCTCTTGCGCCATACCGGGGAAATCCAGTTCATTCATTGAAGGGGGAGATGCATGAAGAAACTCGAAGCAATCATCCAGCCCTCACGGTTCGAATCCGTGAAAGATGCGCTGCTTGAGATGGGTGTGGGAGGCTTGACGGTGACGGAAGTACGCGGGCACGGGAGGCAGAAGGGCCATACTGAGGTTTATCGCGGGCGCGAATACACCGTGGACCTGTTGCCAAAGATCAAGCTGGAGGCGGTGCTGCCGGATGCCCTGGCGGATCGCGCGGTAGAAACAATTTTGAAGACGGCCAAGACAGGGAAGATTGGCGACGGTAAGATATTCCTGTCGAAGGTTGATGAAGCCATCCGGATTCGCAACGAGGAGCGCGGTGAAGCCGCGCTTTAGTATTTCACTCTTGGCCGCCGTGCGACCGGCTTACTGACCGTGGGGCGATCAACGTGACGAGCGCTCCACGCCCCAGTTTTGATCCGGACATCCGGCCGGCAAAGAACATGCAAGGTTCTCCAACGCCCCTATCCGTGCTCGGCCCGCAGGCCGACGGCGAACGGCAACGCATCCGACAACAATTTGAGTCGGGTACCAGTGCGCGAGAAACGCTGCGCGCGCAGTGCGAGCTGGCGGACCGCAACGTCGAGCAGATTTTTGGCGAAGTTCTGCGCGTCCACAACCACGAGGCGCAAGGGCTTTGCCTGCTCGCGTTGGGCGGGTACGGGCGGCGAATGCTGTTCCCCTATTCCGATCTCGACATTCTATTTTTGATGGGAAACGACAAAGCAGAACAGGAATCGCGGCCGCTCATCTCCGAATTTTCGCGGACATTGTGGGACATCGGATTTCGCGTCAGCTCGGCGGGGCGCACGCTGGAAGAGTGTAAGCGGATCGAAGAAGACAATGCGGAGTTCCACCTGGCATTGCTGGATCGCCGATTTCTGGCGGGCGATGCCGCGCTATACGAGAAGCTGGACACGAAAGTGCTCCCAGCGTCGGAAAGGCAGGCGCGGCCCTTCCTGCTGGCGCAAATTCACAGGCTGACCAGGGAACGCCTGACGCGCTACGGAAATACGATTTTCCAACTCGAGCCCAACGTGAAAGAGTCGCCAGGCGGCATGCGGGATTATCAGGCGACGATTTGGCTGCGGCAGATCATGGACGAAAAAAAGGAGATACGAAACATCACCGCCGCGGAGGAAGAGCTTTCGGCCGCGGCCGTCGATTTTCTCAGCGCCATTCGCTGTTTTCTGCACTATAGCAACGGCCGGAACGATAACACGCTCACCTACGAGCTGCAGGCGGCGGCAGCAGAACGCGCGCTGGGTGTGGGCGACGGAGTGGGACGAACTCCTGCCGAATGGATGCGCCAGTATTTCCGGCACGCCCGGACGCTAAACCGGCAACTCTTGCGCTATCTCGAGCAGCGATCTGCCGTGCCATTAACGCTGCGGCAGCGCCTGTTCAATGCGGCACGCGCCGCCAAGATCGAGCCGGGCGACGGGAAATGCTTCGCCGTGCGTGATGGCCTGCTCGAAGTCCTCGACCAGCCGGTGTTGTCGGACCGCGCGATCACCTATTCGCTCTTCGCGGAAGCGGCGCGCACGGGGACCCCGCTGAGCCGCGAAGCGGAGCGCAGCATTGGTTACATCCTGAAACATCCGGAACTTCCTCCGAAGAACACGGAGATTTCCCGGGCCACGCTGCGCGAGATACTGGGCTCCGATTATCCGGGCGTGGCTCTGCGGTCGATGCAACGGCTGGGGCTGCTGACGGAAATCCTGCCGGAATTCGGAAGGATCGACTCGCTGGTGGTGCGCGATTTCTATCATCGCTATACGGTAGACGAGCATTCCTTGCGGACCATCGAGCACCTGCAGGAATTGGCGGAGCCGCCGGATGAACGAGGAGTGCATTTCGCGCCGCTCTGGAAGACCGCCGAACGGCGGGACTTGCTGATCTTGGCGCTGCTGCTGCACGACGTCGGCAAAGGAATGCCAGTGGAAAATCACATCACCGGCAGCCTCGCGGCGCTCGATAGCGCCGCCCGGCGATTGAATCTTTCGCCGGAAGAAAAAGAAGAAGTCCGGTTCCTCATCGGACATCACCTGGACATGTCCGCCACAGTGCAGCGGAGAGACATCTTCGATCCTGCCACCGTTTCCGCTTTTGCGCAGTCCGTCACAACGCAGGAAAGGCTGCAAAGATTGTGCCTGCTGACCTACGCGGACATTCACTCCGTCAATCCGGAAGCGCTAACACCATGGAAGGCGGAAATGCTGTGGCAACTCTTTGTGGCCACTTCCAACCATTTCAGCCGCACCGTGGATCGCGACCGCTTGCACGCGCCGGATGAAGGCTCGCTGCTGGAGCGCGTGAAGGCGCTGGCGGGGGACACCACGCTCGAAGAGATCGAGCAGTTCCTCGAAGGATTCCCGCGGCGGTATCTCGCGGTGCATTCGGCGGCGGAGATTGCGGCGCACTTTGTGCTCTACCGGAAACTGGGCACGGACCCGGTGCAGACGGAACTCATCGCCACGCGCCATGGGTTCTCCCTGACGCTGCTTACGGCGGACCGCCCGGCTCTCTTCGCGACGATTTCGGGCGTGCTGGCCGGATGGGGCATGAACATTAACAAGGCGGATGCTTTCGCAAATGCCGCTTGCGTCGTGTTGGATACCTTCCACTTCGCGGATCTGCATCGCACGCTGGAACTGAACCCCAGCGAAACCGAACGCTTCCGCAAGAGCCTCGCAGATGTCGTGATCGGAACGGCGCAACTAAAGCCGCTCCAGAAAAGCCGCGAAAGTGCCAGCCGCGGGCGGGTGCCTAAAGTCACAGTGGAAACGCGCATCAACTTCGACGATGCGTCATCGGCGCACAGCACGCTTCTCGAAATCGTTACTCAGGACCATCCGGGATTGCTCTACGAGATCGGTTCGGCACTGGCGCGCCTGGGATGCAACATCGAAGTCGCGTTGATCGACACGGAAGGCCACAAGGCCATCGACGTGTTTTATCTTACAGCGCAAGGGAAGAAGCTCACCACGCAAAAACAAGAGCTACTCTGCGAAGTGCTGCAAGGAACACTTGTTTAGCCCTCTCTCCGGAGGTTAAGTCTCAATCCTGTAAGAGATGCGGTAACGGAAAACGGCGGTGCGGTGGGGAGGCCAGACTTCGAGGATTTGCGGCAGCTTTGAAAGTGAGGAAAGGTGGGCGTGGCGGGGATCGAACCAGTGACGCCTGCTTGCAAAGCGGCAGAACAAAATCTATCTTGTTGGTTCGCTTGGCTTTGTTCTGTGTCCTAGTACCCGGTTTTGCGCCTAATTTGGCAGCTATCGGACCCACTTGATGGAGAAGACGAGCGTGGACTCTCTGATGCAGTTCCTCGTGGGCGACTTAAATCTCGGCAGCACTCAGGTGTCCGCGTGAACTGTCGCGAGATGCGGCTCGGCCCACGTGTCCGCCGACGAAAACCGAAAGCTACGGTTTGTATCCAGCGAGGCGAAAATCTGAGCTAGGATTTGGTTTCCAAGAGTAGCAGTCTTTGTAATTGCGCGGCGGGGGAATTCAGACATGAAGAAGATGGTGCTCAGTCCAGTTGCTGTCTGTCTGCTGTGTCCTATAGTGGCGATCGCGCAGGCTCCTTCGGGGCCAGCGAAGCAGGACGCCAGGGTCAAACAAGCGAGTGCCCAGGCAGCGCCGCCTAAATCAACCACGAGCGCGAAGCCAGCCACTCCAACGCATGGCGTGGAGAATCCGGTTGCTGCGCCAAATCTCGCCAAGCAGCCCACACTTTACGTAGTCGCGTACGCCCATCTCGACACCCAGTGGCGGTGGGAATATCCGCAGGTCATCAGCGAATATCTGACCAAGACCATGCGCAACAACTTCGCCTTCTTTGAAAAGTACCCGCATTACGTCTTCAACTTTACGGGCGCAAACCGCTATCGTTTGATAAAAGAGTATTACCCGGCCGATTTCGCGCGCCTGAAGCAATACGTCGCCGCGGGCCGCTGGTATCCCGCGGGATCTTCGATGGAGGAAGGCGACGTAAACGCGCCCAGCGCGGAAGCCATTATCCGGCAGGTGCTCTATGGCAACAACTGGTTTCGTAAGGAGTTCGGCAAAGCGAGCGCCGAATTCATGCTCCCGGATTGCTTCGGATTCCCTGCCTCGCTGCCAACCATTCTGGCGCACGCCGGAATCAAAGGATTTTCCACGCAAAAGCTCTCCGCCGCATGGCAACCGGCGCCACACGTTGGCGGGCCTGATTCTCCAGAAAAAACGCCCGAGGGCATCCCCTTCAACGTCGGGGTTTGGGAAGGCCCCGATGGCTCTACCGTTCTGGCGGCCCTCAATCCCTTGAGCTATGGCAGCAATGTGGACTACGACCTGAGCAAAACGCCTCCCCCTCCTCCGGCACCGCCGGCGAATGCCCCGGCCAATTTCCGTGTTCGCCCCTTTGAAGACTGGTCCAAGCGGATCCAGGTCAATGGCGACCTGACTGGCGTCTTTGCCGACTATCACTATGTGGGGACTGGCGACACGGGCGGATCGCCTAGCGAAAACTCGGTCAACCTCATGGAGGCGATTGAGACGAAGAGCACAACAGTGATTCCACCCATGCGCTTCAACTTCTTCGGTCGCGGGCAGCAGGAGGAGCCTCCGTCACCTCCGCCAGCACCGGTGAAGGTCGGCGATGGCCCGGTGCGTGTCCTGTGGTCCAATGCGGACCAGATGTTTCTGGACATTCTGAAATGCTGCAAGACCGATCGCATGCCTCGCTACAAGGGTGATTTGGAACTGATCAATCATTCGGCCGGCTCGTTATCGTCGCAGGCTTATCACAAGCGCTGGAATCGCAAGAACGAACTTCTTGCCGATGCGGCGGAGGAAAGTTCAGTCGCCGCTGACTGGCTGGGCGGCAGACCGTATCCCCAAAAGCGTCTTACCGACGCGTGGACACTGGTTATGGGCGGCCACTTTCACGACAACATGGCCGGCACTTCCACGCCGAAGGCCTACGAGTTCACCTGGAATGACGACGTCATCGCGATGAATCAGTTCGCAGGCGTGTTGACGAGCGCTAGCGCAGCGGTCGCGTCAGGCATGGACACACAGGGCAGCGGCACGGCAATCGTCGTGTACAACCCATTGAATGTGGCACGCGAAGACGTGGTTGAGGCGGCGGTTGCAGGTGCGCTGCAGCCAGTACGCGTCATCGGACCTGACGGTAAGGAAGTTCCAGTGCAGGTGAAGGCCGGTGGCAAGGTATTGTTTATCGCCCAAACGCCATCGGTGGGCTACGCCGTGTATGACGTACAACCTGGGACCTCGTCCGCGACTTCGGAATTGCGCGTCAGCGAGTCATCGCTCGAAAACGCCCGCTACCGCATGCAACTCGATGCAAACGGCGATGTCTCCAGCATCTTTGACAAGAAGCTGAGCCGTGAGCTGCTCTCCGGACCGATTCGCCTGGCTATCTCGACTGATAATCCGCGCCAATGGCCCGCCTGGAACATGGACTTTGAGGATGAGCAGCGCACGCCGCGTGCCTATGTTTCCGGTCCTACAAAAGTGCGCGTGCTTGAAAACGGCCCTGCGCGCGTGGCCGTTGAAGTGACCCGCGACACCGAAGACTCGCATTTCGTGCAGACCATCCGCCTTTCCGCTGGCGACGCCGGCAATCGCGTCGAGTTTGCAAATGCCATCGATTGGAAGGCAAAAGAGGTCAACCTGAAGGCCGTGTTCCCGCTGACCGCCAGCAACAAGATGGCGACGTACAACTGGGATATCGGAACGGTCCAGCGCCCGAATGAGGACGAGCGGCAGTTCGAAGTCGCCTCCCATCAGTGGATTGATCTGACCGATCAAAGCGGCGCTTTCGGTGTCACGATTCTCACGGATTGCAAAAACGCTTCCGATAAGCCCAATGACAACACCTTGCGGCTTACCCTGGTGCGCACGCCGGGAACTCGGGGCGGCTATACCGACCAAGGCTCCCAGGACTTGGGGCACCATGAGTTCATCTTTGGCCTGGCGGGACACGCGGGCGACTGGCGCGAAGGACAGACGGACTGGCAAGCCTACCGGCTGAATCAGCCGCTCATCCCGTTCGAGAGCGCCAAGCACGCCGGCCCGCTGGGTAAGCAGTTCTCTTTGTTGAAGCTCAACAGCGAGCGCGTGCGTGTTCTGGCGCTAAAGAAAGCCGAACTCAGCGATGAGGTTATCGTGCGCATCGTGGAACTCGACGGCAAGGCGCGACCCAAGGTCGAGATGCGCTTCGCCGGTCCGATCACGTCAGCTCGCGAGGTGAACGGCCAAGAGCAGCCGGTCGGGAGCGCGACGTTGGGCAACGGCGCGCTTATCACTGCGCTCAGGGCATATCAGCCACGGACGTTTGCTCTCAAGCTCGGGGCTGGACCAGCAAAGTTGTCGGCTCCGCGCTCGCTGCCGATTTCGTTGCCATACGACTTGGCGGCAGCGACGATAAACGGCCATCCCGCGGAAGGCAGCTTTGACATTCTTCCCAACAATCCTTCGGCGGCGCAGGGACGAGCACTGCCCGCGGAGGCGTTGCCGCGCGACATCGAGTTCGCCGGCATTCATTTCGCCCTCGCCCCGGCAGGAAATGGCCGGCCCAACGCTCTTTTGGCGAAGGGACAGACCATCAAGCTGCCCAAGCAACACTTCAAGTGCGCTTACGTTCTGGCGGCGGCCGTTGGCGATCAGGTGGGCACGTTCCGCGCGGGTGACCGGCCGGTGCAGCTCACCATCCAGAATTGGACGGGCTTTATCGGCCAGTGGGACGACCGCACTTGGAATGCTCGGCAAGAGCTGGTGCAGCCACGCCCCGGACAAACCCTGCCGCCGAACGCGCCACGTGTGCGCACCTTGGAAGAATTCTCGGGTACGCTGGTTCCGGGCTTCATCAAGCGCGCGGATGTGGCGTGGTATAGCACACATCGCCATGCGCCCGATGGGTCCAACGAGCCGTACTCCTACGCATACCTTTTTGCCTATCCGATCGATCTGCCTGCGGGAGCAACTACATTAACCTTGCCGGATAATGATCGCATTCGCATTCTAGCAATCAGCGTCGCGGACGAAGCTGGCAGTGTAACCCCCGCGGAGCCTTTGTATGACACATTGGACCGGACAGGCAACGAAACTGCGAGCCTCGGGGACGCGGGACCGCGAAGGTCGCGAGCAATTGACACTCTCCTTGCTTTTCTCGAATGCGAAATCAGGCCAGTTTCTCCGCAGAGTGAGGAGGGGCGTAGATCACTGAGGACCGCTGGGCGTCCGGCACCATGAATGTGTCTTCGGTGTCCCCGCCCTTGGGAGAGAGTGATAATTGTTGATTTTAGTGCAGACCTGTTTTAGCTGGATAACGAAAGGAAAAGGCTATATAGTTTCGCTAGGAAATTTCTAACGAAACGATGGTTTTGTGATGGCGACACCAACCAACCGAACAGTCGCCTCGGAACTTATGTCGTCAGGACCTTCAAGGACGAGTCCTTCAGGGCCTATGTGCCGCCACCATTGCCGCCAGACCCGCCGCTGGCTCTTCAACCGCTCTTGCCATTGCTTGAAGGCAAACCAAGCACTCGGACGCCTGGACGGACTTGCGTCCAGGATCAGGCGCTTGGCGGGAGCTCAATGTGGAGGACATCCTCACCACCATAGAATTATTGATCTGTGCATAAATAATGCAATGCGAGTATGATAGGTGTTCAGGAGGCAGAACACCTATGCCCAGACCGAAGGGGAGCGCCGATCTGTTGGAAGACCGGCGCAAGCGAGCTTTGGCCTTGCTGGATGCGGGTCATTCTCTCAACGAAGTGGGACGGCGCATCGGATGCAATCCGAGTTCGGTGATGCGCTGGCGTGATGCCTGGCGGCGTGGCGGAGCGAAAGCCTTGCGGGTGCGTTTCTCTCC
>DATHIB010000043.1:0-56674 GCA_035490055.1 Candidatus Limnocylindria bacterium | reverse complement strand
GTCACTTCCTCCCGTCCCTGCATAATTCCACGTGGACTTGTCGTAACTCTGCGTCTTGGCGTCAAAGCCGGAGAACACCCCATCCGTGTCCGCGGGCAGCTTGAAATCGCTTTTGACGTTGAACGCCGCATTCGTGTAGTTGACCAGGTAATCTTTCGCGATGCGGCTGTTCTCGATGGCATAGCGAATGACGCCGCCGAGGAAAGCGATGTCCGACCCGGCGCGAATCTGGCAGAAAAGATCGGCCACTGATGCGGTGCGCGTGAAACGCGGGTCCACCACGATCATCTTTGCGTTGCGTGTGCGTTTCGCTTCGACCGGCCACTTGAATCCGCAGGGATGATTCTCGGCCGGATTACCGCCCATGATGAGCATCATGTCGGTGTTCTTCATGTCCACCCAGCCATTGGTCATCGCGCCCCGGCCGAACGTTGGTCCCAAACTTGAGACCGTGGGGCCGTGTCAACTCTGGCCTGGTTTTCCAGGTGCACGACCCCCAGGGCGCGCATCGATTTCACAACCAGATAGTTGAACTCATTGGTGTCGGTACAGCCGCCGATCCACGCGACGGATTCCAGTCGGTTCACCGTGTGGCCCGCCGCATCCTTTTCGATGAAAGTCTCATCGCGCGTCTTTTTCACGCGCGCCGCGATTTCGCTAATCGCATCGTCCCACGAAATGTCCTGCCATTCGGTGCTGCCCGGCCGGCGCACCAGGGGCTTCAGCAAGCGCCGGTCGTTCATGATCTCTTGCTGCAGCGAGGAACCCTTCGGGCACAGCGTGCCGCGGTTGGTCGGATGATCGGGGTCACCCTCGACATGCACCACCTGCGCGGTCACATTCTTCGCGCGGTCGCCGATCGTGTAGATGATGGTGCCGCAGCCCACCGCGCAGTACGGGCAGGTCGAGCGTGTCTCGCTCGCCCGTGCAATCTTGAGCGTGCGCAACTGCGCATACGCGGGCTTCAAATCGAAACCGAACACCGCGGCGGCCGCTCCACCAATTGCCGTTAGTTTGAAAAAATCGCGGCGGGTAGGATTCATGCTGGGACTCCCATCCACAAGAAGTAAAGTGAGGTAGGGTGCGCCTCGCGGAATCTATTTAATAAAACTTGTTGGCCAGCGTGTCAAGCGGTGATTTCCGAAAATTCGCAGGGACTCCAAGGGCTCAAATTCCATGTGTCCATCGACCAGTGCCGCGCATCTAACAGAAACCCGTTAATGCGTTTTGCTCCTCCGGCGGCCCTTGTCTGCCCAAGGTTTTGATCAACGGTCGCGCCGGCTCCGCAGGAAAAACCGCCCGCGCCTTTCTTCTATTCCGTACGGGTGTTCCTGCGTCGAATCAGACAAATCCAGGCCTTCATGCCATTTTGGGGTCCTGCCAGCCCTGGCATGCCTTGGACTAACGCCCCTTCGGAGCCGGCCGTCCGCCGGGCACTAAAAAGGAATTTCAGCCCGAATCGCCGATTGCTGGGTTACAATGTGGATTCCCCGATCCTGTACCGAGCCATTTGTGTAATTTTCTGGCTCTGTGGTACGTAACCTAAGTTGTGTCTTTGCATCAATACTAAGGAGCACGCGGTCCTATGGCAAGTTCACAAGTCTCCGCAAAACCTGACCTCGGATCTCTCCGCATCCACGATGGCCAGCGGAGCAAGACTGGAACTGGCAAGCGGGTCATTTTCGCCGCCATACCGGTCCTCATTTTCGCGGGTATAGTCGCTGCCGCCTACGCTTTCCGCAGTCAGAAGCCGATGGTGGAAGTTGCCACCGCCACGAAGCCCGAAGCAGGCGGCCGACAGACTGCCCTGAATGCCAGCGGCTACATCACGCCTCGACGCCGCGCGACCATCGCTGCCAAGATTACCGGCCGCGTCACCGGGGTATTCTTCGACGAAGGCACACGCGTTGCGGAAGGGCAGCTCCTCGCCACGCTCGATGACGCCGACGTCAAGCGCTCCCTCGATTCCGCCAAAGCCGACCGCGACGCCTCCCAAGCCGCCATCGCCGACTATGAGGTTCAGCTTAAGAACGCGCAGATTCTGCTTCGTCGCGCGGAGCAGCTTCAGAAAGCTGGCGTGCAGACGCAAGAGGCCCTGGACAACGCTGCGACGGCTGCGGACAGCCTGAAGGCCAAAATTGAGCTCGCCAAGCAGCAGGTGGCGGCCTCCGAAGCACGCATCGGCGTTGCGCAACAGGCCGTGGACAATTGCACGATTCGCGCACCGTTTGCGGGCATTGTCGTGTCCAAGGACGCGCAGGTTGGCGAGATGGTCTCGCCCAATTCCGCGGGTGGCGGATTTACGCGCACGGGGATTGCGACGATTGTGGACATGAAATCCAACGAAATCGAAGTCGACGTCAACGAGTCGTACATTGCGCGCGTCGAAAATGGCCAGCAGGTTACAGCAACTCTGGATGCCTATCCGGACAAGCCGATTCCGTCTAAAGTGCGGACGGTCATCCCCACGGCCGACCGCCAGAAGGCTACCGTCAAAGTGCGTATCACCATCCTGAATCTGGAAAAATACAATTTCATTTTGCCAGACATGGGCGTGAAGGTGGCGTTCCTGGAAAATGAGCGGCCCGCGGCAAAGGACAAGAGCAAAGACAAGGGGCCGCAGGCAGTGGCGTTCATCCCCAAGGGCGCGGTGCGCTCCGATGCGAATGCTTCTTTTGTCTTCCTGGTTCGCGATGGAAAAGTCGAGCGCCGCGCTGTCAGCCTCGGCATGGATCGCGGAACGGACGTCGCGATACTGGCGGGCGTCACCCCTGGCGACTCGCTGGTCGTCAAAGGGCCTGAGAGTTTGCATGATGGTGACAAAATTGAAATCCGTCAGTAGGAGCCAAGCATGATCCGAGTCGATGGACGCGACGATTCTTCCAGCCTCATCCGAGTTCGTGGTTTGAACAAAACGTACAGCCGCGGCGGCGAGAAAATTCAGGTGCTGCAGGGCTTGAATCTCGACGTCGACAAGGGTGACTTTGTGGCCTTCATGGGCCCTAGCGGCTCAGGCAAGACTACCTTGCTCAACCTTCTCGGCGGTCTCGACGTTCCATCGGCCGGGAGCATTACCGTGGATGGCGACGAGATTACTCATATGTCGGGCAGCAAGCTTACGCAATGGCGTGCCCGCCATGTCGGTTTTATTTTTCAGATGTACAACCTCATCCCCGTGCTCACGGCGTTTCAGAACGTCGAGCTTCCGCTTCTCTTGACCAAGCTCTCCAAAGCGGATCGCCGCAAGCACGTCGAAACCGCACTCGGGGTCGTCAATCTGGCCGATCGCATGCATCACTACCCGCGCCAGCTCTCCGGCGGTCAGGAGCAGCGCGTCACTATCGCCCGCGCCATCGTCTCGGACCCGACTTTCTTGCTTTGCGATGAGCCCACGGGCGACCTGGACCGCAAGAGCGCGGACGAAATCATGGCGCTAATCGATGAGCTCGTGGGCAAGTACAACAAGACCATCTTGATGGTCACGCACGATCCCGTCGTCGCGGCACGTGCTCACACCACGCTGCATCTTGAAAAAGGCGTGCTCGTCGAAGGCAAGACTTCCCGTGAGAGCGTCATGGCCGGAGGTGCCGCATGAAATTCAGCCGCTTGATCCTCGCCAATCTGTTCCGCAAGAAGGTTCGCCTCATCCTCACCATTGGCTCTTTTGCCGTCGCTCTAGTACTCTTCACGTTTCTTGCTGTCGTGAAGAGCGCCTTCAGCCGCGGCACGGAAATCGCCGGCGCAGACCGCCTGATCGTCGTCAGCCGCATCGGTCTAATGCAATTAATGCCGATCTCCCACCGCGACAAAATCCTTGCCATTCCCGGCGTCAAGGCGGTCACCCACAATCACTGGTTCGGCGGTGTCTATCAGGATGAAAAGAACTTCTTTCCACAGTTTGTCATCGACCCCGAAAATCAACGCCAGGTGATGACTGAGCTTGTGGTACCTGACGAGCAGTGGAACAATTTCCTGACAGACCGCCAGGGCGCCATCGCGGGCGCCCGCACGGCCGCGCGCTTCCATTGGAAAATTGGCGATCGCATCCCCATCAAAACAACTCTGTACGGCGGCGGCTCTTCGGAGTTCAATCTCGACGGGATTTATCACAGCGATCGCCCCGGTGGCGACGAGAGCCAGTTTTGGCTGCAGTGGAAATATTTTGACGAGAACGCACCAGCTGTCGTCAAGAGCACGGCCGGATGGTACGTGGTTAAGCTCGATAGCCCCGAAGACGCCGTGCGCGTCGCCAAGGCCATTGACGAAAAGTTTGCCAACTCGTCGTTTGAGACCAAGACCGAGACGGAATCCGCCTTCGCCGCATATTTCGTCAAGCAGTTCGGAAACATCGAGCTCTTAATCCTCACCATCGGCAGCGTCGTTTTCTTTACGCTACTCTTAGTTACCGGCAACACTATGGCTATCTCTGTGCGGGAGCGCACCTCAGAACTGGCCGTCCTTAAAGCCATCGGCTTTTCCGGGCGCGCTGTCCTTTTCTTCGTTCTGGCAGAGTCGGTGGTCATCGCCCTAGTTGGCGGCTTCCTAGGCTTGACGTTGGCCTACTTGGCCATCCCTGTTATCGGCGTGGCTCTCACTGGCCTTCTGCCCCCTCTCATCCTTTCCAAGTCGCTCCTGACCCTTGGCCTTGGTTTCGCCCTCTTTGTTGGCGCTGCCAGTGGCCTGCTGCCGGGGATTGGCGCCATGCGTATGCGCGTCGTTAACGCGTTGCGGAGAGCCTGAAATGGCAATTCCACTCGTTTACAACGTTCGGAGCGTCAAAGCTCGCTGGACCTCCACAATCGTTGCGGTGGTGGGGATTGCCGGAACCGTGGGTGTCTTCGTAGCCATGTTGTCGCTCGCGCGCGGATTCAAGGCCACGCTTGTTTCTTCTGGCTCCGCGGACAACGCGCTCATTACCCGCGCAGGGGCAACGTCCGAAATGACCAGTGGAGTGTCTCTCGATTCGGTCAAAATTATCCAGGATGCTCCGGGCATCGCTCGTGGGGCCGACGGCCCGTTGCTGACACCGGAGGCTGTCCTGATGGCGCCGATTCCTTTGCTATCCACCGGCACGGATGCCAACGTTGAGCTTCGCGGTGTCGCGCCAAACGTTTTTGCCATTCGCAGCAATGTCAAAATCATCGAGGGCCGCATGTTTCGGCCTGGTCTGTCCGAACTCATCGTCGGCAAAAACGCCAAGGCGACCTATTCGGGCTTGACTCTGGGAAGCACAATTGGTCTCGGCAGCGTACGTTGGCAAGTCGTGGGCATCTTTGACGCCGGCGGAAGCGCCTTCGATTCCGAGGTTTGGGGCGACGCCCACCTCCTGAACGGCGCCTATAAGCGTCCCGACACTTTTTCTCAGTCCGTTACGGTGCACCTCGCTTCGCCTGCCGCCCTTCAACAATTGAGGGACACTCTCACCGCCGATCCGCGTTTGAATGTGGACGTAACCCGCGAAATCGACTACTACGCCAAGCAGTCCACGCGCATGACCCAGCTCATCACTATACTTGGCGGGTTTGTCGCGTTGATCATGGCCATCGGCGCGGTCTTTGGCGCCCTCAACACCATGTACTCCGCCGTTGCCGAACGCGGACGTGAAATTGCCACCATGCGCGCGCTCGGCTTCAACTCCTGGAACGTCGTCCTCTCATTTCTCTTTGAAGCCCTCTTGATTTCTTTTGTTGGCGGCCTTGTTGGCTGCCTCGCCGTTCTGCCCCTCAACGGCCTGACCACCAGCACCATGAATTTTCAGACTTTTTCCAACCTGGCCTTCGCTTTCAAGATCACCTTTGATCTTCTTTGGATGGGCGTTCTCTTCGCTATGGTTATGGGCGTCCTTGGTGGCATGCCCCCGGCCATCCGCGCCGCGAGCCGGCCCGTGGCCACAGCCCTCCGCGAATTGTAGCGGCAAGCGCATCCCAAACTGCCAAGACGGAGTCATGTAAGGCGGTTGCGTCCTATGGATTATTTCTCAAAACTCAAACCGATTAATCGGCGAGCTTCAATTTTTCCAAGTACGCGCTAAAGGCAGCCTTTACCTTGGGAGGATCTGGTGGTTTGCCCTTCGCCTCGGTGATCAGAGAGATAAAATCGTCCATGGCCTTGTCGATCTGTTCGAACAGGCCATGATTGGTCTTCGAAAGCGCCGTATCTCCGCCATAGTCTTCCGCTTTGTCCCACACTCTTTCGAGCACCTTGGCCATTAGCGCGGCCGCTGCTAGGTCGCCTTTCTGGAAATCCGCATAGACGTGTTGCGCCAGGGCGCGGTACGCTCCCATTTTCGAGTTATCCACGCCATTCTGTTGTGCGACCTTCTTCTCTTGCCCCAAAGCCGGTGCGCTGGCCGCGCAGGCCATAAGGAATGTAAGAACCAAGGCAAGGAGGGGCCGAATCGTTCTGTAGGTAGGGAATGTCATTGCTTCTCCTTGGCTCACGAATTGGTTTGTCTCGCGAGCGCCTGAATTCACATGAGCTTTCGCCTGCAATATTTTTGTAACACGATTCGAAAGAATGTGAACCCTGCAGGTGAGCCCGTCTGTGAGCAAAAGGGCACGTATACCCGCTGTGTGCTTCGAGTCGGTCTCAGCTGGTACGGGGAATTCTTTGCAGAGGGGTGGAGCACCCGCAAGCTGGCCGGGCGGCAGAACCCATATCCAATCCTTTACTGCCGTTTTCGAATCCGTGCTTTACACTTGCTTATCATGTCCCTTGACGATTCAAGGACTGCGACCCTAGCCTAAGAAGGAAGGATCCTGGCAGCCGCATGAACCCTCTTGGAAAACAGGCCGCGGACACGCAACGCTGCGCATTTTGCGGCAAGTACATGGCGGCGCATTTGAGGCAGTGCCCCTTTTGCCGCGAGGCCGTTCCGCAGGTGCAATTGTCTCGTCGCACAGGTCCCGACGGTCGCCGTCAAATCCGGCGCGGACTGCTCTACATGCTTCTCGCGGGTGTGATTCATTACTTCGCGGGCGGCTATAGCATGCCTTTCCAGCTTCCCGTTCTCATCCTGCCGCTGGTGACAGATTACCTCTCGCCGCTGCTATTCTTGGGCGGTCTGGGAATGACGATCTACGGCCTCTTCCTCCGAATTAAATCCTGATCCATTTTCCGCCCGTTTGGCGTTGGCATTTGAACCAGCGAAGCTTTCCGAAAGCCGGGCAAGAAATACCGGACGGACAAGGAAACCTGTTCGTAAGGCCAGCTTGACCGATTGGAGTAGTACCCTGCATTCGAATGCTCTCTCCGGCGCCGGCGCGTGGCCTACTAGAAGCGAGGCCGCATCCGGCAGCCTCCAAAATTGTCGCGATACATTCAATATAGGAGTGACTATGAAAAGATCATCGTTGGTTGTTGCATTCGTGGCGTTGGGTGTTTCCCTGTCCATGACGATTGGTGCGGAACGCGCGGGGGCGCAAGGTCCCGCGGGCGCGGGCGCATCCACTGCGGCGCAGGGAAGTTCGAGCTCCTCAGCCTCGCATAGCTCGCGTTCCCTCAATCCTATCAAGTGGGTGAAGCGAGACAAGGGTTCCAAGAATTCCCCTGATTCGAACGGCAGCAGGAGCGACGTCGAAAAAAAGCTGACGCCGAAGTTGCGGGCCCAGGGTGTTTTGCCGGCCAATTCGAACGCCACCGATGCTTGCGCGCCTTTCACCGCGCTGAATGAATGTCTCGCCGCGCTCCACGCCAGCTACAATCTTGCATTGGAGTTCATTTGCCTGCGCGCGAATGTGACGGGCGTGCACACCAACGCCGATCTGTCCGGGTGCAAAGGCGCGATCGCCGACCAGGCCCAGAGCCTGAAAAAGGCGATACATGAGCTGAGTCCCAGTGCCGACGCGAAGGGAGCAGCCAAGAACGCGGAGCAACAAGCCAAGGACGATCTGAAGGATCTCGGCGCATAAGACTGAAGCCGGAGAAAAATCTCAACGCGGTCGAACAGATTTTTCGGAGAAGGCCGAGAAAAACTTGCACGAAGTCGAAACGGGGCGGGCCGGTGAAGGCATCCGCCCTGTTTTATTTGAAACTCACAACCATTGTGGCTTCGGCCCATTGCCTTTTGAATGGCAGAGCCATCCGGAAACAATATTGCGACGAGCGCATCACGATTGCGCGTAGCCAGACCCTGCCGAAGCGGAGGGAGCGGAGTGCTGCGCCGGCGCAGAAGAAGGTGAGGCATCTGGGGACGACGCGGAAGAACCAGCGGCTGAGGCGGAGTATGGGGACGCAGCCGACAAGGGGGCGTCGGTGTCCGACGTGGCAGCGGCAGCTGCAGCGCGGTAGCGCACGATGAGAAGCGTGAGGTCGTCGGCCTGGTGGGCGCCGCGGGAGAAGTTTTCGACGGCTTCGAGGACGCATTTCTGGAGCAGCTCGAGGGGGCACTCCATCTGGCCGGTGAGGAGTTCCTTGAGGCGCGGGATGCCGAACAATTGCTCGTCGGGATCCATGGCCTCGGTGACGCCGTCGCTGAAAAGCACGAGGGTGTCACCAGGCTCGAGCTTCAGGCAAACGGCGGTGTATTGCGCCTCGGGAACGAGGCCGACGGGATAGGAGCCTTCGGTAAAGGCCTCTTCTGCAATGCCGCGGCGGATCAGGAAAGGCGAAGGGTGGCCGGCGTTAATGTATTCGAGATGGCCTTCTTGATCGAGAATGCCGAAGAACATGGTGGCGTAGCGGCCGACCTCCGAGTGATCGCACAGGAAGCGATTGACATGATTGAAGACGCGCGCGGGATCGGTGCCGAGAGTCATGCCGGAGAGCGCGCCCTGAAGCATGGTGGTGAGAAGCGCGGCGCCGAGTCCCTTGCCGGAAACGTCAGCGATGAGAAAAGCGGTGCGGCCATCGCAAAGCGGGAAGACATCGAAGTAATCTCCTCCCACCGATAAGCAGGGAAGATTGAAGCCTGTGACGGAGAGGTGCGGATATTCGCGGAAATCGCGCGGGAGAAGAGCTTGCTGAATGTCGCGGGCAATGTTGATCTCCTGCTCGAGGCGCTGGCGCTCGCGTTCGCGTTCGACGAGGCGGGCATTATCGAGAATGCTGGCGGCGTCGGCCGCCAGGGCGTCTAGGATCTGACGGTCGAGTTTCGAGAAAGCGGCAGGACGGCGCGAATCCAAATAGAGGACGCCGAGAAAATCACCGCGCTTGAGGTCGACCATGGATTCCTGAGTACTGGCGCGGGACATGGCGTAAAGAGGAATCACGACCACGGCGCGCAGGCGCTGCGCGACGATGCTCTGCGCGGCCTGCAAATCCACGTCGGCTTGCGCGAGGTCTTCGGTGATGACCGGAGACTGCTGCTTCAGCGCGAGCTGGATGGCGGTCTGGCTAGGCGTGAGGCTCTCGGGGGGAAGACGAAGTCCGCCACTGCGCCGCGCGAGTTTTACTTTCAGGGCGCCGGCGCAATCGGTTTCGAGGAGCAAACCGCGATCGGCGTCGGTGACGGATACGGCGTGATCCAGCATGTGGCCGAGCACCACGTCGAGAGGGAGCTGGGAATGGAGCAGTGAGGTCGCTTCAAGGAGACGCTTGAGCTTGATCAGGCCGCCGGCCGGCTCCGAGCTAGTGATGTGCTCCATGCGGGTGAGCAGTTGTGGAAGGGAATCGTCGTCTGAACTTTTGGCGGAGCGGAAGATGATCTCGTAGGAGTCGTCAAGGCCGAAGGTGATGGCGTCGCCATCTTGGAGTTCACGACTTTCGACTTTTTCGCCGTTGACGAAAAGGCCGCGGCGCTGGCCGCGATCTTCGAGATAGAAACGATTAGCTTCGATCACGACGGCGGCGCAGTTGCGGGAAATGCGGCGGTCGGAGAGCTGCAAGTGGTTGCCGGTTTCGACGCCGCGGCCGATCATAAACGGCGTTTGGGTGATGCGGGCGTAGCGGCGCGCGCCGTCGGGGGAGACGACTTCGAGCACTGCTTCACCGGCTAGGGGAACGGTGTCAGGCATGGGCGAACCCCATTGCGGGAATTGTAGCATGCGCGAGGAGGCATGGAGGTGGGGAGGTAGAAATGGCGGCCCGGGGCAAGGATCACCATCGGCTTCCTGGTTGACAAGAATAACCCCACCCCTCTCTAGTATGGAACCGCGGATTCTAAAGGGGTTGCGTGGGCGTTCTTCGGAAGTGCGGATCCCAAAAGACTTAGCAGAGCGCGGTTTATGAACGAGTAACCAGAGAGGATTGAAGGTGCGGCTAACACAGGAACACGGAATCCTTGGGACTGCGGATTCCGGAGCGGAGCAGCGGGATGGAGGGGGAGAGTTTCAAAACTCACGTCAGCGCGCGTAATAGATCGGTCAAGTGCGTACTGAGTTGTAATTCGAATGAGTCGTGAAAAAGTAGCGGAACCCAAGACGAGGAATTTTCCACCCTTCGCACTTATCGAGGCGCACCTGGCTTGATAGCGGAGGGTGCGTCACTCGTTTCCGGGCTGGCGGCGCTCAGAAAAGTGACATCATTTTGGAAACGGGCCGGCCATGATCGGCCCAGGCAATAGGGGCTCCCAGGCTTTCTTGCAATGAGCACACTGCACTTGCGGGTGGCCGGAGTCACTGGGCCCTGAGTCTTGGGTGACTGCAAACGAGTTCTTCTTATCGCAGTAAGGACAAGTGACATCGACCATAACGTGGAGGGGCGTGAGTGTTGTCTCCATTTGAAGGGCTTTTTCCGGGGCCTGACGGTTCTCCTTTGGCAGCGATTGCGTTTTCCTGCCGGCCCGCTTGCTGGCGTACAGAGCTTCATCGGCGCGCGCAAGCAATTCCTCCGGACGCTCGCCCATTTCGTACTGTTTCCATCCTGCCGAGAAGGTAACGGGAATCTTCTGGTCATGCCAGTTCACTTCCAACGAACCGAGGCGTACTAACACAAGTTGTAGCTGCTCCAAGGTGCACTCCGGAAGCAGAACCAGAAACTCATCGCCCCCCAACCGAACAGCTAGGTCGGCCCCCCGGACGACCTTGTTCAAACGGGCGGCAAATTCCAGCAATACTTGATCACCAGCCGGATGGCCATGCGTGTCGTTGATCTGCTTGAAATTGTTCAAGTCCAACGTGAGGACGGTCAGGGGATGCCCCTTGCGTTCCGAGCGAGCCACTTCGGCGGCCAGGCGTTGCTCGGCAAAACGGCGGTTGTACAGACCGGTCAGTGGATCAACCATCGCTAGATTGCGGAGAAGCTCGGAATGACCTTGTTTCTCGGCGAGCTGACGGCGAAGCCGCTTGATGAGAATTTGTTGGGAGATCGTATAGATGTTAAAAATGATGACTAAAGCAATCAAACCAAAAACAGCTTCGACCATCTTGATCTTGAAAATGGTGTCCGCTCCTTGACGCACTGCGGGAAGAGCGAGCGCGATGACCGCAAACGCGAGAAGGAATATGACAAAGATAGTATAGCCCCACACCCACCAGTCGCGCTTCTCGATTCGGCGAAATTCGTTTGCAAGCTCTCGATCGCGCGCCTTTAGAGACGGCGGGATGGGTTGGATGTAGGGGTCACTCATGGGATGGAGGGGGAGGCCAAAAAATTCACCGTTCATTCAAGTTAAGCCCTTTGGAAACACCGGTCAAGGCTAATTCGGCGTGATTTACTATATTAGGTACTTCCAGGACTTAGGCCAAGTTGAGGCCTATCTGCCCGGCGGATGTTTCAGTAAAATGCCATCTGCGAAGCAGTTACGGGGAGCCGCTACGCTTCCGCCAAGAGTCCCATCTGGTTAGTACTCCTGTCCCATTGGCCAGGCTGGAGCATCCTGGCAAAATTCAGTTGAACAAAAATGGTCTCGATCTTCATCCTAGTGTTCGCCGTAACCGCCCTGGTGAGATTCGGAATCTCGCAATGGCGCGCGATTTGGATATCGGCCGCCAATCAGCAGCTGTCTGACTCGTTGCAGCTAACCGCGGGAATTGACGGCGCGACTATCGGCGCCGGTGATTTCAGCACACTCTTGCAACTCTGCAACGAGGTGTCTCCTGATTTGAAAAAGGCAAGCCCATGGCTTAGAGAAGTGTCGGTCTACTATCGTGCTATGACGGCATTCGAGCAATCTTTCAGAGTGAAGGTTCCCTCCATTTCCTCATGGGCGAAGGGCGAAATGCAGATTTGCTCGCGCTATGCGGCAGTGGTTCTTGACCAAAGTCTCTCCATGAACATGGAGCGCCGGCTCGCGGCGCGGGCCAACTGACTCAATTAAGGCGGGTTCCACATCCCTCCGAGATTCAGAGCAAGCACCACAGATGTGATTCACCTTCAAGGCGGAGAAGAGAGAAGCCGCCCTAACGGGACGGTGCTACGAAAAGAGGCGCACTCGCTCTCGGAGAGCACGCCAAAGTGCGCATCCGTTCATTAGTGCTACCAGGTTCGGGCAGTCCCGGTCGGTTATTGCCGTGAATTTCAAACCCACTCCGCCGTTAGGAATCAGATGTTGCACGACGGCTTCGATCCTGATCTGTCCTTCCCGAACGAGAAAATCAAGCTTGACTTTCTCGCCCACGGGCCGCGGACTTGGCGTGGAGAGGAATACCCCCCCCCACGCTCAGGTCGCAAACACGGGAAACATCATCCATTCCACAGCATCTCCAATAGACCCACACATCGTCCCCTGTCTCGACTCGAGAAACCATTCTTCTGGAATAGTTTATTTTCGCCAGCGCGGTTGCCATGCGGATCTCCTCAGGCCCTGCAGATTTGCGCGGATAATTGAGAGAACGAACGACCCAACGCAAGGTTGCTGGGGACAATAGCCAGATCATCGAAAGCGAATAATCAGGGGAATACCCTAATTGCTATGCAAGATTTACTTGATCGTGGGTACGGTGCAGCCGCAGTAGGCAGAAAACCCCCGCGCATGCCACGTCGCGCGGTATTGGGGCGAGGGAGAATGGCATGAGCGCGTTGTGCACCCAATGTCAGGCGGTAGTTTTCCGCGGGGAAGGGCTTTTAGCTTTGGCAGGCTCAAGATTGGGGAGGAAGGCGGTGAGGATGCCGATGGCGGGGAGGAACGAGCAGAGGTGGTAGACAGAATTGAGGCTGGTGAGATCGACAAGTTTGCCAAGGAGCGCTGCGCCGATGCCGCCCATGCCAAAGGCAAACCCGAAGAATAGGCCGGAGACGGCGCCGATTCGCCCGGGCATGAGTTCCTGTGCGTAGACGAGGATGGCGGAAAAGGCGGACGCCAGGATCAGGCCGATGATGACGCTGAGGATGCTGGTCCAGAAAAGATTGGAGTAGGGCAGCAGCAAAGTGAAAGGCAGAACGCCGAGTATGGAAACCCAGATGACGTATTTGCGGCCGATCTTGTCGCCCACGGGGCCGCCGATGATCGTGCCGGCGGCGACGGCGCCAAGAAAAATGAAAAGGTGGAGCTGAGCGCTCTGCAGGGACACGTGAAATTTCCCCATCAGATAAAACGTGTAATAGCTCATCAGGCTGGCCAGGTAGAAAAACTTCGAAAACATGAGCGCCACCAGGATGGCAAGAGAGAGCGCGATTTTGCCGGTGGGCAAGGGAGCGTGCGCGTGCGCCGGGGGCATTGCGGCGAGACTCGCGGGATCGGCGGTGAAGGATTTTGCTGAATACGATTTGTGATGTTTCGTCCAGATCCCGATGTTCGCGAGCAGGACAATCCCGAAGAAAGCCAGAAACGAAAACCACGCGAGACTCGATTGTCCCTTCGTGAGCACGAAGGCGGCGAGAAGCGGGCCGAGCGCGGAGCCCGCATTGCCGCCAACCTGGAAAAGCGATTGCGCCATGCCGTGCTGCCCGCCGGAAGCCATGCGCGCGACGCGCGAAGATTCCGGGTGGAACACGGCGGAGCCGATACCCATGAGCGCAGCCGCAGCGAGGACGGTGGCGTAGCTGGGGGCCAGCGCCAAAGCGAGCAGGCCAGCCAGGCTGACACCCATGCCCACAGCGAGGGAATAGGGTTGAGGGCGGCGGTCGGTATAAAGACCGACGAGCGGCTGGAGGATGGAGGCGGTCAACTGCAACGTGAGAGCGATCAGGCCCACCTGGCCGAAATCGAGATGAAAGGAGTTCTTCAGGAGCGGATAGATCGCGGGGATCAGTGATTGCAGGGTGTCGTTCAGGAGGTGGCAGAAGCTGATGGTGAGAAGGATTTTGAAGACGGTCTTCTCGCCAGTGTCTCCCGGAGCAGCTGCCCGAATTGCAGTCAAGTTTGCGTCGCTAGCCATCTTCTCCTTATCTGGTTGCTTCAGCAAACCACGACATCTTGGGCTTCGCCGGGGCATGCACAGCCAGGGCTGGTGGCGACCTGAAACAACCGGATAAGCAAGAGCCATCTAGAGCCGGTGTCCCTGAAGCAGTGGTGAAGGGCCGCATAGTTTTTATCTGGCTGCCGAGGTCAGGCGGCGCGAGACGTAGTCGACGACGTAGGCATCGAAAAGATCGTTGAGGCGATCGCAGACCGGACCGGGAGTGGGGATTTTGTTGCCGGCGATTTCGCCGACGCTGATGAGATTGCGGTTTGTGGAAGAGATGAAGACTTCGTTGGCGGAGTACAGGTCTTCGGGACGAAGCGCCTGCTCCAGGACGGAAACGCCGGCTTCCGGCGCAATTTCCATGAGGATGCCGCGGGTGACGCCTTCGAGGCAGCCGGAGTTAAGCGGGGGCGTGAGCACTTTGCTGTCTTTGAGGGCGAAGATGTTTGCGGACGTGCATTCGGCAACTTCGCCGCGCTCGTTGAGCACGACGACTTCGTCGAATCCCTCTTTGACTGCTTCGGCAACGGCCCAAACATTATTGAGCCAGGAGATGCTCTTTACGCCGGCGAGGGGAGAAGCGGCGTGGCGGCCGTGTTCGCGGAGGCCGAGGCGCACGGTTTCGCGATGTTCGGGGAGGCCGGCGGTGTAAATGATCAGGTCGACCTGCGGATGCTTTTCGTCGCTCTGCCAGTAGCCGACGGTGTTGTAGACAAGATAGATGCGCGCGCAACCTTCGGTTACTTTGTTGGCGCGAATGACCTCGTGGAGATGCACGCGCACTTTGGCCGCGGTGTAGGGCATGGGGAGGCGGGTGAGGTTGGCGTCTTTTTCCAGGCGGCGCCAGTGCCGCTCGTAGGCAAAAGCCTCGCCGCGGGAGATGCGTAGCGTCGTGAAGATGCCCCAGCCGCAAATGAGACCGGCCTGTCCGGGAGAAAGCCGAACTTTCTCGATGGGCAGCAGGCTTTCGTTGTGAAAAACGTTCGAGTGAATCACCAGTTCCTCGTGGTCCGAACTTCAGACCTATCTGTATTGTATCCGAAAATTTGACCGGAACCGCGCGGCAGACCGGCTGCGCTTGCTTTGCCCTGGGCGGATGCCATAGGCGCTCGGAGAGCTTGCATGCGTGTCCTTTCAGCCGGCAAAAAACAAAGAGGGCGGGCCGAAGCCCGCCCCATCGGGAAGAAACCTTCGCTTGAGTCTAGAACAGCAGCTTCAGAGCAAACTGAATCTGCCGCGCGGAACCGAAGTCGCCGGTCGGGAAACGCGTGCTTGTGATCTTACCAAAGGTTGTGCTGGTGGGGCTGAAGGTAAGAGCTGGGTTCCCGAAGTTCGGATGATTCAAGATGTCGAACATCTCTCCACGAAATTGCAGATTCAGCTTTTCTGTCACCTTGGTGTTCTTGATGACAGAAAAGTCCGTGTTGACAAAACCCGGTCCCGTGATGGAGTTGCGGCCGAGATCGCCGGGGTGGCAGGTGGTCCCGACACAGGGAGATGCGAACTCCGCTGCGAATACCGTCTTGCTTCCAAACCATGCGGTGGGATCTCCCGTAACGTGAATCGGCGCGGTGATATCGGGACGAACCGTGAGACTGACTCCCGGGTTGATCGCCACAGTGGGATTCAGAGGATTGCCACTCTGTGCCTGGGTGATGACGCCGACCTGCCACCCAGCCACGAGGCGGTTCGCTTTGAATGGCAGCTCATAAAACCCGCTCAAGACAAAACGGTGGCGGACGTCGAACTCCGACGGACCATAGTCACCGCGGGGGTTGTATGCGTTTTGAAGGATATAGGACTCGCCGGTGGACAGAGAGTTGTAATCGAGTGACTTCGAATACGTGTAGGAGCCCAGAAATTCCAGGCCGTGCGAGAAGTGCTTGTTGATCGTGGCCCAGAGTGCATTGTAGTTCGAGTTTCCATTGCTGTTCACCTGATTGATATTGCCGAACGCACAGGCTGGATGAGGCGCGGTGCACTGAGACGGCAACACGGGGCTTGTGGCCGGGAGTATTGGGAAGGGCCGGGTCGAACCATAAATGCCGTTCGTAACCAAGGGCTGATTGATGTTCTGATTCAGTTGGAGATGAGTGGCCTTCATTCCAACGTAAGCGATACTCAGACCTATGCTTGAAGTTAGTTGCCGCTCGACCGTCAGGTTCCAGTCTTGTGAATACATATCGTTAAAGTTCTGATTGATTGCGGCTGGGCCCAGGCTCGTTGCTGCAAGCGAGCTCCCAGGACTCTCGGCCGTAATTACACCCGAACTGACTGAGATGGGTACGGCAAAAGGCGGGTTTCCGCTCAAACCCGTCACGATATTCGTAGTCGGGTCCTGCGTCAGAATGGCGTAGGCGGCCCGCACCGATGTTTTGCCGTTCTTGAATGGGTCCCAGGCGAAGCCGATGCGAGGCTGGAAGTTTTTGTTGTTCGTGTGATACGGCTGGCTCGCAGGAACGAGGGTGCCGGTCGCGGGATCAAATTGCGTGAAGTGACCCGCGGCCTCGGACGGCGTAGAGTTCCATGCGTATCGCAAACCGAGGTTGATGGTGAAGTTGGGCTTCCACTTGAAACCATCTTGGGCGAAGGCGTCATAGGAGGGCTGCACAAGCCTGTCGTTTCCGGCTCCGAGTTGGATAGTAAAGGCGGAAGCCGAGTCGTTGATAAAGTTTTGGAACGCGGTCTGGCTGACACCGCCCGAAGTAGTCGCATTGAAAGTGAGGGTGCCCACGTTCTCGGCGATGTTGTTGTTATAGGCGCGCCGGATTTCTCCTCCGAACGCGAACGTGTGCCGGCCCTTCAGCCAGCTCATGGTGTCGTTCAGAACAGCAGTAGTGTCCCCGCGTCCCTGCGGTTCGCCATTGGGTCCGCCAAAAAACAAGACTCCTCCTACGTTGATGTCGGGTAACCCCGTGGCCACCGGAGAACCAGCCGGCAGCGTCACGTTGAACTTTGCCGGATCGAGCAGTGCGTTCGGAAGGAACGTCAAGTGGATTCGGTTGAATCCGAGACGAACGGTATTGGCGAGCGACGCATTGAAGGTGTGATCCTCGCTGATGGTCATCAGTTGCCGGAATCCGTCTCGTGTATCACCAAATCCCGGAATGCTTGCCAGGACAACGGGCAGCAACGGCTCTTGCCGAAGATCCTTCTGAACGACGTAGTAGCCGTGGATTCGGTCTTGCTGTCGCAATTCCACATCAACATCGCCAGATCCCTGATTGAGTGACACGTTCGCGATCACACCGCCGTTGAACCCGGTCCAATCAGCTTGAGCGGCAGAAGCGTCTGGGGCTTGATGAAAATTCGCAGCGGGCACGAGCCCCAGCAGGCTTATCACTGCGGGCTTAGTAGCCATCGCGATCTGGTTCTGGCTGAAGACCGTAGTGGAAATCGCCAAGCTCTGGTGTTGTCGAAGCCCCTCGTACGCCAGAAAGAAGAACACCTTGTTCTTGAAGATTGGGCCGCCGAAATCGGCACCGAATTCATTGCGCTTGAAAGGCGACTGAGGGTTTGGTGCTCCGGAAGAAGTGAGGACAGGATTGAAAAAGTTGCGCGCATCCAGATCGTTGTTCCGAAAAAACTCAAACAGTTCGCCGTGATATTCGTTCGAGCCGGAGCGAGTAGCAAGGTTTACGATGGCGCCGGCGTTTCTGCCATACTCTGCTGGGAAGGACGAATTGTCGATCTTGTATTCCGCCAACGTATCGATTGGCGGCTGGAACGTGATCTGATTCTGTACGTTGTCGTTCAGGTTGATGCCATTAACTAGCCAATTGGTCGTATCCTCGCGCTGGCCCGCGGTATTAATTCCGAATGATCCTTGTCCGCGCAGGGGAGCGGAAAGGAAACCATTCGCGGGCGGCGTAACCGTTCCGGGCGTGAGCAGGCTGAGATCCGTGAAGTGCCTGCCGTTTAGCGGAATTTCCTGCACCGTCTTGTCGTTGATCACCTGGCTCATGCTTGTCGCGGCGGTTTCAACGAGCGCGGCATCGGCCATAATCTCGATTTTTTCCGTGGCCTGGCCGACGGTCAGTTGAATGTTTTGCGTGACAGCAGTTGCCACGTCAAGCTTGAGGTTTGCAACGATCGCGGATTGAAAGCCAGAAGCAGTGACCTGGATACGATAAATTCCGATCGGCAACGAAGGGAAGAGATAGGCCCCGGCTGTGTCCGTCTGCGTGGCGGATTCGATTCCAGTGGCTTGGTTGGTCGCGATGACCTTGGCGCTCGCAACGACGGCGCCGGTCGCGTCGGTCACCGTACCGCTCAAAGCGGCCGTGGACTGCCCGTGCGCGTTGCCTCCCAAGACGGCCGAAAGAACGATTAAGAGGAAAGCACGCATGAAAAAATTGCGATTGCCCATCAAATTCCTTAATACAACTCCCATATTTCTACTCCTTCTGAGTCAGTACCGCACTTCGACTGTTAGATCCGCCGTTAATGGTTTCGCAATCGCGGTGCCACAGTGGAACCATGTCAACTCCTCCTGAAAACGAGCCATATCAATGCCTTATAGGTTTACCTCAACGCATAAGCAGCCTGACACCTAGATCCGGCTCCCAAAAACAGAAGGCCCTTACTAAATACGGAAGGAGTTCTATACGGAATTCAGAGGATGACTAGCGTCGGGGCAGGCCGGGAGAATCTATGGCTTGCATCTGTCGGGCAGGTGCAGCAGCTGGCCTTCGTAGATTAGGTTTGCATCGTGGACGGCCGGATTCGCGTGAGCGATGCAAGACCAGTAGGAAGCGTGGCCGAGCTGCGTTTGCGCGATCTTCGACAGCGTGTCGCCCTTGCGAACGGTAATTTTTGTCGCCGTCCGGAGAGAAGAGACTACCGCCGGCAAGTAGATTTGGGAGCCCGCCACGATGTGATTGGCGTCAACGATGCCCGGATTCACGGCGAGCAGGTCGTGCCAGCGGAGACCTTTGCCGAGGTTCTGCTGCGCGAGTTTCCAGAGGGAGTCTCCGGGCCTTACCGTCACGACATTTAGTTTTGCTGGAGCCGCGGGAACGATAGGCGGTGTCGGCTTCGAAGGCGTCACGCGAATGGCCGGTGGACGCGAAGGCATGACCAGCGCCGGAGCCGAGAAGAAAACCTTTGGGCGCTCGAAGGGCGAGCGCTTCACCGGTGGTTGGAAAGGAGCGAAGCGCGGCGGAGCAGGTTTGGAAACCGGCGGACGCAGCGGCATCACCGGCGGCTTTGGCGAAGCGAGCACCGGCGCATTGGCAAAGGGAAGGTGGAACTCCGCGGACTGCTGAAGTTTCTGCGACTGCTTCTGTTTGCGGAAACGGCGCGCGACGTCACCGAGGGGAGCATCAGGGGGAAGTGACTGCGCGTCGACAGCTTCCTGGGCTTTTTCCGCCGAAGGAGCAGCCAACTGATTTTTCTTGGCCTCCACCTGGGCACGATCTTCCGGCGTGAGGATCCGATCGCGCTTTAGATCCTGCTCGGTGTAAACGTGCTTGGATTTCTTCTGCTTACTTTCCTTCTGGGCGCGTTCCTGACGAGCCGCTTCGGCGACGTCCTGAGCGGAGCAGTGCATGGCGCCAAAAACGGCGCAGGATACAAATACAATTCCAGGTAAGCACAAACTAAGGCACCGGCGCGAGAGCCTTGCGGCTGTCGAGGGGCCAGTCACGAGAGGAGTGTCGAGATCCGTTCGTAGCATGTCAAACCGACCACGGGGGGAACACCGCTTAAGAAGAATTATACAGAAAGAGGCCGCATTTGGGCACGAATTTTTTGATAGTTGCCCTTAGTGTTGCCCGAGAAGAACCCTCCGATTTTCCCTGCACCGACTGGCAGTTCCCCGTCACTTTGAAGAACTTGTTCAGCAGACCCTGCGAAACATTCTGCAGGGAGTCTGCATTCTTTCTTTATTTCATTTGAGGACTAACGGACATTCGTTGCGTTATGATTTGCACCCGGGTGATTCCGCGCGGCGGTCAGCTGCGTTTCCGCAGTGCCCGGCTCTCTTTTTACTTACTGCTGGGCGCGGCAAGGAGTAAAGGAACAATGAGCAGTACGCAAGGCTTTTCACGCCGACAGTTCGTTTCTTCGGCGATCTCTACCGCCGCGGTTTCTTGCTTGCCGATCGGACGGGACTTCTTTACGGATCTTGTAACTCCCAACAGTGGAACACGTGAAATCGCTCAAGAGTCCTCAGTTGTTCTGACAACTACTCCATCTTGGCGGGATCAGGGCATTCTCAACCTCACAAAGTCGCCGTACGCCAAGCTGAGGAACGTACCGGTGCATGCCGTCACGATCGAGAATGGTTTTTGGGCGCAGCGCCGCGAAGTCAACGTCAGCAAGAGCATTCCTTCCATGGGCAAATTACTGGAAGCCAACGGGCGGATGGACAATTTCCGCCGCCTTATCGGCAAGAGCACTGCGGCGCAGCGCGGGCCGGTGTACTCCGATTCCGATGTTTACAAGTGGACGGAGGCCGCCGGTTTTGTTTTGCAATCCGGCGAGCGTCCCGAGCTCCGCGCCGCGGTGGAGAAAATCTCGAAGGACGTCGTAGCCGCGCAGGAGCCGAACGGATACTTGAGCACCTATTTCGTCCGCGACCATGCGTCTGAACGAATGGAGCCGAAGACCCAGGAGTGGGGCCACGAGCTTTACAGCATGGGGCATTTCCTGCAGGGCGCCACGGCCTACTACCGGGCTACAGGCGACCGGACTTTACTCAACGCGGGAATCCGCTTTGTAAATGATTTCCTGCTACCCGATTTCGGTCCGGGCCCGGATAAGAAACCACTGTACTCAGGCCATCCAGAAATGGAAATGGCCTTGGTCGAGCTATATCGAATGACCGGCGACAAACGGCATCTCGACCTTGCGGGCTACCTGCTCGCCGGTGACTCGCGGATTCATGCGCGGTCTCCGTGGGATGACGTTTATCATTTTTGCGGGACCCCTTTCACTTCGCGAACGCATCTCGAGGGTCACGCCGTGCGCGCCATGTATGCTTGCTGCGGCGCCGCCGACTATTATCTGGAAACCGGAGATCCCGCGTATCGGAAGACACTCGACGTTTTGTGGAAGGATCTCGTCACATCGCAAATGTACGTCACCGGTGGAGTCGGGGCGCGCAGCGACGGCGAAGCTTTCGGCGATCCTTTCGAATTGCCCAATGCCCGGGCCTACGGGGAAAGTTGCGCGGCCATTGGAAACATGATGTGGAATTGGCGCATGCTCGCCGCGACGGGCGAAGCCAAATTCGCGGATGTGATAGAACGCGCGCTCTATAACGGTATCAATTCCGGCATGTCCCTGGACGGCACACTCTACTGCTATCGCAATCCGCTGGCGTTTGATCCTTCCCATGGCGACAAAATTCGCAACGATTGGTACGACACGACCTGCTGTCCGCCGAATCTGGAACGCACCTTGGCCTCGCTGCCAGGATATTTTTACAGCACCACCGGCGACGGCATTTATCTCCACCTCTACGACAATTCTGAACTCGACTGGCATCTCGAGAGCGGGGTCGGCTTGAGAGTCCGCCAGAAAACAAATTATCCCTGGGATGGCAGCGTGGAAATTATCCTCACTCCCGCCGAACCCACCGAGTTCACATTTTTAATGCGTATCCCGGGATGGACGGACAGCGCGCAAGTCGGCGTCAACGGAAAAGCGGTCGCGGGCGCCGCTCCCGGCCAGTATCTTCCGATACGGCGCCGCTGGTCCGCCGGCGACGTCATCCGCGTGCAATTTAATATGAGACCCCAGCTTCTCGAGGCCAACGCGCAAATCGCCGAGAACAACGGCCGCGTGGCGGTCCAGCGCGGACCGCTCGTGTACTGTTTGGAGCAAATCGACCAGCCGGACGGTGTGGCTCTGAAAGACGTAGCGTTGAATCTGGGCCCGAAATCGAGCGCGCAGTTCCAGGAGGAATTTCAGAAGGACCTGCTTGGTGGAATCATCGTGCTGCGCCATGCCGGCGCGGATTATGGAGAGTCCGCGGAGCGCAGCCTCCTGTACTTCCGCCATTCGAACGAGGCTCGAAGATCCAAGCCTCTCTCTCTAACTTTCATTCCGTATTACGCCTGGGCCAACCGCACCGCGACCCCCATGCAGGTTTGGACGCCCATATGGAAGACGTGAATCCTGAGCTGCAGCATATTTCCTGAGCCGGTAAAAGGTCGGCATAAAGCGGCGTCGAAGGTCCTTCGTTTCCCAGAACCCGTTTGTGGATCGTTTCCGAACAGCCAGAAGTTATCGTGTTTAAATAACGTGCCTGAGTGACGAACTTGGGCCAGCGCAGATGCAGAGGGATGGTTGACGAGATCAGGCGATTTCACTCATTTGGGGATGGTTAGCAGCTATCCTTATTCATGCGAGGACAAGGCCGTGGGCTTGGGGGGCGGGGTTCACAAGGCGGACGATTGGCGAGGCCAGTTCAAAGTTACACGAATCCGATAAACCGTCCTGCCGCAACAATCCCAATCCATAACAGGATCGAAACGAAACCCGCAACCTTCGCCCCCGCAGGCAAAACCCCGCTGTCATCCCACGACGCCACATCCCGATAGACGCTCCAATGGAAAATCAGCGCATGCACGCCAGCCAAAAATATCAATAACATCTTCACTCGAAACGCGGGATTCGTATATACCTTAACCGCTTCCGAAGTAAACAGCAGAGCTCCCGTGACCACCTGCACCGCAAATCCTACCCAAGACCAGGGAAGCAGCCGCCCCGCCAGCACCGAAACCCGCTCCCGCCGCAACATCCACCCCAGAAGGCGCAAATCAAAAACTGCCGTAGTCCCCACCAGCGCCGCCATCCCAAGCAAATGCAGGGTCTCAATCGCCGGAAACAGCCACAGCGATTCCCGTACACTGGTGCCCACCGAAGTCTGTTCCAGCCATCTACAGAATGGCAGCATGTCGGGCGTTTCTATGGAGACCCCCGCATTGACTGACCGTTGGGAAGATCGATGCTCACCAAAGACAAATAAGCCGAGCCGTCCTTAGCCCGAAAGCCCTCAGCAGTCACCTGGTCCCCGCGCTTCACCGTATTCCGGCTCCATCCAAACCGACTTAGCATCCCCAGACTCCCTAACTCCAGCTTCCAGTTCGCAACCTTACCCTTCTCGTCTCTCAGGTCCGCATGAATTAAGGCATGTGGGTTGATCCACTGGAAATCCGTAACCGTCCCTTGCATCCTCACTGTATTCGTCATATCAAACGGTGCGTTTCCATGGTGCGCCCAAAGGGAAGCCGCCCCCAACAAAAGTCCTGTCACCAGCAGAACGGCGCCCACCTTACGATTCATCACCGTCCTCGACGATGGTCGATGAAGGCATCGCATGAGTTTCATAATCTGCATGCTCCTCTGGGCCGGAATCCTCGATCTCGAAATGACAGTTTACCGCTGGCAGGAACAGGTTGGTACTATAAATCACGCGATTTTGCTCTTGACTCTGCAGGGAGTGATATATAGCGACACTACAACTGCTATCCGAGATCGGCGCCGATGAAAATAAGCCGAACCCGGGTTCCTATAATGCCGTTCGACCGGTGACAGCTTCCTCACCTTCTTTGAAACGCTCCGAAGAGGTCGCTTATCCCCTATTAATAGTAATCGCAGTTTCTATCCGGTGACGGCGTACTCGGAGGCAATCCAATTGACTTCCTAAGACGCGCTGCTCGTTGCTGAGTGAGGTCTGACTCCCCGGAAGTCCGCTTGTGTGAGATGCCGGGTTCTTTCCAAACTGATCTTCGGCACTGATTCAAGTTCGTTGACAATGAAGGTGCGGTACTTTATGATTTGAGTTTATCCCCACAGGGAAAGGTGTGACTGAGCGCAATGAGGACGTACGTAGCCAAAGGTGAAGAAGCCGAAGCGCTGAAGGTGGGCGCGAACTGGTTTGTGGTGGACGCGACGAACGTGGTGCTGGGGCGCCTGGCGACCAAGGTCGCGCGCATGCTCATCGGCAAAGACAAGCCGAGCTTTACGCCCTACCTGGATTCGGGCGACCACGTGGTCGTGATTAATGCGGACAAGGTTCGTATGACCGGGAATAAGGCCGAACAGAAGATTTATTATTCCCACAGCGGATATCCGGGCGGGTTGAAGGAAGTGCCGGCGAAGAGGTTGCGCGAGTCGAAGTCGGACTGGATGATACGCGAGGCAGTTCTCGGGATGCTGCCGAAGAACAAATTGCGCGCGCGCCGCGCGAAGAAGTTGCGCGTGTACCGGGATGCGGCGGGATTGGCGCGGCACGCGGGGCAGAAGCCGCAGGCCGTTTCGCTGTAAGCGAGTTCCAGATTTTTTCCGCACGTTGCGGTTCTCCGTTGTGTCTGACCGTCTAGCGGTCACCCATCGCAGGGAGCAAGCCGAGTGTGGAGTTTTTGAGGAGGAACGTTGAGTTCTACGGGTACGCCCATTGCGGGCACACAAACTTGGTTTCTAGGAACGGGACGGCGCAAGGAGTCGGTGGCGCGTGTGTTCCTGCGCCCGGGGGCCGGCAAGTTCACGATCAACGGCCGCACGGTCGAACAGTATTTTCCGAATCACGCGTGGAAGCATGACGCGGTCGAGCCGCTGAAGTTCACGAATATCGCCGACCAGGTGGACGTGGTCGTGACGGCGCATGGCGGCGGCGTGGGCGGACAAGCGGGAGCGGTGCGCATGGGACTGTCGCGGGCGATTTCGCGATTCAATCCGGAGCTGCGGCCGGCGCTGCGGAAGAACGGATTTTTGACGCGCGATTCGCGAATGAAGGAACGCAAGAAGTACGGACAGAAGGGCGCGCGCAAGCGCTTCCAGTTCACGAAGCGTTAATTTTTCGGGCGGGCGAAGCCCCGCCCCTGCGAACTCCGGCGGGTGGGCGCGAGCCGATCTGCCGAGATCACGGCCGGCAAGGAGCCGGCAAGAGGCTGTTCTGTGGCGACGTGAGCCGCCACCGCAAACAGCTATCCTATTAGGAGGAAACTTGGCAGTAGAGATTACGATGAAAGAGTTGCTGGAGGCCGGCGTTCACTTCGGTCACCAGACGCGGCGCTGGAACCCGAAAATGAAGGAGTACATTTTCGGCGAACGCAACGGCATCCACATTATCGATCTTCAGAAAACCCTCAAGATGTTCCGCGAAGCGAGCCGCTTCGTGAGCGAACTCTCCGGGCAAGGCAGGGCGGTTCTGTTCGTGGGCACCAAACGGCAGGCCCAGGAAGCGGTTGCCGAGGAGGCGAAACGCTGCGGTGCGTTTTTCGTGAATCACCGCTGGCTGGGCGGCACACTGACCAACTGGGCGACGCTGCAGAAATCCATCAAGCGGCTGAAGCTGCTGAAGGCCATGAACGAAGACGGCCGCATCAAAGAGCTCTCCAAGAAAGAACAAGCGCGGTTGGACCGCGAAATGAAGCACCTGTTTCAGAATCTCGAAGGCATCGAGAACATGACCCAGTTGCCGGACGCCATGTTCGTGATCGATTCCAACGCGGAAGAAATCGCGGTCAAGGAAGCGCGGCGCATGGGCGTGCCGGTGGTTTCGGTTGTGGATACGAATTGCGACCCGGACGTGGTGGATTGGATCATTCCCGGGAACGATGACGCGCTGCGCGCCATCCGCCTGTTTACGACGAAGATTGCGGATTCCGTGCTCGAGGGCCACACCGCGTACCAGCAATCGCAGGTTGCGGATCAGAAGGCCGCCGAAGATCAGGCGCTGGTGGACGGCGTCGAGTACGTCGACACGAGCGCGTACGAACGGTACGAGAAGCAGGAAGGCGATTTCGTGGAGGCTGTTGTGGAAACCCCGGCGGAGCCTGCCGAGACCGCCGAAGCCACCGTGCCTCCTGACGACGAGGAAAAACGCTAAACAAAATGTGCGGGTGGCAATTTCGTGAGGCCCGCCCCGAGCGGATGGGGGCGGGCCGCTTCACAGCTAACGACATCAACCGAGAGAATCCAAAAGAGCAAAGAGAAAAAAAGGATGAGTACACAACAGCCAGCTATGCAAATCCCAGCACAACTCGTGAAAGAATTGCGCGAGCGGACCAACGCGGGATTCAGTGACTGCCGCGCGGCGCTCGTGGAGGCGGGTGGCGACATCGAGAAAGCCATCAGCGTCCTGCGCAAGAAGGGCCAGGCGGCCGCGGCCAAGAAAGCGCAGCGCGAAGCCAGCGAAGGCCTCGTGGGCAACTATATCCACGCCGGCGGAAAGATCGGCGTGCTGGTGGAGCTGAATTGCGAATCGGACTTCGTGGCGCGTACGGAAGCGTTCCAGCAGCTCTCGCACGACATCGCGATGCACATCGCGGCGCTGGATCCGCGCTACGTGCGGCGCGAAGAAGTGACGCCGGAGATGCTCGAAAAGGAACGCGATATCTACAAGGCGCAGGCGCTGGCGACAGGCAAGCCGGAGCCGGTGGTCGAGAAGATCGTCAACGGGAAGATGGAGAAGTTCTACGAGGAAAATTGCCTTTACGAACAGCACTACATCAAGGATGAGAGCGTGACGATCGGCGAGATGATCGCCCAGGCCGTCATCAAGCTGGGCGAAAATATTTCGGTCCGGCGCTTCGTGCGGTTCAAGGTCGGTGAAGTCAGCGGCGGCGCGGCGGGGCCGGAAACGGCGCCCGTACCCGTGCTTGCGTAAAGAACAAAACCTTCGATAACAATCTTGCAGAGCGTCCCGGTTTGACTGGGGCGCTCTTTTTGTTTGGAGCGCGGCGGCCGTGCGGCCGTGCGGCCGCACTCCGAGATGCGCGATGTGCGCGGGCGGAGATAGTTTGTTACAATTCCCGGGATTTTAGATCGCGCGAACGGAGACTCATGGCGGCGACGAAGAAAGCTGGGAAGAAGGCCGTGAAAAAAGCCAAGCCGGCGTACCGAAGGATCCTGCTGAAGCTCTCCGGAGAGGCGTTCCAAGGGCCGCAGGGATTCGGCATCCACGGCGAAACGATTCAGGCCATCGCGCGTGAACTGAAAGATGTGCACGAACTGGGCGTGCAAACGGCGATCATGGTCGGCGGAGGTAATATCTTCCGCGGCGCCAGGCAGAAGGGATTTGAGATCGACCGCGCGACGGGCGACTACATGGGCATGCTCGCGACGGTCATCAACGCCCTGGCTTTGCAGGACGCGCTCGAAAAAGCAGGCGTGTTTACGCGCGTGTTGAGCGCCATCGAGATGAAAGAGGTTTCCGAGCCGTTTATCCGGCGACGCGCAGTTCGTCACCTGGAAAAGAATCGCGTGGTGATTTTTGCTGCGGGGACCGGGAATCCTTATTTTTCGACGGACACGGCGGCGGCCCTGCGGGCGATGGAAATCAAGGCGGACGTGATTCTGAAGGCCACGCGCGTGGACGGAGTTTACGACGCCGATCCGGAACAAATTCCGGACGCGAAATTTTTTGCCGCGATTTCTTACCGCGAAGTGTTGAACCAGAACCTGAAAGTGATGGACGCGACGGCGATTTCGTTGTGCATGGACAACGGCATGCCGATCGTGGTGTTCAATATGAACCGGGCGGGGAACATCAAGCGCGTGGTGCTCGGCGAGCGCGTGGGCTCGAAGGTGACGCCGGGGTGAACAAGTTTTCAGTTTTCAGTGGTCAGTTTTCGGTAAGAGAAGAAAACTGAATGATGTCCAATTTCGATGGCCGATTTTCAGCGAGAAAAGAGAACTGCATTATTTACAAGTACGGCAGGCTGCTTTCACTGGAAAAAGAAAACTGAATCATGTCCGAGCGATATTCCTCCGGTGGATTTTCTTTTTACTGAAAACTGAGCACTGAATACGGAAGTCCGGATCATGCTGGGAAAAATTGTTTCGATGAGGACACGATGACGACGAAAGAAGCGATTGCCGCGGGCAAGACGCGGATGGAAAAGGCGGTCGAGGATTTTCGCAAGGAACTGGGAACGCTGCGAACGGGGCGTGCGAATGCGTCCATTCTGGACGCCATCCGCGTGGATTATCACGGGACACCCATGCCGGTGAATCAACTCGGCACGGTGACGGTGCCGGAGGCGACGCTGCTGGTGATTTCGCCGTGGGACCCGAGCGTGGTGCCGCTGATCGACAAAGCCATCCGGACCTCGGACCTGGGGCTGAACCCCACAAACGACGGCAATGTGGTGCGCGTGCCGATGCCTTCGCCGACGGAAGAGCGCCGCAAAGAGATCGTCAAGCACCTGCACAAGGTGCTGGAGAATCACCGCACCGCGGTGCGCAACATCCGCCGCGACGTCAAGGAAACGATCGACAAGCTGGAGAAGGAAAAGAAGATCAGCCAGGACGAACAGAAACGGGCGCTGGACGAGATGGAAAAGATTTCGCACGCGGAGACCAAGAAGATCGAGGATTTGTCCGCCGCCAAGGAAAAGGAGATTCTCGAACTCAGGTAGTTTTCAGTTGTCAGTATTGAGTTCTTGGTTTTAAGTTCTTAGTGAAATCAAGAAGGCCCTTGCCGGGCCGACTAATCCTGCCACTGATTGCGGTCTCCCCGAGGCCCAGATGGCCTGTCCTGCTAGAGAAACTACCTCCCCATGCATGATCTTCAAAATAAGGGGGTTACAGAGTTTTAAATTGGTAATCGCTTGATTCTAAGGAGCCTGCATTTTTGTGGCCCAGTTGAAAGATGCAATTGCCGGAAAAAAGGAATTCATTCAGGAAATGCGGCCGGGATGCTCTTAGGACCGCTTGGCTTACTTATTGCGGAGTTATCTACAAAAATAAGTGTATCACGGATAAAAGAAGTGTCAAGAAAAAAGTGCGGCGGGGCAGGGATTTCTCACAACGGATTGAAATCAGGAGGCTTGAGATTGGTGGCATTTGCAGAGGTTAGAAGAAAAACCGCCAGCATGGATGCTGGCGCTCCCGGGAGAGGCCGCATGGGACAGCGCTGCGATTAAGGTTTGGGGGTTGGCTGGGGAGTAGTGGTGACGGAGGCGGGCTTGGTGGCGCGTGCTGGGGGCGATTCGCGGTCGAGGGTAAAGTCCTGGGATTCGTCGTTGAGGACGGCGCGAAGGAAGGCATTGTAGTCGGTGGCGCGGTCGGCGGGAACTTGCCTCAGCAGAAAGTTGATATGGCGCGAGGCTGTGACGGTCAATCCTTTCGCGGAGTACTGCGAGGCGAAGGTGGCGTAATCGCGCTGGACGGAGGTGCCGGTCGGGGCGGTGGTCGTCGTGCCGGGGGGAAGATGCAGCGTCATGTGCGTCTCGACTTCCAACGGTGTGCCGAGATCGATGGGGGACGAAGCAGCGCCTGCCGCGGGTTTCGCGGGCGGATCGGGCAAGCCTAGCTGAGGAAGCAGGGCGGGGATGCGCACCGGTCTCTTCGACCAATCGACAAATTTGGGCTGAGTGATCTCGTAGTCCACGGTGAAGGGTTCTTTCGTTGCGTACGGGTCAGAGGCGATGACAGTGGTTACCTGGCCACGGAAGCCGTCGGAAATCGAGAGAAGTTGCGCGAGTTCCTTCCATTTGTCTTTTGGTGATTGATGGAAGGCGACGCGGAGAAGCAGTTCGTTGTCACCGCGCAGAGAGTAATGGACTTTGGCGGTGAGTTTGCCGTCAACGGAGAGAGCGGCGTCAACGTTCACGTGTTGCGACGCTGGATAGGGCAGATCCTTGGGAACATTCTCCAAGAATGAGATGTCCGACGAGGGATACAGAGGCACGGCCACCCCACCACGCATGTTGGAAGCGATCACTCCGAAAGGTGCGACCTCAACAGCTGGGTCGAGCCAAACTACGCGTCCGGCAAAGGCCACCATAACGAGAGGGTGGCTGAGAATTGAGGAGGTAGGAGGAGCAATATGCGGGTGAGCATCTGAAAGACTAAAAGCCGGCTGCGCCCGCAGCCCAACGGCAGTCGCTAGTGCGGACAACAGCACGCATTTTTCCTCCGAAGTGGCGTAGCCCGAGGGCAAGATCACTTCTGCTCTCCGGAGCCGGAAGCCTGCGGAATCCAACGGAAGATCGACTGTCAGTATGCTCTTGGAGACAAAATCGTAGAGGGTGCGGAGGTCATCTTCCGGTTTGCCGCTGCCGTGGGTCAATTCAATAGCTTTGGCTCTAAGCTGAGGCGTAACCTGCAGTGCCTTCTCGTATGATTTTTGTAGCGCGATTTCGAACTCGGCCCAGCCTTTAAACGTGGTGAGAACAATATCCGATTCGACCGAAGCCGCGGGTAGATCGAAGATCTTCCGTGAGGTTTCGGGAGCAGCCGGAGCAGTCGGAGGACGTATCCACCGGTAAATCAGCCTTGCTTCGGTCCCTTCACCTGAGCGTACAGTTTCGTAATCGTGTGCTGCCAAGGAGGTAAAAGGCTTAAGGTCGCGCGACGCGGGGAGATCTATCTCGAATGATTCTTGCGAGACGATTCCTTCGCGGGCGAAGTCGTGTGAGAGCCAGAATTCGGGAGCTAGGGGGTGGTGGGTGGTGGTGGTGGTGACGCGGTATTCGAGCGTGTCGCCGGGGGCGAGGCCGAGGATGCGGACGGATTTGACGCGGACGTCCTGGTAGGCGGGGGCGTTGATGACGGCGGGATTGGGATTGTCGGTGATGGCGCTGGGAAGGATATCGGCGGTGCCGCCACTGGGGTGCGTGATGTGCACGAGAGGAATTTCGACGGATTCGAAGGAGCGGTTGTAGTCGAAATTGAGGCGCGCGAACTGGCGAACGCCGAGTTCGCTATTGATGTGCACGCGGGTGTGAACTTGTTTGCGGCTATCGCCGTTGGCTTCGAAGCGGTAGCGGGTTTCGAGCAGCTCAATTTGTGCGGGATTCGCTTCTTTCTCGGGCGGGGCCACCTTCTCGGCCTTTTTCTCGGAGGTCTTTTCTGCGGGCTTTTGGACGGGCTGCAGGGCGAGGGTAGCGCGCATGGCAAATGCGATGAAGAGGAGTGGCGACAAGATTCGGAGGAAGAGAAGCGGACGCCCTGAAAGTTTCATCGTGCCCACAAATGGCAGTGTAGGGTGCGGAGTGGGAAGCGGTAAAGACGAAAGGGGAGCGGGGTTTCGGCTTGGTGACGGGTAAAGGGAGGGCGATTCGGCCTGCTGTTGGGCGCGAAGCTTCGGCGATGCGGAAGGCGTAAAGGGGGAGCTGAGGCTCCGCACCCCCCGGAAACGGTTCCATGCCTTGCACGTCTGACACAGTGATAGAGTCTGTCTGCCTGAAAGGCGTAAGGAGAATGCGGATGCGAGGTGTTTTGGCGGCAGTGGCAGCGGTGGCACTGGGATTTTCTTTGAGCGGGGCGTGGACGGCTCGGGCAGACAATCGGCCGGCGCCGAAAGGGCCTGATGAGGATGGCACGAAGCCGGCGCTCGTCAAGATTGCAGGCGAAGGGATGATGGATTCGCACGCGTTTCAGTACCTCACGGAATTGAGCGATGACATTGGCGCCCGCGTGACGGGAACGCCCGCGGAGAGAAAGGCCGAAGAGTGGGGCGTGGCCAAGATGAAAGCTATCGGGCTCGAAAACGTGCACACGGAAAAATACCAGCTCTGGCGCGGATGGACGCGCGGCATGGCGCAAGGGGAATTGCTCGAGCCCATTCGGCGGCCGCTGCATGTGGATGCGATGGGTTGGACGGGATCGACACCGGCGGGAGGCGCGGCAGGCGAGGTGGTAACCGCGAATCTCTTCGATATCGAGGAAGAGGTCAAAAATGCTGCACGGCTTTCCGGGAAGATTGTGCTGGTGGTCATGCAGGGCGCGCCAAAAAAAAATGCGGCTTCCCTGTTTGCCATCTTCGGAGATTTCCTTAAGGCGGCCGGCAAAGCAAGAGCAGTCGCGGTGATCGGAGGCCAGGCGGGATCGAAGGCCTCGGGAATGAACCTCACGCACACGGGGATTCTCGGTTTCGAGGCTGATTTTGCCATCCCGGTCTTGTCGATGACTGCCGAGGATCAAGGACAGCTCGAAAGGTACGCCGAGAGCGGGAAAAAAGTGCGAGCGCGCTTCAACGTGCAAAATACATTTTCAAACGGGCCAGTGGAATCGGCGAATGTGGTGGGAGAGATTTGCGGGCGCGAAAACCCGGAGCAGGTGCTAGTTGTCGGAGCGCACCTGGATTCCTGGGATCTTTCGGAGGGAGCCACGGACAACGGCACAGGCTCGGCGAGCGTGCTGGCCTCAGCGGAAGCTATCATGCGCTCCGGAATGAGGCCGCGGCGGACGATCCGTTTTGTATTGTTCACGGGCGAGGAGGAGGGGCTCGACGGTTCGTTTGCCTACATGAAGCAACATCAATCGGAGGTGGCCAATCATTTGGGAGACTTGGTGTTGGATGAAGGGCAGGGGCCGGTGAAGGAGTTCATGCTGGGAGGCCGCGACGATCTGGTGGCGAGCTTCCGGCCTTTCGCGCAGTCGCTTTCGTCGATTCGAAACATTCCCGTGAACGACAAGGTGGAAAGCGGGACCGACACGCTGCCTTTCTCGATGGCGGGATTGCCGGGGATGAACATGAATCAGGATTCACCGGATTATAAATTCACACACCACTCGGCGGCCGACGCGCTGGAGGCGGTGAAGCCCGAAGTGCTGGCGCAAAATGCCACGCTGATGGCGCTCACTGCTTATTGGATCGCGGACCGGCCGGAGCGATTTGCTTCGCCATGGCCCGCGGAAAAGACCGCAAAGATGCTGCGGGCGCAGCACCAGTACGAGATGCTGAAGGCCTTTCATCTTTGGCCTTTTGGGGATCTCGGGGCGGAGGGCAAGGAATAAAAGGGACTCGGCAAGGACGAGACGACCTGACGATTGGCTAGGCGCGAAGCCCCTCTCGGTGATACGCAAGGGAATAGTTTGCAGGGCTTCTCAGAAGACGGGAGGACAATATGGAAACATTCTGGCAAGACATTCGGCATGGCCTGCGCATGTTGCTCAAGAGTCCCGGGTTCAGCGCCGTCGCGGTGTTGTCCCTGGCGCTGGGGATCGGGGCGAACACCACAATTTTCACGGTAGTGAACGCAATCCTGCTGCATCCCCTGCCGGTGAAGGACATCTCGCAGGTGGTTGAACTGGACACGATCGACACGAAAACCAAAGTGGGGTTTGCCAACGCCGCGAAGATGCCGATGTCCTTTCCGAATTTTCAGGACTATCAGAAGCAGGCGGAAGTTTTCTCCAGCTTGTCGTGCATCGTGCCGACTGCGCTGACATGGAGCGGCGGCGCCGAGCCCCGGCAGGTCAACGGGCAAATCGTGAGCGCGAATTACTTCGATGTGCTGGGCCTGCAGCCTGCCGCCGGACGGTTTTTCCTTCCTGATGAAGATAGAAAGCTAAACGGAAACACCGTGGCGGTGATCAGCCACAGTTTTTGGGTCAATAAGCTGGGATCGGATGCAAATGTTGTGGGCAAGAGCCTGACACTGAACGCCGTGCCGTACACGGTGGTCGGAGTGACTCCAAAAGGATTCAAGGGGACGTTCACATTCGCGGGCGCGGAACAGATATGGATTCCTTCGAGCATGTATCCGCAGGTCCTTGCGGGATTGAACAAGGAGTTTTTTAACGACCGGCGATTTCTGGGGGTATTTTCGGTCGGGCGGCTCAAGCCAGGAATTGATCTGGGACCGGCGCAGGCTTCGCTGAAGACGATTGCGTCGCGGCTGGAGGCGGAATATCCCAAAGATAATGCTGGGCGCGGCGTCGCGCTGACGCCGCTGGCAGATGCGGCGGTGGGAGTGAATCAGCACGATCAGGTGTCGCTGGCCGGCACGATGATGATGACCGTCGTGGGGCTTGTGCTTCTGATTGCCTGCGTCAACCTCGCAAACCTTTTGCTGGCGAGGGCCGCGCAACGGGAAAAGGAAATGGGGCTGCGTGCCGCTCTGGGAGCGAGCCGGCACCGTCTCCTGCGGCAAATGCTGACGGAGTGCATGTTGTTGTCACTGCTTGGCGGCGCGGTGGGACTGGCGATTGCTTACGCGGGCCGGAGCGTTCTGTGGTCGTTCCGGCCGCCCTTCATCGAACAAAATGACCTGGATCTTTCGCTCGATTCGCACGTTTTACTGTTTACGCTGGGCATCTCCTTGTTGACAGGGATGCTTTTTGGGGTTGCGCCGGCGTTGAAAGCGTCTGTGCCTGACCTGATGGAAACACTCAAACTGGGCGGGCGCGGAGGATCGATCGGCTGGGGACGGAACCGTTTGCGCAGCCTGCTGGTTGTTTCGGAAATTGCGCTCTCGCTGGTGGCGCTGGTTGGCGCCGGACTCTTCATTCGCAGCATGCGGGACGCGCAGCGAAGCGATCCCGGTTTCGAACCGAAAAACCTTTTTATGATGGCATTCGATCTCGGCGCTTTGCATTACGAGGAAGGACGAGCGCAGGAATTCTTTCGCGCGGCCATCGAACGCGCAAATTCGACGCCCGGTGTAAAATCCGCAACGATAGCTTCAAATTTTCCGCTCGGCGGCGGTTTCGCGCGAACGGTTTTTCCCGAGGGAGAGAATGAAACAACCGGGTATCGCGGGACGTTGACGCAACTCGACGATATCACTCCGGGATTTTTCGATGCTCTTCGCATCCCGCTTCTGAAGGGGCGGGTCTTCAGCGATTCCGACCGGAAGGGGACGACGCCAGTTGTGGTGATCAACGAGGCAATGGCCAAACACTTCTGGCCGAACCAGGAAGCCGTCGGCAAGCGGTTTCATTTCTTTGGCGATCCCACCTTGCGTGAAGTTGTCGGGGTCGTTGGAAACACGGTGATCAATAACATTGGGGAAGTGCCCGCGCCACTCGCGTACCTGTCGATCACCCAGGATTATTCGCCAGCCGTAACTCTGCAAGTGCACACGACGGGAAACCCGCAGGCCCCGATCGGAGGCGTTCGCTCGCAGATTCAGTCACTGGAACCGAATCTGGCGATCACCAATGTGCAGACGATCGGAGAGATTATGGATCAAGGACTGTGGGCACCGCGAATGGGCGCGGCACTGCTCACATTATTTGGAGGGCTGGCTTTGGTGCTGGCAGCGCTTGGCGTTTACGGAGTGCTGTCCTACTCCGTGAATCAGCAGACGCGCGAGATCGGGATACGCATGGCAATGGGTGCGGAACGCTCCCACGTGCTCCGGCTGGTGGTGGGCCAGGGGGTGCGGCTGGCTGGGGTAGGGGTGCTGCTGGGAATCCTTGCCGCGCTGGTGGCCATGCGGCAGCTTTCCGGGTTGCTGTTCGGCGTAAGTCCTTACGATCCAGTGACTTTCGGGGCCGTGGCGCTGCTACTCATGCTTGTTGCCCTTCTGGCCTGCTATATCCCGGCCCGCCGAGCTACTTGCGTTGACCCGCTCGTTGCGCTTCGGCACGAGTGAGCTGTTTCCCAAGGAGCAAGAAGGTTAGATGCTTCCTGTCGCTACGGAAACAGTTCATTCTAAATGGCTTATTCGTTCTTCGAGACCGTGCAGGGGGTTCCCGTTGCCTGAGTTGAAGGAAGGGTTATGGCAGGCTCCTAGCTAGAAAAGGCTGCGTAGCAGGGCAGTTTGGCACGGCGGGGGCCAAGACGCAAGAATGCATAAAGTTTTCCAATGGCTTGTAGGCGAAAGATTTGACAGGACGCGTTTTCTTTCCTATACTTCGGTGTTTGTCAGGGATGCTTTTACCCTGAGTGGGGCGGCTCCGGCTTGTTCGGAGTCGTTGAGTTGGAAGGGAATTATCTTCAGTCCCGGAACAAAGTAAGACGGAATGGGACAGAAGAGCGGCCGGAATGGGGCGCCAGCCCCGCAAAGCCGAGTAAGCCTCTCCGAACTGAAGCCAAGAGAGTAGTTCTACTTCTTGGAGTGCGTACGGAGTTTCTTGCTGGTTGTATCTCCGGATTCGCAGTAGACCTTTCAGCACTGGATTGCGCTCTCGCGCCATTTTGTCTGCGCGCCTTGCGGGAGCCGCGAAAAATTACGCGCGCGATTGAGGGACGACTGTGCCGACGTTTTCGCAACTAGTAAGAATGGGACGTGAAGCGGTCCGGATGAAGACGAAGTCGCCTGCGCTGGCGGGCTGCCCGGAAAAGCGGGGCGTGTGCATTCGTGTGTACACGCAAACCCCGAAGAAACCGAACTCGGCGCTGCGCAAAGTGGCGCGCGTTCGCTTGACGAATGCGATTGAAGTGACGACTTATATTCCCGGCGTCGGCCACAACCTGCAGGAGCACTCCATCGTGCTGGTGCGCGGTGGCCGCGTGAAGGATCTGCCGGGAGTGCGGTATCACATCGTGCGCGGAACGCTGGACGCTGCGGGCGTGGAGAACCGCAAGCAGGGACGATCGAAATACGGCGCGAAGCGGCCCAAGGCCGCGGCGGCGAAGTAAGGCAACTGTTTGGTTTAGAGGTTGCGCATGAAACGATTTTGGAAGGAGCGATAAAGAGCAATGCCACGCAAAGGACTCGTTTTCCGGCGAACCCAAGCGACCGATCCGGTCTATGCCAGCGACATTGTGGAGAAGTTCATCTGCTCGATGATGTGGGAAGGCAAGAAGTCGACGGCGCAGCGCGTGTTTTACGGCGCGATGGATCAGGTGGCGAAGAAAACCAACGACGATGCGCTGAAAATTTTCAAGAAGGCCATCGAGAACGTGAAGCCGTTGCTGGAAGTCAAGACGCGGCGCGTGGGCGGCGCGAACTACCAGGTTCCGGTGGAAGTGAATCCGTTCCGCAGGCAGTCGCTGGCGATTCGCTGGCTGCTGCAGTATTCGCGGGAACGCGCGGGCAAGACGATGGTGGACAAGCTCGCGGATGAGTTGATCGATGCGGCGAATGCGCGCGGCGGAGCGATGAAGAAGAAGGAAGACGTGCACCGCATGGCGGAAGCGAACAAGGCGTTCGCGCATTACCGGTGGTAGGCGTTTCATAAATTAAAGGATTCTTAAAAAGAGATTATGCCCCGGGTATTCAAACTCGAAGACACGCGCAACATCGGGATCATGGCGCACATCGACGCCGGAAAAACGACGTCGACGGAGCGCATCCTGTTCTATACGGGCGTGACCTACAAGATCGGTTCGGTGGATGAAGGCACGGCCACCATGGACTGGATGGAGCAGGAGCGCGAGCGTGGGATTACCATTACGAGCGCGGCGACGACCGCTTCCTGGGATCGCTTCAATAAGAAGTACCGCGTCAATATTATTGATACGCCCGGCCACGTGGACTTCACGGTGGAAGTGGAGCGCTCGCTGCGCGTTTTGGACGGCGCGGTGTGCGTATTCGATTCCGTCGCCGGCGTGCAGCCGCAATCGGAAACCGTATGGCGCCAGGCGGACAAGTACCGCGTTCCGCGCATCTGTTTTGTGAACAAGATGGACCGCATGGGAGCGGATTTTGACCATGTGATTCGCACCATACGCCAGCGCCTGGGAGCCCACCCCGTACCTCTGCAATTTCCCCTTGGCCGTGAAGATAATTTCATCGGCATCATCGATTTCCTCGAGGAAAAAGTCATTGTTTGGCTGGAAGAAACGCTGGGAGCGAAGTTCGAAACTTTTCCGGTCGAGAAGCTCTGGGACAAGGCGTTCGTGGATTCGCGGCCGGATGTTGCCGGCGCTTTGAAGGGTTCGGCGATCGACAAGAAGTTTTACGACGACCATCGCAAGAAAGTTATTGAGTACATCGCCGAGCACGACGATGAAGTGATCGACAAGTATTTGAACGAAGTGCCGCTGACGGTGGAAGAGATGCGCAAGTCAATCCGCAAATCGACGCTGGCGCTGAAAATCGTGCCGGTGCTGGCAGGCTCCGCGTTCAAGAACAAGGGAATTCAGCCGCTGCTAGATGCCGTTGTCGATTACCTGCCGTCGCCCGTGGATGTTCCTCCGGTCGAGGGCGTGAACCCAGAGAATGAGGAAAGCGAGCTGCGCCTGGCCCGGGACGATCAGCCCTTTGCGGCACTGGCGTTCAAGATCATGTCCGACCCGTTCGTCGGGCATGTGACGTACATCCGCGTGTATTCCGGCGTGCTGAAGTCCGGAAGTTACGTATTGAACTCTGGCAAGGGCACGCGCGAGCGCATCAGCCGTTTGCTCCAGATGCACGCGAATAAGCGCGAAGAGATTGATGAGATTTATGCAGGCGATATTTGCGCCTGCGTTGGTCTGAAGAGCGTCAATACTGGCGACACGCTATGCGACGAAAACAAGCCGATCATTCTCGAAAATATCGATTTCCCCGCACCGGTTATTTCCGTGGCTATCGAGCCAAAAACGAAAGCCGACCAGGACAAACTGGGTGTGGCGATGCAGCGGCTGGCGCAGGAAGATCCCACGTTCCGCGTTTCCACGGAACCGGATACCGGGCAGACGCTGATCTCCGGCATGGGTGAGTTGCATCTGGAAATTATCGTGGACCGCATGCTGCGCGAATATAACGTGCAGGCCAATGTGGGGCGTCCCCAGGTGGCGTACCGCGAAACGATCCGCAAGAAGGCCACCGCGGAAGGCAAATACATCAAGCAGACCGGCGGACGTGGCCAATACGGGCATTGCGAAATTGAGTTGCACCCGCTCCCCAGCTCCAGCCACGAGAACATGAAAGAATTGTCCACGGACGATCTGGACGCCCTGGCCAAGCAAATCGTGGGCGGGCCGGCTGGAAAGTGGAAGTTCGACAAAGAGCACCGCTTCCTGTTTATCGACAAGATCGTCGGCGGTTCGATTCCGCGCGAGTTCATCGCGCCGATCGAAGCGGGCATTCGCGAAGCATTGGATAACGGCATCCTGGCGGGTTTCACGATGGTGGACGTCGCCGCGGTTCTGATCGACGGCAGTTCGCACGACGTTGACAGCTCGGAAATGGCGTTCAAGATCGCCGGCTCGATGGCGTTCAAGGAAGCCTGCCACAGAGCCTCGCCGGTTCTTCTCGAACCGATCATGAAAGTGGAAGTCGTGGTTCCGGAAGAGTACATGCCGCAGGTATTCGGCGACTTGAATGCGCGGCGTTCGGCGATTCAGGGCACGGAAAACCGCGCGGGCAGCAACGTCATTCGGGTGGAAGTGCCGCTCTCGCAGATGTTCGGTTACGCCACTGATTTGCGCAGCCGCACGCAAGGCCGCGCCACGTTCACCATGCATTTTTCGCATTATGCCGAAGCGCCAGCTTCGATCGCTCAGGAAGTGATCGAGAAGGCGACCGGCAAGGCGGCCAGGTAAATCGGGATTTTGCGGTCAGGGGTTTGTAAGAAAGTTTTGTAACCAGACTATTTGAAAGACTTCGAATGAGGAGCAGAGGACGAAATGGCGAAGGAGAAATTCGAGCGCAACAAGCCGCACGTGAATATCGGAACCATCGGTCACATTGATCATGGCAAAACGACGTTGACGGCGGCGATTACCAAGGTGCTTTCAAAGCACAACCCGAAGGTGCAGTTCCGCGCGTTCGATTCGATCGATAACGCTCCGGAAGAGCGCGAGCGCGGGATCACCATCGCGGTTTCGCACGTGGAGTACGAAACGGCGAACCGCCACTACGCGCACATGGACTGCCCGGGGCACGCGGACTACATCAAGAACATGATCACCGGCGCGGCGCAGATGGATGGCGCGATCCTGGTCGTGGCAGCCACCGATGGACCGATGCCGCAAACGCGGGAGCACATTCTGCTGGCGCGGCAAGTTGGCGTTCCGGCGGTTGTCGTTTTTCTGAACAAGTGCGACATGGTGGAAGACGCGGAGTTGCTGGAGTTGGTCGAACTGGAAGTTCGCGAACTCTTGAAGAGCTACCAGTATCCGGGCGATTCGATTGCTGTCGTGAAGGGTTCGGCGCTGCAGGCGCTGAACGGCGACGCGAAGTGGGAAAAGACGATCGTAGATTTGATGGACGCAGTGGACAAGAACGTGCCCTTGCCGGTGCGCGACATCGACAAGCCGTTCGCCATGCCGATCGAGGATATCTTCTCGATTTCCGGCCGCGGCACGGTGGTCACCGGCCGAATCGAACGCGGCAAGGTAAAGGTTGGCGAAGAAATCGAAATCGTGGGCTTCCGTCCGACGCAAAAGAAAGTGGTAACGGGCGTGGAAATGTTCAAGAAGCTCCTGGACGAAGGACTCGCGGGCGACAACGTCGGCTTGCTCTTGCGCGGCACGGAAAAAGAAGACGTGGAGCGCGGGCAGGTAGTGTGCAAGCCGGGAAGCATCACGCCGCACACGAAGTTCAAAGCCGAAGCGTACGTGTTGACGAAGGAAGAAGGCGGGCGCCACACGCCGTTTTTCTCTGGCTACCGGCCGCAGTTTTATTTTCGCACCACGGACGTGACCGGGGATATGAAGCTGCCGGCCGGCGTGGAAATGGTGATGCCGGGCGACAACGTGAGCTGCGAAGTGACTTTGATCACGCCGGTAGCGCTGGAGAAGGGGCTGCGGTTCGCGATTCGCGAAGGCGGCCACACCGTCGGCGCCGGCGCCGTGACCGAGGTCATTGAATAATTTATGAGACAAGGCGACAAAATCCGTATTCGTTTGAAGGCGTACGACCACAGAATTCTGGACCAGTCCACACGTGAAATCGTGGAGACGGCAAAGCGTACCGGCGCGGACGTTGCCGGGCCGATTCCTCTGCCCACCACCATTAACCGCTGGACGGTCTTGCGGTCGCCGCACGTGGACAAGAAGTCGCGAGAGCAGTTTGAAATGCGCACGCACAAGCGGCTGATCGATATTCTGGAGCCGACGCCGGACACGGTGGACGCGCTGATGAAGCTGGACCTTCCGCCGGGCGTGGACGTGGAAATCAAGGCGTTCGGGCACGCAGTGAAGTGAGTTTTCAGTGGTCAGTTTTCAGTTCTCAGTGAAGAAACACTTGGAGTCATTGAGAGTTGCGAGCGGTGGTTAGAAGCGGCGTTAGTTGAGAGTGGCGGAACGTTTTCTGGCTGTCTTCTTTAGTGTTCGGACTGAGCGCTGAAAAGGGACAACAGTGAACGCGGGATTGCAGGCATCTTGGGCGGGACGCAGCCGATACCTATGAAGGCACGCTGCGAAAGAGAGACGAGGAAAATGGCAGTCGACGGAATCATCGGAATCAAGCTGGGGATGACGCAAGTCTTTTTGGAAGACGGCACCCTGGCAGGGTGCACGGTTCTTCAGGCCGGGCCTTGCGTGGTGGTACAGCGCCGCACGAAACAGACCGACGGCTACGAGGCCGCGCAACTGGGACTCGTGGAATTCGTCAAGCCGCAGCGCGTCAACAAAGCCATGACCGGGCACTTCAAGAAGGCCAACGTCGCGCCGATGAAGGTGCTGCAAGAAGTGCGCATCGAGGAATCGAAGGACGAGACGAAAGTCGGCGACCGCGTGCTGGTGGAGAACTTCAAGACCGGCGAACTCGTCGATGTCAGCGGCGTCAGCAAGGGCAAGGGTTTTCAAGGCGGCGTAAAGCGCTGGCATTACCGCGGCGGCGATGCGACGCACGGCTCGATGCATCACCGCGCGCCAGGAGGCATCGGCGGCAGTTCCTTTCCGTCGCGCGTTTGGAAGAATCAGCACTTTCCGGGTCACATGGGGAACGTCCGGGTAACGGCGAAGAATTTGAAGGTTGTGAAGGTGGACACCGACGAAAACCTGCTGCTGGTGCGGGGATCGGTGCCGGGGCCGAGCGGAACGTACATTTTCATCCGCAAGGCGAGAAAAGCGAAGTAAGGCGGAGCGACACATCGCTGAGCGTTGTCAGTTTTCATTGGTCAGTTGTCAGTAAGGAAGAGTTATCGGTCGCGGGGTCCGAGTTACGAGGGAAAAACTCCTTGACCTAATGTTTCAGAATTCTGACGGAACACGGACAACTGAGAACACGAAAAAGGTTCGAGGACGAGGAAACAAGATCATGCCGGTCGTCGACGTAGTTAACTTGGATGGCAAGAAAGTCGGTCAGGTGGAGCTGGCGGACGCGATCTTTGGCGCGAAGGTCAATCAACACCTGCTGCACGAGGCTTCGCGGTGGTACTTGCGCGGACTGCGCCGGGGCACGCACAAGGTCAAGGAAAAGAGCGAAGTGAGCGGCGCGGGCCGCAAGCTCTGGAAGCAGAAGGGCACGGGCCGCGCGCGTGTGGGCTCGATTCGCTCGCCTCTCTGGCGTCATGGCGGCACGGTCCACGGACCGAAGCCGCGCGATTACAGCTACGCGCTGCCGAAGAAGATGCTGCTGGGCGCGCTGCGCTCGGCGCTCTCGGCGAAGCTAGCCGAGCAGAGGCTGACGGTTGTGGATGCATGGACTTTGGAGACGCACAAGACCAAATCGCTGCTGGCGGTGCTGGGCAAGCTGAATCACAAGAAGTCCGCTTTGCTCGTGGCGCATGGCGAGAACAGCAATTTGGAACGCGCCAGCCGCAACGTCCAAGGTGTAACATTGGCGGCGCCCAATGTTCTGCAGCCTTACGACGTGCTGAAGCATGACTTGCTTGTGCTTTCCAAGGAAGCGGTGGCGCGGTTGAGCCATTCGCTCGATCCGGAAAAGAAGCCTGTGGTGGTGCCGGACGTGGAAACGATTGCTCCCGCGGCGAAGCCGGTGAAAAAGGAAGCGGCCTCGAAGGCAGCAGCGAAGAAACCGGCAGCAGCGAAGAAACCAGCGGCAGCGAAGAAAGCGGCGAAGCCGGCAAAGAAAAAGGGGAAGGGATAAACGATGTCGACCCCTCACTATCAAATCATTCGGCGGCCGATCATCACGGAAAAGGGCCTGGGCGTGAAAGAGACCCAACACACCGTGGTGTTTGAAGTTTCAGCCAGCGCCACGAAGACGCAGATCAAGGAAGCCGTGCAGCAGATTTTCAAGGTGAAGGTCGCAGGCGTCCGCACCGCGAATTTTGTCGGCAAGATGCGCCGCCGCGGCCAGAGCGAAGGCTACCGGCGCGATTGGAAGAAGGCGTACGTGAAGCTCGCCAAAGACGAAAAAATGATCGAGTACGCGGAGAACCTGTAAGACCGGGACGGTTTGAAAAGGAAACGGCATTAAGCACTAAGAAGGTAAGAGGCGGCGATGGGACTGAAAAGCTTTAATCCATATACGGCGTCGCGGCGGTTCATCACCGTCGTGGACAAGAGCCACATTACCAAGCAGGAGCCGGAAAAGGCGCTGCTCGAGCCGAAGAAGCGTTCCGGAGGGCGCAACAACCAGGGCGAAATTGTGATCTGGCACCGCGGCGGCGGCCACAAGAAGGCCTACCGCAAGGTGGACTTCCGGCGCGAAAAGCTCGGCGTGCCCGCGAAAGTGGCGGCCATCGAATACGACCCGAACCGCAGCGCGAATCTGGCGCTGCTGCACTACGCCGACGGCGAGAAGCGCTACATCCTGCATCCCGTGGGATTGGAAGTGGGCGCAACGGTTTCCACCGGCGAGGGCTCGGACATTCTTCCGGGCAATGCGCTGCAGTTCAAGCACATTCCTCCCGGCACGATGGTTCACAACCTCGAGCTGTATCCCGGGCGCGGCGGGCAAGTGGTGCGTTCCGCGGGCGGCTCGGCGCAGTTGCTGAGCAAAGAAGGTGATCTCGCGCTGGTGAAGCTGCCTTCCGGCGAAGTGCGCAAGTTTTCCGTGGAGTGCATGGCGACGGTGGGCCAGGTCGGCAACCTCGACCATGAGAACGAAACCTACGGAAAAGCCGGGCGCACGCGGTGGCACGGGAAGAAACCCACCGTTCGCGGCGTGGCCATGAATCCCGTGGATCATCCGCACGGGGGCGGCGAAGGCAAGGTCAAAGGCAATCATCCGCAGACGCCCTGGGCCTTCCCGACGTTGGGTAAGAAGACGCGAAACAACAAGCGCACCGACAAGCACATTGTCGAGCGCAGGAAGTAAATACAAGGCGTTACTGAAGTTGGAAGCCGGGCGGTGAACTAAAGCCAGACCGGTGAGAGCAAAAGCGATGCGAGCGACACACACAACACGATCAGCAGCACGGCGCAGCCGGCCGGTGAAGCGCACGGCTAAGCGCGCAGCCAAGCGCGTGACCGCGAAGAACGCCAAGCCGGTACGTCCGCCGGTCAAGGTAGCGGTAGCTCCGCCGGAGCCGGTGCTCTATAAGCTGTGCAAGCCGGGCTGGGCGGTCATCGTGGAACGGATTGCGAATGCGCAGGGCACGCGGTTTGTATGCCCGTTCTGCCCGAAGTCGCACCGCGTTCCCGGGCCGGTACGAGGGTTCAAGAAGATACGGCGGGCGCCATGGGGCCGCTTGCGGCGAGTGGAGGAATAGGGAATCGATGGCACGCTCACTGAAAAAAGGGCCGTTTGTGGACGGCCACCTGCGCATCAAGGTCGAAGGACTGAACACGCGCAACGAAAAGAAAGTGATCAAGACGTGGTCGCGGCGTTCGACGATCGTGCCGGACATGATCGGGCATACCATCGCCGTGCATAACGGAAAGAAATTCATTCCCGTGTACGTGACCGAGCAGATGATCGGACACAAGTTGGGCGAGTTCGCGCCGACGCGTTCGTTCAAGGGCCACGGCGTGAAAGCGGCGCTCGAGAAGGCCGCAGGCCCGGCACCAGCAGGAGGCGGCGCAGCACCAGCGGCAGCACCCGCAGCGCCGAAGGCATAAGTCATGGCTGACGTGCAGACACAGAATGCATTGATTGAAGCGCACGCGCTGGCGCGGCACGTAAGGATGTCGCCGCAGAAGGCGCGCCTGGTGATGGATCTGATCCGCGGGCAGAAGGCGCAGGATGCTTTGCACACGCTGAAGTACACGCCGAAGCGTGCGGCCAAGCACATCGAAAAGGTGCTGCGCAGCGCGATCGCCAATGCCGAACGCAAGGCGGAGGACTCCGGGGCGCCGCTCGATGTGGACATGTTGTTCGTGGCGCAGTGTTTTGTGAATGAAGGGCCGCGCTGGAAGCGGCTGCGCCCCGCGCCGATGGGCCGGGCGTTTCGCTACCAGAAACGCACCGCGCACCTTTGGGTGGGCGTGGCCGAGCATCACGTGGCGGCTGCGGAACGCGTGGCAGCCAATGTGGCGGAAGCCGAAGCGCAGAAGGGCGTGCGCGGCACCGCGCGCCGTGTTCGCAAGGCATTGACCGGGAAGCAAGCGCCCTCGAAAAAGGGCAAGAAGTAGCCGGCCGTTTTTACGGCCACGCAAGAAGTAAGGAGAGTCATGGGACAGAAGACGCACCCGTACGGATTCCGGCTAGGCTACAACAAACCGTGGAAGTCGCGGTGGTATGCCGACAAGGACTACGCCGATCTTCTTCACGAAGACGTCAAGCTCCGCAAGGAGCTGAAGGAAAAACTGAAGAGCGCGGGAATCAGCTCGATCGACATCGAGCGCGCGGCGAACAAGCTGGTCGTGCGCATCTATACCGCGCGGCCAGGCATCATCATCGGGCGCAAGGGCGCGGAGATCGACAAGCTCAAGCAGGAAGTGCAGAAGCGCACCAAGCGCGAAGTGCACATCGACATTCAGGAAGTGCACCGTCCGGAGCTGGATGCGCAGCTCGTGGCGGAGTCGATCGCACTGCAGCTCGAAAAGCGCGTGGCCTTCCGCCGCGCGATGCGCAAGGCGGTGGATTCGGCGCTGCGCTTCGGTTGCAAGGGCATCAAGGTGCGCGTGGCAGGCCGGCTGAACGGCGCGGAAATCGCGCGCAAGGAATGGTACCTGCAAGGGCGGCTGCCGCTGCAGACGCTGCGCGCGGACATCGATTTCGGCACCGCGGAAGCCAATACGACTTACGGGGTGATCGGCGTGAAGTGCTGGGTCTACCAGGGCGAAAACGTGCCCAAGAAGGCCTCCAAGATTCAGAAGGAACGCGAGACCGTCGCGGTGGCGTAAACGGAAAAAGCAGCGAGTTTGGCTGTAACCGGGAAGCGGTAAACGAGATCAAGGAAGCGAGAACACAGCGATGTTGATGCCAAAGAAAGTGAAGTACAGAAAGCAGATGCGCGGCCGCCGCAACGGCAAGGCCTGGCGCGGCGGAGATTTGGCGTTCGGCGAGTACGGTTTGAAGGCCATGGAATGCGCGTGGATCACCGACCGGCAGATTGAAGCGTCGCGTGTGGCGATTACGCGGTTCATCAAGCGCGGCGGGAAATTGTGGATCCGGATTTTCCCGGACAAGCCGTTTACCAAGAAGCCGGCCGAAACGCGCATGGGCAAGGGCAAAGGCGCGCCGGAGAAGTGGGTGGCGGTGGTGAAGCCGGGACGCATCATGTTCGAGATGGCGGGAGTGGACGAAGCGACGGCCAAAGAAGCCATGGGGCTGGCGGCGCACAAGCTGCCGATTCCCACGAAGTTCGTTTCCCGTGCAGGAGGGTTTTAAGCATGCCGCGGCGAATTGAAAAGATCCGCGAAGCGGGCGTGGATGAACTGCTCGCGCAGGAGAAGGACTTGACGGAGATGATTTTCCGTCTGCGCTTCCAGCTTTCGACGGGCCAGGCGGAAGCGCTGAAGCGGCTCCGTGAAGCGAAAAAAGATCTGGCGCGGGTGAAAACACTCGTTCGCGCGCAAGAGCTGAAAGCAGGGAAGGCGTAATGACAACTGAAACACAAAGCGCGCCGGTTGCCGAGCGCGGCGAGCGCACCATTCTCACCGGCAAAGTGACCAGCGCGAAGATGGAAAAGACCATTGTGGTTGAGGTGCAGCGGCTCGTCCAGCACCCCAAGTACCGCCGCGTGGTGCGCATCTTGAAAAAGTTCTACGCGCACGACGAAAATCGCCAGGCGAAAGCCGGCGACACGGTGCGCATCGTGGCCTCGCGGCCGCTTTCGAAGTTGAAGCGCTGGCGGTTGAAGGAAGTGCTGACGCGGAACGCGTCGGCCTCGTAAGAGAGACAGGGGAGCAGACCAATGATTCAGATGCGAACCTGGCTGACGGTGGCCGATAATTCCGGCGCGCGCAAGCTGACCTGCATTATGCCGGTGGGCGGCGACGCGGGATTGCAGGCCGGCCTCGGCGACGTCATCACTGCCGCGGTAAAGGAAGCAACGCCGGAAAGCCAGGTCAAAAAGGGAACGGTTGTTAAGGCGGTCGTGGTACGCATGCGGAAAGAACGGCGGCGCAAGGATGGCACATACATCCGGTTCGACGATAACGCTGCGGTGCTGATCAACGATGCGGGCGAGCCCGTCGGGACGCGCGTGTTCGGCCCGGTGGCGCGCGAGTTGCGCGAGAAGAAATTCACGAAGATTGTTTCACTGGCTCCGGAGGTTTGGTAGGCCATGACACTGAGACACGAAAGAGCCGAGCGGCACACCATTCAGGTTCGCAAGGGCGATAACGTCAAGGTGATTGCCGGAAAAGACGCGGGCAAGAGCGGGCGCGTGCTTTCGATCAACGCGAAGAAGAACACCGTGGTGGTCGAGCACGTCGGCATCATCAAGCGGCACACGCGTCCCAACCCATCGAAGAACATCAAGGGCGGAATCGTCGAGAAAGAAGCCGGTATCAATGTCTCGAACGTGATGGTCGTCTGCGGAAGTTGCGGCAAGCACACCAGGATTGGCCACACTGTGCTGCCGGACGGCACGAAAGTGCGCAGTTGCCGGCATTGCAACACGACGCTGGACAAGTAAAGGACAAGGTAGAAGAAGGCGATGAAGAGCCGATTGCAGGAAAAATACCGGAGTGAGACGGTGCCCGCGCTGATGAAGCGCTTTGGCTGGAAGAACATGATGGCCGTGCCGAAGCTGCAGAAAATCACGGTCAACATCGGCCTCGGCGAAGCAAGCCAGAACGCGAAGCTGCTGGACACCGCGGCAGTTGAGCTCGGTCAGATCACCGGGCAGAAAGCCGTGATCACACGGGCGAAGAAGTCCATCGCGAATTTCAAAATTCGCAAGGGCATGCCCATCGGTTGCGCGGTGACTTTGCGCGGCGACCTGATGTACGAATTTCTCGATCGCCTGTGCAACGTGGTGCTCCCGCGCGTGCGCGACTTCCGCGGTTTGCCCCAGAATTCCTTTGACGGCCGCGGGAATTACACGCTGGGTCTGAAAGACCAGCTGGTGTTTCCGGAGATCGATTACACGCGCGTGGACAAGATCAAGGGCATGAACATCACCATGACGACCAGCGCGAGGAACGATGAGCAGGGCCGCGAGCTGCTCAAGGGGCTGGGAGTTCCGCTTCGCGAAAAGGGAGCAGCACAATAAATGGCACGCACAGCAAAAATCGCCAAGTCGCTCAAGAAACCGAAATTCAAGGTGCGGATACGCAACCGCTGCCGCTGCTGCGGCCGCGCGCGCGGGTATATCCGCAAATTCCAGATGTGCAGAATCTGTTTTCGTGGTATGGCGCTGAAGGGTGAAATCCCCGGCGTCGTGAAAGCCAGCTGGTAGGAGAACTATGCAAACGGATCCGATTGCCGATTTTCTGACGCGCCTCCGCAACGCGGCGGCCGCCAAGCACCAGCGCGTCGATGTTCCGGTCTCCAAGCTCAAGACCGAGATCGCGCGCATTTTGAAGGATGAGGGTTATATCTCGACCTACAAGCTGGTGGACGAGAACAAGACGCGCAAGATGCTGCGCGTTTTCCTGAAGTACACCCCGGACCGCCGCAGCGTGATCACCGGCCTGAAGCGCATTTCGCGCCCGGGCGCGCGTTCGTATCTCGGCTCGGCCGATATTCGTCCCGTCGTAGGCGGGCTGGGCATCAGTATCATGACCACGCCGAGAGGGCTGATGAGCGGCCGCGCGGCGCGCAAGGCCAAAATTGGCGGCGAGATTCTTTGCGAAGTCTGGTAGCCGGTATTTCTAGTCAAGGAAAATAGAGAAGATGTCACGAATCGGACGCAAACCAATTCCAGTGCCGGCAGGCGTTAAGATCGCCATGCAGCCCGGCAAAATCGACGTGCAGGGGCCGAAGGGCAAGCTCTCCTTCGCGATCCCGCAGGGGATCACCTTTGAACAGAAGGACGGCGTGCTCACCGCCCTTCGTGCGACCGAAGAGCACCGCGCCCTTCACGGCCTCGCGCGCGCGCTGGTTGCCAACGCCGTTCACGGCGTGACCTCCGGTTTCAAGAAAGAGCTCGACATCGTGGGCGTCGGCTACCGCGCCGAGTTGAAGGGCAAAATGGTTTCCTTCGCGCTCGGCAAGTCGCACCCGATTGAATTTCCGATTCCGGAAGGCATTCAGGTCGCCGTCGAGAAGCAGACGCACATCGTCGTGAGCGGCGCGGACAAAGGCCAGGTCGGCCAAGTTGCCGCGGATATGCGCTCGCTGCGTCCGCCCGACCCGTACAAGCAGAAGGGCGTGCGCATCACCGGTGAGCGGCTGAAGAAGAAGGCCGGCAAGGCGGGAGCAAAGGCCGGCGCCGCGTAGAAATGGTTGGTCCCGGCTTGTCTGGGGTCATGAGTAACATGGGCCGCTTCGCGGCCGCCGATTTTGAGGAGATGAAACAGTGGCGTCAACACGAGTTCGCAGGCTTTCGCGGGATTTGCACCGCCAGCGTGTCCACGCGCGGGTGCGCACCAGGGTCGAGGGCACTCCCGAGCGCCCGCGCCTGAGCGTTTACCGTTCGCTGGGACACATTTACGCGCAGGTAATCGATGACCGTTCGGGCAAGACGCTGGTTTCCGCCAGTTCGGTGGACGGCGAAACGAAAAAGAATTTGAAGGGTGGGGGCAACATCGCGGCGGCAAAAGTGATCGGCAAAATCGTTGCCGACCGCGCCAAGGCTGCCGGCGTAAAAAAGGTCGTGTTCGATCGCGGCGGATACAAGTATCACGGCCGCGTCAAGGCGCTCGCGGATGCGGCGCGGGAAGCGGGGTTACAGTTCTAAGCCTATGTCGAAGCAAATTTTGCGAGACAGTCTAGCGGTACGCCGGCTCCTGGAAGTGAATCCTTCGGAGCTGAAGGATGACGTGATCGCCATCAACCGCGTCACCAAGGTCGTAAAGGGCGGCAAGAACCTCAGTTTCTCCGCTTTGGTGGTCGTCGGCGACAGCCACGGTCATGCGGGATTCGGCATGGGCAAGGCGCGCGAAGTGCCCATGGCCATCAAGAAGGGCATCGAGCAGGCGAAAAAAAATCTGATCAAGCTGAACCTGAAGGGTACGACGATTCCGCACCAGGTTTTGGGACGTTACGGCTCGGCGCAAGTGCTGCTCAAGCCCGCGTCGGAAGGCACGGGCGTGATCGCCGGCGGCCCGGTGCGCAAGGTGATGCAGGTGGCGGGAATTCACAACGTGCTGACGAAATCGATCGGCACCTCGAATCCGCACAACGTCGTCAAGGCTACCTTCGCAGCTCTCCTCGGCTTGAAGGATATAGCGCACGTGGCGGAAACGCGCTCGAAGACCGTGGAAGAAATCAGCGGCAAGCCACCCAAGGAAAAAGCCGCGACGAGTGAGGGCGACTAATGACCGGCAAGAAAGTGGCGAGCGTAAGAACTCCCGTCAAGCCCTATAACCGGACCGAGCACGACGGCAAGAAGTCCGGCGGCACGGTGAAGATCAAGTGGGTAGTCAGCTTTATCAGCTGCACCGATGATATGCGGCAAACCATCCGAGGCCTGGGCTTGCGGAGAATGCATCAGGTGGTCGAGCGCCAGGACACGCCGTCGGTGCGCGGCATGATCCACAAGGTGCGGCACCTCGTGGAAGTGGTGGGGTAGAGCGATGGCGAGAAAAAGTTCAAGCGGCCCGAGAGGGACCCGCAAGCGCGGTCAGCACAAGCCGGCGGCGCCGGCGTCGAAAGCGCGCCGCTCCTTCACGCTCTCGAACTTGCAGCCTCCCGCGGGCTCGCGCAAGAAGAAAGTTCGCGTCGGCCGCGGCATGGGGTCAAAGCTCGGCAAGACCGCGGGCGCCGGCAACAAGGGACAGAAGTCGCGCCGCGGCTATTCGCGCCGCCGCGGCTTTGAAGGCGGACAGATGCCGCTGCATCGGCGCATGCCGAAGCGCGGCTTTCACAATCCCTTTGGCGTGACCTACTCGATCGTGAACCTGGCGGAACTGAACGTTTTTCCGGCTGGCGAGACGGTTACTCCCGAGTTGCTCCGCGCGCACGGTTTTGTGCGCCGCGCCACCGACCCCATCAAGGTTCTCGGCGATGGCGAGCTGACGACCAAGCTGGCGATTCATGCGCAGGCGTTCAGCGCGTCGGCGAAGGAAAAAATTACCAAGGCTGGTGGCACGTTCGAGGTTGTAGCGTAAAGAGGGATCGCAGGAAACAGGCATGAACCGATTCGTCGAAGCCGTGAAAAACATGTTCCGCATCGAAGACTTGCGGAACCGCGTGCTGTTCACCCTGGCACTGCTGGCGGTGTACCGCATTGGTGCGCACATTCCCACGCCGGGAATCAACACCGCGGTGCTGGAGCAGCTCTTCACCCAGTCGGCCGGTTCGGTACTGGGCATTTTCGACCTCTTCAGCGGCGGCAACTTCCGCCGCCTGACGATTTTCGCGCTTGGCATCATGCCGTACATCACCTCGTCGATCATCCTGCAGTTGATGACCGTGGTTTTTCCGTATCTCGAGCGTCTGCAGAAAGAAGGCGAGCTCGGCCGGCGCAAGATTACGCAATATACGCGCTACCTGACGATCGTCTTGAGCATCATTCAGTCTTTCACCATCGCGCAGACCCTGCAGGCCGCAGCTGGCCCAGGCGGGCAGTCCATGGTCTATCACCCGGGGTTTGGCTTTACGCTCATGACCATCCTCACGCTGACGACGGGTTCTGCGTTCATCATGTGGCTCGGCGAGCAGATCAGCGAGCGTGGCATCGGCAACGGGATGTCGCTGATCATCTTCGTCGGTATCGTCGTAGGACTTCCTCGCGCGGTTGTGGACTTGTATGAAAAGGCCAAAACGGAGGCTTGGGGGCCCTTTACGCCGCTTGTGCTGATCCTGCTGATCGCGCTGATGATCGCGGTTGTCGCTTTCATCGTATTCGTGGAGGGCGGGCAGCGCCGCATTCCCGTGCAGTATGCCAAGCGCGTTGTGGGACGCCGCGTCATGGGTGGGCAATCATCTTACCTCCCGCTGCGCGTGAACTCCGGCGGCGTCATTCCGCCGATTTTTGCGAGTTCGCTGCTGGCTTTTCCAGCCACCGCTGCGCTGATATTTGGAACTCGCTGGCCTTTCGTCGCAAATATTGCCGCCGCTCTCAAGTGGGGCGAGCCGCTGTACACCTTGATTTACGTGACGCTGATTTTGGTGTTCGCGTTCTTTTATGTCGGCATCGTCTTCAATCCGACGGAACTCGCGGACAACATGCGGAAAAACGGCGGGTTCATTCCGGGCATCCGGCCCGGCCGTACCACTTCCGAGCATGTCAGCAAGATCTTAAAAAGGTTGACGTTCATCGGTGCGGTGTACCTGGCGCTCGTCTGCCTGCTTCCGGAGTGGATGATCGCCGGCATTCACCTCGACCATTTGGGCTGGGGAATCGGGTCGTGGTTTGACCGCCACTTTCCGGTATGGTTTCTGAAGGGCTTGGGCGTGCAGTTTTATTTCGGGGGAACGTCGCTCTTGATCGTGGTGGGCGTGGCCATGGATACGGTGCAGCAGTTGGAAGCGCAACTGGTCATGCGGAACTACGAAGGGTTTGCGCGGAAGGGCCGGTTGCGCGGCCGGCGGTGATGGAGAAAAGCAGGGTGGCTCCGGATACACGGCACCCCGATAAGCTAGACCGCGCAGTGATTTTTCTCGGGCCTCCGGGCGCGGGGAAAGGCACGCAGGCAAAGGAATTGGCCAAGAAGTATGGTGTGCCGCATCTTTCGACGGGTGACATGCTTCGCGAGCATGTCAGCAAAGGCACACCGCTCGGGAAGGCTGCCAAGCCCCTCATGGAGCGCGGCGACCTGGTTCCTGATTCCCTGGTGCTTCAAATGATCAGGGAGCGCATCGAGCGGCCGGATTGTTCGCATGGTTTTGTGTTTGACGGGTTTCCGCGAACGGTGGCCCAGGCGAAATACCTGGGCGAGTTGTTGAAGCATCACGGTTACAAGCGGCCGTTCGTGATTCACTTGGCCATCGATCCTTCGATTCTGATGCGAAGGTTGACCGGGCGAAGGACCTGCAAGGTGGGGGGCGAGATTTACAATATTTACGAGCGCCCGCCCAAGGTCGAAGGAATTTGCGACGCCGACGGCGGCGAGCTGATACAGCGGCCGGACGATCGCGAAGAAGTCATCGGCCCTCGTTTGCAGGCGTATGAGAAGCAGACGGCCCCGCTGGCGGCTTATTACGGGCGACTGGGTTTGCTGCACGTCATCGACGCGGCGAAGAGCGTGGAAGAAGTCGGGCGCCAGGTGCTGCAAAGCGTGCAGAGCGTGCGCGGGGCGCGATAAATTCCCGCTGAAGTGGGCCCGGATAGGGCCCCGGAAAAAGATTGATGGCCATTCATCTGCGAAGCGCGGAAGAGCTGGAAAAGATGCACCGCGCGGGCCTTTTCGTGCACGAGATCTTGACGGCGCTGCGAAGCGTGGTAAAACCGGGAATATCGACGATGGACCTCGAGAAGCTCGCCGAGGAAAAAATCGCCGGAAGACCGGGCAAGGCGGCGTTCAAGGGATATCGCGGTTATCCCTGCGTGCTGTGCACGTCGGTGAACAGCGAGATCGTTCACGGGATTCCGTCGCCAAAGCGGAAGTTGCGCGAAGGCGACATCGTGTCGATCGATTTCGGGATGGAAGTGGACGGCTACTACGCGGATTCGGCGGTCACTGTCCCGGTGGGGCAGATTCAACCGGAACTGCGGAAGCTGCTGAATGTGACCCGGGAATCGTTGGATCGCGCGATCGACAAGATGCGCGCGGGCAACCGGCTCGGCGATGTCGGCCACGCCGTGCAGAGCTGGGTCGAGCAGAACGGTTTCTCGGTGGTGCGTGAGTTCGTGGGGCACGGGATCGGAACGAAGATGCACGACGAGCCCAACCTGCCGAACTACGGTGACGAGGGACGCGGTGCGCGGCTGCAAGAAGGCATGGTCATTGCCGTCGAGCCGATGGTGAACGCCGGCAGTCCGGAAGTTCGCATGCGCGACGAGTGGGTGGCGGAAACAGCGGACGGCAGCCCCTCGGCGCACTTCGAGCACACGGTGGCGGTTACCGCCAACGGACCGTGGATTCTGACGCGGCCGAAAGAGATGACCGGGCCGTCGTGGTAGGAGATGTAGGGGCCGGTCTTTAGACCGGTCGGTTGGAACACGGGAGACTATGGCAAGACCGATTCGCGAGGAAAAGAAGAAAGGCGACTCCGGAAATTCCAAGGAGGACGCCATTGAAGTCATGGCGACGGTGATCGAGCCGCTGCCCAACGCGATGTTCCGCGTTGAACTGGAAAACAAGCACCAGGTTCTGGCGCACGTTTCCGGCAAGATGCGCAAGAATTTCATCCGGATTCTGGCGGGAGACAAAGTTGCGGTGGAGCTCTCGCCTTACGATTTGACGCGCGGCCGGATTGTGTACCGCTACAAGTAGCGCCACAGGTTTTGTAGGGCACGCCTTCCGAGGCGGGCCGCTTGACTCGCAGCATGAGGAGCAGCATGAAAGTACGGGCATCGGTTAAAAAGATTTGTGACAAGTGCAAGGTGATCCACCGGCGCGGCGTGGTGCGGGTGATTTGCGTCAACCCAAAACACAAGCAGCGCCAGGGGTAAAGCCCCTCGTTAGGAGAATGGCATGGCACGTATCGCAGGTGTAGATCTTCCGCCGCAGAAGCGCCTTTGGGTCGGGCTGACCTCGATCTACGGTATCGGGCAGGAGCGCGCGAAGAAGCTCGCGGAAAAAGCGGGCGTCGATCACACGAAGAAGATTCGCGACCTGACCGAAGATGAAATCAACCATCTTCGCCAGGAAATCGAAAAAGAAGGCCGCGTGGAAGGCGATCTCCGCAAGGAGATTCAGATGAACATCCGCCGGTTGATCGAAATTCAGGCCTATCGCGGGATCCGGCACCGCCGGAACCTGCCGGTGCGCGGCCAGCGAACGCACACCAACGCGCGCACCCGCAAAGGTCCGCGGCGCGGTGCGGTTGCGGCGAAGAAGAAGGTTCTCGGCAAGAAGGGTTAACAGGTTTGCTTGCAGGGGCGCAGCATGCTGCGCTCTTCCCTGGCAAGTTTTTCAGATTCTGCATCGGAAGAAATGGAGTGAATCGTGGCAAAAGAGCAGCAAAAGAATGCAGCGCCGGACGCGGCAGTAACCCCGGGGAAGCCGGCAGCGGCAGCGAAGCGCAAGAAAGAATTCAAGAAGAAGCGCGAGCGCCGCATCATTCCGCACGGTGTCGTGTACGTCGCCGCGTCGTTCAATAACACGCAGATTTCCATCACAGACACGGATGGCCGTGTCGTGTGCTGGTCCTCTGCGGGTGCGATTGGCTTCAAGGGATCGCGCAAGGGCACGCCGTACGCCGCGCAGCAGGCCTCGCTGGCCGCCGCGGGCGTGGCGCGTGACCAGTACGGAATGAAGAGCGTGGAAGTCCGCGTGAAGGGTCCCGGCTCCGGACGCGAGTCCGCCGTGCGCGCGCTGGCCGCTGCCGGACTTCACATCGTGTTGATCCGTGACGTTACGCCGATTCCGCACAACGGTTGCCGTCCGCCCAAGCGCCGCCGCGTTTGATATTTATGCCAAACAGAAAAGATTCAGAGAGTTTTGGGAAGGGAGAATAGAAGTTGGCAAGACACCGAGATGCAGTCTGCCGCCTGTGCCGCCGGGAAGGGCAGAAGCTGTTTTTGAAAGGCCTGCGTTGCTTTACGGAGAAGTGCGCGATCGAGAAGCGCAACTTCGTGCCGGGGCAGCATGGGCAGTCACGGCGCCCGAAGGTCGCCGGATACGGCCTGCAATTGCGCGAGAAGCAGAAGGTCAAGCGCACTTACGGGCTGCTGGAGCGGCAATTCCGCAATTACTTTGAGAAGGCCGCGCGCTCCAAGGGCCCGACGGGCGAGAACCTTATCATCATGCTCGAGCGCCGTCTGGATAACGTCGTTTGGCGCGCGGGTCTGGCGTCCTCGCGTTCGCAGGCCCGGCAGCTCGTGCTGCACGGCCACGTCCGCATAAACGGGAAGAAGGTCAACATCCCCTCCTATCTTGTCAACGTCGGCGAGGAAGTGGCCATCAAGGAAAAAATGCACCAGAACGCCATGGTGCTGGAAGCCCGCAACGTCGCGCAGAGCCAGAACGCTGTGCCTTGGCTCGAACAGGAGCGCGAACAGTTCAAGGCCAAGATCGTGGCTATGCCGAAGCGCGATGACGTGCAGACGCCGCCGATCAACGAGCAGCTCATCGTCGAACTGTACTCGAAGTAAGATTCTCAATGGCGCGGCCCGTGCCAGCGCGCCCGGCGGACCGGGCACGGTATTTGGTGTTAGTCCGACTTGGTCGGACAGAAGGAAGGAACACGATGTGGAAGGGTTTTCAGAAGCCGAAGCGTCTTGCGTCCGAGCTGGAATCGCTCACCGAGAAGTACGGGCGGTTTTCCGCGCAGCCTTTTGAGCGCGGCTGGGGTACGACCGTAGGAAACGCGTTGCGTCGCGCGCTGCTCAGCTCGATCGAAGGCGCGGCCATCACCGCCGTCAAGATCGAAGGCGTGCTGCACGAATTTTCTTCGATCCCCGGTGTGGTCGAGGATGCCACGGAC